>NZ_SBHM01000007.1:1240079-1860118 GCF_004028095.1 Paenarthrobacter ureafaciens | reverse complement strand
GACGGGATCGGGACCGGCTACCTGGACGGTGCCGCGGGAGAAAACCTGTGCCAGGGCGCCTGTGAGACCGCCTTGGCCGTTTGCCATTCCTGTTCCGTTAACCGTCCACGCCATCAAGTCGCCGCTTGCCGTGCCTTCCAATCCCGTGTTCCAACGAGCCAGCATCCCTCCGGGGGAATTTTCCTCAGGTCCGCCGGATACAGCTGTGCCTTCAGTGGCAGCCACCATGCGCAACTGCGGGTGCACCTGCAGCCCCTGTCCCACCGGCAAGTCGAGGACGGGCCTGATGCCCACTGAGTCGAGATAGTCGGCGGGGCCGATACCGCTGCGCTGGAGGATACCGGGCGTCGCCACTCCCCCGGCGCAGAGAAAGACTTCCTTGGCCTCCACGTCCTGCCATGCACTGTTGGCCAGGACCCGAACGCCCACGGCCTGGTAGCCGTCCAGGAGCACCCGATCCACGGCTTCCACCTGCAGCGTCTCGATGCCGGCCACTGAATCCAAACCGCCCCATGCCAGAGGTGAGACACCGAGGACGCCCGGGGCGTTATGGTCCGGAGCCCACGGATGGCCTTTCTCCACCGCTGCACTACGGAAGCCCCGGTCCAGGGCCGTCCACCGCTCCTCCGGAGAGCGCCACAGTCTCAGGGGACCGCTGCTTCCGTGATAGCGCAGGGAACCGAACTCCCGGTCGGCTTCACACTGTTTGAAGTGCGGCAACACTGCCTCGGGAGCCCACTCCACGGCACCTGCAGCGACCCACCCGTCGAACTCCAGGACGTGGGGACGAACGGCCGGGGCCGCGCCACCCTGCGCGTCCCGGCAGTCCAGCAAGAGGACTGACCGCTCACCGTCGCCTCCGAGGTCCCGCGCCAGAGCCACTCCGGCGGACGTGGCTCCTACTACAACGAAGTCCCACATGCGGCTCTCCTTTAAGTCTCAGGCCCCGAGGCCCGGGGTTTGATGTGCATTTAGCAGCTACGTGTTAAAAGGCCGCGGGGGCGGCCCGCACCGGACCGCCCCCGCATCTGCCTGCCAAGCCCTAGCGCTCGAAGACGTGAACCTTTTCAGGCGCGACGCTGATCCAGGCCTCCGTGCCATGCTCCTGCTCCTTGCCGTGCCAAACGCGGTAGACCTTGTGATTGTGGGTCACTACCTGTTCAGCGTGACTGCCGGAGAACAGCTCCATCCGGAAGGTGGCCTTCAAGGCGTTGACCGTGCCGGGACGTTCCGGGGACAGGTGACCGTGCTCGGGCCGGAAGATGGCCACTACCTCATCGCCCTTGGCGAACTCGCCGTGCAGGCGCTCGCTGCGGATCACGCCGAGCGGCGTTTCGATCTCCAGGCCCGTAGCGTCAACAGCGACGACGGTCCCCTCAAGTTCGTTGGTGGAGCCGATGAACGTCGCCACGTAGCGGGAAGCCGGGTTCTGGTACACCTCGCGGGGTGATGCCACCTGGGCAACCTTCCCCTTCTCCAGGACCGCGATCTTGGTACCCAGTTCCATGGCGTCTTCCTGGTCGTGGGTGACGTACACAGCAGCGAAACCGAAGCGGTTCTGCAGGGCAGCAAGTTCGATGCGCAGATCTTTGCGGACCTTGGCGTCAACGTTGGACAACGGCTCATCGAAGAGCACCAGCGCGTCGCCGCTGACCAAGGCACGGGCGAGGGCCACGCGCTGCTGCTGACCGCCACTGATGTGGTTGGGGAACTGTCCGATGATTTCATCGATGCCCACCAGCTTGGCAATGCGGTGGACGTCTTCCTCGATCTGGGCCTTCCGGATCTTGCGGTTGCGCAGCGGGTAGGCGATGTTGTCGAACACGGACATGTTGGGCCACAGCGCATAGGACTGGAAAACCATGCTCAGGGTGCGCTGTTGCGCGGAGAGCTCAATGCGGTCCACGGAGCTGTAGACCGTTTTGCCATCGATATCGATGCGGCCTGAGTCCGGCTGCTCAAGGCCGGCGATGCAACGGAGCAAGGTGGTCTTGCCGCAGCCGCTGGGGCCCAGCAGCACGAGGAACTCACCAGCGCGCACGGAGAGGCTGACGCCGTCGACGGCGGGGACCGCCGCTCCGTTGGCACGTACGAAGAACTTCGAGACGTTGCTGATGGTGAGGACTTCGCGGCTCTCGTGCGACACGGTCACTTCAGGGGCAGGTGCCGCGGCCTCGTGGGCCTTGGTGTTCATAACCGCCATCTGGGGGGTTGTCATGATGATCTCCAGGTTCTTCTAGCGCAGGTTTGCAGGACGGCGACGACGTGATGCCTTGGGGGCCTGGGTCCAGCGGGAGGACCAGCGGCCAAACCAGACTGCCGCCAGAACGGTGACTGTGGACACGACGGCGAGGATCGACGCAAGGACCGAAAGGTCCGTGTATGAGCCGTAGCGGCTCAGCTCCAGCATTTGGAAGCCGATCACGGGGTTGTTTGCTCCGGCGAGGAGCGAAGACGCAGTCAGGTCGGACAGGACCCTGACGAACACCAGCGCCCACGCGCCCACCAAGGCAGGAATCATCAGCGGGAGGATGACGCGGAAGAACGTCTTGCTCTCCGAAGCTCCGGAGATGCGCGAGGATTCGGTCAGTTCCCCGCCGACGCCGGCAACTGCTGCGTCAGCCGAGATGGATGCGTTCGGAAGGCAGAGTGCGCAGTATGCCATCAGCAGCAGGAAGGTGGTGCCGCTCAGGTAGAACGGCGGGCCCGTGAAGAGCAGCACCATGCCCACTACGATCACCAGGGCGCCCAGGGTTGCCGGCAGCTTGATTCCGACGTCGATCACGCGGCCGAAGACCCGGCCCGAGCGGGCGACAAAGAGGGAAACGATGGCGGCAACCACCACAACGATCGTGGCGGCCACGAGGCCCAGGGTAAAGCTGTTCGTCAGGCCCTTCATGGCGTAGGAGTCCGTGAAGATCTTCTCGAAATGCTGGAAACCGAACGATCCCCAATCGATGTTCTGGCGCCACGAGCCGGTCAGCGCCACGGTGAGCAGCGCCAGGCACGGCAACACAGTGGTGAGCAGGACGTAAGCGACCATCCCGCCGCGGGCAACGCCGCGCCACTTGCCCAGGCGCATCGGCGTCGAACGCGTTCCCTTGCCGCCCACGGTGGCGAACTTGTTCGAGCGAAGGATCTTGGACTGGAGCAGCCAGGCACCCAGGACCACGACGGAAATGATGAGGGAGAGTCCCACGGCCACGCCCTGCTTGGGCGGGTAGGAGAACACCAGCAGGTTGACGATGCGCTGGGAGAGCAGGGAGATGTCCGCGCCGGTTCCGATCATGGACGGGATGTCCACAGTGGCGAACGCAACCCAAACCCAAAGCAATGCGCCTGCCGCCACAGCCGGGAGGACAGCGGGGAGCGTGACCTTGAAGAGCGTGCGGAGGGTGCTGGCACCGGTCACGCGGCTCTGCTCCTCGAGGTTGGCGTCCAGCACACGGAGCGCGGGGGCGATCATCATGTAGGTGAAGGCGACGCCGTACACGGTGAAGACCAGGATCAGGCCACCCCAGCTGTAGATGTCCATGAAGGGCGAGGCGTCCGGAACACCGAAGAATTCCATCATCTTGACCCAGGCGCCGTTGATGTAACCGCCGGTGGGTGCGAGCAGCAGGATCCAGCCCACTGAACCGGCCACCGGGGGCAGGAGGAACGGAATCATGGGCAGCAAGTCAGAGAAAAGGCCCATGCGCGCATCGGTGCGCTCATTCAGCCAGGCGAGCGTGCCGCCAATCAGGACTGCGAACACCGTGCTGGCCAGGACGACGATCACGGTGCTGCCCACCAGGCCCAGGATGTCCTGTCCGAGCGTCTCCTCAAGCGGGGCCAGCGTGATCTGTCCGTTAACGACGAAAAGCCGCATCAAGACAGAGCCCAATGGCACCACCGTCAGGGCAATGAAGCCGACGGCGATCACCAGGGAGATGATGTTAAAGGGAGAGAACTTCTTGCCCCCCGGCTTGCGGGACGCCTTGCGACGCCGGGAACCCGGCGTCGGGCCACCGGGGGTCTGGGACCCACCTGGTGGCGGCGCCTTGTCCTCACGGACAGTAATCGTGGAAGTCACAGCTGACATCCGCCTTTCAAAATTTCTACCGCTTTGCAGAATGGATTGCCTTGGGGCCCGTGGTCCGGGGACGAGGCATGTACGTCAGTTCACCGAAACCAAATTGTCCGGTGTGGCCTCCGTCAGCTCGGGAGCTGCGATGTCGACGTGAATATGCCGGGAGGCACGGAACGGCCAGTGCTCCCGCTCGATCTCGGCCGTCAATGTAAAGTTGCCGGTTCCCTTGATGACTGACTCAAGGGCTGCAAGCACCACTGCGCGGGCGATGGTCTTACCGGGGCAGGCATGGAGGCCGGCGCCGAAGGTCAGGTGCGGGTTGGGAGTCCGTCCGATCCGGAATTCATCCGGGTTTTCGAAAACTTCAGGATCCCGGTTGGCGGCGGGGAATACGAGTGCAATCGGTTCCTTGTCCTTGAACAGCTTGCCCTTGTATTCGAAGTCGCCGGCCGAGGTGCGGGCAAAGCCCAGCTGCGGCATGTCCAAGCGCAGGAATTCCTCCAGCGCTTCCGGAATCAGCTCGGGATTCCGGCGCAGCGTGTCCTGGAGGGCGACGTCCTCCACCAGGCGCGTGAGCATGTTGCCCAGGCTGTGGGAGGTAGCCAGCCAAACAATGACGAAGGGCTGGCGGACAGCGCCGAGAAGTTTTTCCTCATCAAGCGGACGGCCATGCGGACGTGCTTGGAGAAGTGCAGTAACAAGGTCCGTCTCAGGGTCACGCGGATTGGCTTTGCGGTCCTCGACGAGGTCGGTTGCCACCTTCATGAGGGCAACATGTGCTTCTGAAACCGTGCCCTGCTCGCGCTTCTGCCCGCCTTCCATGTACTGGTGCAGCCAGCGGTCCAGGTCCTTGGGGTCCACGCCCTCCATGCCGTAGAAACGGGTCAGCGTGTAAGCCATCAGGGGACCGGCGTAGTCACGCTCAAGATCTGCCGTGCCGCGGGCGACCATGCCGGCCACCAGTTCCTCGGCATGTGCGCGGACCTCGGGGGCCAGCCGGTCACCGAGCGGACCGTTGAAGACCGGGAGCATCGCTTCGCGGAAGTCCGTGTGCTCGGGCTGGTCTGCGTGCATTAGGGGCCTGGTCTTGCCGGCCATGCCACCCGGGACAATGTGGGTAACCGAGTTGAGGAACTGCTTGTGGTTCTTTGCCAGCGCTACGACGTCGGAACGCTTGGTCACGGCCCAGAAGCCGCCCCAGCGGTCAGAGCGCGCAATCGGGGCTTCGTCACGCAGTTTGTGGAGGACGCTGTGCGGGTCCTGAATGAACTCCGGGGACATGGGGTCAAAGTCCACCATGTTGTCTTGACTATCGCTCATGCTCACGCCTTTGTTTGCAATGTGATGTGAAACACGTCTGACACTAACGCACAAGTGCAACTCTTACAAGAGATTTCTTGACAGTTGACATTTATGGCCAAGCGGACGGTTCGGCGCCAACCGCAAATTCCGCGAATAATCGGGGACCTTGACCCTCAAAGCGGAACACCACCATACTGGCGGCAACTGAGTTTGGACTATTGAGGGACAAACTAATCCACTTGTGGAATGCTGGGGTAGATACCCTGGTCCCTCAAAGCGAATTGAGAAGGTATGTCAATGTCGATTCCCGCTGAATCCCGGCGGCCCAGTGTGCTGGGGCACGCCATTCTGCAGCTGCTGACCCGCAATGCTGCAAGCGGATACGACCTCAAGAAGAGGTTCTTTTCCTCAGTCGGCCACGGGTGGCACGCCTATGACACGCAGATCTATCGGGAGCTTAAGTCGCTGGAGGCGGCCGGATTCGTCAGCGGCAAAGTGGCCCAAGGGCGTTCCGGCCCCCAGCGCAGGCTTTACACCATCACCGAGGAAGGACGCGAGTCCCTCCGCGAATGGCTGACCTCTGATTTGGACCTCACCAAGGTCAAGGACGAACTGAGCCTGCGCGTCTGGACGGCGGACCTGTTCCCTCCCGGGACGTTCGAAGAGTTCATCATCCAGGCGCGGGACCAGTGGCAGGCATCGCTCGAGCACCAGAAGACCTCGCTGCGCGTACTGCGGGAGGAATACGGTTCAGCAGACGGCTGGGCTCCCGACGAGGTTTTCGGGCGTCAGCTTGCCATCGACAACATCATCGCCGTCACGGAAGCAAAGATCGCCTGGGCAGAGCGCACCTTGAAGGTGATCAGCAGCCGCAACGCGCTGCAGTAGCCGCCGTCGAACACGCACAAAAGAGCCGACCGGCGCAACAGCACCGGTCGGCTCTTTCGCAAACGGCGAGGAGGGACCGCCGTCGTCCTATTTGCCTGCCGCAGCAGCCCCCGGACCCGGCTTTGCAGCGCCGGGACCGCCCAACGCTTCCAGACCTGCAACGGCGCGGCCATAGGCTACTGCCGCGAGGTCCCAGGTAAAGGCGACGTGCTGCGACGCTGCGTTGACATCACGCCACCACCGCTGCATTTCGCCGGACAGGTAGACTCCGCTGCCACCGCTGGCCTGGTAGAGCGTGTTGGCGGCGTCCCGGCACTGCTGGATCGCGAAGGCCAGGTTCCTGGACCTCGTGGCCTTTTCCAGCCGGGTGAAGGTGGTGCCGGGGAGGGCGTCATCGGCGGTTGCCGCATCACGGAGGAGAAGGGCGCGGGCAGCGTCGATCTTCGCCCCTGCCTCCGCTATGCGGGCAAACGCCGTAGCGTTACCGGCCTGGGCTACCGGCGGCAATGCAGCCACCCTGTTGGTGGTCGCTTCCACGAAAGCATTCAGCGCTCCCATGGCCGCACCGATGGGTGCACCCGCCAAGGACAAGGGCCAGACCGTGTCATACGGGAGCGTGTAATGCCCCGCCTGATGCAACGCTGCACCAGGCGCCCGGCCGGCGCCAAGGTCGCTGAAGCGGACGGCGCGGTGTGCCGGGATGAAGGCGTCCTTCACCACCAGTGACTTGCTGCCGGTCCCCTTGAGCCCCACCGCATGCCAATCGTCGATGATCTCGATGTCGGTGGCCGGGATCAGGAAGTACCAGGGTTCCGCGGAACCGTCGTCCTCGGTGACCTGTCCCCCGACCAACACCCAATTGGAATGGTCGATGCCGCTGCAGAACCGGCCCGTCCCGCCTTGCCAGCGGAATCCCCCGTCGACGCGCTGCGGGGCGTTGCCACCCAGACGAATCAACGACGCGATGAGCGAGCGCGGATCTTCAAACACCTCTTCCTGGGCTTGCTCCGGGAACAGCGCAGCCAACCACGTGTGGCCTGCCAGCACGCCGTAAACCCACCCGGTGGACGTGCACGCGGATGCCAGCTCCGCCTGCACCTCCAGCATGGTGCCGAAGCCCAGTTCGGATCCGCCCCAACGTCGCGGCGTCACCATCCCGAACAATCCGGAGTCCATGATTTCGGCAATGCTCTGCTCGGGGACTGACCGCAGTTCTTCGGTCAGTGCCGTTCGCTCGGCAATACTGATCTTCAGCGCCCGGGCGGCCTCCAGGGCCGCCTCACGGGAAGCCAGAACCTGGGGCAGGGACCGGACCACCTCCGCGCTTTGTACTTGAGTTGTCATTCACTTGCCTTTCATAAGATGCAAGGTCGCGGTCCGACGACCAATGCAGTGGCTAGAAACCGGCGCGGGCCAGTTCTTCGATGCGCAGCCGTTCTTCCTTGGGCAGGAACCACCGGTAGTGGTGGACCTTTGACACCGGAGGAAGGTTGGTAGCCACTTCGGTCCAGTTGCCGCCGCGGTCCGCGCTGTAATAGACCTCGCCTGTGGCGGTTCCGCAGAACAGCTCGACGCCGTCCGGATGCGAAGCGAGCGACATGGCCTCGATGTTGCCCTTGAGCGGCTGCGGCAGCCCGTTGGAGACCTCGTACCAGTTTTTGCCGCCGTCGTCGCTGCGGATGACACCGGCGTTGGAGGTTCCCTCCTGCTGGTCAACCCAGGTCCGCGGCGGGTTGCCGGCTCCTGCGATGAAAATCGTGTCTTCGTTGTGCGGATCGATGGCCATCGCGTCCGGGTAGCCGAGACGGTCCTGGCGGGTCTGGATGTGCTCCCAGTTTTCACCTGCATCCGAGCTGAAGTAGATGCCCTCACCGCTGGCCAGGAACATTTCCTTGGGGTTGCGGTCCCGAATGACGATCCGGTGGGTGTCGTGGTACCAGAGGTCATTGGGCGACTCGTAGGAAGCAAGCTCGTTGAAGCTTTGTCCGGCGTCGGTGGTCTTCAGCAGCGCGCCCTGCTCCACGCAGACATAGAAGGTGTCCGGGTCCGAGGGATGCCAGGCCACGTTCTTGGCGTGAGCCAGATGAGGCGGCGGCGGGAACGTCCACTTCTCGGTGCCGGGAACCTTGTTCAGTGCCGGCAGCTTGGTCCAGTTCAGCCCGAGGTCGTCACTGAAGTACAACGACGCCGGTTCCACACCCGCCAAAAGCCGGATGGCGCCGTCGCGGTTTTGCGCGGCGATGTGGAAGATGTGGTTCTCTTCGATGCCGTTCTGGCGCCGCTCCCAGGTTTCGCCCTTGTCGCCGCTGTACCAGAGGCCTCCTTGCCCATGGCCGCCGGCGAAGATCGAGCCGGTTGTTTCTTCAAAGAGGACGGAGCTGACGTGCACATCCTCAATGCTTCGCTTGACCTCCTTCCAGGGAAGATCGGCGGATTCGCGCTCAAAGTGGACGACTCCCCTGATGGTGCCGACGAGCATTTCGTCGGCGGGCTCGCCGGACTTCGAGATTGCGGCACCGTTTGGCGATAAACAAACAACCATTGGGACTCACCTCCTGTTGGCAAGGCACCTCCTGTGACTTGCATTACAAGACAGACTAATGAAATTATGTACTAGTCGCAAGAGGACGGTAACTCTTAAGCAAAAAACCGATTCAGGTCAGTAAATACGGGATAACGACGGCGGTGGCCCGGTTTTCCGGCGATCTCCCCAAGTGCCGGACCTGGCAGATGCACTAGAGGCCATGAGAGGCGTAGTCGGAGCGCTTCCCACTTGGCGGAGCTGTGAAGACAACGGATTCTTGCTGGGGCGTGGCGGAAACTCCGGCATATCGCACTGCATCCCCATTCTGACGTTCCACTACTCGCATAGTGACCTAGCCATTCCACCGAGACCCACCACGAGTTTGCGGAGCATTAGGCCCGCATCGCATAGAGGAGCAGGGCATGGAAAATCAGACAGAGCCCGCGCGGAAACCTTCCGAAGAGGAGGTCCCGCCACCCGCTCCCCGACCGGTCAATCTGCTGCTGCTTGGTCTTCTGACCGCTTTCGGGCCACTGTCCCTGGACCTCTACCTGCCGGCACTGCCCACACTGACGGCCAACCTGGCGGCGACGGATTCCGCAGGACAACTGACGCTGTCCGCATGCATGGTGGGACTCGCCCTGGGGCAGGTCATCGCGGGAACGCTCAGCGACCGGCTGGGACGCAAACCACCGCTCATCACCGGCTTGGCCGCCTACGTAGCATTGTCCCTGGCGTGCTCGCTCGCCCCCACCATCGAGATCGTCATCGTCTTGAGGCTCCTCCAGGGCATGGCCGGCGGCTCCAGCATGGTGATCGCCCGCGCCATAGTCCGCGACACCTACGGGCCAACCAACTCCGCCCGGGCATTTTCCCTCCTCATGCTTGCAGCCGGCGTCGCTCCCATTGCGGCGCCCGTCCTCGGCGGGCAACTCCTCCTGGTCACCTCGTGGCGGGGACTCTTCGCGGTGCTGGCGGTACTGGTAAGCGGTCTGTTGTTGGCTGCCATTTGGCGCGTGCCGGAATCACTACCCGTGGATCAGCGGCACAGCGGCGGGTTCGTCCGTTGGCTTCAGCAGGCCCGGTCAGTGTTCACCGATCCGGTGTTCTGCAGTACAGCCGCCGTGCAATGCCTCATGGGTGCAGGCATGTTCACTTTCATCGGCATGAGCGCATTCGTGTTCCAGGACCACTACGGCTTTGATGCCCAGTCTTACGGGCTGCTCTTCGCCGTGATCTCCGTGGGAATCGTGTCCTTCAGCCGGGTCAGTGCCTGGGCCGCCACCCGACGACGCCCCGTGGTGGTCATGGGTTGGGGAGTTTCCATTGCGTTGGTGGGGGCAATCGCCCAGTTCGTGGCGATCGCGTTGGGCGCACCCGCTTTGCTTGTGGCTGTCCCGCTGTTCCTGTGCATCTCCAGCGGCGGGCTCATCAGTCCCAACTGCCATGCCATGGCACTGCGGAACCAAGGCCAGAGATCCGGCACAGCCTCCGGACTCCTGGGACTCATCCAGTTCGGCGTGGGCGCCGCTACTGCACCGCTGGTGTCCCTGGCAGGAGCCACGGCATTTGCCATGGGCGCGGCTATGTTCACCTCCACCCTGCTCATGGCGGTCACGTACCTGTTTGCAGTGCGCAGGAGCGGACGCTTCGACTAATACCGCCACCTACAAGGGGGCAACTCACAGCCTGGCTTCCCGGCAATACCAGGGAGGCCGGGCTTCTTGTTGTGGCGAAGCGGCCGGCCTGGGCGACGGTTGGCGGACGTGAAGCTCGACGGCGGCGGAGCGGCTCCTGCCGTACGGTTCGGCAGCGGTGGTGATCACCGGGAGCCCGCACGAGAGCGGTGGTGAGCACCGGCGTCGTGCCCGACCCCTGCAGTCCGTTGAAGCCGGCGGTGGCGGCAGCCCGCCGTCGAACGTCGCCTTGGGGCGCTCACGCCATTCACCGTCTCGCCGCACAACGGAGGACTTCGGCACAACAGAGGTTTCCGCACAACACAAAGGCGGTGGCCACCTCGCAACGAGAATGTCCCGTTGTCCGGCGACCACCGCCTTGTTTGGTGGTTCACATGTGGTGAGTGAAGGCTGGAGGCCCGGCTTTACTTGCCGTAGGCGTCCATGATCTCCTTCTTCATTCCGTTGTAACGGTCTTTCTGTTCCTTGGTGACGATCTTAAAGTCGGCTGGAATCTTGTCCTCATCCCAGGCGGAGTAGGAGCCCGTGGCGGGGTTGGTGATGGTTTTCCCGCCTTCCTTGGTCATAAGGTAGTAGCTGAAGAGACGGGCGGTGTAGGGGTTCTTAGCCCGGGCCGAGATGCCCAGGACGTTCACCGGGTAGACGGACGGCGACAGGTTGGCGAAGCCCACGGGCTTGCCCGCCTTCTTCAGGCCTTCGACGTAGAACTGCCCGCTCTGGAGCGCGATCTCGCCATCACCGGCAGCCAGGGCTTCATGCAGGGGAACCAAGTTGGGGTAGGTACGGCTGGTTTGCGCACCCATCTTCTTGACGTAGTCAGCACCGTACTTGTCGTAAAGCTGGCCCCACATGACGAGGTTGTTCACGGACGAATCAACCGGGGTGTTGATCAGTTTGCCTTTCCATTTCGGATCCAGAAGGTCCTCCCAGGACTTTGGAACATCTTCAGGCTTGACCGAATTGGTGTTGTAGGCGATGCCCGCGTTCACGATCTGGACCACGGCAGTGCCGATTTCAGGCGCCTTCAAGTGCTTGGGGATGGTGTCCAGCAAATCGTAGAGGCCGGTATCCTCCATCTTGACGGCCTTGCCACTGCTGGTGAGGTCGCCAACGTAGAGCGGATCAGCGAGGACCAGCAGGTCGGCACTGGGCGCGTTGGCACTTGTCTCAGTGTCGAACCGGGTGGCGGCGTCATTGCCGCCGAGGCGCAGCGCTTGGACCTGGATGCCGTATTTCTCGGTAAACCCTGCCGTCATCGCCTTCATGTCCGGCTCCGTAAGGGAGGTGTAAATCAGCAGGCTCCCTTCCTTCTTGGCCGATTCGATGAGGCTGTCCAGGTTGGATACCTTCTGGTTGGCCGCAGCTGCGGCAGCGGCACCTTGATCTTGGGGGGCGCCGCAGCCTGCAAGCAGGAAGGTAGCGGCAACCGCCGTAGCCAGGATTTTATTCTTCATTGAACACTCTCTCGCTTTGGACTTTCACTTCTCTGTGGAAAGCACGGTGGGAACTTCATGGAGCGAACGACTTGTGGGCTTATGTGGGAAACCGCTCCCTTTCGCCGGCTGTTCGCAACGGCACTTGGGGGTTTTGGGAAGCGGACTAAGGCCGCATACGGGGTAGATGAACCCCGGTACGAGCATTATGTGGATACTAGGGCACTGTTTCAGTAGAAGCAACAGGTTTTTTGACTGTGAACTTGAGCGCCTTGCACCCTAAGTAGGCTGATTTTTGGGATTCGACGAACGGTCGCCCCGGCCCCCGCCTTCGCGGAGCAGCAGTCACCCCACGTCAACGCGTTTTCAGCGAACTACTGGGCGCGAGAATATTTCCAGCTCAAGTCATGACTTTACCAAACTTATGCGATAGAGTCACCGGCAGTGATGCGCGTCACCTCAACCGGCCGACGATCCGTCACTTCAGCGCGACCGGGAAACGCCACCAAGTTCGCCAGCGCCGCCGCCCACATGCCGCAGCGGCTGAGATAAACCCCCAATAAAAAGCCTCCACAAACTCTCTCTACGAAATGGAATCGCACCATGAAAGTTGGATTTATCGGTCTGGGAAAAATGGGCTCCAACATGGCACTGCGCCTCTTGGACCAAGGTGAAGAACTGATTGTCACCGACGTCAACAAAGAAGCGGCAGCACCCGTCCTCGAATACGGCGTCACATGGGCGGACACCCCGGCCGCGGTTGCATCACAGACAGACATCATCCTGACCTCCCTGCCGGGACCGCCCGAGGTAGAGGCCGTGGCCCTCGGACCCGGCGGCATCATCGAGGGCATCCGGCAGGGATCCACGTATGTTGACGTCTCCACCAGCTCCCCCACCCTGATCCAGCGGATCGGCAAGGTTTTTGCCGAAAAGGGCGTCGGAGTCCTCGATGCGCCCGTCAGCGGCGGCTTCCAAAACTGCAGGGAGGGCTCACTCACGGTTCTTGTGGGCGGTGAAGAGGTGGACTACAAAGCCGCCCAGCCCGTCCTGCAGCATCTGGCCAAGGTGCTCATGCACGTCGGCCCGGCTGGCGCTGGCGCAGTGGCCAAGCTGGTCAACAACGCCACCGGCCTCACCACCCTCATCCTGCTCTCCGAGGTCATCAGCGCCGGCGTCAAGGCCGGCATCGACCACCAGACCCTCCTCAAAGTCCTGCAGAACGGCGCGTACGGCCAGGGCGCATTCCTCAAGCACATGCTCCCGAACATCGCTTTCAAGCACGCCTACGATCCGCCCACATTTGCCCTTGCCCTGGGACGCAAGGACCTGGCCCTCGCCACTGCAATGGCCCGCGAGCTCAACGTGCCGATGCCAATGGTGAACCTCGCAGAACAGGCAGCCGTTGAACTCATGGCCCGCGGTCTTGGGCACATCGACTCAACCAGCATCTTCAGCCTGCAGGAATTCAGGAGCGGTGCAAAGCTGCACGACGACGACGCCCAGGAGATCCAGCTGTGACCCAGACCCTCGCCGATGTCCGGACTTTCGAGCTGTTCATCGGCGGAACCTACCGTCCCGCTTCCGGCGGCACGTACGAGGTCATCAATCCCTCCACCGAGGAGGTTGTCGGCTTGGCGCCGGAAGCAACGCCCGACGACGTCCGGTCGGCTGTGGATGCTGCCCGCGCCGCCCAGCCGGGCTGGGCCGCGCTCCCCCAGTCCGAGCGGGTCAGGTTGCTTGAAGCGCTGGCCTCGCGGCTCGAAGAAGAACGTGGGACGTTGGCGCCGCTCCTGGCCGCTGAAATGGGGGCGGCCGTCAAAGGCACTGCCGGCATGAACGTCGACATGGCCGCGAAGGCCTTCCGCGTCACCGCAAAGCTCGGCCAGCAGGAGCTGGGAGAAACGTACAGTCCGCGGCCCGGTATCAAGGACCGGACGCTCTTCGGCGTCACAAAGCTCAAACCCGTGGGTGTGGTTGCCATCATCACGGCGTACAACGCGCCTTACGTCAATTTCTCGAGCATGGCAGGCCCGGCGCTGGTCTCCGGGAACACCGTGGTGGTCAAACCCGCTCCGCAGGACCCCCTGGGTGTGCTTGAACTTGGACGGATCGCCGTGGAAGCGGGCATTCCTGCAGGCGTGATCAACGTTATTAACGGTCGCGACCCCGGAATCGGCCGGGAGCTGGTTGGGAATCCGGGTGTTGACGGGGTGGGCTTCACCGGAAGTCCGGCAGTCGGCGTCGAAATCGCCCGGACCTGTGCGAAGTCGCTCAAGCCGGTCCTGCTGGAACTGGGCGGCAAAGGTGCCTGCCTGGTTTTGGACGATGCCGACCTTGACCGCGCCGTGGAGGTGCTGTCCCTGACGTGGACCTTCAACAGCGGGCAGATTTGCGGCGCACCGAGCCGCGCAATCGTGCACTCTTCCCTGAAAGAAGCGCTGGTTGCCCGTCTGACGAAGGTGGCCGAGTCATTGAAGATCGGGCCCAGCGACGACCCCCAAGCCGTTATGGGGCCGGTCATCTCGGCCCAGCACAGGGACCGGGTTGAAGGGTTCATCGCCTCCGCAGTCGAGGAAGGCGCCACCGTGGCAACCGGGGGAAAGCGCCCGGACATCGAACCCGGCTTCTACGCGGCGCCGACCCTCATCACCGATTGCACCCCGGACATGAAGGTCATCCGCGAGGAAGTCTTTGGTCCCGTCATCGGATTGATGACGTTCGAGACGGACGACGAAGCTGTCGCGCTGGCTAACGACTCCGACTACGGGCTGGTGAACTACGTGGTCTCCCGGAATCTCGCGCGCGCGTCGGCTATAGCTGAACGCCTGGTGAGCGGCCTCGTGAACATCAACGGGTGGCAAGGCGGCGGCAACGGAATCGACGAGATGCCCTTTGGCGGGCGAAAGCTCAGCGGCTTTGGACGCAAGGGCGGACGCCATGCCATTGAGGCTTTCACCGAGCCGATGGGCATCACCGTCAATAGCTAGAAATTCAGAAACTGCCAAGGGGCCATCCGAAACCACCGGGATGGCCCCTTGTGCATTCCAGCAAGTGACTTGCGCATTCCAGCAAGGGACAGCTGCAGTTCGACAAAGGGATAGGCACGGTTTTGATCGACACCACAGAACGCCGCGACGCGGATTCGACAGCTTCAGCTTCGGCACAACCGGGTTCCCCCATAACGCAACAGCTGGCTGCGTTCCTCACCGACCCGGACCTCTCGTTTCCGGAGGCGGTAGCCACCAAGGTCAAGCTTCACATCCTGGACACCTTGGGCTGCCAGGTTGCCTTCGCATCGCTGCCTTGGTCCAGGGAGGTCCAAAGGTATGCGGTCACGGACCGACCCGAGGGACCGGCCAACCTCGCTTATTACGGCACCCCGGTGCCGGTAGAGATCGCCGCTTTCGCCAATGCGGGTTTCGGCCACGGCTTCGAAATGGATGACACCGAGATGCGCACGGCCAGCCACCCGGGAGTCGTCGTGGTTCCCGCGGCGTTGGCCACCGGCCAGGCCAGGGCCGCTTCAGGCTCAGACTTCCTCAAGGCCGTGACAGTGGGTTACGAGGTGATGATCCGTGTAGGCCTGGGGAGCGTCGGCATGATGCGGCGGGGCTTCCACACCACGGCTGTTACCGGGGTGTTCGGCGCTACTGCCGCTTCGGCGTCGGTCATGCGCGTTTCCGCCGACCAAGCGGCCCACGGTTTGGGAATCGCGGCCAGCAAGGCTTCCGGGATCACCGAGTATTCAGCCTCGGGTGGATCAGTGAAGAGAATCCACGCCGGTTTTGCTGCCCAGGCCGGTGTCGAATCCATGGCCATGGCCGGGTTCGGGGTCACAGCACCAACCGCTGCTTTGGAAGGCCCCCGTGGACTTCTGGCCGCGGTATCCGACACCGTGGACACGGAAGTGGTTACCCGCGGCCTCGGCGTGGATTACGAACTTCTCACCACGGGACTGAAACCCTACTGCTGCTGCGCCGGGCAGCACGCCGTGATCGACGCCGTGATCGAACTCCTTGCAACGGCGCCGGGCGTGGACCCCTCTGCAGTACGAAGGATCCGGGTCCTGCAGAATTCCCGCGAAGTGGATGTCGTAGGCCGAATTGTGGAGCCAAAGGACCTCACGGCTGCGCAGTTCAGCGCCGCGTTCGGAATCGGGCTCCGCTTGGTGAAAGGTGGCAACGGCTTCGGAGATTACCTTGGGGCTTCCCTCGACGACGAACAAATCCTCGAAGTAGCGCGGAAGGTGGTTTACGAACGGACGCCGGCAAATTCACCGCTCCCTGGTCACGGCCCCGCCCGAGTGACCTTTGAGATGCATGATGGATCCGAAATGGTGGCAACGGTGAGCCACGCGCGCGGAAGCACGGCCCGGCCTCTGGACGAAGAAGAGGTTGTCCGCAAATTCCGCAGCCTTGCCGAGGGACCTTTGGGAGAAAGATCAGCAGCGCAGGTCCAGGACATGGTCCTCAATCTGGAGAAGGTTCCGGACGTCAACGCACTTGCCGCCCTGCTCCAAGCACGGAAGGACCACGAGCCCTTGGACAGTCGAACCATTTAGGACAACCAAGACGCTGACGACGCCCAGGCCTTGGGACAGCCCATCCGGGAGACCAACAGCCACTAGTCATCAACGTCCAAGGAGATCCGGAACGCAGTGACGAACCCGCCACGGGTCTGCCCGGGGTCAGCACGCTCCGGTTGGAGGCGGTCCTCCGGGTCCAGTGAAAGCGTCCTGCCATACGCCGCACACAACTCCAGCACCGTGTGTTCGCTGCACTGCCAGTCCGCGGCACCGAGTACCTGCACAGGGTCCGGCGGATCGGCCCGGGCCAGTAACTGGTCCATCGGAAGCCCGGTCTGCCGGCTGTACTCGCCAATCTTCGCTTCGAATTCTTCGGTTCTGGGAAGAGGCACAGCTCGCTCGATCACGGCGCGGGATCCCTGCGATGACAAAGCTATGACCTCGGTGAGTACCGCCATCTGGGCAGCAGAATCGAGGTAAGGGAGCACGCCTTCAAGGACCCAGGTGGTGGGCTGGCCAGGGTCAAAGCCGGAGGCCAGGAGCAACGCACGCCAAGGCTGGGTAAGGTCTGCGTCTATGGAGATGAGTTCAGAGGCCGGCGCAGCCCGAGCCCCCTCCAGTACGCCGGCCTTGAAGGCCAGGACGCTGGCATGGTCGATCTCATAGACCCGGCTGCCTGGCGGCCAGGTCAGCCGGTGCGAGCGGGTGTCGAGCCCAGCACCCAGAATCACGGTCTGCACCTTCGGCCCCGAGAGAAGGAAGTCGTCAATGAATCTGGTCCGCACACCGATGTAGATGGACGCTAGAAGGAGCGGATGCTGCAGAGACGAAACAGCCGACAGCTCTGAAGGCCACGCCGTCGGAAAGTCCACGTGGGAGTGGGCCTCCTTCACCAGAAGCGCAGCAAACGGGTCCTTGATCAGCGGGTCAGGCCGGGAAGTCTCCATCGCGCGGCCCGCCGCCACCGCCAGTGCGGTCAATGACACACCTTGGTCCTCGAACTCAGTCATAGGTCCCCGTTCATGGATGTCCTGAAGGGGAGCCTACCCCCGGGGAAACCCAATAAGTGGTACAGCTACGCGCTTACCTTCGTGAGCCGCGCCTACCAGCTCACCGCAACTGCTTACCAGCTCACCGCAACAGACTCCGCCGGACGCGCGTCCCCGGCCTTGGCGAGCAGCAGGTCCGCCGCCCGCTCACCGAGCATGATGGTGGCCAGGTTGGTGTTGGCGCGCGTCACCGTCGGCAGGATTGAAGCATCCACGACGTGCAGACCCTCCAGGCCCAGTACCGCGCAGCGCTCGTCCACCACGGTGTCCGGGTCGTCCGCGGAACCCATCTTGCAAGAACCCGCCGCATGCGCCGTGTCCTGCACCATGGACACCAAACGCGCATCAAGCTCGGGCCCGTCCAAATCAAGATCCACGGTGTTGCCCTGTGGATCCCTGACCGTTTCCACTATGTTGCTTAGCGAAGGCTGGCGCAGGAAGCGGCCAAGGCTCCGGTACAGTTCCCGAAAACGGATCAGGTCCCGCTCGTCGGAGAGGAAGTTCATCTCCAGCCGGGCCGGTGCCGTGGGGTCCGCGGACGTTATGTGGACCGTGCCGCGCGAGAAGACTTGGTTAAGGACGCCCAGCAGTGAAGCAGGCCTCGAACCGGGAACCTCCGGGGTGGGACTGATGTTGATTCCACACGCCATGACGTCTCCGGGCCCCGCCCCGGCCATGCCGGTGCTCCACCGGGCCATGGTGTTCGAACGCTGCCCGGCGTCGGACGCCTTGGCTCCCGGCTTCAAACCGAGGCCCAGCAACATGCCCTGATGGTCCTGCACGGATTCACCCGCCGGAAGGTCCACCACGGTCCGGATTCCCAAGGCCGACAGCACCTTGCGGGGGCCGATGCCGGAGCGTTGCAGGATGCCCGGACTCAACGGCGTGCCTGCGGACAAGATGACGGTAGAGGCCCGGTACTCGCGGACTTCTCCGCCCACAAGGGCGCTCACCCCAACGGCGCGGTTTCCCTCCAACAACACCTTGTCCACCAGCACCCCGCCATGGATCCGGAGCTTGCCTGTGGCACGGCCCGGTTGGAGGTAGGCCTCGCCGGTACTGACCCGGATCCCGTCCACGATGTTCGCCGCGAACGGTGAGACACCCCAGGCGCCGGGAGCATTGTGGTCGTCGGCCCACGGCAGCCCGGTACCTTGGGCGGCGGCTACGAAAGCCTCGTCCATGGTGCCCCAGCCGGAAGCAGCAAACCTTCGCACCGGCGTCGGGCCTGAATCACCGTGGTACGGAAGATGACCGTAGTCGAGGTCCGTTTCCAGGCGGTTGAAGTACGGCGCTACGTCTGCACCGCTCCATCCCGCCAGGCCCCAGGAGTCGAATTCCTCCAACGGCGGCCGGATCGCGTAGCAACCGTTGACGAGGGAACTGCCGCCCCCTCCACGCCCCCTCAGGTACCGGGCGGGTTCACGTTCTGGCCGTGCCCGCATCTCCAATCCCCGCCAGTAGTAGTCGGGCAGGACGTTGTAGGCATCAAAGTTGAATGAGCCCGTGGCATAGCGCAGGCGTTCGTCCAAGGCGCCGTCGGCACCCCAGTCAATCCCGGCTTCCAAGAGCAGCACCTCGGCTCCCGCCTCGGCCAAACGGCCTGCGAGCGCCGCGCCTGCGGATCCTGCGCCGACAATCAGGTAATCAGTGTTTTCCATGTTGCTCCTATGACCACACGACGCAGTGGAGTTCCGTCATTTCTTCAAGCCCTGCCTGCCCGCCTTCGCGTCCGATTCCGCTCATCTTGACGCCGCCGCGGGGCAGGTCCAGCTTCATGGACGTGGTGTTGATTTGGATGGTTCCGGCTTGCAACTGTCCGGCTACCTGGTAGGCGCGGGCGGTGTCGCGGCTGTAGATGTAACTGGAGAGGCCGAAATCCGAATCGTTGGCGATGGCCACGGCCTCGTCCTGCGTGGAGAAGGGGATGACGGAGACTACCGGGCCGAAGATTTCTTCCCTTGCCACGCGCATCTGGTTGGTGCAGTTGGCGATCAGGGTGGGGGCAACAAAGAAGCCCCGGTCGATGTCCGGCCGCGTTCCTCCTGCGGCGATGCTGGCCCCTTCTCCCCTTGCGCTGTCCACCAGGGTTTCAATGCGCTGGCGTTGCGCACCCGAGATGACGGGGCCTGCCACGGTGTCCGGGTCGAAGGGCGATCCCACCGGGACTGCACGGGCAACTGCTTCAAGGCGTTCCAGGACTTCCTCGTACACAGACCGGTGCACGATGGCGCGCGTAGGGGCGGAGCAGATCTGTCCTGTATTAACAGTCCAAGTATTTGAAATGCCCTTGACGGCTGCTTCGAGGTCGGCGTCTTCGAAGACGATGCAGGCGCCTTTGCCGCCGAGTTCGAGCACCATGCGCTTCATGGTTTGCGAACCGGCCGCGTAGACCGCCCGGCCAACGGCGGTGCTGCCGGTGAAGCTGACGAGGTCCACATCGCGTGACCGGGTCAGTGTTGCCCCGACTTCCGGGTCTGAGGCTGTCACGAGGTTTGCGACGCCGGGCGGCATTCCTGCTTCTTCGAAGATCTTGAAGAGTTCGATCACGGCGAGCGGGTTTTGCGGGGCAGGTTTGAGGACAACGGTGTTGCCCATGGCAAGGGCCTGGGCGGACTTCATGGACGCACCGAAGAGGGGTCCGTTGAAAGGGATGAGGGCTGCGACGACGCCTACCGGGCGGCGTTGGATCTGCCCGTTGAGCAGTTCCACCGTTCCGTCGGGTTTGGGAGTCAGCTGGGGAGGCGTTGATACGTCCAGGTTGCGGACGGTGGCCTCGGCGGCTGTGGTGAACCATTCGTTGGCCCGGGCGCCAAAGCCGCCGGCCATTGCGCGGGTGAAGCCGCCTTCCCGCATGGTGAGTTCGATCAGCATGTCGGCCCGCTCGGTGACGAGGTGCGCCACCCTGGTGAAGATTTCCGCACGCCGTTCCGGTTTCATGGCTGCCCACCCGGGTTGTGCCGCGCGGGCGGCAGCTGCGGCTTCCGCGGCGTCCTGGGCGGTTGCTTCGGCTACTGTGCCGACGATTTCTTCGGTGGTTGGGTCCATTACCTCTACGTGACCGTTTTCTCCGGGGCGCCATTGCCCGTTGATGTACAGTCCCTCCTGCGTTTCGACCAAGGTCTCGCTCATGTACTTCCTCTCGTTGGTTTTACCGGGAAGCCGCGCAGGTCAGGGCATCATTGCTCATTGAGATGTGGCGCGGATCACTAGCATCCACTCTAACGAATAAATGCGGTAATGTCAGTGGGTTAAGGCGAAGGATTCGGGGCATGCGAAAGCCGGGGCCGCCGCTCCTGCGACGACCCCGGCTTTCGCGATATGGCCAGCGGTAAGACTAGCCCTTGAACTGGGCCGCGATCTTCTCCTGCCGCGACTGGACGTCCTTGATCTCGTCGGCGCTGGGCACCTTGAAATCGGCCGGAACATCCTTGTCGTAGGGCGAGAAGACGCCGGCGCCCGCAGTAATGGTGGCCACGCCTTCTTCGCTTAGCAGGTACTCCGTGAGCAGGCGGGCAGCAGCCGGATGCTCAGCGGCCGTGGCTACACCCACTGCCTGCGCAGGATAGTAGTTCGGGGAAAGCGATCCGAAGCCCAAGGGCTTACCGCCGGCTTTTTGGGCCATGGCATAGAATTCAGGACTGGGCAGCGCGATTTGGCCTTCACCGGCAGCCAGTGCCTCGTGCATCGGGACCAGGTTGGGGTAGTAACGCGCCACCTGCCCGCCCAGCTTTTTCAAGAAGTCCTCACCCTGCGACTTGGCCACGATGTCCCACGTGAGAACGTTCGCCAGGGAAGCATCAGGGCTGACCATGAGGATCTTGCCCTTCCACTTGGGGTCCAGCAGGTCCTCCCACGACGTCGGTACGTCCTTTGCGTCAACCAAGTCGCTGTTGTAGGCGAGGCCATTGTTGGTAATGGTGAGTACCGCGGTTTTTTCCTTCTCCAGCAACATGTCCTTGGGGAAGTCCGGGACGAACTTGAGCACGCCCGTCTGATCCAGCGGCGTGATGATTCCCTTGTCGGTTGCGGTGCCAAAGTAGGAGGTGTCGTTCACAAGAACAACGTCGGCCGTCTTCGCCTTGGCGGCGGACTCGGAGTCGAAGCGGTTCATCGCGTCCGTACCGCCCAGGCGGACATCCTCGACGTCGATCTTGTACTTGGCTTCGAAGCCGGCCACCAGTTTGACCAGGTCGGGTTCCAGAAGGCTGGTGTACAGCCTGACGCTACCTTCGGCCTCGGCGGCGGTGACGAGGTCCTGGAGGGTGGCGTAATCAGTGGTCTGTGCCTGGCTTGAGGCCTGGTTTGGCGCCCCACACGCGGTGAGCCCCAATGCCAGGACAGCAGACAGAACAAGTGCCTTGCGCATGCTGGTGTTCCTTTCAAAGTTCCCGGTCCACGGAGAAACGGACCGGGAAGGACGAATTTCTAGAAGACTGCTGTTTCTTCCACCCTGCGGTCGGTGATGAGCATGTAAGGAGGATCGAAGGTGATCATCAGGTCCGGCTTGGCGGCCTGGGCAGCCAGTACCGCGGTGGCACTGCACGCCCAGAACACGGGAAGTTCATCTGCACCCAAAGTTGGTGCCGGTCCGAAGTCCGGAGCGGAAAGGTCCTTGAGGCCCAGCTTGGCGGGATCCCCGAAGTGGACCGGTCCGCCGTGGGTGGCCGGAAACCGCGAGGTTACCTGGATGGCGCGGATAGCGTTGGCGGTATCCATGGGCCGCATGGTGACTGCCAGGTTGGTGCTGAAGTTTCCTACGGCGGTGGTGGGAATTCCGGTGGTGTACACGCGTCCTTCGCCGCGGACCACCCCGGCCTGCGTCAAAGCATGTTCAAAGGTGAGGGAACAGCCCAGGTAGAACGCCACCATGTCCTCCCGCCACAGGTCCTTGACGTCCGAGGCCCGGCCGACCAGTTCGCCGTCGCGCCAGATCCGGTAGCTGTGGAGCTCGCTGCGGATGTCCCCACCGGGAGCGAGTGGCCCGGGATCGGGATCGCCGGGGGCACCCATGTGCAGCAGTCCGGCAGCCTTGGAATTGAGCTGGCAGAACTTCAGGAAATCTGCGGCATGGGAACCGGGCAGGATGACCACCGACGACTGGGTGTAGCCCTGCGGAATGGTACCGAGGTTCCCGTCCCAGCGCCCTGCGGCGATTTCGGCGCGCAGTTCGCGGGGGTGGGTGAAGAGCGGCGGTGCCATAAGCGTGTTCATACTGCGCTGCCTCCGATTCCGGCCAAAGCCCTTTGGTTGTCCCACGGCAACAATTGAGCGGCGTCCTTGGCTGCAAGCTGCCCGGAGATAAGGAACTCCGCGATGTCGCCCATGGAGTTGTAATACGGCCCCCACAAGGATCCGCATTCACCGATGGCGTACAGCCGGCCGATCTCCCGATCCCGGTGGTCCAGGACCCGCTGGGATGCATTGTGCTTGGGGCCGCCGTGGGTGTTGACGAACGTCGGGAGCATGGGTCCCACTGCGTAGTACGGGCCTTCACCCAGTTCCACGCGGTAGTCCGCGCGCCCGAACTCGTCCGGTTCCCCGTCCGCGATGCGGCGGTTGTACTCTGCCACCGTGCTTTCCAGCACTTCCGGGTCCAGGTGGCCGCCCCGGTACGCCCCGGGAACCTCGGCGAATGCACACTTGACGGCGAGTTCGGCCAAGGTGTCCGCCTTGAGGACCCAGCCATTCCCGAGTTCGGCAAGGTTGTCCTCGCTCCACGCCGGTGTGCGTGAATTGAGCGTGGTCATGACGGCTCCGGCGTTGAAGGCTTTGGCGTCCATGATCTGGAAGGCCGGAACGTGGTTGAACTCTGCTGACTCCACGTCCACGCTGAACCAGCTCTCCCGGTTTGAGTAGCCGTGATGGACGTCCCCGGTTTCGGTGGTCTCGTTGTGGAACCGCCGGGCGTTCTTGTCCACCCAGATGATTCCGCCGCCATCTTTGAAAGCCGGGGCCCTGTGCCCGAAGCCGGACATCCGCATGAAGTCGTAGGTCACGTAGACCCTGCCCGGTTCCACCTCAACACCCCAATACAGCGGGCCGGACACCGAGTTCATGTGCCAGAGCTGCGCACCGGCCCCCTGGGCCAGCTCGATTCCATCGCCGGTCAGCTGCGGGCTGCCGAGGAACAGGACAGGGCAGTGCGTGAGATATTGGCGGCGCATGCGTTCGTTGAACTCGAAGCCTCCCGTTGCCAACACGGTTGCTTTCCGCCCCGCGATGTTCACCATCGAACCGTCGGCTGTCCGGGCGGTGACGCCCAGGATTTCTTTGGTTACCGGATGCTGGATCAAGTCCACCACGCGGGTTGAATGCTGGATGGTGGCACCCCGCGCTTCCGCGAGCGCGGCAATGGACTCGTAGAGGGCGGCACCTCCCGGAGCCTTGATGACGCTCAGGCCCAGCAAGCCTTCGGCTCCCGGGGCACCGGGGTACTCGGGGAAGAATCCGTCCGCCCTGAACGGCTGTGGGTCTTCTTTCATGTCGAAGCCCAATTGAGCCTGAAAGTCAGGAATGTCCTTCATGCCCTGGATGAACGCATCCAGAACGTCTCCTTCGGTCTGGCCGGCACACATCCAGTCCAAGTACTGCTTGGCTTTGACGTCATCCACCGGGTATGTGAGCAGCGATCCCGCGACGCACACGGAATTTCCGCCACCCTGTTCGGCCTTTTCCAAGACCAGGACATCTTCGCCCAGCCCGGCGGCGGTGGCTGCGAACGTCGCCCCCGCACCGCCGTAGCCCACCACCAGGAGGTCCGCTTCCCGGTCCCAGCGCGGTGGGCGCCAGCCGGTCTCTTGCATGTTGTCGTTCACCGTTGAACTCCTCATTGTTGGGTGGTTGCGGTCCGGTTTTCCGCGCATGCTTACGGCACGATGGTTGCGTGCAAAATCGGATTCGAGTCCCATCCGCCGGTTGCGCGGAGCGCGGCGTCAACGTCGTCCAGCCCCCCGACGAAGTTCGACATCTTCTCAAGAGGATACTTGCCTGAAGCAATGAGACGCAGTGCCCATTCGACGGATTCGAAGCTGTGGCCACGGACGGCTTGCAGGTCCAGATGCTTGCGCGAGAGTTTCCATACGGGAAAGTTGCGCAGGGGCGTCCGGGATGCGGCGGCCATAATGATCCGGCCGCGCTTGGCAACCATGTCGATGGCCAATCCCAACGTTTCATCCGTCCCGGCGGCGGCGTCGATGACCAAATTCGCGCCGACGCCGTTGCTCAGATCCAGGACCGCCGCCACGGCGTCGTCCGGGTTGGGGCCGTCAACCACCAGCGTGGCATCCGCCCCGAACAGCCGCGCGACCTCCAGACGCTGCTGGTCGCGTTCCAAGCCAATCACGACGACGGTCCCCGCGCCTGCCTCACGGGCGGCCAAAAGACTGCCGATGCCGGCCTGGCCGGGACCCATGATGACCACGCAGTCACCCGGCCGGGTGCCGCCGTCGAGGTATGCCCATTGATAGCCGTTGCCCAGCGGCAGGCCCAGGGTAGCGAGGACGGGAGACACGCCGTCGGGCACTTCGTGCGGCACCGAATTGGGATGCACGTACATCACTTCCGCGTACCCGCCCCACAGTCCGTGGCCGACGTCGATCCCGGTGGAACCGAAGCGCAAAGCGTCCGGGTTGGCCGAGGTATCGGAGGCCAGGCAGGACCTGAACTCCGAGCTGCGGCAGAAGGCGCAGTGGCCGCACGGCAGATACTCCTCCAGGAGTACCCGGTCCCCGTCGCCCACGCCCCAGCGTGCCGCTGCCAGCTCCCCGACCGAAAACAGCGTACCGACGTTCTCGTGCCCCATGATCCTGGGCGGCAGGTCCCGCCCGTAGGAATCCACATCCGAACCGCAGACGCCCGCCGCTTCGATCCGCAGCAGCGCAGCATCCGCATCAACCTTCGGAAGCGGGAAGCTGCGGAGTTCGTTCCGTTGGGCGTCCACGGTCACCGATGCACGGACCAAGGATCGGTCAGGCCCGACGGCGGCCGGCCGCCCGGCGGTGACGACGGCGGCCGATGGTTCAGGCCGCATGGTTCTTGGCGCGGGCAAAGACCAGGAGCAGGTAGCCGGTGGTGGAGGAGTTGTAGATGATCGGCTGGATGTTTTCCAGCGACCAACCTTCGGCGTCGTGCTTGTCCAGCTCTTCCTGGACTTTGGTGGCCACCGATTCAGGCGTGTATCCGGTGGCCCGGACCTCTACGACGTGATGTTCCTGCATTGTGGGTACTACTCCTTTAAGCTTCGTTGGCACTGGTGCGGTTGCTTGCGTTGACACCGGCGGTCATTTCCGGCCGCTCACCACTGTGCGAGCGTCATCTTTTCGGCTGCTTCACGCCAGTCGGTGCCGTGCGGCACCAGGGCGTCCGCGCCACGGATGTCGCGGTAGGTTTCCGGCTCGGTACCGAGGGGAGCCTTGCCCGCTTCCATGTCGTCCATCAGCTTGAGCAGCATCCGCCGGCAGGCCAACACAGCGCGGTCCGTGCTTCCCAGGGCCTCGGTGCTGCGGTCCACGATGGGACCCATGCCTTCCTGGATGGCGTAGTCCTGGGTGTTGACGCCCTCGATGCCGGTGAAGGTCTTGGTGCGCTGGACTTCACGGTCAATGAAGTAGTCGTTGGACTGGTTGCGCTTGAGCCAGTAGGTGCCGGGAATGCGCTCGGGGATGCCGCGGCCCATTTCGGACTCGTGTGCTGCCCACCATTCGTCGGTGATGGGGTAATCCAGGTTCGCGGAAGCCAAGGTGTTGTAGACCATGACGTTCTCGTCATCGATGGGGACCCAGATGTGGCCGTAGAAACCGGGCATTTCCGGCGTCTTGCCGTCCAGGCCCACCAGGAAGCCGCGGCATTGCTGTGACGGCAGGAGGTACTGGTAGATGCGGAGGTACGTGGTCTCGTCGCCCACGTTGCGTTCGGAGGCGTAGCGGAAACCGTAATCGGTGAAGTCCACGTCCAACTTGGGGTGACGGTCGAGGTTGCGCAGCAGGCGCGGGTTCTCAAGGTCGTTGTTGTGAGCGAAGGAAGAGTGTGCGGTGTCGATGCCGCCCTCGATTGCCTGCAGGAAATTGCAATGCTCACCGGACTTGGAAACGCGGCGGTGGGTCTCCGGCGCCCGCATCCATTCCTGGTCCGGCACCTCCGGAGTGTGCTCCTGCGGACCCATGTAGGTCCACACGATGCCTGCGGCCTCGTACGTGGGGTACGCCTTCATGCTGACGCGGTAGCGGAACTTGCTGTCCGGCTGTTCGGTTGGCATGTCCACGCAGTTGCCCAGGGTGTCAAACTTCCAGCCGTGGTAAACGCAGCGCAGGCCGCATTCCTCGTTACGGGCAAAGAACATGGGAGCTTTGCGGTGCGGGCAGAATGCGTCAACCAGGCCAACGGCGCCGGAGCTGTCACGGTAGGCAATCAGGTCCTCGCCCAGGATACGGACCCGTACCTGGGGCGAATCGGGTGTGGGAATTTCCTCGCTCAGGCAAGCGGGGATCCAGTAGCGGCGGAAGAGTTCGCCCATCGGCGTTCCCGGACCTACGCGGGTGAGACGTTCGTTGAGTTCTGGGGTGATGCGCACAGAGGCCTCCTGGGGGATGCAGCAATGAAGGAAATCGAGAGAAGTGGAATTACTGAAGTTCCTGGCGGAACACGCAGCGGAAGAACGGCGCCGGGGCGCTGGCCGCTAGAGCCGCTTGTAGAGCGAGCGCGCGTTGTCTTCCAGGATGAGGGAACGGTCGCCGGGGGTCAGCCAGTCAAAGCCGTTGATCAGGGGAAGAAGATCGTCGTAGCTGCGGCCGGTATCCGGGTTGATCGGAGATCCGCTGCCGGGGACCTCCGTGCCGAACAGCACCTTGCCGGGGCCCACGAGCTTGATGAGCAGCTCCAGGGACGGCCCGGAATGCACCAAAGAGTCGAAGTGCAGCCGGGAGAGCGATTCGTCGAAGCTTTCGATGGCAACGTCGCTCTTTTCCTTGGAATCGTACGACTCCACCTCGGTGTTCTCGAGGTAGCGCGCGGAACGCCAGCGCCCAATCTGGTAGGGTACGGAACCGCCGCCGTGGCTCATGATGAGCTTGAGGTCCGGGAAGTCGCGGAGGGCACGGGATTCGGCAAGCGAAATGACGCTGCGGCTGGACTCGGTAATCATGTGCTCGCTGTAGGACTCACGCCAGCTCTTGCAGCCGGCCGAGTGGACCAGGCCCGGGACGTTGAGCTCCACCATCTTCTCGAACAGCGGGTACCACCACTCATGTCCGATCCGCGGAATACGCAGTTCCTGGCCCTCAGCGGGATCGGGATTGATGAGCACGCCCACAAAGCCAAGTTCCTCGACACAGCGTTCCAGTTCCTCCACCCATGCTTCGGGGGAAGTGCCTACAGCCTGAGGGAGCGCCGCAACACCCCGGAACCGCTCGGGGAAAGCAGCAACCTGGTCAGCAACTGCGTTGTTGGTGGCGCGGGTCCACCAGTTGACGATGTCCGCCGGCTCCTCCGAATGCATCAGTTGGAACGGACGCGGAGAGATGAGCTGGATGTCGGTTCCGACGGCGTCGAGCAGGCCCACATGGCGCTCGGCGGCGGCCTGGACCTTGTCCTTGGGAAGCTTCACGCCGGAGCGCCCGTGGGCCCCGCGGCCGGCAAGAAGGATGGAACGGTAGGCGTAGAGTTCGGCCGGTGACGAAACATGGCCGTGAATATCGATGACTGTCATGGGGACTCCTTCCCTGGCAATGCAGGGGGCTAAAGGTCGAGGACGATTTTGGGGCCCTTGGCACGGGACACGCAGGGGAACATCGATTCGTTCGCCTCACGTTCAGCCTTGCTAAGGATTTGGTCGCGGTGTTCGATCTCGCCGAACAGGACCCGGGTTTCACACGTTCCGCAGAATCCTTCTTCGCAGGATGAGGGCATGTCCGGGCGGACCTTGCGAATGGCTTCGAGGACGCTTTCTTCCGGCAGCACCTCAATGGTGGTGCCCGTGCGCTCCAGCGTGACTTCAAAGGCACCGGCTGCGCTCTCCGCCGGAGCGTCGGTTGCCGGGGGCTTGGGTGCGGCGCCAAAGCGTTCAAAGTGCACTTGGTCAGCGACTCCGAGGGCTTCCGCCTTGGCCAGGACTGCGCTGAGCAATCCTTCCGGCCCGCAGCAGTAGATTGCAGTGGATTCATCAACCCGGGAGAACGCCTCATCAAGGTCAAGGATGCCCGCGGTGTCCTGCGGAACCAGCGTCACGTTCTTCTCCCCCAGCATGGCCAGCTCCTCCCGGAACGCCATGGAATCCAGCGTTCTGCCGCCGTAGAAGAGATGCCAGGGTTTCCTGTCCCGCAGTTCCTGCACCATCGCAAGGATCGGGGTGATGCCGATGCCGCCGGCGATGAACACATAGTTCGAGGCGTAGGCCAGCTCAAAGCGGTTCCGCGGTCCCCGCACTTTCAACACGCGGCCCGTGAGTACGGTGTCGTGGATTTCCGCCGAACCTCCGCGCCCTGCCGGGTCCCGCAGCACCGCTACTTTGTACCGGCAGCTGTCGTTCGGGTTTCCGCACAGCGAGTACTGGCGGACCAGCCCGGAGGGAAGCTCAATTTCCAGGTGCGCGCCGGGCGTCCATGCCGGGAGATCCTTGCCCTCCGGATGCACGAAGGTCAGGGAATGCACACCGTCGGCTTCCCACTTCACGTGGCGGACCCGCAATTCCATCAGGGCCTCTGCGACCGCGTCCTTTTCCAGTGTCTGCATGCTCATGATGAACTCCCTTACGCAACCGGGGTCTGAAGCCGGTGGTAACCGGCGCGCTCGCGGGCTTGGCGCAAAGCCGCGCCTTGCTGGATTTCCGCCCTGATGGTGTCCTCGGTGAGCTGGATCCGCTCCGCTACCTCGATGACTTCCTCCGCTCGGGCAGCCGGAACCACCACCACGCCGTTGATGTCGCCGCGCAGCAAGTCGCCGGGGCGGACGGTTACACCCCCGATGATCACGGGGACGCCGATGGCCTCAAGCTGGACGCGGTCCTTGCCGGTCCGCATCCAATTGCCGCGGGTAAAGAGCGGGTGATCGAACTCCAGCGCCCGATCCAGGTCCCGGCAGACGCCGTCGATGACTGTTCCGGCCACACCGTTCTTCTTGGCCACCGTGGTCATCAGGTCTCCCCAGACCGTTGCATCGAGGCGTCCCGCGTTGTCGATCACCGCTACGTCGTCCGGACCGAGATCGTCCACGAAGTCCCCCACCGTGCCGCCCAGTTCGTTGGCCGGCACGTACTTGATGCAGAACGCCTTGCCCGCCAGGTTGAAGCTCCGGTCCAGCGGCATGATCCCCGCACACTGGCCGACGATGCCCAGTTTGTCCAAGGCATCACTTACTGCCGGTGTATCCAAAACCGCGAGCCGCTGAATCAGTTCCTTGCTCATGTGGCGTGGTCCTATCTTTGCCGGGCGGCCTCATCATCGAGGCCCCAAATCCGTGACTTCAATCACTACTAACTGAGAAGTGCGTCACTCATGATGCTATGGGAGCGTTCTATAGAATGCAACAGGTTTTTGCGGGTTTCCGCGGATATTTCAGGCTCCGCCGATGCAGGGCACTAGAACTGGAGGGTTTGCTTGGCAAAGACCTCGCGAACGTCCACCTCTTCAGGCAGCAGCCCTTGCTCCACCAAGTAGCGCGAGGCGGCCTGGAGCGCGGCAGCTGCGCCCTGGAAGCCATAAGGTACGGGATCGCCGTAAACAGCCTGATCCACGGCCTTTCCATCGACGATTCCAGCCGTCTCATAGAGGCCGAACAGTTCGACGGCGCGCGCCAGGGTGGCGCGCTTTGCTTGTTCGAACGTCGAGTAAAGATTGAGTACAACCCACGGGTGCTGCTCAACAAGTTCTCTACGTACCACCACGCAGTGATTGATAGGCAGCAGGCCATGAGCTGCGAGGTAGCGCTGACCTTCAGCCCGGGCATCCGCGAAGAGCGGTACGACGTCGGCGCTACGGTCAGCGGCGCCCGTGGAACGGTCGATCAGGTTGTTCTCCGTCAGGTGCACAAAGGACGCGTCCAGCTCGCCGCGGCCCATCATGCCCGCCAGCGTTTCCCCCGGCTGGACGTAGCTGAAGTCGACTCCGGGAGGAGGCGTGAACCCCGTTGAACCGCCATGGCTGAGCTCGGCAGGCCGCTCCATGAACCATTTCATGTCGCCGGGCAACACACCGAAGTCATGCTGCAGGACGGACCGCGACCACAGCGCGGACGTCTGCTGATACTCGGGCACGCCCACACGTTTGCCGCGGAGATCCGCCGGGGTCTCAATGCCCGCCCCGCGCCGCACCACGATGCTGGTGTGGAAGAAGCGCCTCGTGGTGAACACCGGCAGCGCCACCCAGTCACGGTTCCCCTGTGCCCAACCAATCAGGAGGGTTGCCAGCGACATCTCGGAAACGTCGAAGTCGCCGAACTTGAGTTGCCGCCAGAACATCTCCGAAGGATGGACGTAGCTCAAATGCCAGTCGATTCCCTCGGGCTGAAGCCCGGACAACGGCGTAGTCATGGCATTGCGGGACAGACAGGCACTGATCCTGAGTCGACTCATTGTTTTCTCTCCAAACTGGAAGCCGGCACGGTACCGCAGGGCACCGTGCCGGCCGGGCAAAGGATGCTAGGCGTTGCGGACGTATTCCTTGTTGGTGCCGCCCTTTTGGGACTTCAGGTAGCCCTCCACGTCACCCAAAGGATCGATCGACATGCGCATGCGGGCAGCCACCATGTCATCGGAGAACATTGCGTGGTTCAGCGGCAGGTGCTCATCCAGGTGCATGGCGATCTTTCCGTGCGCCAGGACGGTGGCGTTGCGGCTGCCGAGTTCCTTGGCGATCTGGTAAGCCTCCGTGTCAAGCTCCGCGGCCGGAGCTGAGAGCGTGGTCAAGCCCATCTTCTCGGCCTCGAGGCCGTTGATGTTGCGGCCCAGAAGCTGCAGGAGCACGGCCTTCTTCCGTGGAATGCCGGACTTGACCACCTGTGCCGTCACGCCCTGGCCGAAGCTTCCGCGGAGCACCTCCGGCATGCCCATCTGCGCGTCCTCAGCGGCGATCACAACGTCGTGGGCCAGCATGAGGGAGAACCCGCCGCCGAGGCAGTAGCCGTGGACGGAGGCAACGGTCAGCTTGGGGTAGTCACTCACAGCGAGCGTCATGCGTGCGGGCGTCTTCCACTTTGCCCAGTCATACAGTGGGCGGTATTCGGCGCGGAATGCCTTCAGGTAGTGCAGGTCCATGCCCGAGCAGAAGGACGGGCCGTTGGCACGGGTCAGCACAACCTGGATGCCGTCGTCGTCGCGGACTTCTTCAAGTGCAGCGATGTAGCCGTCAAGGATGTCGCCGTCCAGCGCGTTGTGCTTCTCAGGGCGGTTCAGCGTGATGACGGCTACTTTGTCGTCGTAACGCTTTTCCAGCAGTACTTTCTCAGTCATGGTGTTCTCCTTGCGTTGTATGGAACTTATGAGGATTTGAAGTGGCTTCCCTAGCGCGATGCCACAGCCAGGGAAGCCTTTTTCCTGATGCCGTCAAGAACCCGTTCGGCACTCAACGGAAGCGTTGTCAATCGCACTCCCACGGCGTCGTCAATGGCGTTGGCCACGGCGGCGGGTACTCCGATGTTGACGAGTTCCCCTACGGCCCGGACGCCGGTGAGTCCGTGCACCGGAAGCTCGCTTTGGTCCACGAAGTACAAGGCGAGCTCGGGGACGTCCACGCCGGAGGCGATCTTGTAGTCATTGAACGAGTCCAGCTCGATGCGGCCGTCCTGCGGGCGGAGATCCTCGAAAAGCGTCTGGCTCAGCCCGTAGACGAAACCGCCTTCCAATTGGCCGCGCAGCCCCACCGGGTTCAGCACCGGCCCCACGTTGACCGCGAGCACCGCTCGCCGCGCACGGATGATTCCCGTGTCGGGTTCGACGGCGACCTGGACCGCCAACGCGCCATGCGCATGTCCCAGCCCCTCCACTTCGTCGCGGCCCACGGAACCCTGGCCTTCCACCACGACTTCCGCGGCGCCCAGGGACTCCAGTGCGTCGGCGATCCAATAACGGGTGTCCTGGACCGGCGACGGCGTACTCACCTGAAGCGCGTCGAGCAGCTTGGCGGCGGCGTCGTCACAGGCTCGTCCGACGACGACGGTCACGCGGCTTGCGCCGGCGCCCAGGTCGACCAGCCCGCTGTCAGTCCCCCGCCCCTTGACCTCCAGGTGCGAGCTTTCCAGGCCAAGGCGGGTGGCCACGAGCTTGCCGAACGTTTCGAAACTGCCCGCGCCCTGGTCCGGAACGGCAAGTTCCAGCACCACGCGGTGGCCGTTGGCCGTGAGCCGGACAGTAGAGTCACCAGGGCCCGCACTGCGATGGAAGAGCGAGTATCCCGTCCCGATCACCGTGTGGCCGTCCACTTCGCCGCCCCGCTTCCACAGGGCTGACTCGCAGCGGACCTTTTCAAGGAGTTTCCTGGAGATGCCCAGCCGTGCATGGCGTCCCTTGAACTCCAAAGGATCTTCGCCGCGTTGCCGGGCGATCATCTCCAAGTGGGACTCGGAAGCGAAGATCGTCTGGAATTCCCCCGGGGAGCGGACATGCGATCCGGGAAGCGTCGTGGTGTACGCGCCGATGGCACTTTCGTCCAGGTGTCCGACGTCGTAAGCGCCCAGCGGCAACCCCAGCATGGGGAGGATGCCCTTGGGCATCGGCTTCGGCGCTACGAAAGCGCCGCCGTCGAGGACGAAACGCGATTGGTGGGCGTGGATGCGGCCGTCGGCCAGGCCGGTACGCAGTGTCAGTGAGCCGGCGTGGCGGCCCCCGGTGGCCCCGAGGGTCTCGGCGAAGGACAGACGACCCCGGACAGGGCGGCCGGTGCGGGCGGACAGGAAGTAACAGATGGCTTCCACGAACGGGTTGCCCTTGGAACCGAAGTCTCCCCCGATCTTCACCGGTCGGATCTCGAAGTCCTCCTCCGGCCTGCCGGCAAGCGCCGCGAGGTCCCGCCGCAACTTGTAGGGCTCCTTGTGCGAAGCGTGCACGATCACCCGGTCGCCGCTCGCGTCCACCAACGCGCCATGGGTCTCCATGGGAGCCGAGGAACTGCGCTGCCATGTGAAGGTGTTCTCGAAGACCTCGTCGCACTCGGCGAACGCAGCCTCAGGATCGCCGATGACGCGGGCGTCTTCGCCCTGGACGTTGTGGTGGCTGCGGACGGGAACAGCGTTGAGGTACTCCGCGTAGGCGGGATGGATCGCCTCGGCCGTTTCGGACAACGATTCCTCCGGGCTCAGCAGCGGAGCACGCTCTGCGTATTCCACCGAGATGAGTCCTGCTGCCCGCCTGGCGGTTTCCAGGTCATCAGCTGCGACGGCGGCCACCGGCTGCCCGGCGAAGACCACCTTGTGGACGGCGAACACCGGATAGTCCCGGGTGAACCGGCCAAAGCGTCGCTCGCCGATGTCTCCGGCGTGGAGTACAGCCCGGACACCGGGAACGGCGATCGCTTTGGACGTGTCGATGCCCAGGATGTCCGCGTGCGGATACGGAGAGCGCAGGACAGCCATGTGAAGTGCATCCGCCGGGATGTCCTGGGCGAAGAGCGCGCGGCCCGTGACGCGCTCATGCGCGTCCGACGTGCCGTGCCCCTCCGGCGCGCGGCCGGTGTACTCAGCGCCGCTCATAGGGCGCAGCTTTCGGCGCGGGCGGGCGTCGCGGTTCGCATCATGGCCCGGTTCAGGGCAACCCTTACGAGGTCCCGCTTGTACATGGCGCTGCCGCGGTGGTTTGAGCAAGGCCTGATGTCCGCGGCGAGGACATCAGCTACTTCTTCGATCAGTTCGGGTGCCACCCGGCCGTTTGCGTCGATGTCAGCGCCCTCCAGCAGGCCGGCCGCCCGTTGCGTGTGGACGTGGGTGTCCGCGGCACCCACCAGGATGCGCGGCCGGGTGATGCGGCCGTTGCTTGCCTCGAAACCTACTGCGAGCGAGAGCGTGGCGTAGTCGTCAAGGGAGTTGGTTTGAAGCTTGCACCACCCGATGCGGGTCCCGACCGGGCGCGCCGGGACGTTGACGCTGCAGAGCAGTTCACCCGGTTTCAGGACGGTGGCGAAGGATCCCGTGGCGAAGTCCGCAACCGGAACCGTCCGCCTGCCGGCGCTCGACTCGAGCACTACCTCCGCGCCCAGGGCCCCCAGCAGCGGCGCCGGATCGTGCCGCGGATCCGCGTAAGCCAGGTTGCCGCCCAAGGTGCCAACTGCCCGCACACGGACGTTTCCGACGTCGGCGAACATCTCCCGCAGTTGCGGCTCATGGGCGGCAATCCGTTCGTCGCGGAGCAGTTGCCCGTGCGTTGACAACGCCCCGATGGAGAAGCCCCCGGCAGGCGCGGCGGTAACCCCGCGCAGCCCGTCGATGCTTGCCAGGGAAACGATCGATGCGGGGTCGATTTGTCCCTTTGTCAACGCCATGGTGAAGGCAACGCCGCCGGCCAATGCGTAGGCGCCGGGTGCTTCCAGGAGTCCGCAGGCCTCGGCGATGGTGTCCGGTGTGGCATAGGTGGTGCTCATTGTGCGGCCTTTCGAAGAGCACGGTGGATACCGTAGTAGCCGGTGCAACGGCAGGATGTACCGGCCATTTCAAGGGCGATGTCCGCCGTCTCCATCTGGCAGACATCGTGTTTCTCCAGGAGCGCGGTGCCCATGACCAGCTGGCCCGAGGTACAGAAGCCGCACTGGAATCCGCCTTCCTCTTTGAAGGCTTCCTGCAGGCGGGAGCAGGCCGGGCGGGCCGACAGTTCTTCGATGGTGGTCACCGTGCGGCCTTGGGCCTGCAGCGCCAGCATGTGGCAGGCGGCCACCGGTTCGCCGTCGAGCATGACGGAGCAGACTCCGCAGAAGCCAACCTCGCAACCAACCTTGGTGCCGGTCAGTTCCAGGTCCTCCCGGATGAAGTCCACCAGCCGACGCCTGGCAGGCACCTGGGCGTTGACCTCGGTGCCGTTGACGGTCAGGTTCAATGGGTAGAGCCGCTGCGGAGCCTGCATTGTCACGCCGTCCTGGTTTCCAGTCGCGAGGTCCAGGAACGGCGGCCGTTCTCCAGTGCCTCGACGTTGATCTGTGCCAGTGCCTGGGCTTCCCGCGTTGCGGTCTCCAGTGCGGTGCCGGGATCGACGACCGCTTCGATGAGCCCAAGGTCCAGTGCCTGCTGGGCCGGAACGCGTTCACCGGTCATGGCCAGGCGCAGTGCCTTGCGTGGCCCGATGATTTCGGCAAGCGCCGCGACGATGGGCCGCGGGAACCGTCCGTGCAGGAACTCGGGGATGGAGAGCCAGGCCGAGCTGGACATGATGACCCTGGGGCAGGTGCTCAGCAGGTGCAGCGCCGCACCCAAAGCGGGACCTTCGACGGCGGCGAACCAGATGAGCGGTGAATCCTCGAAGGCCTGGATGAGGCGGACCCCTGCCGGCGGGACGCCGGGGATGCGCTTGGCTTTCAGGTCTCCGCCGGCGCAGAACACCGGGCCTTGGGCGTCGAGGACGCCCACCTTGATGCCGGCCGCGGCGAACTCGTCGAGTGCTGCGATGGCTTGGTCGACGATGTCCTGAGTCATGGCGTTGCGGCGGGCGGGGTCTGCCAGCGTGAGGTAGCCGACGCCGTCTTCGATGCGGTGGTTGACGAACTTTTCCATGGTTTCTTCCTGGTCTGGTCTGGGAGTGCGGGCGTCTGGTCCGGGCGCTTAGCGGGCCGCGAGGACGATGAGTGCGTCCAGGGCGATGACCCTGTCTTTGGAGACGTTCAGCGGGTTGATGTCGATGGCCTCGATCAGGCCGTCAAGATCAACGGCCAAGCGGCCCAGGCCCTGGATTGCCGCGAGCACGCCCTCGTGGTCCAGGGAGGATCCGCGGAAGCCCGTCACCAGGGTTCCGGCCTTGGTCCGGGCCAGGACTTCGGAGGCGGTCTCGCGGTTGAAGGGCGGGAGGCCAACAGCGACGTCGTCGAAGAGTTCCACGGTGACGCCGCCCGAGCCGACGGCGACGACGGGTCCGGCCTCGGCGTCCTGGGCGAGGCCGAGCATCAGCTCGGTACCTCCGGAGACGAATTCAGCCACCAGCACCTCCAGGGCGGCATCGGGCTGGACTGCCGCAAGGTTCTTCTGCAGCTGCGCGAAGCCTTCACGGACCGCTTCCTCATCCTTGAGGTTGAGCAGCACGCCGCCGATGTCCGACTTGTGGGTCAAGGTCTCCGAGCTGATTTTCAGCACCACCGGGTAGCCGATCTGACCTGCGGCGATGACAGCTGCTTCGACGTTGCCGGCCCGCAGTTCCGAGGTGGTGGGAATGCCGTACTCGCGGAGCAACGCCTTGGAATCGAACTCGGAGAGGCTCACGGCTTCTCCGGCCACGGCCTTGGCGCTGAGCTCGGCCCGGATACGTGCGGCTTCGGGGTGCGGCTCATGGCCCGGACGGGTACGGGCGGAGGCTCCGGCGCGGCCGGCCTTGGTGATCACCGAGAGTGCGCGGCTGGCTTCCTGCAGCACGTAGATGCCGGGAAGTTCCTTGCGGACGGCGCGGGCGTGGTCGGTCAGCGAGTAGGAAGAGAGGGACATGGAACCAACGGGCTTGCCCAGCGGGTTCTCACCCGAGGTCATGGCCGACAGGTTGCGCAGGTACTTTTCTTCGCGGATCTTGTGCGGGCCGCGCGGCAGCTCTTCCTGCACCAGCACCACGTCGATGTTGGGGTCGGCTGCCATGAGACGGACACACTTCTCGTAGATCTCCGGATTGGACAGGCCCGGGAAGCCCGAGTCCAGCGGATTGCCTACGGAAGATCCGGCGCCCAGGATGGCGTCCAAGGCCTCCACCGTGGCGGGGTCGAGCTTCGGGAACGTGATTCCCTGGGCGGAGGCATAGTCCATGAGGAGGTCTTTCAGGCCACCCGAGTGGGATACAACGCCGATGCGCGGGCCAGGCAGCGTGCCTGCGTTGAGAAGCAGCTCGATGGCGTCCACCAGTTCGTCCTGGGTGTGGACCACTACGACGCCGAGCTCCGCGGCCAACGCTTCGAAGGCGCGCAAGGAACCGACCACGGAACCGGTGTGGGCCAGTGCGGCCTTGCGGCCTTCGGGCGAAGCACCAACCTTGAGGACCACAAGGCGCTTGCCCTGTTCCCGGACCAGTTCGGCAGCTTCGCGGAAAGCCTCGACGTCCTTGATCGATTCGATGAAGCAGCCAATCACCTCGGTGCGCTCATCGGTGGCCAGGTGCTTGATGTACTCAGCGCAGCTGAGCGACATTTCCGAACCCGAAGCCACCAAGGTGGAGGGTTCCACGCCGCGGTCCATCAGGGCCTCGTAGGTAAACATGAGGACACCGCCGCTCTGGCCGACCAGCGCGACTTTTGAGCCGCCGTCGGACCCTGTGCGGGCCAGGGCGATGGTCATGACTGCCGAGTCGAGGCGGAACAGTCCGCCGAAGTTCGGGCCGGCGATGGGAATGTCCGTTTCCGCGGCGATGGCACGGATCTCGGCGCCGAGGGCCAGGCCTGCAGGGTCTCCGCCTTCGCCGAAGCCGACGGCATGGATGGCGATGGCACGGGCCTCCGCAGCGATGGCTTCACGCAAAGCGGCGGGAACCATGGCTGCGGGGACGGAGATGATCACGTGTCCCGGACGTTCGGGAACGTCGGCGATGGACTTGAAACAGGGGACGCCCCAGAGTTCTTCGCGGCGGGGGTTCACCGGGTAGACCTTGCCGGAGAAACCCAGCCTGGTCAGGTCCTTGTGTGCCTTGTCAGTGGGGCCGCGGTCGGAGGCGCCAATGATCACGACGTTCTCCGGGGAGAAGAGGGACGTCAAGTCGGAGGCTACAAGGCCTTTGGTATCGAGCAATTCGGTGCTCATCATTTTTCCTTAGCTGTTCAGGGAAGCGGGTCCGTGGAACTACCCGCTATTTGTTGTTTTTCAGTGATTCGAGGGCCTTGGCCCGGAAGGTGTCATCCACGTAGTCGCTGGACGGTATGACCTTTTCCGTGACTTTTGCTGCCACCAGGTAGTCCTGGAAGGCGGAGACGGATTCCTCGTCGAACACTCCGTCCGTCTTCACGGTGGGAAGCTCCACGTTGGCCCAGTCCGCGGGGTCGGTCATGCTGGTGTACTTGGTGAGGATCTTGACAACTTCGTCCCGGTTTCCGCCGGCCAACGCGTTGTCGTAGAACTCCAGCGCCCGCAGGGTGGCCGCGGAGAACGCGGTGACGGCTTCGGGATCGGACTTGACAATGTTTTCCGAGGCCTGGAGCCAGGTGGGGAAGCCGGAGGCAACCTTCCCGACGCCGGCGGCCTGTACCGCGATTCCCTTGGCGACGGCCACGGAAGCCAGCGGTTCAAACATCCAGGCAGCGTCCACCTTCTTGTTGGACAGGGCGGACAGCATGTCCGGCAGGCCCATCACGGTGAACTGGCTGGCGGCAGGGTCGCCGCCGGCAGCCTTAATGGCCGACTTGGCGAAGTACTCGCTGCTGGTGGACGGCCCAACGATTGCCACACTGGCCCCGGCAAGGTCGCCGGCACCCTTGCCGGCGTCCGCCAGGTCCTTGCGGATGAGAAGGCCGGGAATGCTGGTGTTCGGCGAGTACACGTTGGTGGCCAGGATGACAGGATCCTTAATGCCCGACGCCGCTGCGTTGAAGAACGTTGCGTTGGGCTGGCCAGTACCGAACTGGACACCGTTGGAGACAAGGAGGGCGGGAATGTCCGCCGAGGACTTGACCGGGACCAGTTCCACGTCCAAGCCGGCCTCGGCGAAGTACCCCTTCTCCAAGGCGACGTACAACGGGATGTCGGCGGCCGCGGAAAGTGACGCCACTTTGACCTTGGCGTGCTTGGCAGGCGCGGCACCGGCTTCGCCGCTTCCCGCAGACGCGCAACCGGTCAGTGCCAGCAAGCCCATCGCTGCTGCGACCGCCCCAAGGCGCAGGCCAAGGAATGACTTTTTCATGATGTGCTAAGTCCTTTCAGACAACCAGTTCATTCACAGACGGCTAGCAGGTGCGCCGCCCACGCGTGACGCCGGTACTACCGACCTGCGGTTTGCAGCGCGTCGGCCTTCTTGACCGAGGCTGCGTTTTGCATCGCAACCACACCGGCGGCGGTGTTTGCCACGGGGATGACATAGCCGCTCAGGCCGGTTTCGACGTCGTCGTCGAGTGCGCCGCGCATGATCAGCCACATCACCAGTTCGGCACCTTCGGAACCGGCCAGGTTGATGTATTCCGGGTTGCTCAGGGAAGCCAGGCTCTCCGGGGAGTTAGCGATCTCCGAGAGGAACCTCCGGTCGAAATCGGGGTTGATGTGCCCTGCGCGCTCGCCCTGCAGCTGGTGGCTCATGCCGCCGGTGCCGATGACGGCGACCCGGACATCTTTCGGGTAGGAACGCAACGCCCGGCCAATGGCCCGTCCCAGCTCGTAGCAGCGCTGCGCACTGGGGGTCGGCTGCTGGACGACGTTCACAGCCAGGGGAATGACCTTGACGGGCCATGCTTCCGGGGTGCCGAACAGCACCTTCATGGGCGTCGAGAAACCGTGGTCGACATCAAGGCTCTGGCAGACCGTCAGGTCGAAACCTTCCGGGACTACCGAGTCGATGATGTGCCAGGAGAGGTCAGCGTCTCCCGGGTACTCAGGCAGCGGAGGGCGTCCGAACCCTTCATCGGCCGGCAGGTAAGACTCCGCCGCGCCAATCGCGAAGGTGGGAACCAGATCGAAGGAGAATGATGCGCCGTGATCGTTGTAGATGACCACCAGAACATCGGGCTTGGTTTCCGAAAGCCAGCTTCCGACGTCGGTGAATGCCTTCATCAACGGGTTGGTGTCCTTCCCCGTGGCGGCGGCGTCCACTGCGGGACCGAGTGCCGGAACGTGCGATATGCCGATTCCTGCGACGATTTCAGCCATTGGGCTGTCTCCCTCCGTTGCTCATCATTTCCTTGAACTCTTCGGCGCTTGTTCCGGTCATGGCCGCCAGCACCTGCTGGACGGTCAGTCCGTCCATCACGCCGATCTTGTAGGCGAAGTAGATGTTTCCGCCGTGCTTGATCATGCTGAGCCAGTCGCGGGTCCGGACGGCCTCCCGCTGCTCTTCGGTGAGGCCGAAGCGTTCCATGAAGGCCTCGGGGTCGGACTGGAAGGCCTGGCGTTCTGCGGGGCTGTTCAGGGCTGCGCTCATCTTGTTGAGCGGGTAGCCCATGCGGGAGCGCCGTCCGTCAAAAACGTAGGTTCCGGGGATTTGGTCGAAACTCAGGGGCGTTTCCTGTGCCATTGTCAGAGGCCTCCTTCTGTTCGGGATTGACCTGTTAGGTAGTCGCGGGGCTGGTCGGAATCGCGCAGTGGAGAACCGAGGGCACGGAAACCGTAGACATCCACCGTGAGTTCGCCGTTGCGCAGCCGTTCCATGTAGGTGTCTTCCTTGGCCACTCGCTCCCGTGCGGCCTCGATGACGCGGGACACATCGGCGGCGGGGATGACGCACACGCCGTCGCGGTCCGCTACCACCAGGTCTCCGCGGGCCACCACCCGGCCACGCAGGGTGACGTGCCGTCCCACGGTTCCCGGCCACTGCTTTTCGGTTCCGCGGATGGAGATCGAGGTGGAAAAGGCGGGAAAGCCGAGCGCGGCGAGTTCGCGGGTATCCCGGACCCCGCCGTCAATCACCAGTCCGGCGATGCCACGGGCCTGCGCCGCTACAGCCATGACCTCGCCCCAGTAGCCGAACTCTCCCCCGCCGGCGTCCACCATCAGGACGTCCCCGGGCTCGGCGTCGGCCACCCCCCAATGGAGCGCGAGGTTGTCCCCGAGGCGGGCGGATACCGGGAGTGCGCGGCCCACGATCTGGGCTCCGTCCCAGGAAGGGCGGAAGGCTGCGTCCAGGTAAAGGTCGTTCTTGGATGCCTCGTAGAGAGTTGCCGATCCCATGGCTAGAAGTTCGACGGCGTCGATGTCCAGGACTCCCGCTTCGACGCTCATGCGGATGCTCCTGCTTCTGCCACAACTGCGGGGAACCGGGAATCGTGCATGACCTCTGCGACGTTCATGCCGGACCGTACGGCCTGGGACATTCCCGCTTCGCGCTCGGCGATCCGTTCGGCAAGCTCGATCACGCGCTCTGCCTCGGCTGCCGGAACGAAGACCACGCCGTTCCAGTCTGCTATCACCAGATCACCGGAGAACACGGGCACTCCGCAGACCTGGATCGGCTGGTCCATCGATTCCTGGACGATCCGTCCGCGGGCACTCACCGGAACGGCCGTCCTGGCGAAGAGCGGCAGCCCCACGGCTTCGGATTCCTGCACGTCGCGGCAGGCGCCGTCAATAATGACACCGGCGATTCCACGCTGCTTTGCCGCTTCCGCCAGCAGGCCACCCCAGCACGAGACGTCGGTGCGGCCGTGGTTGTCGATGACCACAACGTCGCCCGGATCGGCCTTGGCCACCAGCGGAGTAGCGATGTGCGTGGTGGGCCCGGACCCCGACTTGGGTGCTGCTTTGACAGTGCGAACGCGTCCTGCGGCAGGTTCACGCGGCGTCCACCGGGCCGTCAGTCCGGTAACAGCGCCCTGCAGCCCCAAGGTGTCCAATGCATCCGAGACCGCGCAACTGTCCAACGCCCGCAGCCGGTCCATCAGCTGCGCTTCGAAGGCCTCCGGCGCCGCAGTTGCGACTTCCGCTTCCAGCATTTGATCAAACTCCATCCACCACATCGTGTGACGGGAACCACATCGTTTCCGCCTGACATCGACTCTACCTAACTAGTGCGTTATTGAGAATCGCACTTGTGTGGCAAACTATGAGGCAGATCTCCTACACAGTGTCGGAGTCCCTGGCGGTTTCGGTGGCTGGAGCACCTTTTTCGCCGCCATCTTGGTCAATGAGTCGTACAAAGGAGTACGGAATGTTTGTGGATGCAATCGTGCAGGAACTCTTCACCCAGCTGCGGGCGCCCCTGATTGTGCTGGATGCGGACATGGAACTCGTGGCGCACAGCATCCACCAGGACGTGGAGCATGACGCAGCCCAAGTGGCGATGATCGTCTCCCGCAGGGGCACCACCGGGGCCATCGAAAGCCTGGAGCGGTACCGCGTCAAATACTCAACCGAACCCGTAAGAATACCGGGAAAGGACGGCGGGCCGGGACACGTCGTCGTAACCCTCCGCAGCTCGGGAACCGTCACCGGCTACCTTTCTTTCCCCGACCGGTTCGGACCGGCCATCCCGGCTGACACCCTGCGGGCGATCACCTCGGCCGCCGCTCAGTTAGGCGAGGGCCTGTGGGAGAAATCGCTCGATCGGCGTCGCGGAAGAGAACATGTGCGGCAGTTGATCGAAGGTGTTTTGGGGCGTGACCAACATTTGCGGGACTATGCCGTCCGCGAGATTGCAGGAGGGCACCTGCTGCTGCCGGCGCAGCATTACTCCACGTTGGTCCTGGCCGTGCGGCCCGGCAGGAACGGCTCCGGGAGTTCGCCGCACATGCCCCTGCAGCAAGCCCTGAACCGGATTGCCCCGGCCGGATCCACGCGCTCCCTGGGCGTTGTGCTGGGCGAGGAAGCCGTTGTCATCATCCCGCGGGCCATTGACTCGGCTGACCTTGCCGCACTACTGGCAGAGACCGGAGCCGAAACCGTCATTGCCGCGGCCGGCGGCCCCGTGGCTTCGCTGGAGGAAGTCCGCCGATCCCACCGGCAGGCCCGGATCGCGCTCAGCGGAGTGCTGCGGGACCCCGCGAACTATGGCGACTGCGCTTCCTGGCAGGACCTCGGCGACGACCGGCTTCTTCTCCAGCTGCCCTTCGAGGAGATGGGTCCCGAGGACCTGCCCGACGCCCTGCGCCGGCTCCTGGCCACCCGCAACGCCCCGATGCTGATCGAAGCCCTCCGGGCGTACTTGGCCACGGGCGGCAACGCCGTGGAAGCATCCCGGCGCCTCCATCTGCACCGGAGCACCCTGTATTACAGACTTGAGCGCGTCGCGACATGCACAGGGCTGGACCTGGCGGACGGCAGCGTGCGGCAGGAGCTGCATGTTGCCCTGCGCGTGGCCACGCTCATGGGCGTCGGGAAGCAGGTGCAAGGTACTGCCGTGACGGAAGATTTCGCCCTCAGCGCGGTCCGGGCCTGAGTCCGTGTATGATCTTGGCACCTAGCGCATAAATGCGTTATCGCATGCAGAACCACAACGTCGCAGACTACGGCCAATCGCAAAGGGGCATACCGTGTCCAGCCAGGAACCAGTAGCACCACAGGGTCCGCCTCCCGGGCTTACGTGGGGAATCAAGCAAAGCTTCATGCGGTACCTCGGCGCCCTCGAGGACACGCAAGTAGAGCTCGATGGTGGAGCATCCATGCTGGACGTGGGCGCTTTCAACTTCCCCTTGGCGGTTGACGCCCTCGACTCCCCCGGCAGCTATGCGTTCCGGGGAACCGTGCAGTTGACGGCCCACGGCGGCCTGTTGGCGGTAACCCTGCGTGACCCGCAACTGGACATTCAAGAAGACACCGCCACGCTCAGCGTAGACAGCGGCACCGGACACCCGCTAGTGCTGTGCACTTTGGAGGGCGGCGCGTATGAAGCCCTCGGAGAAGACCTGGTCTGGTCCGCGGACAAGGTTTGCCTCACAGAAGCAGGCGTGCCGACGTTCGGCGGGCAGTACCAGCCCGGCCAAGCGCTGGACCCCGTCCTGCTGCGGATCCCCTTGAGCTGACCCCGTCCAAGCGGGGTACAGCAACCGCTCCTCCTTCAGTAGAACGCTTTCTGTCCCCCTGTTGGGATTAATCAGCTTGGGACTAAGCAGTCACCAACGCGGTGCCGTGGATCGGCCCCTGGACCATGCTCAGGGATGCGCCGCTGCGGCCGGGACCGAAAGCAATAATCTCCGCCATGATCGAGACGGCGGTCTCTTCCGGCGTCACGGCCCCCAGGTCAAGTCCCAGGGGGCTGTGCAAGCGTGCGATCTCTGAGGAACCCAGCCCCTCGGCCCGCAAGCGTTCGATCCTGTCGTGATGTGTACGGCGCGAGCCCATTGCGCCCACATAATTCCCCCACGGCAGGCGCAACGCCACGGACAGCACGGGAACGTCGAATTTCACGTCGTGGGTCAGCACGCACAGGGCAGACCGCCCGTCCAAGCGACCCGCTGCCGCCTCTGCGGCCAAGTACTCGTGCGGCTGGCCATGGACCAGTTCGTGAGCGTCCGGAAACCTTTCCGCAGTAAGGAACACCGGCCGCGCGTCGCACACCGTCACCCGGTACCCCACGAAGGCCCCCGCCCTGGCGAGGGCTGCCGCGAAGTCCACGGCTCCGAAAATAATGAGCCTCGGCTTGCCCGAGAACACCTGGACGAAGGCGCGGACTTCAGCTCCGGCCACACTGCCGGTCAGCAGGGCATGCCGGCGTTCACCGATCGCCCTCCGCGCTTCTTCAACTGCCCACGCATCCACGGACGGGGTGCCAAACGACCCCGCCACAGAGCCTCCCCGGACAAACACTTTGGCGCCGGGCAGGACGCGTGGCGCGTCCGAAGCGACCACGGTCACCACTGCTGCCGGCGGACCCCCGACGGCGGCCTCCGCCAGTTCTTCCAGCCACGGAAGGCTTTCCCTGTCCAGCAGTTCCGTGAATGTTTCCAGCGTGCCGCCGCACGTCAGCCCGATCTCCCACGCGTCATGGTCGCTGAAGCCAAACTCCTGCGTCAGCGGCCCTGCACCTTGAAGGCAAGCCATGTTGGCCTCGTAGACAGCCGATTCCACGCAGCCGCCGGACACCGAACCGAAAACCCGGCCGTCCGCCGTCGTCATCTGTGACGACCCCACAGGCAGCGGCGCGGAGTCCCGCGTACCGATGACCGTTGTCATCGCTACCGGTTCACCCGCACGCCACCTGGGCAGGAGGACGTCGAGGTTGTTCAGCATCCGTCACCCAGCTCATCGGTGATGGCCGCCCCGCTGTTGCGGACGTGTTCGTGCATCAGCCGGGATGCCAGCTCGGCGTCGCGGTCCAGGACGGCGTCGATGATGTGCACATGTTCGGTGTGCGAGGCCGCCACGGCCTTCTGCGACTTGAGGACGGAAAAACGACGCCGGTCGCTGACGTCCCAGAGCTGCTCCAGGATGTCCACCAGCCGGTTGTTGCCGCAGGCGCTGTAAATGGCCCGGTGCAGGTGGCGGCTGAAGTGGAAACGCTCCAGGCCGGTTGAGCGCGCCGGCGGGCCCGGCCTGAAGGAGGCGATATTCGCCAGCTGCTCATCGGTGGCCAGCGTTGTGGCAAGCCCCGCGGCGAGCGGATCGAGCGCGAGGCGGATTTGGTAGATCTCGTCCACGAACGCCTGGGTCACCGGCGCCACGACCGTTTCGCGGTGGGCCCGGCTGACCACGAGGTGTTCGGCCTCCAGCCTCCGCAGGGCCTCGCGGACGGGAGTGGTGGACACCCCGAGCTCCTTGGCCAGGGGTTCCTGGTCCAGGACGGTACCGGCGGTCAGTTCATTTTCGAGGATGCTGCGGCGCAGGCGTGCGTAGGCATACTCGGACTTCGTCAGCGCCTGCGGTGCGGAGCCTGCCCAGCTTCCGGCCAAGCGCTCGCCGAGCGACTCGGGAACATTCATCGCGCCTCCTACGCCCCGGTTTCCAATAGGGCACCAAATGTCTTATAAGACTGCAGACTATCAAACTTATGCGCTTCTAGGTAAGCTGGCTCACATTATTGACCCAGAGCGAAGGATCAACGGTTGTGATTGACCAACAACGGAGTACCGGGACCGCTGCCGGAAACGGCCAAATCCCGGGTCGGTTCGCCCCGATTTCCGACGGCGACACCGCCTGGGTGTGCGACACGGGAATCGCAGCGGAACAGCAAGGGACAGTGGTGTTTCTGCACTCGGCGGTAGGGAACCTCGGCACGTTCAAGCACCAACTAGACTGGTTCGCCCGGCGCGGATTCCGCGCGGTGGCCTATGACCGCCGGGGCCACGGCCGCACCCCCTCCGGACGGCACGGCTTGAAGTTCGCCACCCCGGACGGCGACCTCGCGGTGCTTTTGGACGGACTGGGAATCGGGGAACCGGTGCACCTGGTGGGGGCAGCAGCGGGAGGCCGCTTGGCGGTCGACTTTGCCCTTGCACGCCCGGATTGGGTGGCCTCCCTGACACTCGTGTGCTCCATGGCCGGCATCGCGGCGGACATCTACCCCGAGGGGACATCGGCGCTGTTGCCGCCCGAATTCCTGGCACTCCCGCCCTACCTGCGTGAACTGGGGCCCGCCTACCGGGGCGATAACCCGGCCGGAACCATGGAATGGCGTGCCCTGGTGGAGGACAACGTTCCGAAGGACATCGTTTCCGACCCCGCCAAATGGGTGGCAAAACCGACGTCGACGGCGGCAAGCAACCACCAGCCTGCCTCGCCCCGCCCGCGGGGCCTGCGCGGTTTGGAATGGTTGCTGGAGCCCGGCGGCGCAACAGACCGCGGGATCCCCCTCCACCTGATCACCGGTGACGCTGACCCCTACACCACGCCGTCGGCCTACGCCCGCTTGGCACAGGCACTCCCGGGTGCTGCCTTCGACGTCGTTACGGGTTCCGGCCACTCGCCCTACTGGGAGCGGCCCGATGTCTTCAACGCCATGGTGCTGCACAACATCTCTACCGCCGTGATCCAAGGGGCACCAGCATGAGTGTCATACCGGAAAGTCCGGCGAAAACCGGCGCGGAGGTCAAGGTGGACATCCGCGGGCTGAACGTTGAGTTCAAGCTGAGCGGCAGCACGTTCAAGGCTCTGGACGGCATCGACCTGAGCATTCGGCGCGGGGAGTTCCTGGTGATCGTGGGCCCGTCCGGATGTGGAAAGACGACGCTTCTCCGCGTTCTGGCCGGTCTGGAGGAAGCCTCCGGGGGTGACGTCCGGATTTTCGACGATGAGGGCGGACAGCGCCCCGAGAGCGCCATGGTGTTCCAGGAACACGGTGTCTTTCCCTGGATGACCGTCCGGGAAAACGTCGGCTTCGGCCTCAAGGCCAGCGGGCTGGGCAGGCAGGAGCGCCGGGGCATTGCCGATGAGTACATTGAACGCGTTGGGCTGGCACCCTTCGCCAAGGCCTATCCCCATCAGTTGTCCGGCGGCATGCGGCAACGGGTTTCGGTGGCCCGGGCTTTCGCAACCGACGCCCAGATGCTGCTGATGGACGAACCCTTTGCAGCACTCGATGAGCAAACAAAGCTGGTGCTCCAGGAACTGCTGCTCCGTATCTGGCAGGAAACGTCCAAGACTGTCCTCTACGTCACGCACTCCCTCGACGAGGCTTTGGTGCTCGGTGACCGCATTGTGGTGATGAGCGGACGACCGGGTGCTGTGAAGGACGTGATAGACGTAGCGTCCGTCTTCCAACGGCCGCGCAAGGTGGCCGACGTCAGGTCGGACCAAAGGTATGGATCCATGTTCGGCCGCATCTGGGGCCAACTGCGGCAGGAAGACGAGGCAACCGAATGAGCACGGCGCTGGAAAGCAACGGAACCCGGACCATCGAGGCGGGCCACGCACCCACCCTCAAGGTGCGCAGGCGTCCCCTGGGCAGGCGGGTCACCCTTGCCCTGAGCATCGCCTCGCCCGTCGTCCTTCTCCTGCTCTGGGAACTGGCCTCGCGCAGCGGGGCTGTGGATGACCGCTTCTTCCCGGCGCCCAGCGGGGTCTTCCTCGCTTTGGCCAAGGGGCTGCTGGGCACGGAGCTGTGGGGGCACATCGGCATCAGCCTTTCCAGGATCGTGATCGGGTTCCTCATTGGTGCGGTTCCGGCCGTGATCCTGGGCCTTGCCATGGGCCTGTCGGCCGTCATCCGCGCGATCGTGCAGCCCTTGGTGGATGCGACGTTCCCAGTGCCGAAGCTGGCCATCCTGCCGTTGTTCATCCTGATCTTCGGCCTGGGTGAAGGCTCCAAGTACATGGTGCTGGCCGTCGCGGTCTTCTTCATCGTCCTGGTGAATACGGCAGCGGGCGTCAAAGCGATCGACAACACCCAGCTGGAGGTTGGCGCCAGCTTCGGGGCCAGCCGGACCATGATGTTCTTTGACATCGCCCTTCCCGGAGCGCTCCCCTTCATCCTGTCCGGGCTCAAACTCGGCATGAACGTCGCCCTGCTGGTCATTGTCGCCGTGGAGTTCACGGGAGCCACCAGCGGCATCGGCTATCTCATTTGGAACAGCTGGCAAGTGTTCAAGGTGGAGCAAATGTATGTGGGCCTGGTGGTTACGGCCCTGTTCGGTTTCGGTTTCGCGGGGTTGTTCGCGGTACTGGAACGGATCACCATGCCGTGGAAGCGGCGCTGACGCCCCGGGCTCACAACGCGAAACCCGGCCCCCGCCACGCAGACGTGCGGGTAGGGCCGGGTTTCGTCGTTACTTGGCCGGTTGGCCGGTCGGGTACTACGAACGCTCGGGGAACGTGCCCTCTTCCGCGATCCGCTTGTTCAGTTCCTGCAGGAATTCGTCCTCATCGAAGTCGAGGGAAACTTCCTTGCCGGTCCAGCTGGAGAGGTGGATGGCGTTGGCCAGGCGGACGCCGTTGATGCCGTCGGAGCCGGGGGCAAGCAGCGGGGTCCCATCCAGTATGTTGGCTGCGAAATTCTCCAGGACGCCGGCGTGCTGGCCGCCCCAGACGGACTCGAACTCTATGACTTCCGTGGAGTAGAGCTCCTCCCGGTTCAACTGGCCCATGAAAAGCTTGCGGACATCGTCCATGCCCATGGAATCGCTGATCTCGCGCTCGGGCTTGACCAGTCGCGTCACCGTGGCCACCTTGCTGTCCTCCACCACGATCTTGCCTTGGTCGCCCAGGATTTCGAACCTGTCGGTTCCCACGATGTCGTGGGTGGCGGTCACGAAAACGCCCGTGGCGCCGTCGCCATAGTCAACGACGGCGGTGACCTCGTCTTCGACGGCGATGTCACGGCGGAAGCCGTACGCCACCTTCGAGTAGACGGACTTGGGGACGCCGCAGATCCACTGCCACAGGTCCAGCTGGTGCGGTGCCTGGTTGACGAGGACGCCGCCGCCTTCGCCGCCCCAGGTGGCGCGCCACTCGCTGGAGTTGTAGTAGCCCTGCGGACGCCACCAGTTGGTGATGATCCAGTTGGTGCGCCGGATGGTGCCTATTTCGCCGCCGTCGACGATTTCCTTGAGCTTCTTGTACAGCGGGTTGTTGCGCTGGTTGAACATGATGCCGAAGGTGAGCCCGGGTTTGGTGGCCGCGAAATCGTTCAGTTCCTTGACCTGCTTGGTGTAGACGCCCGCGGGCTTCTCCACCAGCGCGTGGATGTCACGTTTGAGGGTCTGGATGCCAATTTCGGGGTGCAGGTAGTGCGGAACACACGTCACCACAGCATCCACGGACCCGCTTTCCAGCATGGCGATGTAGTCGTCAAAGAACGGTGCCTCCGGGTACTGGGAAGCTGCGAGTTCCTTCTTGGCGGGGTCGACGTCGCAGATAGCGCCGATTTCCATGTTCGGCACCATGCCGTCCTTGATGAATTTGGCGTAGGCGCCGCCCTGCTGCCCAAGGCCGATGATGCCGAGGCGTACTTTCTTGCTCATGAAATCAATCTCCGTCAGTTGAAGAATCTAGAAAAGGTCGCTGTGGCCCATGGCCACGAGGTTGTCGTAGGAAGTCTGGAGGGCGTCCCACACCGTGCGGCCGTAAAGTTCGTCCTGCTCCACCAGGAGGTAGCGGGCACCGGCGTCGACGGCGGCCGGAACGATTGACGGGAAGTCCAGGTTGCCTTCGCCCACCTCCGCGAACTGCACGACGTTCTTGAACTCCGCCATGAAGCCGGCGAAATCACCGGATTCCAGGAAGCCGAAGGACGACTCCGGCATCTGGCCGATCCGGTAGTCCTTCAGGTGGACCATGGCCGTCTTGCCTGCGTACCTGGCAAGGGTCCGGACCGGGTCCAGGCCGCCGCGCTGAACCCAATGGACGTCGATTTCCATGCCCATGGCCGGAGAGTTTTCCGCAATGATGTCCAGCATGTACTTGCCGTCGAACTTCGCGAACTCCACGTGGTGGTTGTGGTAGTAGAGGCTGATGCCGTGTTCCTGCAACCGCTCCGCGTATCCGTTGGCCTGCTTGGCGAAGTCCACTACCGCCTCCAACGACTTCATGGCCGGGAACGGCAGCATTCCGATGCGGAGAAGGCTGCTGTCCAGGCGTTTGGCATCATCGACGATCTTGTCGAAGTTGTCGGCCAGCGACTCCACCGGCATGCCTTTGCGGCCCTCGACATTGACGGACAACGCGGCGATGTCCATGCCCAGTTCAGTGCGTGCACGGTCCAGTTCACCCACGTTCTCCGGGGTCATGGGGATCTGCGAGATCTCCACTGCGTTGTAGCCGATCGCGCTGACTTTCCGCAGGGTCTCGAATGCTCCAATGTCGGCGAAGCTCTCCTTGAGCATCATCGCCTGTACGCCTATCTTGGCCACTTTTTCCTCCGTGGTTTCCGGCCCGTGAAGGCCACTTGGTGCAGCTGGTCCGGGCTGCTAGGCCGCGGCGCCAGCCTGTTCGGTCTGTTGGCGCTGCTGTTCCAGCAGCCGGTGGCGGTCCGCACGGCGCTGTTCCTGGCGGTCCGGATCGGGTACCGGGGACGCCAGCAAGAGCCGCTGCGTATAGGGGTGCCCGGGTTCCCGCGTGACGATGTCGGCCGGCCCCTGCTCCACGATCCCGCCGCGGTACATGACCGCCACGCGGTGGCTGATGTGCCGGACGACGTCGAGGTCGTGCGAGACAAAGAGGTAGGAAACCCCGGTATCGCGTTGGATCTGCAGGAACAGGTCCAGCACGCGGGCTTGCGTTGAGAGGTCCAGCGCGCTGACGGGTTCGTCGCAGACGATCAGTTTGGGAGACAGTGCCAGCGCGCGGGCGATCGCCACGCGTTGCCGCTGGCCGCCGCTGAACTCGCGGGGCAACCGGTGGATGGCATCCGATGGCAGGCCCACTTGGTCCAGCAGTTCCTTGACCCGCTTCTTTGCGGCCCCCTTCGCCATGCCCTGGACGCCCAGGGGCTCGGCGAGGATGTCACCGATTTCCAAGGCAGGGTTGAGGGATGTGTAGGGATCCTGGAAAACCACCTGCAGGTCCCGGCTGAGGGTCCTGCGCTCCTTGCGGGAGGCGTTGCTGATGTCGTTTCCTTCGAAGACCACCTTGCCCTGGGTGACAGGAGCCAAGCCCAGGACGGCCCTGCCGAGGGTGGTTTTTCCGGAGCCGGACTCCCCCACCAGGCCCAGGGTCTCGCCCTGTCCAATGGTGATGTTGATGTCCGCCAGCGCCCGGAACGGCTTGGCCCGGAACCTTTTGCTCGGGTATTCAACCACCAGGTTTTCAACGGAAAGCAGGGGTGCGTCCGGACGAGTAACGGTGCTCATGCCACAGGCTCCTTTTCTGCTACGCGGCCCGAACCGGAATCAGTGTGGGAAACGGGACCTTCAGGCGGGGAAACGAGCATGGTCATGGGCTCCTTACCTTCAAGCATGGACCCCAGGAGGGTCTGCGTGTACTGCTCTTTGGGGTTGCGGAGGATCTCGCGCACGGTGCCTTCCTCCACCAGCCGGCCGTTCTGCATGACGGCTACGCGGTCGCAGAGGTCGGCCACCACGCCGAAGTTGTGCGTCACGAGGATCACGCCGATGTTCAAGCGCTGCTGCAGTTCGCGGAGCAGGTCCAGTACGTCGGCCTGGACGGTGACGTCCAATGCGGTGGTGGGTTCGTCTGCGATCACCAGGTCCGGTTCGCAGCTGATGGCACCGGCAATCAGCACGCGTTGCGCCATGCCGCCGGAGACTTCATGCGGGTAGGCGTTGAAGGTACGTTCCGGATTGACGATCCCGACGTCGGTCAGCAGTTTGAGTGCCCGGGTGCGGGCTTCTGCCTTGCTGATGCCGAGGACGCGGACCATGGGCGTGACCAGCTGGTAGCCGATGGTGAATGCGGGGTCCAGGTTGCTCATGGGTTCCTGCGGGATGTAGGAGATCCGCTTGCCGCGCAGTTTGGACAACCGTTCCTGGTTGACCCGGTCCTCACCCGGCGCCACCGTGTAGTTGCCGTCGAACTGGATGGAACCTGCAACGATCCGTGCGTTGTCCGGCAGCAATCCCAGGATGGAGAACGCGGTCTGGGACTTGCCCGAGCCCGACTCCCCCACGATTCCCAGGATCTCGCCGCGGTCCACGTGGAAGGAGACGTCGTCCACTACCTTCTTGATGGAACCGTCCGCCTGCGGGTAGCCGACTCCAAGGTTGGTCACCTTGACCAAGTGGTGTTCGGTTCCACGCTCGACGGCGGCAACAGCCTTCCGTGACTGGCGCGCCTTGGCGGGTTCCGCCGTCGTGCGTTCTGCCCCGGTGGCTGTTGCCATGGCAGCGGCCTTTGCTGAAGCGGGGGTGCGCTTCTTGCGGTGCTTGATCTTTTCGCCGTCTTCCAAGGCATCGCGGATCGCGTTGCCCAGCAGGACCAGTCCGCCGATTGTCAGCGCCATGGCCAGTGCCGGCCAGAGGAGCAGGGTTGGCGTCATGTAGACGTTCTTGAAGCCTTCGGAGAGCATGACGCCCCACGTGGCCTTGGTGGGATCGCCGAGGCCCAGGAATTCGAGTCCGGACTGGATGGCGATTGCCACGCCGGCAATGGCCGCGGTCTGGATGATGATGGGTGCGCGGACCACGGAGAAGATGTGCCGGGCCACGATGCTGAGGTCCGAGAGTCCGGAGACACGGGCGGCGTCCACGTACAGTTCGTTGCGGACGGACTGTACCGCGGCCCGAGTGAGCCTGAAGTAGGACGGGCTGATGAGGATGCCGAAAGCGATCATGCTGATCCACACCGAGGGGCCGAAGGCCGCGCGGATGGTGAGCAGGACGATCAGGCCCGGAAGGCTCATGAGGATGCTGACCACCCAGTTGGATACGGCCTCGAACTTGCCCGCGTAGTATCCGGCGATGAGGCCGGCAGGGAGGCCGATGGCGATCGCGACGCCGGCACACAGCAGTGCCGACAGGAGCGTCAGCTGGGCACCGAAGAGCAGGCGGCTCCAGTTGTCACGGCCCGCACTGTCAGTGCCCAGGATGTTCGTGGAGTCGGGCGCCGCGAGGGTCTTGGAGATGTTCGCGAAGTTCTCCTCGAAAGGAGCAATCACGGGCGCAAAGATGGCCAACAGGGCTATGGTTCCCAGGATGACGATCGAGGCGATGCCCAGGGGGTTCTTGAAGAGCCGCCGCATGACGGTGGAACGGACCACAGTGCCGCTTTGGCCTTCGCCGGCCACGTCGGCGGCTGCTGTTGCTGTTGCTGAATTCATGGAGTCGCTCATGACACACGTACCTTCGGGTTGAGCCAACCATTGACGATGTCCACCAGGAGGTTCACCACGATGACCACCACCACGGTGTACATCACGACGCCCATGACCACCGGGAGGTCGGTCTGGCTGGTGGCTGCGACAGCGAGCGGACCCATGCCGGGAAGGGCGAAGATCTGCTCGATAATCACGACGCCGCCCAGCATGCCGATCAACTGGAGGCTCAAGACGGTGAGGCCTGCCGGTGCTGCGCTGCGGAGAACGTGCTTGAAGAGAATCTCCCGTTCTCCAATACCGCGGCTGCGGAGAGTGCGGACGTAGTCGCGTTCGAGTTGCTTGATCACGGCGCTGCGGATCTGTTGGGCTCCGCCGGTAACGCCGTTGATCAGCAGTGCGATGACGGGGAGCGTCATCGAGATGACCCAGGCCTCGGGTCCCACCTCGGGCGAGATGGTGCTGGTGGCCGGGAAGAGGCCCAGCTGGATGGCCAGGAAGGTCACAAGGAAGACACCGATCACGTACCCCGGGATGGAGTCACCGATGATGGCGCCAATCTGGACCACCCTGTCCACCCAGCCGCGCTTGACGGCTGCCGCAACACCGATCAGTGCTGCGCAGATGGCGATCAGGATCATTGCGGCGAAAACCATGGTCATGGTCACGGGAATCCGGGTGGCCAGGGAGTTGGCCACCGGCTCGGAAGTGAACCATGAGGCTCCAAGGTTTCCGGCCAGGGCATCGCCCAGCCAGGCGAAGTAGCGGACGAACAAGGGCTGGTCGAGCCCAAGCTCCTGCTCTTTCAAGGCAACTTGTTCAGGGGTGGCCTGGTCACCCAGGATGTTCCGGGCAATGCTCCCGCTTGAGGTGTACAGCAGGGTGAAGGTGAGTACCGAGACGACGAACAGCACCACCACCCCGCTGCCCAGCCTCTTGGCAATGAACTTGATCATGGCGTCCTACTTGGCAGGCGAGTAGTTGTAGATGGAAGGAACGGCCTGCTGTGCTTGCGGGACTACGTTCACTTTGTCGTTGTGGTAGTACATCTGGTTCACGCGGAACAGTGGTGCGAACCAAGCCTGCTCAACCACGTACTTGTTCACTTCCTGTGCCTTGGTTCCTGCGTCTTCACCGGCGGTCCGCACTGCCTGGATCTTTTCCTCGAGCTCAGGCGTGGTGGTCTTGAACGGGTTGTACAGGGCCTTGGTGGAGACAATCTGGTCGATGGCCACCGTGGGCTCACCCTGGAACAGGTTGAAGAAGAGTGCGTGGTACTTCTGGGCTGCCACGTCCGCTGTAAAGGTGTTGGTGATCGCCGCACCCGGGTTCAGGGTAATTCCGACGTCGGCAAGCTGCTGCTTGAGCACCGAGATCAGGGTTTCCGCACCGGGAAGGGTGGGAACGTCGATGCTGACCTTGCCTTCAAAGCCGGATTCCTTCAGGAGTTGCCGGGCCTTGTTCGGATCGTAGGTGTAGTAGTTCTCCAGCTCTTCAGTCCACGCACCGCTGTCCTTGCCGAACGGCTGCGAGGTGGGGGTTCCCTGACCAAGCATCACCTGGTCCAGGATGGTCTTCCGGTCGAAGGCGTAGTTGATGGCCTGACGGACCTTGACGTTGGCCAGGGCCGGGTTCTTGGTTCCTTCCCGGTCCAGCAGGAGCAGTCCAGACCAGTCAACCTGGTTGGCCTCGAGCTTCATCTTGGCGCCCTCAGCCTGCTTGCCGTTCTTCGGGTCCAGAAGAGTGGCGTCGATCTGGCCGGAAACCAAGGCGTTGGTGCGGGCCGTCGGATCCAGGAGGACCTTCAGGGTGATCTTCTTGTACTTCTGGAGGTCCTTGTTCCAGTAGCCTTCGCGGGCGTTGAAGACGCTCTGCGAGTCCTTGACCGAAGCGGCCTTGTCCATGACGTACGGGCCCGAGCCGACCGGTTCGGTCTTGATGGCGTCCGTACCCAGGGCCTTGGGGCTTCCCATCAGGCCGGCAGCCTGGCTGAGGAAGTACTCCAGTGCGGGTTCGGGGGCCGTCAGGTTGATGTCGATGGTGTCCGCGTCCACCACGGCAATGTCGGACACGGAGCTGAGCTGGGCCATCTGCGGTCCGTTTGCCTTCTTGAAGTGGTCCATGTTGGCCTTGGCAGCTTCAGCGTCGAACTTCGCACCGTCGCTGAACGTCACATCCGTGCGCAGGTCCATGGTCAGCTTGGTGCGGGCTTCGTTGTACTTCCACTCCGTGGCCAGCATGGGGCTCAGCTTGCCGTCCGGCTCGCGGAGAATCAGGGAGTCGTAGGCCACCTGGTAAGGCTGGAGGGCGTGGCCGACGTGGGCCTGGGCGGGATCCCACGAGGTAAGGTCGCGGAGGGTTCCCAACGTGAGCGCCGTGACGGTCTTTCCACCGCCTGCGTTCGAGCCGGCTCCTGCGCCTGCGCCTCCGCCGCAGGCCGTAAGTGCCAGTGAGGCGCTCAGGACGATGGCAGCTGCTGCCGCCTTGGGACCTAACTTCATTGTCGGCTCCTAATGAGTCTTTGCCTGATGCGAACAGGATCCGGATCAGAACTGAGGAGTGTGGCATAGGCCACATGTTTCTGGGTGTGGGATTCACAGTACGGACTTTGTCGCTTCTTGGCAACCGATTGTCAAAAGTTTCTGGAATTGTTGCCAGAGCGTTTTCCAGCCCCTGCCCACGCACCCAACTGGGTCGCATTAGTGCACGTTTAGAACGCTCAAAACGCGCACAAATGCGACCTACTTGGGGCAGGGCGGGGCGGGCGCTTCCAGGGTGGGGAGGAAACGGGTCAGGCGACGAGGTCCGCGAGGTCCGGGTAGCTCTGCGCGTAGATGTCCTTAACGATCCGCAACGACTTCGACGCTTCGGCGGGGTTGATCCAGAACGGCCCGGGGGCCTCCAGCTTTGCGTAGAAATCCTTGATCAGGAGTTCATGGGACGCCCCCCAATACGAACGCCCCCCGGTTTCCTGCAGCTGCTCCTTGATGACCTCCACGGAGCCGTCCGCGTATGTCACGGTGAGGTCGCCGCGGAGGCTGAGGGTGGCGTTCTCCGTGACGACGTCCAGCGTTACCGGCGCGTTGACGGCATTGGCCAGCGTCGCATAGAAAACACTCCGGGCACCGTTCTCATGCTCCGCCACGAACTCCGCGGTGTCTTCCACCTCGATGACCCCTGCTAAAGCACGGGTGGCGGCACGGCCTTCCACCTTCGCCACATCCCCCACCAGCCACTGCAGGAGATCCACGGTATGGATGGCCTGGTTCATCATCAAGCCGCCGCCACCCTCGGCCCACGTTCCACGCCACGGCCGGTCGCGGTAGTAGTCACCCGAACGGTGCCACATCACGGTTGCGGAGGCGCCCAGCACCTGCCCCAGCGAACCGCCGTCCAGCAGTTCGCGCATGGCTTGCGATGTCGCGTTGTAGCGGTTCTGGAAACAGACACCGATCTTCGCCGGGCTCCGTTCGGCCACGTCCACCAGGCGGCGGCCTTCTTCGAGCGTGTGCGCGAGCGGCTTCTCCACGATCACGTTCACGCCCGCCTCAAGGAAGTCCGCTGCCAGCGACGCGTGGAGGTGGTGCGGCGTGCAGATATGTACGACGTCGGGCCTCGCCTTCGCCAGTAAGTCCAGATGGCTCGCGTACCCCGGTACCCCGTGGGCGGCTACGGCCGCAGCCAGCCTGTCCGGATCGGCGTCGCAGACCGCCACCAATTCGACGTCGGGGGTTCCGGCCAGTGCCGCGAAGTGGACGCTGGAGACGTCTCCGCAACCGATGATTGCTGCTGTGGGCATGTTCCTGCTCCTTTGAAGGATCCCTTGCTTGGTGTAGTGCTCTTGGCTGTGCCGTGCCTGGTCAGGCCAGGCGGACGCCGTTCTTTGCGGCCAAGCCTGCGAAGGCCCGGGCAGCCACGCCAAAAGCGACCGGCCCGGAAAAGCCGCCCAGCTCGTGCGCCGCGGCCAGGTGCGGCTCAAGCGAAGCGAAGCCTGCGTAGCCGTCTGCGGCAAGCGCGGCGATGGTTTCATCCAGCTCGCCGTCTCCTTCACCGGAGGGGACAACCTCTCCCGTGGTGGCCAGCGCATCCTTGACTTGGAAGTACTCAAGGTAGGGGCGCAGGAGCGTGTAGCCCTGTGTATATGGCTTGACGCCCACCTGCACGAAGTTTGCGTTGTCCCACGCGACGCGAAGAGCCGGCGAACCAACCGCCTCCATGATGTCCAGGACGCGCTCCGGGGTATCTCCGTAGATGCCCTTTTCGTTCTCATGGAGCAGGATGATCCCGTTCGCCTCGGCTTCGGCAGCCAGGGCGCCCATCCGCTCGATCACTGCGTCGCGGATGTCTTCCTGGCTCTGCCCCTCGGCCCTGTAGAAGGAGAAGATCCGCACATACTTGGTATCCAAGGCCTTGGCCACGGAAATGATCTGCCGGAGGCGTCCGAGTTCGTGCTCCACCGGAAGGCTGACATCCACTTTGCCGATGGGGCTCGCGACAGCGGAGACTTTGAGACCCTTGTCGTCGAGGATCGCCTTGAGGCGTTCGACGTCGGCCGGTTCCAGTTCCGAGACGTTGGTCCCCCAGGCGCTGCGGACTTCAATGTGGCTGGCGCCCAACGCCAGGAGGACGGCTGCCTGGATAGCGGGGTCGGGGTCTACTTCGTCGCCGAAACCGGACAGGCTCCACACGGCGCTGGGTTGAGTCACGTATATCTCCTTGGTGGTACCGGTGAATCTGTTGGCGTTGCCGGCGGTTGAGTCGGCTCAGCCAGCACCGGAGGCGGTTGCGGTTGCTCGCCCGTGCGGAACCGCGGGGCCGCGGCCCAGCAGGAGTGATGGGGTTCACAGGGCTTGCTTCCCGACTGAGTCTAGCGAGTCTGGCACACCGTTGACAACCGATTGCCATTTGCTGCCAACTATGGCAATCTTGACCAACGGTGTGGCAGTGGTCACAACCGTTTCGACGTTCAGAGAGGAACGCCCATGGCGACGCAACCCGTGGCAGCAGAGCGCCCTGCCACCATCCATGACATTGCCGCCTTGTGCGGCGTTGCGGCGTCAACAGTCTCACGTGCCCTGACCAATCCCGAGCGCGTGAATATCCGCACCCGCGAGCGGATCCGGGCTGCCGCCGTCGAACTTAACTACACGCCCAACTCCCAAGCAAAAGCCCTGAGCTCCGGCAAAACGGGCGCTGTTGGCGTCCTTGTCCCGGATATCACCAACCCCTTCTACTTCGACCTGATCCGTGGCACCCAACTGCAACTGAAGGCCGCCGGCTACACCCAGCTCCTGGTGGATACCGAGGAGTCTGATGAGGTGGAGGCCAGCACGCTGGATCAGCTGCGCAAGAGCGCGGACGGGGTAATTGTGGCAGCCTCCCGCCTGAACGACGCCGCCCTCGCGGAAGCTGCGACGCGGATGCCCATGGTCACCGTCAACCGCGATGTAGTGGGTGTACCGGCTGTCATCATTGACACCCCCTCGGCCATGACGCAGGCACTTGACCACCTCATCTCCCTGGGACATACCTCGGTGGCCTACGTTTCCGGGCCTGTCGTGTCCCAATCGGGTTCCCGACGCTGGGCGGTACTGTCAGCCGCTGCCGAGGACCGTGGGATCGAGGTCCGGCTGCTGGGTCCGTTTGTTCCGAAGACCCAGTCAGGCGCTGCCGCAGCCGATGCCGCCGTACACAGCGGGGTGAGCGCATGCATCGTGTTCAATGACCTCATAGCGATCGGCATGCTGCAAAGGCTGCGGGAACGGGGCATCCGCGTCCCTGAGGACATGAGCATCGTAGGCTGCGACGACATTTTCGGGGCGGACTTTTGCAACCCTCCCCTCACCACGCTGAGCTCTCCCATTGAACAGGCCGGGCGGATGGCCGTGTCCATGCTGCTGGCCCAGCTGAACCCCCTGGCCGGCGGCGGAAGCCGGAGCCGCTCCGTCATGCCCACGCACCTCACGGTCCGCGGCTCCACCGGCCCGGCACCCAAGTAGGTAGCAGCAGAGCGCGTTTAGCGGGCTCAGAACGCGCACAACTGCGACTTACTTGGGCACGCCGCTTCATGATGGTTGAGGCTTTGCGATCCCGCTGACTAGTGTTGAACCCATGCGCGAACTCCAGGCCACAATCATTGAGGAAATGGGCGTACAGCCCCGGATCGATCCCGCGGGGGAGGTCCGCAAACGGGTTGAATTCCTGAAGGAGTATGTGAAGGCGACCGGTACCAAGGGGTTCGTCCTGGGCATCTCCGGCGGGCTCGACTCCACTCTGGCGGGCAGGCTCGCCCAGTTGGCGGTGGAAGAACTCCAGTCAGAAGGCGTGGACGCGAACTTTGTGGCCGTGCGGCTCCCCTACGGCGTGCAGCACGACGAAGATGATGCCCAGGCAGCCATGGACTTCATCAACGCCAAGACCGAGTGGACCTTTAACATCGCCGCCGCCGTGGACGGCTTCGAGGACGAGTTCCAAAAGACCACGGGCGCGGAGATCTCAGACTTCCACAAGGGCAACACCAAGGCCCGCGCACGCATGATCGCGCAGTACGCCCTTGCGGGCGAACACAACTATCTGGTGATCGGCACCGACCATGGCGCCGAATCCGTCACGGGCTTCTTCACGAAATACGGCGACGGCGGTGCGGACATCCTGCCGCTGTTTGGACTGAACAAACGCCAGAACCGTGCAGTGCTGGCCGAACTCGGCGCACCCGCGCGCCTGTGGCAGAAGGTTCCCACGGCAGACCTGCTGGATGACAAGCCGGGCCGGACCGACGAGGACGAACTGGGCATCACCTACGACCAGATCGATGACTACCTCGAAGGCCGCGACGTACCCGAGGGCGTCGCCGAAATCATTGAGCAGAAGTACTTGCGGACCCGCCACAAGCGGACTGTCCCGGTCACCATTTTCGACACGTGGTGGAAATAGCCCACCGGGCCTGACCAGCGTCACCGCACCCTAGGCAGACAGCCTCTAGTACGACGGCGGGTGCCGGCTTCCATACGGAAGTCGGCACCCGCCGTCGTTCTTTAACCCTCTATCACGCCCCACCCCCGACAGCCGATCGCTCTATCACATCCCACCCCCGACAGCCGATCGCTCTATCACCTCCCGTTGACGACTCGATCTTTTACCGATATATCGTTAAGTATCGCCGATAATCCTTCGGCGACCTTTACAACCGAAAGGAAGATGCTGCGATGAAAGGCATCCACGAACACGACAACAACGCATTTCCAGAGCACGGCAATGGGCACCCTGAGCACGGGGGCGGCCGCGGCCGCTTCAACCGCGGCAGGGGACGCCGTGGCCCTGGTGGTCATGGCGGTGGATTCGGTCCAGGCTTTGGTCCGGGTTTCGGCCCGGGCGGTTTTGGGCCCCGAGGCTTCGGACCGGGCGGCCCGCGCCGCAACCGCGGCGACGTCCGGGCAGCCATCCTCTCGCTGCTGGCCGAAACTCCTTCCAACGGATACGGCCTGATCAAGACCATCGCGGAGAAGACCTCCGGCGCATGGCGGCCAAGCCCGGGATCCGTTTACCCGACCCTGCAGCAACTGGTGGACGAAGGCCTCATTGCTGCTGTGGGCGAAGGCAAGCGCACGGAATTCACGCTCACCGATGAAGGCCGTGCCTACGTCGCCGAGCACGAAGAGGAATTGGCCAACGCCTGGAACACCGAAGCCGACGCCAGCGGCGCCGCCTTCCACCAGAGCGTGGGCAAGCTGATGGGAGTCATCCACCAGTTCCGCTCGGGAGTCTCCGATGAACAGCGGCAGGCAGCCATCGCGAAGCTCGACGAAACCCGTCGGGCGCTTTACCTGATCCTCGCTGACTAACAGTGATCCATCCCTTGACCTTGAGATGTTGACCTTGACGTAACGTCAACGCCTACTGTCGAAGAACAGGCACAGGATGGAGGACGGATGGACTGGTCGATCCAGGAAATCGCCAAGATGGCCGGAACCACCAGCAGGACGCTGCGGCACTACGACGATATCGGGCTGCTCAAACCAAGCCGGACCGGACATAACGGTTACCGCTACTACGACGGTCCGGCCTTGGTTCAGCTCCAGCGCATCCTGTTGCTCCGGGAGCTCGGGCTTGGCCTTCCCGCAATCGCGGAAGTGCTGGCTCGGGAGACAGACACCGTCAAGGCCCTCAGCAGCCATATGGAGTGGCTCGGCCAAGAGCGGGATCGACTGGCCCGGCAGATGGCCTCCGTTCAGCAAACCATCAAGACATTGAAAGGGGATGGAAACTACATGGCACAGGACATGTTTGACGGCTTCGACCACACTCAATACAAAGACGAGGTGGAGGAGCGATGGGGCAAGGACGCCTACGCCAAGAGCGACTCTTGGTGGCGTGGCATGAGCCCCGAGGAAAAGCAGGACTGGAAGGGCCGGGCCGGGAAACTGGGGAGCGACTGGATAGCGGCGGCCTCCGCCGGCATATCGCCGGAGAGCCCGGAAGCGCAGGACCTCGCGCAGCGGCATGTTGAATGGCTTCGCGGCATTCCGGGAACACCATCCGCCACCCCGGGCGGAGATGTGAAGGGCTACGTTATCGGCCTCGGCGAGATGTATGTGGCAGACCCCCGGTTCGCCGCGAACTACGGCGGAGAAGCAGGGGCGGCGTTTGTCCGCGACTCACTGCGGATATACGCGGAGGCCAATCTCTGAGCAGCGCCCGTTCGGGACGGCAAGCGCCCCAATCCCAGGTTATGGCGGGCCATGACGGCCCGCCTGCACTTCGGCCGGCGTCATAATCCGGCCGGAATCACAAACCTGTAATTCGAATACTAGAATCCCCGAGGGCGTTCAGCCACAAGCGCTCTCATCATCGGCCGATGACTCACGGTTCGATATCGAAATGGGGATTTCTTCGTGTCCAATCACATCCCGCCCGGGACGGGTTCATTCCGGCTGCCCACGTCAACAATTTGCATGGGCATCATCGCTGTTCTCTTGCTGATAATCAGCGCCTTCGCATCCGGACTCGGCGGCATGCTGATCATGCTTGGCCTGCTGGCCTTGCTGACCGGAATCTACGTGGTAGCCACAGGCCGGCGTTCCTGGGCGTTGTTGCCCGGCGGTCGCCGCGCCGGAGCAATCGTCCTGACCGGCGCCCTGGTCTTCTTCGTTGCCGGCGGCGCGTTGAGCCCTGCTCAACCGAGGGAAAGGCTGGAGGCTTCCAAAGCTGCTGCCGAGGCGCAGAAGCTGGTGGACGCTTCCGCTTCGCCGTCGGCATCAGCCACGCCAACGCCAACGTCCAGCGCGTCCGACGCCGGAGCTCCCTTGGATCCCGAGGTCACCAAGGCTCTCGCCGCCGGAGCGTCGTACGAAGCTCCGCATGCACAGCCGGCGTACGCCTCAAAGGCGCTGGATATCCTGGCCACACTGCCCATCAAGGGCCGCGCCCCGAAAACCGGCTACGACCGCGATGAGTTCGGGCAAGCTTGGGCCGACGTCGACCGCAACGGATGCGACACCCGCAACGACATCCTCAAGCGCGACCTCACACAGATCGCGTACGCCAACAGCGTTCCCTGCAAGGTCCAAAGCGGCACTCTCGCGGATCCCTACACGGCCAAGATCATTGGATTCGTGCGCGGTACCACCACCAGCGCTGCCGTTCAGACCGACCACGTTGTTGCCCTGAGTGACGCTTGGCAGAAAGGTGCCCAGCAGCTGAGCCTCGGACAACGCACCGCTTTGGCTAATGATCCGCTGAACCTGCAGGCCACCGACGGGCCTACCAACCAGCAAAAGGGCGACGGCGACGCAGCGACCTGGTTGCCACCAAACAAGTCATTCCGGTGCGAGTACGTCGCCCGTCAGATTTCTGTGAAAGCCACCTACAGCCTCTGGGTGACACAGGCGGAGCACGACGCCATGGTCGGTATCCTGACGGGTTGCCCGGGACAGCTTGCGCCCACGAATGAGAAGGCCCCGGTTGAGACACCGGCTCCGGCATCACCCGCAGCTGTTGAGCCGGCTCCGGCAGCGCCTGCTCCCCCGGCTGTTGTTGCGCCTGCGCCTGCCGCCCCGGCACCTGCGCCCGCTGTCGCGCCCCCTGCCCCGGCTGTTGTACCCCCAGCCCCGGCACCTGCACCTGCACCTGCACCTGCCCCTGCTGTCGTGCCCCCGGCACCCGCGCCCGCGTATTACGCCAACTGCGCGGCGGCCAGGGCTGCCGGTGCCGCACCCTTGTACGCCGGACAGCCCGGCTACAGGGCGGGATTGGACGGAGATAAAGACGGAGTGGCCTGCGAAAAGTAAGCCTTCGACGAAACATCCTGCCTCCGGTACACAACCCTTCGGGGTTTCTGACCGGGGGCAGGACTCTTTTGCGCACCCCTATCCGCAGTTTTTCGACTGGCTTTTCCACATACGGGATGGGGGCTGGTTACAGGGTTTGGGTGGGGTGGAAGGCTTGGTTTATGGGTTTGAGCGGGCAGGTTGTGGTGGAACGGGCGGGTGCGCCCGGTACTGCGGCTGCCAACGGCGGTGGACCTCCCGGCGCCGGTGACCTTCCCAGCAAATACCCTTCCGGCGGCGGTGGGGTCGTTGAGGATGTGATGGAGGCGTTGGAGGACGGGGCGGCGGTGTTGGAGACTGCGCGTGCCCTGGCGTTACCGGCAGGACGGGTGTTCGATGTTCAGGAAGCAGCAGACTTCGCTGCCCGGGTCGAGGACCTCTCCCGAAGCATCGGCTACCTGCAGATCATCGCAGCCCACGCGGTCGAACGCACCCGCACCGAAGCCAAACACAACCCCGCACAGACCGCCCCGGGCTGGCGGACCGGCTGGACCGAAACCCCACACACCGCCCACGCGCACACACCCGGCACCACTGCCGTACCGGCCCCCGGTGTTACCGCACCCGACACCCGGGCGGGGTCCGGTAGTGTCCTGTCGTCCGGGGCGGGGACGGAAGCATGTGCCCGGGCTGGTCGTCCCGTCTCCAGTGCCGGTGCCGGTGCCGGTGCTGTGGTTGGGGCCGTTGTGGGGTCCGGTGCTGTTCGGTCTTCTGTGGCGGGGGCGGGTTCGGTGCTTGATGACGGGTACCGCAACGCCGCCGAGTTCCTGCGCGCCAGGCTCCGGATCGATATCCGCGAAGCCCGCCGCCGCCTGACCCAAGCCGCGCTCCTGCTGCCCGGAACCTCCCTCACCGGAGAAACCACCTCCCCACGGCACGAACACCTCGCCACCGCGTTCGCCGCCACCGACGTGCCCTCCCGCTCAGCGACCATCATCACCACAGCCCTCGAACGCGTCGCCTTCATCGCCCACCCCGACACCCTCACCACCATGGAACACGCCCTGACCCGCACCGCCACCCACAACGACCCCGACTTCCTGGCCAAAACCGCCCAACACTGGATCAACCGCATCGACCACGACGGACCCGAACCCACCGAAGAAGAACTCCGCACCATCCAAGGGGCCTTCATCCGCAAACCCCGCCGCGGACTCCACCACATCGAAATCTTCGCCACCGACGAACAATACGAAACCCTCATCACCACCATGAACACCGCCACCAACCCACGCCTGACCCCACACAGCCACCCCAACACCCCCAACACCGCCGGCCACAACACCCCCAACACCACCAACAGCCCGGGCACTACTGCCAGCCCCAGCGCCGCCACCAGCAGCGTCAGCAACACCAGCAGCGTGAACAGCGTCAGTGTCGCGAGGGTCACCGGGCACAGCACACCAGGGCCCGAACTGGACCGCCGCTCCCGCGCCCAGAAACTCCTCGACGGTCTCATCACCGGCTGCACCTGCGCCCTGCGCACCGGCAAACTCCCCGCCAACGGAGGCCTCAAACCCCAACTCACCGTCACCATCAACGCCAACGACCTCTACCCCCAACTCCAAAACCCACCGCACCACCCCGGCCAACCACCCCAGCCCGGCACCCCATCACCACAACCAGCCCACCCAACCCAGGGTGGCTCCTCAGTACGGCCGGGCAGCGCAGTACGGCCGGGCAGCGCAACAGCGACCTTCACCGGCCCCATCCACGCCAGCACCATCCGCAAAATCGCCTGCGACGCCGACATCCTGCCCGTCCTCCTCGGAACCAACGGACAAGTCCTCGACATCGGCCGCACCACCCGGATCTTCCCACCCCACATCCGCAAAGCCATCGCCGCAAGAGACCAAGGCTGCACCTTCCCCGACTGCACCATCCCCGCACCCTGGTGCGAAGCCCACCACATCACCTACTGGTCACAAGGAGGCACCACCAGCACCAACAACGGCACCCTCCTGTGCTCCCACCACCACCACCTCATCCACAAAGAACAATGGAAAATCACCACCCACCAAGGCATCCCATGGTTCACACCACCACCCCACATCGACCCCACCCAAACACCCCAACGAAACCACCACCACACACCCCACCGAACATGACACCCTGCCCCAAAACAGGAAACACCCACGGCCGCCCGGCACACCCCGGTCACTTGGCGCGCCCCCAGCCACCCCTCCGCGCCTCCAGCAACCCCTCCGCGCCCCCAGCCAGGGAGCCTGGGCGCCTTGGGACAACAAAACAACAGGACCCTCCGCAATCACGAAGGATCCTGTCACTCAGAACCGATATCAGTAACGGTGCTTGACTACACCCACGTGCCCCTACACGAACGCCGACTTCCCGGTGACCGCCCGGGCAACAATGAGGGAGTTGATCTCGTAGCTGCCCTCGTAGGTGTAGAGGATCTCGGCGTCACCGAAGAGTTTCCCCATCTCGTAATCCGTGGTGATGCCGTTACCGCCCAGCAGGGACCGGCCCATCGCCACGGAAGACCGGGCAAGACGCGTCGTTGTGGCCTTTGCCATGGCGGCCTGCACCATTTCCAGTTTTCCCGCCTGTTGTATGCGGGCCAGCTCAACCATCAGGGACAAAGATGCGTGGGCGTTGCCCAGGATGTCAGCGAGTTGCTGCTGAACCAGCTGGAATCTGGCAAGTTCCTTGCCGAACTGCAGGCGTTCAAGAGCGTAGGAACGCGCGATGTCGAACGCCGCCAGTTGAATACCCGCAGCCTGCCAGCCCACCCACGCCCGGGAATCCCGCAACAGTTCATTGGCCCGGGAGAACTCGGTGGCGCCTGGAAGGAGATTCGAAGCGGGAACCCGTACTTCGTCCAGGGTGATGTCCGCGTTTTGCATGATGCGGAGACCGATTTTGTTCGAGATCTTGGTAGCGGCATATCCGGCGCGGTCAGTCTCCACGATGAACCCCTTGATGTGGCCGTCAGCCTCATCCCGGGCCCACACCAAGGCGAAGTCTGCGATGGTTCCGGCCCCGATCCAGCGCTTGGCACCGTTGATGACCCATTCCCCGCCGTCGCGCCGCGCTGTCGTCGAAAGTCCTCCGGCGATGTCCGAGCCATGGTCGGGTTCTGTCAGGGCGAAGGCTCCCAACACGGAAAAAGCCTCAAGCCCGGGAAGCCAGCGTTGCTTCTGCTCGGGCGAACCCAGCTCATGGATCATGCCGACGATGAGCTCGTTATGGATCCCGACCAGTGCCGACAGGGAGACGTCGGCCCGCGCAATCTCGGTGTACATGAGCCCTTTGAACAGCGTGGAGGAGCCATCGGTCTGCAGTCCTCCGAGCCCGAATTTCGCCATGTCGGCCAGCAGCCCGAACGGGAATTCCTCCCGGTTCCAGTAATCGATGCTGGCAGCCCTGACGCTTGCTTGAAGGAACTCCCGGACCTCCCGGTAGCGGGCCCGCTCCTCATCGGGAAGCAGGTCTACTACGTGCATCAGGTCCGCCTCCGGGTAGGGAGGGAGGGCGTTAGCGGGAGCGGCTCCACTTGTGGTGGATGCGGCTTTCTCGTCGAGCATGTGACCCCTTCGTCATGTCCGGCGCGGGCTCTTCCAAACCCTTGGATGTCCTAGTATATTGCAAGGTGATGTGGATCACTAGGTAGCAGAAATGCCTCTACCAGACGCGGGCACACTGCCCCACGAAAGGCGGACTATGACAGTCACCGATGACTTCCGCGCGGCCCGGAACCGCCTTCTCGAGCTCCGCGAGGACTACAAACAAGCGCACAGCGAGTTCCAGTGGCCCCGGTTCGAACACTTCAATTTCGCCCTGGATTGGTTCGACCAACTCGCTCAGGACCCGGCACGCCAGGACCAGCCCGCACTGGTGATCGTCGAACAGGACGGCAGCTCCACCCGCCGTACCTACCGGGAACTTTCACAGCGCTCCAACCAGCTCGCCAACTGGCTGCGAAGCCAAGGCGTCCGGCGCGGTGACCACATGATCATCATGCTCGGCAACCAGGTGGAACTCTGGGAACTCATGCTGGCCGGCATCAAGCTCGGCATCGTCATGATCCCCACCACCACGCTCATGGGTCCCCGCGACTTGCAGGACCGCGTGGAGCGTGGCGGAGCCGCCTGGGTTGCGGTCGGCAGCGCCAACATCGGCAAGTTTGCCGCCGTCGAGGGTAACTACGCGCTTATCGAAATCGGCGCGCAACGCACCACTGCGGACGGCAGGCAGTATGCGGATTCGTACGACGCCGGTACGGACTTCACGCCCGACGCCCCCACCCGTGGGGACGAGACGCTGCTGCTGTACTTCACCTCCGGCACCACCTCCCGCGCCAAGCTCGTGGAGCACACCCACACTTCCTACCCGGTGGGCCACCTGTCCACCATGTATTGGATCGGCGTCGAGCCTGGAGACGTGCACCTCAATGTCGCCTCACCGGGCTGGGCCAAGCACGCCTGGTCCAACGTCTTCACGCCGTGGATCGCGGAGGCGTGCGTCTTCATCTACAACTACGAACGCTTCGACGCCTCGGCCCTCATGGCACAAATGGACCGCGAGGGCGTCACCAGCTTCTGCGCCCCTCCCACCGTGTGGCGGATGCTGATCCAGGCCGACCTCAAGCAGCTCAAAAACCCGCCAGGCAAGGTGGTATCGGCGGGCGAGCCGCTCAATGCCGAGGTCATCGGCCAGGTGGAGGAAGCCTGGGGTGTCACCATCCGGGACGGCTTCGGCCAGACCGAATCTACGGTCCAGATCGCCAACACCCCGGCCCAGCCCGTGAAGATCGGCTCCATGGGGCGTCCGCTGCCCGGGTATGACGTCGTTCTGGTGGACCCGTTCACAGGGCAGGAAGCCAACGACGGCGAGCTCTGCTTGCGTTTGGACCCCCGGCCCGTGGGGCTCATGAAGGGCTACTTCGGCGACGAAGCAAAAACCGCGGAGGCCTTCCGGGACGGTTATTACCACACCGGCGACATGGCCAGCCGGGACGAGGCCGGCGTCATCACCTACGTCGGCAGGGACGACGATGTCTTCAAGTCCTCGGACTACCGGCTTTCACCCTTCGAGCTTGAAAGCGTCCTGATCGAGCACCCCGCAGTGGCGGAGGCCGCCGTCGTTCCGTCCCCTGACGCGGTCAAGCTGTCTGTCCCCAAAGCGTTCGTGGTCCTTGCCGCGGGCTACCAGCCGGGACCGGAGATCGCCGAAGATATCCTTCGGTACTGCCGCGAACACCTGGCACCGTTCAAGCGCATCCGGCGGCTTGAATTCGGCGAGCTGCCAAAAACCATCTCCGGCAAGATCCGCCGCGTGGAGTTGCGCGGCACGGAGGTGGCCAGGCACAGTGACGGTCCGCTCCCGGCAGGTCTTGGGGTTGAATACACGGAGGAAGAATTCCCGAACCTGAAAGATTAGCCTCTCAGAGCTTGAAGGAGGACCATGGGCAATCCACTCCCCCGCGATCCCATCGCCGACGCCCAACGCAACTGGGAACGGCACGGCTGGGGCGACGTCGCGGCGCCCATGGCAGCCATCACCGCCATCATGCGGACCCAGCAGATACTGCTCGCACGCATCGAGACGGTCCTCAAGCCCTTCGGCCTGACCTTCGCGCGGTACGAGCTACTGGCACTCCTCAGCTTCGCCCGCAGCGGCGCGCTGCCCATGAACAAAGCGAGCGCGCTGCTGCAGGTGCATCCCACGTCGGTGACAAACGCCGTCGACCGTTTGGAGAAGGCCGCGCTCGTGGCGCGGTCGCCGCATCCCACCGACGGCCGCACCACGCTGATTGAACTCACCGCAGAAGGCCGGACGCTGGCGAAAAGGGCGACGGCGGCACTGAACGCCGAGGTCTTCGGCAAGTCGGGCTTTACCGACGACGACGTCGATCACCTCATCCGCGTACTGGGAACCTTCCGCAGGGACGCCGGGGATTTCACGGACGGGTAAGTCCTAGCCGGCGTTCCGCCGCGACACCAGGACCGGGCCGGGAGCATGATGCAGGACTGCGTGTGCAGTGGAGCCGATGGTCCCCTTGATGAGGCCGCGCCCTTTGGTGCCAACCACCACTATCCGGGCATCCGGCGCCGCTTGCAGGATGGCCCGGGGAACTGAGTGGTTAACCTGCAGTTCTCCGGTCACAGTGGTTTGGGGTGCCAGTTCACGTGCCTTGCGGACGGCGGAATCCACGACGGCCTCGGCCGCCGGGTAGGCGTCGATCGGGTCGCGCAACCGCCGCAAGCCAGCAGGCTCGGGAACCACATGGACTACCTTTAGGTCCGCTCCTGTCACTGATGCCATGGTGCATGCGTCCTCGAGCGCTTCGGGCGAGCCGGCGTCGTCGATAGCCACCACAACGGGGCCATCCGGGTGGTCAACGGACCTGATCACGGCCACCGGACAGGACGCGGTGGCCGCCATCTCCAGGCTGACAGAACCCACAAGCAAGCCAAGGAACCCGCCGAGTCCGCGGCTCCCCAGCACCAGCATCTCCGCGCCCACGGACAGTTTGCCCATGTGGTCCCGAGGCATGCCGTGAAGGAGGGTGGTGGTCACATCCACGGAAGGTTCGGCTTCTTTCACCACCGCCAGGCCCTCTTCAAGGACTCGTTCGGCGGCCCGTTCCAGCCCGCTGTCAGCGACGCCGGGAACCGGGCCAAGGTCGGAGGTCACAAGGATCCAGAGCGAGCAGTGGATCAGGTGAAGATGGCACCCGCGCAGCACGGCCTGGCGGGCAGCCCACGTTACGGCCTGCTTCGCTTCCGTGGAACCGTCATAGCCAACCACTATTTGTTTGGAGTCCGTCATGGCCAGAGCATACGACGGAATCCGGAGTGCGGGCCAGCGAAGGGCCTAGGGATTCCGGAGTTCGTCCATCGTCAGGTCCAGAATTTGGAGGTCGGTGTTGGCCACAGTCATGAGTCCGCGCACAAAGGCCTCGAATTCCTCGAGGCCTGCCATCCCTCCCCGGGCGAAGAACTCAATCCACAACTCGGTAAGCGACACGTCTCCGGCGGCGAGGACACTTGATGCCTCGCGCCGGATTACTTCCTGATCGATCACTTCCGGAACCTTCCGCTCTGCCATACCGCCACCCCCATTGGCTAGCTTTGCTTCTTTCTCCGTCACGGCACGACCATATTATCAGCATGCTTAGTAATCAACCACTTCTCGTCCACACATGCTTCGGGGACCTCCGAAAAGCCGGTCCAATGCCATTCTTTGGGGCAGGCAAAATTGTCACAGAACTGCCAGGACACAGCCGTCCTTCTTCCAGTCGTCGGGATAATCCGTCTATGAAGAAGGGTTCGGCGGCAATTCGTGTCGCCGCAGTGGCCGGAAAGTTAGCGCGTGAGCGTATAGATCAGCGCCGAAACGAGCGAAAGGGCGGCAATTCCGTAGCCGATCACCAATGCAGAAACCGCGAGCGCCCGCCCGCGTTCTTGCCGCTGCCCAATCTGGTTCAGGGCCACGTGCCCGGCGCCAACGGCGAAGACGGCGATGATGGCCATGCCGGCAAGGAACAGCCCAACCACGGCAAGGGCTGCAATACCGGCTGACACAATAGCCAGGGTATTCACCGGTGTCCCCGCTTCGGATGACTCAGCAGGGTCCACCGATTCGGCGCGAACGTTCTCCGTTGACATGTTCTCTCCCCATGTGGTCTGTTGCAGGCCCTCTTGTGAACAGGAGTCTATCCGGGCGCCCCACCTATTCCGCGCTGCGGGCCCGGGCCTGCGCGCCCCGCACCCGAAAATGACGCCGGCCCCACGCGATCGGACCAGGGCCCCACACGATCGGACCAGGGCCCCACACGATCGAATCAGGCGTCACACGATCGAATCAGGCCTTTAGCGGTGTTTGAATTCCGGTTCCCGCTTTTCCGTGAAGGCTGCCATGCCTTCCTTTTGGTCCTCTGTGGCAAACAGGGAGTGGAACACCCGCCGTTCAAAGAGCACGCCCTGGGCCAACCCCATTTCGAACGCCGCGTTGACTGCTTCCTTGGCCACCATGGCGGCCGGCTTCGACTTCGATGCAATGGTCTCGGCGGCTTTTAGTGCCTCCTCAACGACCTCCGCAGCGGGAACCACCCGGGAAACGAGCCCGGAGCGTTCGGCTTCCTCCGCGTCCATGAAACGCCCTGTGAGCACCATGTCCATGGCTTTGGCCTTGCCCACTGCGCGGGTAAGCCTCTGGGAACCGCCCATCCCCGGGATAACACCGAGGTTGATTTCCGGTTGCCCGAACTTGGCGTTGTCCCCGGCGATGATGAAGTCAGCCATCATCGCCAGCTCACACCCGCCGCCGAGCGCGAACCCGGACACGGCGGCGATGACCGGGATCCGCAAGCGCGTGAGGTCCTCCCAATGCCGGAACCAATCCGCCGCGTACATGTCCATGTAGGTGTTGGCGGACATTTCTTTGATGTCCGCCCCCGCTGCGAAGGCTTTGGCGGAACCGGTGATGACCACTGCCCCCACCCCGGGATCGCGGTCCATGTCAGTCACGGCTTCAACGAGTTCGTTCATCAAGGCCGTGTTCAGCGCGTTCAACGCCGAAGGCCGGTTCAGCGTTACCAGGCCAACGCGGCCACGGCGCTCCACCATGATGTTCCGGTACTGGGCTACGTCCTGGTGGTGCTGGGTCACTCCGCGTCCTTCTTCCGTAGTTTCCGTAGTCGTCGTAGTTTCCGTAGTAGTCGTCATGCCACCCTATTCCCCCGCCGTACCGTCGCCGCCGGCAGCACCCGGGGATTGCGACTTCTCCCGGATATCCGTGATGATCCCGGAGAAGTCCCGGGCAGCACCCTCCCCGGCGGCAAAGGCGTCGTAAATCCTGGAGGCCAGTGGCCCCATTTCGGCAGCAACGCCCGTACTTTCCAGGGCATTCACCGCCAGCCGGAGATCCTTTGCCATCAATGCCCCCGCGAACCCGGGCTGGTAATCGCGGTTGGCAGGGCTGGTGGGAACAGGACCCGGAACAGGACAGTTGGTTGTGAGGGCCCAGCATTGGCCGGACGCGTTGGACGCGACGTCGAACAACGCCTGGTGTGTCAGTCCCAGCTTCTCGCCGAGGACGAAAGCCTCGGCCACGGCGATCATGGAGACTCCCAGGATCATGTTGTTGCACACCTTCGCAGCCTGGCCGGCGCCGTGATCACCGCAATGCACAATCCGCTTGCCCATGAGCTCCAGGATCGGCTTCACGGTCTCGAAGTCCCCGGGCAGTGCGCCCACCATGAACGTCAGCGTCCCGGCTTCGGCACCCACCACGCCTCCGGACACCGGCGCGTCCACGCTTCGGTGTCCTGCAGCCACGGCCAGGGCCGCAGCTTCCCTGGCCTCGTCAACGTTGATGGTGGAGCAATCCAGGAACAGCGTGTCCGGTGGCGCCACGCTGAGCAGCCCCGGCCCTCCCACGCCCCGGTAGGCGTCCAGGACGTGCTTCCCGCTGGGCAGCATGGTCAGGACCACGGCAGCCCCCCGCACGGCGTCGGCTGCCGTGTCAGCCATGGGGATGCCATGTGCCACCGCAGCCTCCACTGCTGCTGGAACGGGGTCGTATCCCACCACCTCATGCCCGGCCTTGATCAGGTTGGCAGCCATGGGGCCGCCCATATGCCCAAGGCCCAGGAAGGCGATGAGTCCCGTTGCCGATGCTGCATTTTCTGTCATGATCGTCTCCTCCAACTGGACGGCAGTAGCCTCAACGTGATCGGCCCGGCTTTTCAACCCGACTGGACCGGCGTCGCGGAAAGCCCCAACTCATGCTCGCCGAGCGAGGCAAAGTAGCCTTCGACGTCGGACTCGTGGACGTCGGCGAGGGTGGCCGGCTTCCACTGTGGATTCCGGTCCTTGTCCACCACTTGCGCCCGGATGCCCTCGCGGAAATCGGGGCCGGAGAGGCAGCGGAGACCGACGCGGTATTCCTGGTCCAGCGCCTCTTCCAGGGACAGCCCCCGCACCCGCCGCAGGGACGCCAAGGTGACCTTCACCGACGTCGGCGACTTTACCGTGATGGTGTCCGCGGCGTCGGCGGCCTCACCTCCGGCCTCTCGCAGGCGGTGCACGATCTCTTCCGCGTCCTCTGCTGCGTAGCAGGAATCGATCCACTCCCGCTGCGCCGCGAGAGCCGAGTCCGGCGCGGCTTGGGCAATGCGCACGACGGCGTCTTCCGGCGTCGAGCCTTCCAGCGCTTCAGTGAGTGCCGGGAGGCTTTCGGACGGGACGAAGTAGTCCGCGAGTCCCAGGAACAGGGCGTCCGCCCCGGACAGGTGCGCGCCCGTGAGCGCGGCGTGGGTCCCGGTTTCCCCGGGGGCGCGGGAGAGCAGCAGGGTTCCGCCGACGTCGGGCACGAACCCGATGGTTGTTTCCGGCATCCCCGTGCGCGTCCGTTCGGTGACGATGCGAACAGAGCCGTGCGCGGAAACACCTACGCCACCGCCCAGCACCAGCCCGTCCATGAAAGCGACGTACGGCTTGGGATAGTTGGCGATGAGGGCGTTGAGGCGGTACTCGTCAGCCCAGAAATCAGCGGTTTCCGAGCCCCCGTGCAGCATGTCCTTGTAGATGGCCACGATATCTCCCCCGGCGCAGAGGCCCCGATCGCCGGCGCCGCGCACCAACACCGCAGCAACCGATTCGTCGTCAGCCCAGGCAGCCAGCTGCTGCAACATGGCTTTCACCATGCCGGCATTGAGGGCGTTGACTGCCCGGGGCCGGTTGAGCGTCACGATGCCGAGGTGGCCGCGCCGCTCGAAAAGAACTTCTTCCTGCTGCACTTCTTCGATGATCTGCTCTCCCATCAGCTGCCTGCCGGCATCACGAAGCTGGCGCCCTGGCGGATACCGGAGGGCCACCGCGAGGTGACGGTCTTGGTCTTGGTGTAGAAGCGGAAGGCATCCGCGCCATGCTGGTTGAGGTCGCCGAACCCGGACGCCTTCCACCCGCCGAACGTGTAGTAGGCAATCGGCACGGGGATGGGAACATTGATGCCCACCATGCCCACTTCCACGCGGCTGGCGAAGTCGCGGGCGGAGTCGCCGTCGCGGGTAAAGATTGCGACGCCGTTCCCGAACTCGTGCTCGCTGCAGAGCCTGAGCGCTTCGTCGTAGTCGGCCGCCCGGAGGACGCTCAGGACAGGACCGAAAATCTCCTCCTTGTAGATCTTCATATCCTTGGTGACGTTGTCGAAGAGGGTGGGGCCTACCCAGAAGCCGCCGTCGTATCCCTCAACGGTGAGGCCGCGGCCGTCTGCCACCAAGGTGGCGCCCTCGTCCACGCCGGACTGGATGTAGCCCTCGATCCGTTCCTTCGCAGACGCCGCGACCACCGGCCCGAAGTCCGCGTCCTTGTCCAGGCTGTGCCCGACCCGGAGTTCCTTAACCCTCTCGGTGAGCTTGGCAACAAGGGCGTCCGCTGTTTCCTGGCCCACCGGGACGGCTACGGAGATAGCCATGCACCGCTCTCCAGCGGAACCGTACCCGGCACCAATCAGGGCGTCCGCGGCCATGTCCAGGTCGGCGTCGGGCATGATCACCATGTGGTTCTTCGCCCCGCCGAAGCACTGTGCGCGCTTCCCATGCGCGGCGGCCGTGGCGTAGATGTACTGGGCGATCGGCGTGGAACCGACAAAGCCGATTGCCTTGACCCTCGGGTCCTCAAGAAGGGCGTCCACGGCTTCCTTGTCCCCGTTGATGACGTTGAAGACGCCGTCCGGAACGCCGGCTTCGCTGTAGAGCTCGGCGAGCCGCAGCGGCACGGAGGGGTCCCGCTCGGACGGTTTGAGGATGAAGGAGTTGCCGGCAGCGAGCGCCGGTCCCGACTTCCACAACGGAATCATGGCAGGGAAGTTGAAGGGCGTAATGCCGGCAACAACACCCAGCGGCTGCCTCAGGGAGTGGACATCGATCCCCTGGCCTGCGCTGTCCGAGAATTCGCCTTTGAGCAGATGCGGCGCCCCGGCGGAGAACTCCACCACTTCGATGCCCCGCTGGATATCACCCTTGGCGTCCGCGAACGTCTTCCCGTGTTCGGAGGACAGCAGCTTGGCCAGCTCGTCCATGTTGTCATTGACGAGGTCCACGAACTTCAGCAGGATGCGACCCCGCCGCTGCGGATTCATGGCAGCCCATTCGAGTTGGCCCTTCTCGGCGTTCGCGACGGCGTTGCGCACCTCCTCGGCGCTGGCCAGCGGCAGGCGGGCCTGGACTTCGCCGGTGCAGGGATCGTAGACATCGCTGAACCGGCCGGACGTGCCGTCGATCCTTTGGCCGCCTACGTAGTGTGAAAGCTCGCGCACCATAGTGGAAATGCTCCTTTGCATCATTAGTGACTGCCGTGCCGATCAATACCGCACAACACGTCCGGAACACGTGCATGCATGTGATCCAGATCATCTCTGCAGCCGAATATACTCGGACTTCCTACTAATTTCCAGAGGGCCGCTGCGGAAGGAACGCGGGAGGCTGACGCTGGCTTGAAGGCCGCCTAATGCACCTCGCGCAGCTCCTTGTAGGCATCCAGTGCGTCCTGCCTTGACGCTTTCAAGTCCACGATTTCCGCCGGGTAATCCGGGGTGCCGAACTCCGGAATCCACTGCGCGATGTACTTGCCCTGCGGGTCGAACCGCACGCGCTGGGCCTCCGGGTTGAAGATGCGGAAGAAGGGCGAGGCGTCAGCCCCCGAGCCTGCCACCCACTGCCAGTTGGCAGGGTTGGACGCCGGATCCGCATCCACCAGCGTGTCCCAGAACCATTGCTCGCCCAGCTGCCAATGGATCCCCAGGTTCTTCACGAGGAAGCTCGCGGCCACCATGCGCACCCGGTTGTGCATCCAGCCCGTTTCCCACAGTTGCCGCTGTCCCGCATCCACCAGGGGGAACCCCGTTCGCCCCTTTTGCCATGCCCGGAGCTCTTCCGGGGCCGACTCGTGCCCGGGGTGCCGACCGTCGTCGCCGGCAGAAGCGCCGGCAGACGCTCCGACAGAAGCGCCGGGCCAGGCCCACGGGAACCTGTCGAATTCGCTGCGCAGGTTGGCCGTGGCCAAGGTGGGGTTGTGGAAGTACTGGTGCCAGCAGAATTCGCGCCAGCCCAACTCCGACGCGAAGATCGTGGCACTTTCCGACCTCTTGGAAGATATTGCCTGCCACACCTCGAAGGGGCTGAGTTCACCCCAGCGCAGGTACGGCGACAGGGAGCTGCTGCCATCGGTGTCCGGACGGTTCCGCCCTTCACTGTAGGAATCCAACCCGTTGCCCACGAACTCCTTCAAGCGGGCATGGCCGGCTGCGGACCCGGGAGTCCACCGGGCGGCCAACCCTCCGGACCAATCCGGTTTGGTGGGCAGCAACTGCCAACTCTCCAGGGAGTCGTACCGCGGAAGCGTGCCGGTGAACCCATGGCCACGAGCGGGAAGCGGCAGTGGTTCGCGGAATTCCTGAGCAGACACCGCCTTCCAGAACGGGGTGAACACCTTGTACTGGGTGCCGGTCTTGGTGCTGACCTTCCAGGGCTCGTGGAGCAGGGTGGCTTGGAAACTCTCCACGTGCAGCCCGGCCTCAACCGCCCAGCCCTTGATCCCGGCGTCGATGGTCCGTTCCACCTCGCCGTACCGCCGGTTCCAGAACAGCGCGCCCGAACCCACCGCCGTCGTGGTTTTCTGCACCACCTCAGCAGCGGGCCCGCGGCGCAAGAGCAGGGGTATTCCCAACGCGTCCAGGTCCTCCCGGAGGGCGAGGAGGGAATGGTGCAGCCACCACTTTGCTGCCCCTCCGTGCGGCCGGATGCCCGGCGACTCCTCGTCCAGGACGTAGAGCGCCACTGCCGCTCCATCGTTGACGGCGGCCCGCAAGGCCGGGTTGTCCCTGACCCGGAGGTCGTCGCGGAACCAGACGATGGATGGTTTCACTTGCGCCCCTTACCGCCGGTACACCGGCTGCTTAAATGGCTGATGCCCTTAGGAACGAATCCTAAGGGCATCAGCTGAAGATAAACCTAGACGGCCTTTGCAGGCAGGACGACGTCCCCGCCATCCTCGACTTCCGTCACGGGAATCGGCGGAACGACTACTTCCACTACTTCGTCCGGGATGCTGTTGAGTACGTAGTCGCGGGCGGCGTCGCCAATCATCCGGAGCCCCGGGTAATACCGCACGCCATCGCGCTTCTCGTGTTTTACTCCGCTGGTGCGCACGGACGTGAGGAATGCACTGTCCGGAACGGGAACCTTGTTTCCAAGGACGCACCAACTGATGTAGAGGCCGTACAAGGCCTCGAAGTCCAAGCCTTCTTCGCTGTCTTCTTCGTATATAACGCATTCGCGAAGGAACGCGCCGATCTGGGTGTCCGTCATTACAGAGTCCTCCGGCGTACTTCTTTACAACCGCCGGTCTGCATCAGCGAATACTGCAACTCTCATTGTAACCGCCATTCGCTTCGGATAAGAGGGTTCACGGTGAACTCCGGGTTTACTTCGGGTGCCTGACGGGCATCAGGGTGGATGCCGCAACCGGCGCCGGACATCCCAGGCTCTGGTGTCCCACAGCCCTCCGGCGTACCGTCAACTACATCCCGGCCCACGCTGTTCGAAGGACAATCCCATGACCGGTTGGAATACGGAAACGGCTGCCGGACCGCTGGGCGCCGGGACCATCACGCTCGTGGAAGGCTCGTCCTTCTGCATCTCCGGACCCAACGGGGACATCCACCCGGACCTACCCCAAGGCGTCTTCCACCTGGACACCCGGATCCTTTCCCGCTGGCAGCTCCGCATCAACGACCAACCGTTGGAGCCGCTGGCGGCCGAACTGAAGGAACCGTACCGCGCCCTCTTCGCCTGCCGGGTTCCCCGTCCCGACGGTTACGCAGACAGCCCGCTCCTGGTGGAACGGATGCGCGAAGTGGGGGCGGGGATCCTGGAAGAAATCACCGTCCGGAACTACTCGAGGCAAGCTGCCCGCTGCACCATCACCCTCACCGCAGAGGCGGACTTCGCAGACCTCTTCGAAGTCAAGGAAGCCCGTATTACCCGCGTATGGAAGGAAACCCGGCGGGTGGAGAACGACTCCTTGGAGATCAGGGGTCAGTGGGAAGGATTCCGGAAGTCGGTGATCATTCGGGGCGAAGGCGCCGGGGCCGGTTCCAAGGCCCTCGGCTTCAGGGTCACCATCCCGGCGTTCGGGCAATGGAACACCCGGGTCAGCGTACTCCCGGCGGCAGAGGGCAAACCTTTCAGCCATCCGTCACGGGGTGAGTTGTCACCCAGCGACCGGCGCCGGCAGGAATGGGTGGCCAAGATTCCCGTCCTGCAGATCGGCAACCGTTCCATCCAGCGCACCCTGCGCCGGAGCTATGAAGACCTCGGAGCCCTGCGCATCCAGGACCCGGACCACCCGGAAAGGGTGGTGGTGGCCGCGGGAGCTCCGTGGTTCATGACGTTGTTCGGCAGGGACTCCTTGTGGGCCTCGGAGATGGCGTTGCCGGTGGATCCTTCCCTCGCCCTGGGCACGCTCCGCACGTTGGCCGACCGGCAGGGAAAAGAAGTAAATACAGACACCGAAGAGGAACCCGGGAAGATCCTCCACGAGGTCCGCCTGGACGTCAGCAGCGGCCAGGCCTTGCGGGGCAGTTCCGCCTACTACGGCAGCGTCGACGCCACTCCCCTCTTCATGGTTGCGGTGGGGTCCGTGAGCCGCTGGGGCTTCGCCAAGGACACCATCGCCGAACTCCTGCCCAACGCCGACCGCGCCCTCGACTGGATCCGCCACTACGGCGACCGGGACGGCGACGGGTATGTGGAGTACGGCCGCCCCAACCAGCACGGCCTCATCAACCAGGGGTGGAAAGACTCCTGGGACGGCATCAACTTCGCTGACGGTACCCTCGCCGAGGCGCCTATCGCCTTGGCCGAGGTACAGGCGTACGTGCACGGCGCCTACGTGGCGCGCGCCTGGATGGCTTACGACGACGGCGACCTCGCCTTGGCCTCGGAGCTGCGGGAACGCGCTGACCGGCTCAAACAGAAATTCAATGAGGACTTCTGGATGCCGGACAAGGGCTACTACGCTGTTGCCCTCGATAAGGACAAGCGCCAAGTGGATGCCTGCGCATCGAACATGGGCCATTGCCTGTGGTTCGGGCTCATGGACGAGGACAAGGTTCCCTCGGTCGTGGAGCACCTGATGTCTCCGAAGATGTTCAGCGGTTGGGGCGTGCGGACCCTGGCCACGGACATGGCCGCCTATAACCCGGCCAGCTACCACAACGGCTCAGTGTGGCCGCACGACAATGCGATCATCATGTCCGGGCTCCTGCGCTACGGCTACATCGAAGAAGCACAGAGGATCGGCACGGCACTCCTGGAAGCCGCGGAGTATTCGGACGGCAGGCTTCCCGAGCTCTTCTGCGGCTTCGACCGGGCCAGGTTCACCGAGCCGGTGCCCTACCCCACCGCCTGTTCACCCCAAGCCTGGGCCGCGACCACGCCCATCCACGTAGTGACCAGCCTGATGCGGTACGACACCCACATTTCGCTGGGCGGCATATGGCTGGATCCGGTCCTGCCACCCGACTTCGGGGATGTCCACATCAGCAACGCCCCCATGGGGGATGCGCGGATCACGATCGATGCTTCAGGCACCGACGCCACGGTCCGCGGCATCCCCGAGGGCCTCACTGTCTACCGCGGACAACGCCCCTGGATGTCCGAGTTGGTTGAACAGCCGCAACTGTGGCGGCCGGACACGCTGCATCGCCCCGGTGATGCGGCAAACCGGGGCGATGCACCCGCCTAGCTTGAGGAGACAAGCCCTCTAAGCGTCGATCACCATATCCGTCTTGGCCGTGGAACAGCAGGGCAGGAACTTGCCCGCATCGATTTCGCGTTTCCGGATCCCGCCCTGGTGGTTCATGTCGATGTCGCCCGACAACTTGACCACCTTGCAGGAACCGCACATTCCTTCCTTGCAGTTGGCGCCGATCCTGACACCCGCACGCTGGGCCACCTCGAGGATGGGCTCCGTGGGGTCGATCCGCACGTTGATGCCGGTGCGCATGAAGGACAACGTGAGGCTCCCGGTCCCCACCGTGTTGAAGCTCGAAGCATCGGGAGTCTCCGCTTCAGCCTCCGGCGAGGTGCCCGAACCGCCGTCGTTGGCTTCCGCACCGGACGTCGCGTCGGCGTCGACCGCTTCGAGCGGCAGGCCCGTGGCTTCCAAGGTGCCGTCTGCGTCGTACCTCGGCTCGTAGAGACCGAAAGCCGCAGGCTGGCTCTCGAAGTAATCCTCGGCGGAGTCGGCGATTTCCTCGGCAATTTCTTCTGCGATGTCCGTGGCGAGGGCCACTTCGGCCGCATATTCAAGGAGCGTCTGGCGGTCACCGGAGAAAAACTCCATGTAGATGGAGGTGTCGTCGACGCCGACCTTCTTCAGGAGCTCCGTGGCGTTGTTCAGGTAGCCCTCGGGACCACAGGCGTAGACCTGGCGTCCGTTGGCGTCAGGGGCCACCTCGTCAATCATGGCCGAGGTCAGCCGTCCGGTGAGGCCGTCCCAACCATCGGGCTTGCTGCGGTCACCCAGGGAGTAGAAGACCCGGATCCGCGAGTCCACGGAAGCGATGTAGGCGAGCTCCCGGTGGAAGGCGAAGCCGCCCGCTTCCGCACCGTGGTAGAGCACCACGACATCCGCGTGTCCCGGCAGGGAATGGATGGTCCGCACCATGGACATGATGGGCGTGATGCCGGCCCCGGCTGCGAGCAGCAGGTAACGGGCGCGCCGGTCCGCATCCGGCAAGTGGAAGGCGCCGACCGGCCCGAGCATCTCCAGCACAGTGCCCGGCTTGACGTTCTCATGCACCCACGGAGAGACCAGGCCGCCGGCGTCGCGCTTGACGCTGATGCTGAAGGTCCACGGCTCGGTAGGCGAACTGGACAGCGAATAGCTGCGGTCCACAGGCTCGTGTTCCCCGCCGTTCACGGGGAACGCGATGTTGACGTACTGCCCGGCACGGAACGCAAGGGGTGCGCCGTCGCAGCGTCGGAACACGAACGTCATGAGGCCGCCCGCTTCCGGGATGGTCTCCACGCATTCGGCCGTGAACTCCTGGGGGTGCCAGGGACCCAAGGCGCGGGCTGCCCGGGCGGGGGTGTCGCTGCGGCCCATCACCCTGTTCCACGGCATCTCGAGTCCGCGGATGCGCTGTGGCTCCTGGACGGCCGTTTCGGTGAGGAGTTCCGTCATGCCAAGTGCTCCTGGACGCGCTGCACGTACCAGTTGATGAAGGCCTCAACCTGGTACTCGCTCTTCATGTACGGGCCGGGTTCGTAGGCGGGGCTGCCTGCACCCGTCTGGCACAGCTCAACGAAGGCCTTGTCCTGGAGGTTGGTCTGCTTCCAGGTGTAGGTGAGCTTGTCCAGATCGTAGTCCACGCCTTCCACGGCGTCGTCGGCAACCAGCCACGTGGTGCGGACCAGGGACTGGTGTTCGTTGATGGGGAAGACGCCGAAGGTGATGACGTGGTCGCCCAGGAAGTGGAACCAGCTGTTGGGCTGCAGGTGCATCGAGCAACGGCCCAGGCGGAAGTCGGGCAGGTCGCCGAGCAGCTTCTTGGAAAGGCGGCGTCCGTCGGCCGAGAACGATTCGCCTTCGCCGTCGAGGGATTCGCGGGAGATGCGGATACCTGCAATGCGGGTGTCCAGCTCTTCCACCACCTCATAGGGCAGGCCGTAGCGGCGGCAACGCTCTTCGAGGGAGGCCTGGGCTTCCTTGTTGCGGTCCCAGACGTCTTCGAGGTGGGTGGGGATAAGGCCCTCGGTCAGGCCCCAGGTGGGGAACAGGGAGCAGGCAAGTTCCGGGTGGCCGTCACAGTGGTAGCACTCACGGTTGTTCTCCATGACGAGCTTCCAGTTGCCCTCTTCGATGATGTTCTGCTGGTAGGCAATCTTCGTCTTGGACAGATCGTGCGGCCCCAGGTAGGGCTCAAAGATCTTGGAGGTCTCATCAAAGTCTGTTGGCGGCTCGTCGGCGATGCAGACGAAGATGAGTCCGGCAACCTCGCGGCTGTGGGCGCGCTTAAGCGCGAAGCAGTTCTTGTCGAACTTGGCCTCGCCGGGAGCGGAAGCGTGGATCAGGTTGCCCTCGGGCGAATAGGTCCAGGAGTGGTAGCCGCAGACCAGGTTTCCGGTGGAACCAGCCGACTCCGTCAGGACGCGCGCACCGCGGTGGCGGCACACGTTGTGCAGGACGTTGACTTCGCCGTCATCGTTGCGGAGAACGATCAACGAGTAGGGTCCGTAGTCCACGGTGATGTAGTCGCCCGGCTCGGGCAGTTCGGCAACGCTGCCCGCGTAGATCCAGTGCTGGCCGAAGATGGCCTCCATGTCCACCTTGAAGATGGTCGGATCCGTGTAGAACGGGGCATCAAGGGAATAGCCCGTGCGCCGGAACTCAAACAACGCGCTGATTTCAGCCAGCTGATCGGCAGGCAATGATGAAACGATCTTTCCGCGTGATGCAGGAGCGACGTTCACTGGAGCAGTCATGGGTTTCCTCCCGGGAGGCTGGGTCATTAAGTAGTTCATGGGGACCGCGGTGCGTCATCGCAACCGCCTATGTCGAAGTCTTCGTAGTACGAGATTAGGGACGATTGAACTGCAACAAAAGCGCAATATTTAGGAGATAACCGTGCACTATCTGTGCATGATTGATTCATGATCGATCCGCGCCTCCACACCCTTCGCGTCTTTGCCCGCTGCGGCACCGTGGGGGCTACTGCCGAACTCACCGGCTACTCCCCTTCCGCCGTCTCCGCACAGCTGCGGGAGCTCCAGCGCGTACTGGGAATGCAGCTCCTAACGAAGGACGGCCGCGGAGTGCGCCTCACCGCCACAGGCCGCTTCCTGGTTGCCGGTTCGGATGGCCTGGTTGCCGAGTGGGAAAGCCTGCGTGCCGCCGCCATGGCCGCCGGCGACCAGGTCCAGTCCCATTTTGGGCTCGGGGGGTTTTCGACGGCGGCAGCCCAGCTGCTGGCGCCCCTCGCCGCGACATTGCGCTCGACGCGGCCGCTGTTGGAAGTCCAGGTACTCGAGGCAGACCCGTCGCGTTGCTTCGATTTGCTCGTGGCCGAACGGATCGACCTGGCCGTGATCGTCGCCATGCAATCCGATAGCTACGGGGAGGACGATCCGCGCTTCGAGCAAACGTTCCTGTTGGACGACCCCTTGGACGTCATCATTCCGGGCGACCATCCGTTGGCCTCCCGGGAAACAGTCACACTGGAAGAACTGGCATCGGAGCCGTGGATCACCGAAACCGCCGGCTCCACCTACCATGCACTTTTTACCGCCGCCTTCACCGCGGTGGGAGTCACACCACGGATAGCCCATGAGGCCGTTGAATGGGAGACGCAGATCGCTTTTGTGGGGGCCGGTCTGGGCGTCGGCCTGCTTCCGCGGCTGGCACCCCTGCACAACGCGGAGAACGTCGTTCGACTGCGCATCACGGGCAAGGGAAAACCGGCCCGCCGGATTGTGGCAGCTGTGCGACGGGGCAGCATCGGCTCGCCCTTGATCAAGGAATCCTTGGAGATCCTCCAAGGCACGGCGCAACGGCTCCTTAAGACCAGGTTGGAAGACGAATCCTGAGGATCTTGGGCCAGTGGGCGCGCCAGGCCCACACTGGGTAGCCGCTGCCCGGCCACGCAAAATTCCTAGTCCGCAAGCACATCACCGTAGCTTGCCTCAATGACACGCATGCGCTCTTCCGCCGATGCCCCCAGCTTGCTGTGGACCGCGGCAATGAGAGCCTCGGCCAGCGCAGTTGCCGGAACAATACTGTCGAACGATCCTGCGGCTTCAACCCTTGCCGGCAAAACGACGTCTGCCGAGAAGGAGACGGGTGAGAGCCATGGATCGGTAATCAGCACCACCTTGGCATCGCGCGCACTTGCAGCCTCGGCGAGGTCAACAGTGTTCTTTTGATAACGGCGGAAATCAAAGAAGACACAGACGTCGCGGCGGCCGAGGTTGGCGATGAAAATGGCATCGTCGTCCGGATGTTGGCTATGCACGGACGTGTTCGGACGCATCAGGCGGAGGTGCAGGTCGAGGTACGAGGCAAGGACATGGGAAAACCTGCCGCCAATCATGGTGATACGCAGCGACGGATTGCACAGCAGCGCAACCGCACGGTCAAACTCGTGTTCCGGGAGCGACGACACCGTACTGTTAATCCCTCCAATGGCCGTTTCGGCCACGGAATGCGCTATTTCCGGAGCCCTGGAATCGCCACGTATCCGGCCTTGAAGCGTCAGGGGTGAAGCCCGTCGCGCTTGGACCTCACCCCTCAGGGCATCTTGGAAGTCTCTGTATTTACTGAAGCCCAACCGGCTGACGAACCGGAGCACAGTCGGGGCGCTGACGTTGCCTTTTTTGGCAAAGGACACCGTGGACTCCAGCCCGGCCGTCGGGTAATTGGCAAGGAACACGCGTGAGAGCTTGAGTTCGGCCGGCGAAAGCGAGCCCTGAATCTGCCGGATTCGATCCGCCAAGGTCAGTCCTGATGTGTGGTTGTCCAATGATTCCATCGGTTCGAACTGTGACACAGCGGTCCTTTCTTGAGGAAGCGCTGCATATTTCATTGGCCGTCGTGCGTCTGCGCTTTCCTCATCCATATTCAATCAGGAAATCCGACTTCGATGCCCCGGCCCGCTCGTACTCAGCAAAGCGAGGGAGGCACCCAAGTAGCCGGCCAGCAGAGCAAAGGCTACGTCCTGGACGTGATCATCCCCGGGGACAAAAGTCGTTGCATGGAGCCGTTCTCCCACGCCGTTGGTTCCCACGAACATCATGAGCGAGGGCATCACTTCCGAAAAATAGGAAAAGTCATCGGACCCCGCCGATCTAAGGTTCCCGTCCACCTCCAACTCCAGGAAACGGAGCACTGGAACAGTTGCTTTGACGATCTCCGGGTCATTTTCGAGGACAGGCTCGCCCTCCGTTATCGAGACTTCCCCGGCGCACCCGTGGGCCGCCGCCACGAGACGGACTGTCTCCGCGAGGCGACGCAAGACCTCCTCCCGGACTGGAGTGGCCATGGCACGGACAGTTCCCCTGGCAGCGGCGGTGCCGGGTATGACATTTGCCGCGGTGCCCGCTTGGAGGGTAGCTATGGTCACCACGGCGGAGTCCATGGGATCGACGTTCCGGCTCACGATGTTTTGCAACGCGATGACGACATGCGCAAGTGCAACAACCGGATCTGCCGTGATGTGGGGGTACGCTGCATGCCCTCCCCTGCCGCGGATGTTGATGGTGAATTCGTCCGACGAAGCATTAACCGGACCCGGCGTGCACGCCACCGTCCCTCCGGGCAGCTGCGGCTGCACATGGGCAGCGACAGTGGCCAGCACTTCTTCGTCCGCCAAAATTCCTGACTGGCAGATGTCCTTGGCCCCGGACGGGTAGGTTTCTTCCCGAGGTTGAAGTACCAGGACGATCGGACCGGCGCCGGGGGTTGCGTGAACCGCCTTGGCCAAAGCAACGGCAGCGGCCATGTGAACATCATGCCCACAGGCGTGCATTACTCCTGGTCGTTGGGATGCCCAGGCAAGTCCCGAGTCCTCCAGAGCGGGCAGGGCGTCGAGCTCGGCCCGGATGGCGATCGCTTTGCCTGGCCCGCCGATGCGCAGCACTGCACCGGTCTCGGCCACCCGCCTGACGTGTTTGAACCCAGGCATGGATTTGAGGACCAGGTCCAGGGTTGGCCCCTCGGAGCCGGAAAGATTCGGTTCGCTATGGAGCCTGTGGCGCAGTTCTATTGCCTCCGGTAATTCCTGAACAATTCGTCTCTTGAGTGCCTCAAAAAGCTCCGTGTTCATACTCCCCCCAAGTTGTAGACGCGTTGGGCGTTCTCTCTTCCGACCATTCGAACCACCCGAATGGCGTCTTGCTCAGACCAATCCCCGTCGCGTACCCACGTTCCAAGCACCTTTCGCATCCCTTCGCGCCAAAGCCGCGCCCCCAGGTAGTGAAGTTCCGGCGGCCCCCATGCGTCGGTGGAAAACAGGATTTTGGAGAATGGCGCCAGTTCCAATGACTCCTTGATCAGTGCCATTGATTGAACACCGGTGTAGTTGATGCCAAGCCCGACGTCGAAATAGATGTGTGGGAACACTTGGGCCAAATATCCGGCGTGCCTCTGATACGGATAGCAGTGCAGAAGAACAACATCGACGCCAAACGGTTCGATCAGCTTGATCCACGGCACCAGTAGCAGGGGATCGCAACGGTCCAGGCTCAAGTCCGGATCCCCGTATCCTGTGTGCAGTTGGATCGGCAGGCCTCTGTCGACTCCCGACCAGAGAAGGAAGCGCAACAGCACGGGATCCGAGATCCGAAGCGAATATCCGGCTGTCACCATCCGCAGCCATGAACCCGCAGCCTTGGCCACCTCCTCCCGGGACGGCCTGACGGGGTCAAAGTCGAAGCCGAGCCGGTAAGCAATGATGCTCTTGACTCCCACGGCGTTCTCGGTCGCCACGCTGAGCCGGGCTATGTACCTATCGGCAAAATCATCCGCTGACACCCCTTCGGCAGCCAAAGATTCCGCAACGGATTCGAGCCGAACCACCTCGCTGACCTTGGCTTTACTGAGGCTTTCCATCCCGGACAATCCGTGGATTTGGTCACCGCGATATCCCGTTTCGATGAGGAAATGTCCTATCCCCGCTGACGTCAGAAGGCGCGAAGTTACCTCAGTAGTGCCCAATTCCATGCGTCGTTGGAAGAAGGCATCGGCCTCTGCGTGCCGCGAAAGCCCCAACAGCGGTGCGCACCAACGACGAATCGCAAAACCCAGTTGCGAATCGAACTGGGTCATCCACGGTGGAATGGGCCTGTCAGACTCTGTCAACAGCTCTTCCAGCGACGTCCGGTCTACTTCGTCCTTCAACGCTCCATGGACGTGATGGTCCACCAACGGGATTTCCTCGATCGCGGCCTGCAGGTTGTCTATGGAATTAGTAGACATCAGCAACTGCCTTAATGCGGGCCGCGTCGTTGAGGGAGGCCAACTGCGCCACTTCGTACCTCTTGACAGCCAGGAATGTGGTCAGGAGATCGGGATGGAACCAGGATCTCGCCGTCTGGTCTTTTTCCAACGCCAGCAACGCATCGTCCAGTGTCCTGGGCAGCAGTGGCACGTCCATCAGCTCAGCGGGGCCGGCGTCTTCCGGAATGATCTCAGGTGCGGGGTACTCGTCTCCTCCAACGATTCCGGCGAGTCCGGCGCGGAGCAGCACTCCGAGCGTGAGCCAGGGGTTTGCTGTTGCGTCGGCGGCCCTGTACTCAAGATTGAATTGATGATCCGGCGCAGATCCACCCGCCGAACTGGTGGGACAAATGCGCAAGAGAGCCTCCCTGTTGCGCTCAGCAAGGAAAATGCCTCCCACGCTCCAGCGGTTGGGGGACAGTCTGAGGAAGGAAACCGGACTCGGTGCCGTCCAAGCAGTCAGTGCTTCGGCATGACGCAAGATCCCGGCGCCGAACCTGGACCCTACTTCGGAAAGTCGACCGGGACGGGAGGCGTCGAACATGACCGGGTTGCCGCCGTCGTCCACCAAACTGATGTGAACGTGAACGCCGGTGCCTGTCCCGTTTGGTTCCTGCAGCGGCGCAAACGACGCCCTCAGTCCGCGTCGGATAGCCAAATCACGGACCAATTCCCTCAAGAGCACCGCTCTGTCCGCGGCTGTGAGCGGGTCGCTCGGTTCCACGGTGATTTCAAACTGGTTTGCCCCGAATTCCGGCAGCCAATTCTCCGGCGCAAGGCCACAGTTTGTCAGCAGGCGGAGCAAATCCGTCCCGAAGGGGTCGGCGTCCCGATGCCTGCGCAGGGAAAAGGGCGCAGAGGGAGGGAGTCCCTCCAGCACGAACTCGTGTTCGAAGGTGGCAATAATGCGCAGTCCCGTCTGTTCCCGGAAGTCATTGACCGCCTTGCGCAGGAAGGTCCGCGGACAACAGTCCCATTCGCTTCCATCCGGCTGGGCCTGATCCGCCAGCAGAAGCTTAAGTCCGGTGCCGTAGGAATCACTGGGAATGGTGATTTCCGTAGCTTCGTCCGGGATCAAGCGCAGGTCGCCTGTCGAGCCGAAGGCACTGCCTGGCGGTATGCCGCCGAATGCCGAAATGCCAAGGTTGGCCGGTACCCACCCAAGGCCTGAGCGCAGGACGGAGTCATAGGCTTCGTACGGAGCCCCACGGCCCCTGACCTGTCCTGCCAGATCGCAGGTGGCAACGAAAATATCAGGGGTATTCACTGTGGCCTCCGGCCGGTCGAAACTGAGATGTTAGGGGATTCCATGCCGGCGATGCCGCAGAAGTCCATGGCGGACAGCGCGTACGCCTTGACGGCAGTGATGATCTGATGGATGGGAACATACTCGTTCTCCGCGTGGGCGGTGCGGCCGACCCCCGGGCCGTACACGAGCCCTTTGATGCCCCGGGCGTCCATCCAAGTGAGATCGCAGACCCCAAGGAAGCCCTCATGCTGCGGGGGCGCAGTGACGTCAAACCCGCCAATGGAATCGCTGTGCGCCCTCATGACCGCTGGAATGAGATCATGGTTGGCAGGTGCCGTGTATGGCGGCCACAGCAGCTTCCAGTCGAATTCGGGTCGGTGCGCGCTCAGCCACGGATCGTTGGCACAAGCCTGACGAACGGTTCGCTCAATCTCTTCGATGACTTCCTCGTTGCTCCGCTCGGGGTGGTGGTAGACGCAGTATTCGACCGTGAGCGTATCGGCGAGGAAGAACGGCACCAGGACGCCTTCCGGGTTTGCACGGATCACCCCGGGCAGGAGGTTGAAGTAGCCCGGGCGGAACAGGGGGTGCCGGTCGCGTTGTGCCCACGTATCCTCCAATTGCCGGAGGGCGTGATAGATAATCCAGAATTTGTCGATGGTGTTGACGCCGAGGGACTCGCCTTCCAATGTGGGGTGGACCGTGAGCCCGCGCAGACCTGAGTGTGCAGCCTTACCAATGAGCGACAGCGAAAACCACAGCAAACCGGGAGTCGTGGGAATCAGGTTCGGCGCCGCGTCCGTGAAGTTCGATGGTTCACTCACGATCGCGGCGTCCGCACCGTACCCCGCCTCCAATGCAGCAGTTGTACCGGAAAGATGATCGCCAACCTCTTCCCCAACCACTGCCTGCAGAACCAGGTCTCCCTTGAGCCGGATTCCCGCATTGGCCAAGGCAATCGCCGCGTAGGCCGTGGCGACTGTTCCGGCCTTGTTATCTGTCGCGCCCCGGCCATGAACAGCCTGGTCAGTGATCAGCCCGGAGAAGGGCGCGCGGTCCCACAGCCCTTCCCGGTTGGGCGGGACGACGTCGACGTGGCCGTTGAGGAGCAGCGAGCGGCCGCCCCCGGTGCCGGCGATACGTCCGCAAGCGTTGTCCCGCCCCTTTTCAACAGTCACAAGTTCCGTGGCCGCACCTGCTTCGCGATGCAGGTGGTTCATGAGGGCACTGACCTCGCCTTCCCCACCCACGAGCTTTTTGTAATCCTGGCCGGGGTACTTCGGGTTGACGCTGGGGATCCTGACTGCTTCGGCAACGGACTCCACGATCCTGGGGGCCAGCCGGTCCACGGCATCCAGGACTGCCTTGCGCTGGCTCTGCTCCGTTCCGGAGTTGGCATCAACGGACATGGCTGGCCTCCTTAAGTTCCGGGCTGTTCATTTTGTCGCCAAGACGGCTCTGCTTCTTCGGCAGCAGCCTTCGCGCCCTGTTCCAGACGTCCTCCAACAATCCAGAGATGCCGTTTGGAAGGAAGATGAGGACCAGCAGGGTCCCGACGCCGATAATGATCGCGCGCATTGGGCCCAAGTCCGTGAGTTGGCGGTCGATGACAGTCACGATCAGTGCCCCCAGCACGGGGCCCCAGATGTGGCTGGTGCCGCCGAGGAAGATCATGCTCAAGCCGAGCGTGACAAACCCGAAACTGAAGAGCGTTACGTCGGCAACCCGGAAATAGGCAACGTACAGCGCGCCTGTGACGCCTGCGATCGCCCCGCTCAGGATGAACGCCAGAAGGTGCTGCCTGACGCGGTTCATGCCCCTGCTGACGGCAAGATGTTCGTTGTCGCGCAAGGCTATGAGGCTTTTCCCGAAGGGGCTTCGCAGGGTGGCCTTCAGCAGGAGCAACAGCAGGACCACTGCGCCACCGAGCAGCCACAAGTAGCCCAACCCGGAGTACTTTGCGAAGGAAAAATCTCCGAGGGTCAGCGCCGGGACGCCTGTCAGCCCGCTGGAACCCCCGGTGATTCCGGGAATCGCCAGAACCAGGTAGTAGCACAGCTGTACGAAAACGAAGGTGATCAGCGCGATATAGATGCCGCGCATGCGGATCACGGGAAGGTAGGCCAGGGCTCCGGCGAGACCTCCCGCTACGGATCCGAGCAGGAGCCCCAACCACGGGTTGAAGTGCCACGTCACGGTGGAGACGGCCATGGCGTAGCCACCTACACCGAAGAAGCCAACGTGGGCGAAGTTGAAGATCCCGCCGATGCCCAAGGTCAAATTCCAGCTGGCGGCCAGAAGCGCATAAATGAGCGCCGTAACAGCCAGCAGGCGGGCAGAGCCACTGACCACCACATAGGGCAACAGGGCGGCGGCAACTGCCAACAGCGGCCACGTGCCGAGGCGCTTGAGCGAGCCAAGCCTGTTCATGAGGATCGTCCTTTCACAAGGCCCTGGGGCCGTATCAGCATGATGAGGACCAAGACAAGGAAGACGGCAACCGGGCTCCACTGCAGGCCGAGCCAGTATGTTGTGCCGGCCTCAAGCAAGCCAATGGTGAAGGCGCCCACCAACGTGCCCCACAAGGTCGCCGAACCGCCGAAGACCAGGACCACAAAAGCGGTCAGCAAAGGTTCAAAGCCCTTGGTGGGGGTAATGGTGGTGGTGGTTCCGTAGACGAAGGCAGCAGCGCAAGCGAGCACTGCAGCTACTGCAAACACGGTGCCGTAGACCCGCGCTGGCCGGATGCCAACAAGCATTGCCATGTCCCGGTTTTGTTCCACTGCCCGGACAGCCATTCCCCACTCTGTTTTGCGCAGCAGGGTCATCAGTCCTATGACCAGGACGAGTGCGAGGCCCAGGGAAATAAGCGTGGACCCGACTATTTTCACGTCGCCCAAAGAAAGGGTTGCAGTGGTCACGGCGTCGATCTGACGGTTTTGCGGCCCCCAGATCATTTGCGCCGCGCCTTCAACAGCATTGGCAATGGCGAGCGTGGAGACCATCACCAAGAGCGTTCCATTTGGTCTGCTGATGAACGGACGCACGGCCACCAAGTCCAGCAGAATGCCCAGCAACGCCAACAAAGGAATGGCAGCGGCAAACGCCAACAGTACCGGGAGTCCGGCCTTTTCCGAGAACGTCCAGATGAAATAGGCGCCAAGGAGCAGGAGTGCGCCATGAGCGTAGTTGAAGACGCCCAAAGTGGACCAAATGAGGGACAACCCGCTGGCCATCAGTGAGTACAACGAGCCGAGCACGATTGCCGAAACGAGGATGGAGACGATTGCGTCAGACATGCTTGACTCCTTCATCCTGGCTGTTTTCAACGGTTGGGTGGGTCGACGCACCGATGTACATGTCCATGACCTCCTCGTGGCTGGGCTTCACGTCCGTGGTTCCGCCCGCCACAATCCTGCCGAGTTCAACAAGATTCCAGCGGTCCGTGAGTTCGAACAGGAAGTCGACGTCGCCGTCGGCAACGATCAGTGACAGGCCCAGTGCACGAATCTCGTGCAGGGTTTCCAGGATTTCGTACCTCACCTTCGGGGCGAGGCCGAGGGTGGGTTCGTCGAGTACCAGGAGCTTGGGTTTGGCCATCAGCCCCATCCCGATCGCCACCATTTGGCGTTCGCCGCCGGACAGCGTTCCCACCAATTGCTCCCGCCGTTGGAGCAGCTTGGGGAACAATTCGTGGACCATTTCCAGCGTCTGTGTCCGGCCGTTCCTGGCACGCGGTATTCTGCCCGCCAACAGCAGGTTTTCCCTGATGCTGAGCCGCGGAAAGAGCTGGTTGCCTTGCGGCACATGCATCATTCCGTGGTCCACCACCGTGTACGCGGGCATCCCTGTGATGTTGCGGCCTTCGAGAGTAACTTCTCCTGAAGACGTTTTCCCAAGGCCCGCCACGGCGCGCAGTGCGGTGGTTTTGCCGTGACCGTTGGGGCCAAGGAGCGCCACAGCTTCACCAGGTGCCACGTCCATGGAGAACGAACGAACAACGGGCAGGCGTCCGTAACCTGCTTCCAGGTTCCGGACCCGAAGCAGCGGGTTAGCGCTCTGTTGATCAGGATTCATGCTGCTGCCTTTCCCAGGTACGCTTCCAGCACGCGCGGATCCGAAAGGACGGTGTCCGGTGTGCCTTCTACCAGAAGCTCGCCGGATGACAGGATGATCATCCGGTTGGCGAGCTCACGCAAGAGGCTGAGCACGTGCTCAATGATGAGCAGCGTCAGTCCATCCTTTTGAAGTTCTGCCAAGAGCTGGATGAGGTCGGCTTGGTCTTCGCTGTTCAGGCCACCGGCAGGTTCGTCCAACATGAGCAGCCGGGGCCGCGCCACCAGGGCGCTGGCTATCATGAGCTTCTTCTTCGCGAGCAGCGGGATATCCCCGGCGCGCTCATCGCGGTACTTGGTGATCCCCACGGTCTCCAGTGCCGTAGCCGCTGCTGTCTTGGCCGAACGTCCGCGCCTGCCCAAGTAATGGGAGGCCACGGCAATGTTGTCCGACACGCTGAGCGAGGGAAACAGTTGTTCCGCCTGGAAAGTTCGCCGCAGACCCAAGCGTGCGATCTTGTGGGCTGGCAACCGGTCGATCTGCCGGCCTTCGAACAGGACTTCGCCCGCGCTCGGACCGAATGGCACGCCCGAAATCAGGTTGAAAAGCGTACTCTTTCCGGCACCGTTGGGACCGGCAATGCCCAGGATCTCTCCCTTGTCCACACGCAAGCTGACGTTGTCGACCGCGAGGAATCCTCCGAACCGGCGGCTGACTCCTCGGACTTCCAGGAGGTGCTCGGCGAATCGGCCGGAGGCACCCTTCATGGCGGGCGTCATTTGATCCACTCGGGTCTCTGGAACTTGCCGTCCGCGAATTCCTCAGGGGCGATGTTCAATCGCGTGCCGTTTTGGATCTGGTAGTACGTCATGGGAATTCCGTCCTTGCCGGCGACGGCCAGGTGGGTTGCCGGGTCAAAGTGGACCCGGCCCAGGGTGGTCTGTTTGTCGAGCTTGCCCAGCGCCGCCCCAACTTCCTCGCGCTTGCCAGGATCACCCACCTGCTTGACGGCATCGGCCCACAGGTAGACCTGCTCATAGAGGCCAAAGCTGTAGAGGCTCGGTTCCGTGTTGTACTTTCCGGTCAGTTTCCGCGTGAGTTCCTTGGTTTCGGACAAGGCCGGCAGCGGGGCGAACGGGAGGTTGTACAGCACTCCGTCGGCATTCTTGCCTGCCAGCTCGGTGAACTCCGGAACGCTGGGGGCGTACTGGGAAAAGACCAGTGATTGGGTAGGGTTCTGACGGAACTGGGTCAGAAACTTCGACGCGTTGGCCGTCAGGTAGTCGAGATTGATGATCACTGCTGGATCAACCTGCCGGATTTTGGTGATTTGCGTGGTCCAATCATCCACTTCGCCGAAAGGTACAGTGTCCGGACCTGTGATTTCCCATCCTTTCGCTTTGAGGTTGGTCACCAGACCCGAGGCGATGCCGTTGGAGTAGGCATTGTCGCTGGAAATGATGTAGGCCTTGCGGTTCCTGAGCGGGAACGTGCCATCGGAATTCCAGGCGTCCAGTTGTTCCGGAACGCCGGTGCTGTATCCCTCGTACGACGGCGCAAGCGACCACACGCCCGGATATTTGCCGGGATTCTTGGCGATGATGTCCTTCGTTTGTCCGCTGTTGCCGCTAAGCAGGTAGGGAATACCAGCTTCGGCCAGCTGATCGATTTCAAAGTTGGTTGTGCTCGCGTAGCCGGTCAGTACTGCTGCGACATTGGGGTTTGACGTCAATTGCGTAACCGCAGCGGAAACGGCGTCGGACTTTTGGTCACGTACGTCCAAAGACTTCAGCTCGATCTTGCGGCCACCAATGCCGCCCTTGGCATTGATTTCGTCGACGGCGAGTTGGGCGCCCTGCTCCATGAGCTTGCCGTCGGCTGCGGCGACGCCGGTGAGCGGAGCCAAGAGGCCCAGCGTGATGTTTCCTTCGGTGGATCCGGAATCGTTGCTCTCGCCGGTGGGAACAGTGCAGCTCACCATGGAGAACGCCAATAGCGCTGTTGTGGAAAGTAGGAGGGACGTGCGTAGGCGGGGTTTGACTGAGGCGAACATTGCGCTCCGTAGAAGTTGGGGACCTTCATCCCGGTGAATACGAATCATGGCTTGAATGCTGCTAGTGGGGAATATGCTGCGATGCGTTTGGAGTCACCTATCCAACCGGTGACAGTGCACCGACAAGACCGAACAGGTCCTTGGGATCTTCCGGGTTGGCCACGAGATCTATTTCCTTGAAGAAGTCGGAACCGGCTACCGAGTCCCGCAGGTACCGCAAAGCCGAGAAATCCTCGACGGCGAACCCCACCGAATCGAAAACAGTGATCTGTTGCCCTGATACGCGGCCCGGTGCAGCTCCGAGCAGTACCTTCCAGAACTCGGTTACAGCGAAGTCTGCGGGCATTTGCTGGATTTCGCCTTCGATCCGGGTCTGGTCCTCGTACTCAACAAAGACCTCGCCACGCTCCAGAATGGCCGGATCCAGTTCGGTCTTGCCCGGGCAATCTCCACCGATTGCGTTGATATGGACGCCAGGCGCCAGGTGTTCGACGCCGAGGATAGTCGCCTGTGTTTTGTCTGCCGTGCAGGTGGTGATGACGTCGACGCCCTGCACTGCCTCCAACGCTGACGAGGCAACGAAGATGTCGAAACCAAGGGGCACCATGTTGCGAACAAACTTGCTCACCGCGGCGGGATCCGTGTCCCACACTTGCAGCTTGGCGATACCCAGGGCTCGGCGCATTCCGAGTGCTTGGAATTCGGCTTGGCTCCCGGTGCCGATCATGGCCATGACGGTCGAATCGGGTCGGGCCAGCGCCTTGGCCACCATGGCCGAGGTGGCAGCTGTTCGCAGCGCGGTCAAAATTGTCATCTCTGCAAGGAATGTTGGATAGCCGTTGTGAACATCCGCAAGAACGCCGAACGCCGTCACCGTCTGGTACCCGCGGGCCGGGTTTGAGGGGTGCCCGTTCACGTACTTGAAGGCGTAGGTTTCATGGTCGCTGGTCGGCATGAGTTCTATGACGCCAAACGGAGTGTGGCTGGCCACGCGGGGGGTCTTGTCGAACTGCGGCCAGCGACGGAAGTCATCCTCCAGATACTGGATCAGTTCATTAATGATCGTTTCGGGTCCCTGCGACCTGACCCAGCGGATCATGTTGTGTACATCTACAAAGCGCGTCATAAGCACTCCTTCTCTTCCTGATGCCGCTCGCGCCATCGGGACCGGCTGCTATCAATGATGCGTTATAAACATTCCGAAGTCATCAGTTTTCTTAAATTTGTTACAATAATTTCAGGCAGCAACGGCCATGAGTCGTCGCTACCGACTCCATCCGCTGATGGATTTCAATCGCTCCCGGTAGCCAGCGGCTCCGGCGCAGAATGAGCTGGCCGGCAGCGTGGCTTGGACTTGCCAATGCTCAAGGCCCAACGACATTGCAAACTGCGCCTCGACGAGATCACCCTCCGCGATGGTCATGGAAGGTCCGAATCGGCTTCGACCCACTGCGGGTATCAGGCCGAACTGGTTCGAAGGGCACGCTCGGGGCCCCATCAAACCCTCCAAAGTGCCGGCATGCTCCTTCCGGGCTGGAAAAACTACGCGAGCTGGACCGGTTCGTCACTACAGTCGAGGAGCACGGCCGAACCTCCACAAAAAGCGGACCGTTGATCTCCGTCCGCTAGGCGATGACTAAGTTGTTGTACTTCGATTGGTCGCAAGGCGAACACCAGACCCGCGCCAGGCAGCCGCATCACGGTCTCGCATACGGTAGAAGGAGAGCAAGGGGACTTGCAGCAGGCAGCGCTGGGATGTCCACACGCGTGGCCATTGCCCCAGGAGGATGCGGAGGGGTTGGTGTCAGTCCGCCCGAAAGGGCCGTCTCAGCCGGCACACTCGGCACACTCGGCACTCGACGCGCCTCCGCAGCCTGCCGCGTCATCAACGTGCCGGGCTGGTACGACTTCAGCTACGCACGCATGGCTTCGGCGATGTGCCGCGGTGTTTCACCCTGCGCTATTTGGTGGACGCCGCGCTTTAAGCCCTGGATTTGGCTGGAGTGGGAAACTGTGGGCATGTGCAGTGACCAGTGGTGGCCAAAGCTCCACACGGCAATGGTTGGTGGACAACAACGGGGATGCTATTCCCGGTGGCATTCTTTCGGAAATTATCGAGGGCGGCCGCCCACCATTAGGGGATACATGACGGGGTGAAAGCAAGGAGGCTGAGGGGCTGGTCTGTCCGGAGCCCTCCCGGACGACGCGTTGCAGGTGCGGTCGGTCGTCGACCACCCGCACGCCGGCTGGCCGCCCGTAGAGTGTCTCGGCGCTGAACCTCCGCGTCGGAAAACAGTGGGCGCTTTGCCCCTAGGCTGCGAACAACGCCTCACGCACCGCCTGCTCGAATTCACTCACGTGCGTCCGCGCCAACTCTGCCGCCTTGTGCTCGTCGCCGTCGATCACTGCCTGCAGCAGATCCACATGCTCATGCACGTGCCGCTCAAGGTTGGGCAGCCGGTCCAGCACCATGCACCAAATCCGTGTGGCCAGGTTGTCGTAGCGGATCAGGACGTCTTCCAGATGCGGATTGGCTGCCGCAGCGTAGATGCCCTGGTGCACGCGGGCATCCAGCTTCAAGGTCTCCACCACGGAGGCAGCCTTGATGTCGAAGGCTTCAACTTCCCGGACAACCTGTCGCAGGTAATCCCTGCTCCCGGGGGTAGCCACGCGGGCCGCCCGCGCTGCGGCGACCGGCTCCAACTGCACCCGGATCTCGGAAATGAACGCAAGGTCAGTCACTTCCACCCGGGTGGCGAAAGTGCCGCGTCGCGGGTACGTCACCACCAGGCGATCAAGCTCCAGCCGCTTCAGGGCCTCGCGCACCGGCGTGCGCCCGATGCCGAGCTCCTTGGCCAGCTGATCATCATTGAGGAGGTCGCCCGGCTTGATGTCCAGCGTCAGGAGCCGGTCGCGCACGCTTTCGTAAGCGATGTCCGCAAGCGACTTCCTGCCTGCGTCTTCTACAGTCGCCAAGGTTTGAATTGCCACAGTGCCGAGCTCCTTCCACAGTTCCGAAAAAACCTATTGACCTCGTTCCAAGGTCCAGTATACGCTGATTCCAATCCTAATATATCAGTACGTAATTCAGGAATATATCTAGGGAATTACCTAAGGAGGACATATGACCCTCGTGGCTTCAGACTCTCACCTCAGCACCCTTCCGGCGGAACGCGGGCAGCTCAAGGACGAGCAAGCGCAGAAGTTCGTACTCACACTGTCGTGCGTCGAACAGCCCGGAATCGTGAATGCGGTCACCACGTTCCTGTTCGAGCGCGGCTTCAACATCGAAGAGCACCAGCAGTTCGATGACAGCCTTCGCCAGACGCTGCACTTGCGCACTGCGTTCTCCGGCCCGCAGAGCTACTCACCGGAGCAGCTTGAAGAAGAGTTCCGCTCCATCGCAGAGCGCTTCGACATGAAGTTCAGCTTCCATGACCAGACCAAACAGCGCGTCCTGGTGATGGTCTCCAAGTTCGGCCACTGCCTGAACGACCTCATCTTCCGTTGGCGCGGAGGCAGCCTCGGCGGCGAGCTGGTGGCTGTTGTTTCCAACCACGAGACCCACCGTGCCATGGCGGAGGCAGCCGGCCTGCCCTTCATCCACGTTCCGGTCACCCCGGACACCAAGGCCGAGGCCGAGGCGCGGCTGCTGGAACTGGTGGAGGAATACGAGGCTGACCTCGTGGTCCTTGCCCGCTACATGCAGGTCCTGTCAGATGACTTGTGCCGCAAGCTGGAAGGCCGTGCGATCAACATCCACCACTCCTTCCTCCCCGGCTTCAAGGGTGCTCGCCCCTACCACCAGGCCTACGACCGTGGCGTGAAGCAGGTAGGCGCTACGGCACACTACGTCACCGCGGACCTGGACGAGGGCCCGATCATCGAGCAGGAAGTCATCCGGGTGGATCACAGCTACGGCCCCACGGCACTTTCCACCGTGGGCCAGGACGCGGAAGCGCTCGCACTGTCCCGCGCCGTCCGCTGGCACTGCGAACACCGCGTGCTTCTGGACCGGACCAGCACGGTCGTCTTCCGCTAACCAGCCCGCCCACGCCCGAATTACAGCAGGAGAAAACTTTCATGGCATCGACGCCCCGCATTGTCATCATCGGAGCCGGCATCGTCGGCACCAACCTCGCCGACGAACTCGTTCAACGCGGCTGGAACAACATCACGGTCCTGGACCAGGGTCCGCTCAACATGCCCGGAGGCTCCACCTCGCATGCTCCGGGCCTGGTCTTCCAGACCAACCCGTCAAAGAGCATGGCACTCTTCGCCAAATACACGGTGGAGAAACTGCTGTCCCTGACCGAAGATGGCCAGAGCTGCTTCAACCAGGTAGGCGGCCTTGAAGTAGCCACCACGGAAACCCGTCTTGCGGACCTCAAGCGCAAGCTTGGCTACGCGCAGTCCTGGGGCATTGAGGGCCGCATCCTCTCCCCGGAGGAATGCAAGGAGCTCTACCCGCTGATCAACCAGGACGACATCCTGGGCGGCCTCCACGTTCCCTCCGATGGCCTCGCACTGGCTGCCCGTGCCGTCCAGTTGCTCATCAAGCGCACCGAAGCTGCCGGCGTGAAGTACCTCGGCAACACGGAAGTGACCGGCATTGAACAGTCCGGCCACCGCGTCACAGGCGTCCAGACCGCCGACGGCGTGATCCCGGCCGACATCGTCGTCTCCTGCGCAGGCTTCTGGGGTGCCAAGATCGGCGAGATGATCGGCATGGCAGTTCCGCTGCTCCCCCTGGCCCACCAGTACGTCAAGACCACCCCGGTTCCCGCCCAGAAGGGCAAGAACGAACTGCCCAACGGTGCACAGCTGCCGATCCTCCGTCATCAGGACCAGGACCTCTACTACCGCGAGCACGGCGAGCGCTACGGCATCGGTTCCTACGCCCACAAGCCCATGCCCGTGGACCTGGACGAACTCGGCAAGTACGAGCCCTCCAGCATCAGCGAACACAACATGCCTTCCCGCCTCGACTTCACCCTTGAGGACTTCCTGCCGGCGTGGGAAGCAACCAAGCAGATCCTTCCGGCCCTGCGTGAAAGCGAAATCGAAGACGGCTTCAACGGCATCTTCTCCTTCACCCCGGACGGCGGTTCCCTGGTGGGCGAGTCCAAGGAACTGGACGGCTTCTACGTGGCTGAGGCCGTGTGGGTCACCCACTCCGCAGGCATCGCCCGCGCCGTTGCCGAGGTCCTGGTTGACGGCAAGTCGCAGATCGACCTGGGCGACTGTGACATCCACCGCTTCGAGGAAGTCCAGCTCACCCCCGAGTACGTCAGCGAAACCTCGCAGCAGAACTTCGTGGAGATCTACGACGTCCTGCACCCGCTCCAGCCCAAGCTTTCTCCGCGCAACCTCCGCGTCAGCCCTTTCCACGCCCGCCACAAGCAACTGGGCGGCTACTTCCTGGAAGGTGCCGGCTGGGAGCGTCCTTACTGGTTCGAGGCCAATGCCGAACTGCTGAAGGAAATGCCGGACGAGTGGCAGCCGCCGGCCCGCGATGCCTGGTCCGGAATGTTCAGCTCCCCGATCGCGGCTGCTGAAGCCTGGAAGACCCGTACGGCAGTGGCCATGTACGACATGACGCCGCTCAAGCGCCTGGAAGTTTCCGGCCCCGGCGCCTTGAAGCTGCTCCAGGAACTCACTACCGGCGATCTCGCCAAGAAGCCCGGAGCAGTTACCTACACCCTCCTGCTGGACCACGCCGGCGGCATCCGAAGCGACATCACCGTTGCACGCCTGGATGAGAACACCTTCCAGCTGGGCGCCAACGGCAACATCGACACCGCCTACTTTGAGCGTGCTGCCCGCCAGCAGACGGAGAACGGCGGCGCGGGCGACTGGGTGCAGGTCCGCGACACCACCGGCGGCACTTGCTGCATCGGCCTGTGGGGTCCGCTGGCCCGCGACCTGGTCAGCACCATCAGCAGCGACGACTTCTCCAACGACGGCCTGCGCTACTTCCGCGCCAAGGACGTGGTGATCGGTGGCGTTCCCGTCACGGCAATGCGACTGTCCTACGTTGGCGAACTCGGTTGGGAGCTCTACACGAGCGCGGACAACGGCCAGCGCCTGTGGGATGCGCTGTGGAAGGCCGGCCAGCCGTTCGGCGTCATCGCCGCGGGCCGCGCCGCCTTCAGCTCGCTGCGCCTCGAGAAGGGTTACCGTTCGTGGGGCACGGACATGACCACGGAGCACGACCCCTTCGAGGCCGGCCTCGGCTTCGCGGTCAAGATGGCCAAGGAGAACTTTGTCGGGAAGGCAGCCCTGGAGGGCCGCAGCGAGGAAAGCTCCGCCCGCCGCCTGCGCTGCTTGACGGTCGACGACGGCCGCAGCTTGGTGCTGGGCAAGGAACCGGTGTTCTACAAGAACCAGCCGGTGGGTTACGTCACCAGTGCGGCGTTCGGCTACACGGTTCGCAAGCCGATCGCGTACGCGTACCTCCCGTCCGCAGTGTCCTTGGGTGATTCGGTGGAGATCGAGTACTTCGGCCGCCGCATCCAGGCGACCGTCACCGAGGATCCGCTGTACGACCCCAGCATGAGCCGGCTCCGGGGCTAGTCCCCCGCCGCACCCACGGCTTCCAAGACACGCGGCCCGGACCCTATCCCTCGCAACCGGGTCCGGGCCGCTGTCTGTCCCCTTTCTTTCTCCAGCCCAGGAAGACACATGATCAGCTCAGAAACAGTCAACGATTATTTGGCCAGGCTCGCCGCCCGCCAACCCACACCGGGCGGCGGAGCGGCTGCGGCGTTGCATGCTGCCCAAGGTGCCGCACTGGTGGCCATGGTGGCCCGTTACACCACGGGTGAGAAGTACGCGGAGCATGCAGGACTGGTTGCCCGTATCACCAACAGCGCCGATCACCACCGCACCGAAGCGCTCCGGCTGGCCGATGCCGACGAACACGCCTTCCAAGGGGTCATCGATTCCTACAAGCTTCCTTCCGACACCCCGGAGCTCAAGACCGCGAAGAAAGCGGCGATCGACGCTGCCCTGGTCCAGGCCGCGCAAACGCCCGCCCAGCTCATCAAGCTTGCCGGCGAGATCGTGGACCTCGCCACGGAACTTTTCGAAGCGGCCAACCCGAACGTCATCAGCGACGTCGCCGCTGCCGCCGACGCAGCCCGGGCGGCTGCCACCACCGCACGCATCAACATCGACATCAACCTTGTGGCCATCAAGGACGATGCCACCCGGACCCGCCTTGCCGGGCAGACCGACGGGCTGGAAGAGAAGGTGGTCCTCGCCGCTGACACCCTGTCCCGCCGCGTCCGCGAAAGGATCCTCGCATGAGTGCAGAAGTGCTGTCCGGCAAGGGGCTTGCAGGCCTCATCCGGCAACGCGCCCAGGAAGAGGCCCACGCCCTGGATAGCCAGGGAGTCCGTCCCACGGTGGCCGTCGTGGTCGCTACCGACGACGAATCAACCCACTGGTACGTCCGGTCGATCGAACGCGCCGCGGAACGTGCAGGGATCGACTGCCGGATTGTGGACCTCGGCCACGACGCCACCGAACAGGTCCTGGCCGCCGTGCTCCGTGACCTCAGCGCGGAGGCCTCGGTGCATGGCATCATCCTCCAGACTCCCCTGCCTTCGGGTGTCCGTGCGGACAGCCTGGTCGGGCTCATCGCCCCTGAAAAGGACATCGACGGCGCCAACCCGCTGAGCCTCGGCCGCCTTGCCGTGGGGCAGCCGGCCTTCGCGCCCGCAACAGCGCGGGCCGTCGTCGAGCTTCTGGACCACTTCGAGGTTCCGACGGCGGGACGCAACGTGGTCGTCGTCGGACGTTCTGCCGTGGTGGGCAAGCCGTTGTCGCTGCTGCTGCTCGCCAAGGATGCCACCGTCACCGTCTGCCACTCCCGCTCAGGTGCGCTGGAGCCGTTCACGCGGCCCGCCGACGTCGTGGTGGTGGCCGCCGGCCGCACCGGGCTGCTGACCGGCAGCCACGTGACGGAAAAGACCGTGGTGGTGGACGTCGGCACGAATGTCCTGCCCGACGGTTCCCTGGTGGGCGATGTGGACGAGGCGAGCGTCAGCGGCGTCGCAGCGGCCTTGACGCCTGTTCCGGGTGGCGTAGGCTCGGTGACCACGGCATTGTTGCTGCTGCACACCACCGAAGCCGCCCGTCGGCAGGCACGTGTTACCGGCGGCACCGTACCCGCCGTCCAGCCTGTACCTGCCGGCGCCGCCTGACCATTTCCTGATCTGGAGGGAAGATCACATGGCTTCCAAAGCCCCCCGTGAAAACATCGACGAGTCGAAGCTGACCGTCACCAAACCCAAGACCAAGGCCGTTGGTATTCCGGCCGTTGCCAATGCCTTGAAGATCTCGTTCGAGCAGATGGGACCGATCCGCAGCGCGCAGACGCTGATGGCCGTGAACCAGCTGGATGGTTTCGACTGCATGGGATGCGCCTGGCCGGAGCACGAGAAGCGCAACGCGGCGGAGTTTTGCGAAAACGGGGCCAAGGCAGTGGCTGAGGAAGCCACCCGGCGCAGGGTCACGCCCGAATTCTTCGCCAAGCACTCCGTCGCTGAGCTGAAGACCCGCGACGACTACTGGCTGGGACAACAGGGACGCCTGACCCACCCCATGGTCCTGGAAGAAGGCGCCACCCATTACAAGCCCATCAGCTGGGACGACGCCTACGACCTGATGGCCGAGGAACTCCGCGGCATGGACAACCCGGACGAAGCGGTGTTTTACACCTCGGGCCGGACCTCCAACGAAGCGGCGTTCGTCTACCAGCTCCTGGTCCGCGGCCTGGGCACCAACAACCTGCCGGACTGTTCCAACATGTGCCACGAATCGTCCGGCTCCGCCCTCGTGGAGACAATCGGCATCGGCAAGGGCTCCGTGAGCCTAGCCGACCTGGAAACAGCGTCGCTGATCTTCGTCGCGGGCCAGAACCCGGGCACCAACCACCCGCGCATGCTCAGCGCGCTGGAAAAGGCCAAGAAGAACGGAGCGATCATTGTCTCCGTCAACCCGCTTCCCGAAGCCGGGTTGCTGCACTTTGAAAACCCGCAGCATGTCAAGGGCGTCGTTTCCGGCACCAAGCTCACCGACGACTTCCTGCAGATCCGCGCGGGCGGCGATCAGGCCCTCTTCCAGGGTCTCGGCAAATACCTCCTCGAAGCCGAAGCGGGAGGCCGCGCAACTCCCGGCCTGGACACCGTGCTGGACCACGATTTCATCAACAACTACACGGTGGGCATCGACGAATACCTGCGCTACCTCGAGAAGGTTGAGTGGGACGACATCGTCGAAGCGACCGGCCTGCCCCTGGAGCAAATCCGGGCCACCGGCGAACGGCTCCTCGCCTCCAACGCCACGATCGTTTGCTGGGCCATGGGGCTGACACAGCACAAGCACTCCGTGCCCACCCTGCGGGACGTGGTGAACGTCCTGCTGCTCCAAGGCAACATCGGCAAGCCGGGCGCCGGCGTTTGCCCCGTTCGAGGGCACTCGAACGTCCAAGGCGACCGGACCATGGGCATTTTCGAGAAGATGCCGGAGAAGTTCCACGACCGCCTGGACCATGAGTTCGAGTTCCTTTCACCGCGCGCTCACGGTTACGACACCGTCGCGGCCATCAGGGCCATGCGCGATGGCAAGGTCCGGTTCTTCATGGGCATGGGAGGTAACTTCGTCCGCGCAGCCCCGGATTCACAGGTAACAGAGGACGCGCTGGCCAACACGGCGTTGACCGTCCAGATCTCCACCAAGCTGAACCACTCCCACCTGTCCACCGGGCGCCGCGCACTCATCCTGCCTACGCTGGGCCGGACGGAGAAGGACACGCAGGTGACGGGCGACCAGCGGGTCACAGTGGAAGATTCCATGAGCGCAGTGCATGCCTCCCGTGGACGGCTGAAGCCCGCCAGCGAGCACCTGCACTCCGAGGTGGCGATCGTCTGCAACCTTGCGCACCGCCTGTTCACCGATGCCCAAGGCCACCCGCTGCCGGGCGCACCCCGCGCGGCATGGCTCTCCATGAGGGACGACTACACCCTGATCCGGAAGCACATCGAAGGCGTGATTGACGGCTTCGAGAACTTCGAGGACCGCATCCAGCACCCCGGCGGCTTCGTGCTGCCGCACCCGCCCCGCGATGCCAGGAAGTTCGATACTGCCTCGGGCAAGGCCCACTTCACGGGAAACGAGTTGGAATACATCAAGATTCCGGCCGGCCGCCTGGTCCTGCAGACCCTCCGCTCGCATGACCAGTACAACACCACCATCTACGGCAAGGACGACCGCTACCGTGGCATCCACGGCGGCCGCCGGGTGGTCCTCATCAACGAAGCCGACATCAGGGAACTCGGCTTCGCGGACGGGGACATGGTGAACCTGATTTCCGAGTTCGACGGGGTCGATCGACTCGCGGAGAACTTCCGCATCGTTTCCTACTCAACGCCCAAGGGTTGCGCCGCCGCTTACTACCCGGAAACCAACGTTCTGGTTCCCTTGGACTCGGTGGCCGACACCAGCGGCACGCCCACGTCAAAGTCGGTCATCATCAGGCTCGAAAGGAGTTAGGAAAAGCTGTACATGCTGTGACCACTGTCATAGTATGTGACTGATATATCTTTTAGGTTCTTCAAAAAATATCAGATCGAGAGGATCGGAAGCGTCAGCTGTCCAATTGTCCGTGAACGGTGCTTCGGTGGCCTGAAACCTGGGGAGGTATTCCTCATCGAAGCATCGCTTTCGGGCAGTTGGACCCCATAGTTCCCGCAACACCAACTGTCCAAGGAGTGTTCATGTCAGGAAACAGAGCAGTCGCCTACAAGGAACCCGGCGTCGTTGAAATCATCGACACCGAGTACCCGACGTTCGAACTCAAGGACGGACCGGGCGTCAACCCGGCCAACGTCGGCAGGAAGGTGCCCCACGGCGTCATCCTGCGCACCGTGACCACCAACATCTGCGGATCGGACCAGCACATGGTCCGTGGCCGCACCACGGCGCCGAAGAACCTGGTGCTGGGCCACGAAATCACCGGTGAAGTGGTTGAAGTGGGACCCGACGTCGAGTTCATCAAGGTGGGCGACATCGTTTCGGTGCCGTTCAACATTTCCTGTGGCCGTTGCCGGAACTGCAAGGAACGGAAAACCGGCATCTGCCTCAACGTCAACCCGGACCGCCCCGGCAGCGCCTACGGCTACGTGGACATGGGCGGCTGGGTGGGAGGCCAGGCAGAATACGTCCTGGTCCCCTACGCGGACTGGAACCTGCTGCGCTTCCCGGACCGTGACCAGGCCCTTGAGAAGATCATGGACCTCACCATGCTCTCGGACATCTTTCCCACCGGCTTCCACGGTGCCGTCACCGCGGGCGTGGGCGTTGGCTCCACCGTGTATGTTGCAGGTGCCGGTCCGGTGGGCATCGCTGCTGCCGTCGGCGCCCAACTGCTCGGTGCCGCCGTCGTGATTGTGGGCGACATGAACGAAGAGCGCCTGGCGCAGGCGCGCTCCTTCGGGTGCGAAACCGTCAACGTCTCCCAAGGCGATCCCAAGGACCAGATCGAGCAAATTCTCGGCGTTCCTGAGGTCGATTCCGGCATTGACGCCGTGGGCTTCGAGGCCCGCGGACACGGCAAGGACGCCTCGCACGAGGCACCCGCCACGGTGCTGAACTCCCTCATGGACATCACGACGGCCGGCGGCGCGCTCGGCATCCCGGGCCTGTACGTCACCGGCGATCCCGGCGGAATCGACGAGGCAGCCAAGCACGGCTCCCTGTCCTTGTCCCTGGGCACCGGTTGGGCCAAGTCCCTGTCCTTCACCACGGGCCAGTGCCCGGTCATGAAGTACAACCGCCAGCTCATGATGGCCATCCTGCACGACAAGGTACAGATCGCCAAGGCAGTCAACGCCAAGGCCATCCCGCTCGAAGACGCACCCCGCGGCTACGCCGAATTCGACGCCGGTGCGGCAACAAAGTTCGTACTGAACCCCAACGGCTACGTGAAGGCCTAGCACCAGTACGTCAGCCCGGATACCGGGGGCGGCACGGCACAACGGGAAGGCCGGCCGCCCCCGGCGTCCGTTTTTAAGGCTTTATCAACAGTTTTGGCAGTTGTCAGGCAACGACTTTTAGGGAGTCGTCAGGCACCGGCCTTGATCCAACCCAGGAGATGGAGATCCATGCTTGTCCGGGAAGTCTCCGACGTTTCGACCGCAAACGGGTCCTGCAACAAGAACCACGGAGCTACGTGGTCCGCAGCGCGCCAGGCAGCCTTTGACTGTGCCCGCCCCCTCGGAGCTGCTTTGGTACCGCTTGCAGAAGCCATCGGGAGTGCCCTGGCTTTGGAGGTGAGGGCCCGCCAGGACATTCCGCACTATGCGTCCTCGGCCATGGACGGGTGGGCGGTCAGGGGCTCCGGCCCCTGGATTCTGGTTGAGCGCGGCACCCGGCTTGAACGCGGCACCCGGCTCTTCCCGGGCGAGGCAAGCACCATTGCCACGGGTGGCGTTGTCCCCGAGGGCGCAACGTCCATCCTCCGGAAGGAAAGCGGAATGCTGACCGGGGACGCCCCAGGCGCCCGGAATCTCGTCCTCATTCCCGAAGCGAAACCGGGTGAGGTATCTGCCGGCCGCCACATCCGTCCGGCTGGTGAAGAAGCAGCCGCCGGTGATGTCCTCATTCCCGCGGGAACCCTTTTGAACCCCGCCCACATTGCCCTCGCCGCCGTAGCAGGCCACGACGAGGTGGCCGTGCAGCGCAAGCCGCTGGTCGCCGTCGTGCTGACCGGCTCGGAAGTGGTCACTTCGGGTGAGCCCGCGCCGGGACAGGTGCGCGATACGTTCGGGCCGCAGCTTGGCGCCGTCATTTCGCGGCTTGGCGGCGTTCCGTCCGGGCAGCGCAGGATCGGCGACTCCTATGAAGAATGGCTGGCCGCCCTGGGCGGTGCTGCCCTGGGCGGTGCAGGCAGCCCGGCTGGTTCAGTCAGCGCGGCTGTTTCAGGCAGCGGCCAACCGGCGGATGTCATCATCACCACAGGCGGCACCGGCAAGTCCGGGACCGATCATTTCCGCACTGTAGTTGAGGCCTTGGGTGGGCGCCTGCTGCTTGACGGGATCGCCATGCGGCCCGGCCACCCCGCCGTGCTGGCCGCGCTCCCGGATGGCCGCTTCATCATCGGACTGCCGGGAAATCCGCTGGCGGCCATGGTTGCCCTCATCACCATCGGCGAACCGTTGCTGGCCGCCCTCGGCAACCGGCAGCCGCCCGACACCGTGATCATGACCTCCGGCGCGGATTTCGAGCCGGATCCCGTCAGGACCCGGCTTGTCCCCTGCACTTTTGTCCACGGCTTGGCCATCCCGGCCTCCCACACCGGCCCCGGCATGATGCGTGGCCTCGCATGGGCGGACGGAATCATGGCGGTGCCGCCCCAGGGGGTCGAGGCCGGCCACGCTGTGCAGGTCATGCCACTGCCGTGGGTCCAACCACCGCAGTTCACGGACAGGCCTGTCACCAACGAACAAAGGCACGCCCCATGGCACGCATGACGCAACGCCGGAAGATCCACCGTTTCCAACTGGACGGGACCGGCGCCGAACACCCCATCCGGTTCAAGGAAGACGTACTGGCCGCCGAAGAGCCGCTGGAAATCCGTTTGGGCGGCACGTCATTTTCCGTGACCATGAGGACTCCGGGCGACGACTTCGACCTCGTGGCGGGGTTCCTGGTGTCCGAAGGCATCATCCGCCACCAGGCCGAACTCGTGTCCCTGCGCTTCTGCGCGGGCGAACGGGACGGCATCCAAACCTTCAACGTGGTGGAAGCACAGCTCCGACCGGACGTTCCCTTGCCGGACACCATGAGGCACGTCTACACCTCCAGCTCATGCGGCATCTGTGGCACTGATTCCATTGAAGCTGTCCGGAAGACCATCCATTTCGACGCATCGCAGGACGCCCTCCAGGTGCCTGTGGACGTGCTCGCCGAACTGCCCGAACGGCTGCGGGACGCACAGGCCGTCTTTGACAGGACCGGCGGAGTCCACGCCGCAGGTCTCTTCAAGGTGGACGGCTCCCGGCCGGAACTGTTGTGCCTGCGTGAAGACGTGGGCCGTCATAACGCGGTGGACAAAGTGGTGGGCTGGGCGCTCAGGCAGGGCCTGCTGCCGTTGTCCGGCCTGGTCCTGCAGGTCTCCGGGCGGGCGTCGTTCGAGCTCGTCCAGAAGGCCGCCCTCGCGGGAATCCCCGTCCTGTCAGCGGTCAGCGCCCCGTCCAGCCTGGCAGTGGAACTCGCGGCCGAAACGGGACTGACCCTGGTGGGCTTCAGCCGTGGACGCAGCCTCAACGTGTACGCCGGCAGGGAACGGGTGGGCCTCCCGCTCCGCACGGGCCTTGAGGAGGCCACCGTGAGTCCCTGATCCCCTAGACCCGGGACGGGCCCCAACGCCGGCCCCGTGACGGGCCAGTCTAGGATGTGACCATGGCCGCACGCAGCAACCCGGACATCGACAATGACGCAGAGACCCAAAGCGGAGGCGTCCAGTCTGTAGACCGCGCGCTCCAAATCCTGGAGATCCTCGCCCGCAAGGGTGATGCCGGCGTCAGCGAGATCGCCGAGGAAATGGGCGTGCACAAGTCCACGGTGTCGCGGCTGGTGGGTTCGCTGGTCACCCGGGAGCTGGTCCGCCAGAACAGCGAACGTGGCAAGTACCAGCTTGGGTTCGGCATCCTGCGCCTGGCCTCGTCCATTCCCGGCAGGCTGAGCGTGGTGCACGAGGCCCGCGAAGTCCTGGAAGCCCTCGCCGGTGAGTACAAGGAAACCGTCAATCTTGCCGTGCTGCGTTCCAACTACGCCGTCAACGTGGATCAGGCCATGGGTCCTTCCACCCTGGCCACCTACGACTGGGTTGGCAGCCTCACGCCCCTCCATGCCACGTCCAGCGGGAAGGTGCTCCTGGCTGCGTTGACCGCGGACGAGCGAACCCAGGTCTTCAAAGCAGTGGGCCTGCCTGCCCGCACGCCCCGGACCGTGACCAACCGTGGAGATCTCGAGAAGCAGCTCCACGATGTTGCACGCCAGGGCTACGCGATAGTGCATGAGGAATTCGAAATTGGCCTCACCGCTATTGCCGTGCCTGTCTTCAACCATTTGGGGACCGTCATTGCGGCCGTCAGCATCTCCGGCCCCGCATTCCGCTTCGCTCCCGAAGACCAGCCCGGCCTCATCGAGGGGCTCCGCGAGGCAGGCCTCGCCATCAGCGCCAAGATGGGCTACCGGCACCAGTAATTTCGGCCGTCCGTAACGCCTTTTTGCATAAGTCCAGCTCAAAGCCAACTGGTATATCAATGTGCGTCAAAGAAGCGAAAGTGCTTGACTTTCGGGTGTGACGGGGCGCACTCTGTTGCATAACGCGAATGTTGTTGATTCTTGCGGAACGCTCACCGGCCCCAATCCGGTAGCAATCCGCCCGTTATCCGGAATCGGTCCCACAACCGGGCCTCGTAGAAACGCAAGCCCATGACTCGCCGAGCAAAGGACCCGCTCATGGCTATAAGCAGTGACACAAAATCCCTGACACCAGAAGAGTTACCGGCAGACAATACGCCGGCTGAAACTCCGGCTGACAAGGAGCCCACCACCAGGGAAACGCTTGATGAAGTCATCAGCGTTTCCCCCGATGAATCAAACCCCGCAGTCCTCGACCCCGAGGAAGGCACGGCAGAAACCCTCCCCGACTCTGAAGAGTACGAACAGATCCTGGAGGAACTTCGCAACGCCAAGACCGAGCAGGCCGTCTCAGCCCGCCGGAACCGCAAACTTACCCTCGACAAAGTCACCTTCGGAATCACAGGCGCCATCGCCGTCGCCTTCGTGGTCTGGGGATTTGTTGGCAGGGACAGCCTCTCTGAAACCTCCAAGGGGGCCCTCAACTGGGTCATGGAGTACACGGGATGGCTGTTCATGGTTCTCGCCTCGCTTTTCGTGATCTTCGTGCTGTGGCTTGCCTTGGGCAAGTTCGGCAACATCCCGCTGGGCAAGGACGGCGAGAAGCCCGAGTTCCGCACCATCTCCTGGGTAGCGATGATGTTCGCAGCCGGCATGGGCATCGGGCTCATGTTCTATGGAGTTGCCGAGCCGCTGTTCCACTACATCTCGCCTCCGCCCGGCACGGTGGATGGCCGTACGCCCGATGCCATCCAGACCGCCATGGCCACCTCGATTTTCCACTGGACGCTCCACCCATGGGCGATGTACGCAGTAGTCGGCATCGCCATGGCCTACGGCACCTACCGCCTCGGCCGGAAGCAACTGGTCTCCGCGGCCTTCACCTCGCTGTTCGGCATCCGGATGGTGGAGGGACCCCTCGGGAAGTTCATCAACATCCTGGCCATCTTTGCCACGCTCTTCGGAACGGCAGCTTCCCTGGGCCTCGGTGCCCTCCAGATCGGCAGCGGCCTGACGTCCAACGGTTGGATGGGCGAAGTCGGCACCCCCGTCCTTGTAGTCATCGTTGCCATCCTGACGTTCTGCTTCGTGGCCTCGGCCGTGTCCGGCATCAGCCGCGGCATCCAGTGGTTGTCCAACATCAACATGGTCCTGGCCGTTGTCCTGGCCTTGATTGTGTTCGTTGCCGGCCCCACGCTCTTCATCCTGAACCTCATTCCCTCCGCCGTAGGCGACTACGCCCGCGACCTGGCCGAGATGTCCTCCCGGACCGAAGCAGTGGGAGATGACGCCCTGCGCAGCTGGATGACCAGCTGGACCATCTTCTACTGGGCCTGGTGGATCTCCTGGACGCCCTTCGTTGGCCTGTTCATCGCCCGCATCAGCCGTGGCCGTACCATCCGCCAGTTCGTCACCGGCGTCCTGCTGGTACCGAGCATCGTCAGCGTCATCTGGTTCTGCATCTTCGGCGGCACTGCCTTCCACGTCCAGCAGGAAGCAGACAAGGCGGGGACTCCCGGCTTGGTGACAATGGTCGACGGCGCCCCCTCCATCAACTTCGACGGCGCCCTTTTCGATCTGGTCAAGAACCTGGGCATGCCCGAGTGGCTCACTGTGGGTGTCATCGCGCTGGCCATGGTCCTGGTGGCGATCTTCTTCGTCACCGGTGCGGACGCCGCTTCCATCGTCATGGGATCCCTCAGCTCCAACGGTGCCGAACACCCGCGGCGCGGAGTAGTGATCTTCTGGGGAACCCTCACCGGTGCAGTTGCAGCTGTCATGTTGCTTGCCGGCGGTGATGAACCCTCGGAAGCCTTGTCCGGCCTCCAAAGGGTCACCATCGTGGCCGCCCTGCCGTTCATCCTGGTCATGCTGCTGCTTTGCTTCGCGCTCGCCAAGGACCTCAGGCGCGATCCCCTGTCGCTCCGGCGTCGGCTGGCAACCTCCGTGGTGGAGCGGGCCATCCGCACCGGCGTCGAACAGCACCGCGGTGTCCAGTTCGACCTCGTCACCAAGCACGAATGCGCGGAGACCTGCCCGGATTCGGACTGTCCCGGCGGTACGCCTACCGGCAGCATCCCAACCGTTGACAGCACGCCGCGGTCTCCTGAAGACAAGTAGCGAACACTCCCCCAACCACCAGCAGTAAGGTGTCACATCATGACCTCAACCTCCGTGGCCTCCGTGGCTTCAGACGCCTCCGTGGCCTCCGGCGCTTCCCCGGCGCACAGCACCCTCCACGTCATCAAGGATTCCAAGGACCAGGTATCGTTCACCGTTGATTCAGCCAACCCCGTGACGGTGCGCATCGAGCTCAGCGGCGGGTGCCCGTGCGGCTCGGAACACTCACGGCCAGGTTCCTACGTGGACAGCGACCTGGGAAGGTAGGCCGTTGCCCCGGGACATAAGCCCGGGGCCAACATAGAGACAGCAACAGGGCGGGTGCCGGATTTCCGGCACCCGCCCTGTTCATGCGTGGAGGGGTTTACTTGGGCATCAGCACGGAGTCGATCAGGTAGACCGTGGCATTGGCAGTCTGCACGCCACCGCAAATGACGTTGGCGTCATTGACGGTCAGGGCGTCCTTGCTGCCACCCACCGTCACTTCGCCGCCCTGGACGGTCTTGTGGGTTCCCACTACCTGGTCCGGGGTCAGCTGTCCGGGGACAACGTGATACGTGAGGATCTTGCTCAGCAGGGCATCGTCGGTCTTGAGCGTTTCGATCGTAGCGGGGTCAATCTTGGCGAACGCGTCGTCAACGGGAGCAAACACCGTGAACTCGCTGCCGTTCAGCGTGGAGACGAGATCCACCTTGGGGTTCAACTTGCCGGATACTGCGGCGGTCAGGGTCTTGAGCAGCGGGTTGTTGGAGGCGGCCACGGCAACGGGATCCTGCGCCATTCCCGCAACCGAACCTGCGCCGTCGGGAACCTGGGCGGCGTAGCCGGCGCAACCCGGGCCGACCAGGTTGCTGGCGGGATCCATGGCTGCGCTGGAACCCATCGATTCGCTGGCGGAGGCTGATGGCGACGGTGCCATGGAGGAGGTCTCCGGGGCCGCAGAGGACGAGGGGGAGCTGGAGGTGCTCGAACCACCACAGGCCGTCAGTCCCATGAGGGCGGCTGCGGTGAGGCCAACGAAGGCGAGGGCGGGGCGCTTGGTGGACAACATGTCATTCTCCTTGCTCTGAGGAACCTGGTGCTGGGTCCATTCGGGTGTGGGACACGGGCGGTCCGGCGTCGCTTCCGCTCTTCCGGTTTTGTTTGTGTCTCATCAGCTATTCGGAGGTGATGTCCGGGTGGATGGGTGTGGATTGAAAAAATTTCAAAGGTTACTTTCTTTCACCTGTTTTCCCACGTCAGGTCCGGGCCCGGCGCCCTCTCCCCCATCCCGCCTGACTATGGCTAAATGCCCCATGCCGGTGACAGGATGGGCGGATGGCAATCGAAGTGCGGCCCGCTACGGTGTTCGACGACGTCAAAACCATGGTCGGCCCCAGGAATCCAGGCTCAAACGTGTGCTGGTGCCTGAGTTACCGCATCCCGTCCAAGCTGAACCAGAGCCTCCAGCGGGAAGAGCGCGGCAAGTTCGTGGAAAAACTGGTTGCCGAAGACCCGCCTCCCGGCGTGTTGGCGTACGACGGCGGCGAGGTAGTTGGATGGGCGGCCGTCCACCCGCGCGCGGACACCAGTTTCGCAACGAGCCGGAAGATCCCCCATGTGGACGATTCCGAGGTTTGGTCCGTGTGGTGCATCCGGGTGCGGCCAGGCCACCGGGGCAAGGGAATTTCCCATCACCTGCTTCGCGGCGCCGTCGAGCTGGCCAGAAGTCATGGCGCTCCCGCGATCGAGGGCTACCCCGTGGACAACAGGGGCAGCAAAGTGGACCTCACCATGGCGTACGTCGGCACACGAAGGCTTTTCGAGAAGGCGGGTTTCACGAAGGTCGCTGAAACCACGTCCGTCCTTAACGGCTTCCCGAGGGTCCTGATGCGCTTGAACCTCGATTCCGCCTAACAACCCCGTCCCGCTTACCCCCACCTACCCCGACCTACCCCCACCTACCCCCACCTACCCAACTAGGTCGCATTTGTGCGCGTTTTGCCCGCTCAAAACGCGCACTAATGCGACCTAGTTGGGGGCGGAGCGCTGCAACCGTGACGTCATCCTGTGGGCTTCCTCGAGCAGGAGCTTGCCCAGGAACTCCTGGCGGTCGCCCCTGAACCGGGGTTCGATTCCGGTCAGGGAAAGCGCCCACGCCGGACGTCCTTGGGGATCGAACACAGCGGCGCCCATCCCCCAGCTCCCCTCAAGGACCAGCCCCGGGTTTACCGAATAACCAGCCAACCGGGTCTTCTCCAGGTTCTCCCGAACCACCCCGGCAGGATGTCCGGCCGCAAAGTCGCCGGCGTGCGCTTCCCAGTCCGTGAGCAGCACGTCCTGTTCCTCCTCCGGCAGGAATGCCATGATCGCCGTCCCGGCCGAGGCCACCCCCAGCGGGAACCGCACGCCTTCATGCAAAACGAATGACCGAACAGGGAAGGAACCTTCCTCCCGCAGGACGCACACCGTCTCGTTGCCGCGCCTGATGGAGAAGAACGCGCTCTCCCCCGTCTCGGCCGCGAGCCGCCGCAGGGACGGTCGTGCGATGTCCTCCATGGGAAAACGGGCAGCGGCCACGGACCCAAGCAGGAAAACTTCAGGTCCCAGGACCCATTTTCCGGTGGCTTCCTCGTGTTCCACCAACCCCTCCGCGGCCAGGGACGTCAGCAGCCTGTACGCAGTTGGCCGGGTCAGCCCGGACTCGCGGACCAGCCCTGCCAAGGACATGCCTTCCGGCTTGCGGCCGACGAGCCTTAACAGGGCAGCGACCCGCCCAACCACCTGGGCACCCTGAACGGGAACGGCGGGAACGGTGTGTGCGGCCAATGGGACTCTCCTTGAGATTTCGTCCACATTATGGACAGCTTTCAGTCTAGCGTCCACAGCGTGAAGTGCTCAAGCTTCCGGCTATTGCCACACAAAGGCACCGCTCCTAGGCTCGAAAGCCACAACGCTAACGTCCACAAAGTGGATTACCCACTCAAAGAGGAGTCCGGAATGTCCAAGATCCATCCCGACGCGCCCCAAGCGCTGCAGGACCTTTTGACGGACGGCATGACAATCGCCGTCGGCGGCTTTGGCCTCAGCGGTATCCCGGCGGACCTTATCGGGGCCCTCCGCGATTCAGGCGCGAAGGACCTCACCATTGTGTCCAACAACATGGGCATTGATGGCAAGGGATTGGGTGTCCTCATTGAGGCCGGCCAGGTCCGCAAGGTCATCGCTTCCTACGTCGGCGAGAACAAACTCTTCGCCGAGCAGTACCTTGCCGGAAAGCTCGAGGTCGAGTTCACTCCGCAGGGCACGCTGGCCGAACGCCTGCGCGCCGGTGGCGCCGGTATCCCCGCCTTTTACACCCGGACCGGTGTGGGCACCTTGGTTGCCGAAGGCAAGCCCCATGAAGAGTTCGACGGCGTCACTTACGTCCGCGAGCGCGCCATCACCGCCGATGTCAGCCTGGTCCACGCCCAAACCGCGGATACCGACGGCAACCTCATTTACCGCTACACCGCCCGGAACTTCAACCCGGTGGTGGCCACGGCAGGCAAGGTGACCGTCGCCGAGGCGGAGGTGATCGTGCCCTTGGGCGAACTCGATCCGAACCACATCGTGACCCCGGGCGTCTACGTTCAGAGGCTGGTCCAAGCAAGCAACAGGATCAAGGACATCGAGCAGCGAACGGTCCGTCAGCGGCTCGAAGACCCTGCCGTCCAAGAAGCAGTCTAAGCAGCCGTCCACGCAGAAAAGGAGCACACACCATGGCATGGACACGTGACCAAATGGCCGCCATCGCGGCCGAAGAACTCAACGACGGCGACTACGTCAACCTCGGCATCGGCATCCCCACACTAGTAGCCAACAACCTCCCGGACGGCGTTCGGGTGGTCCTCCAGAGCGAAAACGGCCTGCTTGGTATGGGCCCGTTCCCTTACGAAGGCGAGGAGGACGCCGACCTCATCAACGCCGGCAAGCAGACTGTCACCATCAATCCCGGCGGCAGCATTTTCGATTCCGCCACCTCGTTCGGCATGATCCGGGGCGGGCATGTGAAGGTCGCGATCCTGGGCGCCATGCAGGTGTCCGGCAGCGGCGACCTCGCCAACTGGACCATCCCCGGGAAGATGGTCAAGGGCATGGGCGGCGCCATGGACCTCGTCGCCGGAACACCCCGGGTCGTGGTCCTGACCGAACACAACGCCAAGGACGGTTCAGCCAAGATCGTCCGCGAATGCACGCTTCCCCTCACGGGTTTGAACTGCGTGGACAGGATCATCACGGATCTCGCCGTCTTCGACATTGAGCCGGATGAGACGCACGACGGCGGCACGCGCCTTGTGCTGACCCGTCTCGCCCCGGGCGTCACTGTGGAAGAGATCCGCGGGAAGACCGAGGCAGAGTTCGCTGTGGCGCTTATGGACACCGCTGTTGAAGAGACCCTCGAAGGAGCTACGGCATGAGCCTCAAAGACCGGTTTGGCAAGGACATCCTGCTCACGGGGTGGGGCCACAGCAAGTTTGGCAAGCTCACGGACCAGACGCTCGAAACGTTGATCGTCCAGGTGGCCGGTGAAGCCATCGCGAACTCCGGACTTGAGCCCAAGGACATCGACGAGATCTACCTGGGCCAGTTCAACTCAGGCATGCAGCCCCTGGGGTTCACGTCGTCCCTCGCGCTGCAACTTTCGGCAGATCTCGCCAACGTCCCCGCCACCCGGACGGAGAACGCGTGCGCCTCCGGTTCGGCAGCGTTCCAACAGGGCGTCAAGGCGTTGCTCGCCGGGACGGCAAGGAATGTGCTGGTGATTGGTGCGGAGAAGATGACCGACGCCGGCGCGGACGTCGTGGGGGCCGCGCTCCTGGGTGCCTCGTACGAGATGGCGGGAAAACCGTCCACTACGGGATTCACCGGCCTGTTCGCGGAAGTGGCCAAGCACTACGACAAGCGGTACGGCGCGGGTACGGCAGGTTCAGGCATCGCCGGTCCGGGCTTCGAGAATGGCCTGGGCGATGTGCTCGGTTCCATCTCCGCCAAGAACCACCACAACGGCATGAGCAATCCATACGCCCAGATGCATCGCGACTTCGGCGTGGAGTTCTGCCGGACCATCTCGGACAAGAACCCGATGGTGGCCGATCCCTTGCGCCGCACTGACTGTTCGCCCGTCTCCGACGGTGCCGCCGCCGTCGTACTTTCAACCCGGGAAACCAACGGCGCAACCGCAGCTGTTCGCCTTGCCGGTTTCGGGCATGCCAACGACTTCTTCCCCGCGGAGAAACGCGACCCCACCGAATTCGAGGCAACGCGCGTCTCTTGGGAGCGGGCATTCACCATGGCAGGAGCCGGGGTGGATGACCTGGACTTCGCCGAGGTCCACGACTGCTTCACTATCGCCGAGCTCATCATGTACGAAGCCATGGGACTGGTCCCCCGCGGCCAGGGTGCCTGGGCCATCAAGGAAGGCTGGGTGTACAAGGACGGCAAGCTGCCGGTCAACGTGTCCGGCGGCCTGAAGGCGAAAGGACATCCGGTGGGTGCCACCGGTGTATCCCAGCACGTCATCGCTGCCATGCAGCTCAGTGGCACCGCCGGGGACATGCAGCTGGCCAATGCCCGTCGCGGCGCAGTCCAGAACATGGGCGGCGTCGGCATCGCCAACTACGTGAGCATCCTCGAGGCGCTGTAGCACCCAAGTAAGTCGCAGCAGAGCGCGTTCTGGACGTCCAAAATGCGCTCTACTGCGACCCAGTTGAGCGGTCCCGGATTAGCTAAGCGGTTCCGGATCAGCTCAGCGATCTCCGTGAACCCCAGCCGCTCCGCGTTTTGCAGGGCAGTCCGGCCCTCCCGATCCCGGATGTCCGGGTCTGCTCCGGCCTCAAGGAGTTGCCGCACGACGTCCTGTTGCCTCGGCCCGCCGTCATTGAGCAGGACCGCTTCCTGCATGGCAGTCCAGCCCAGGTTGTTCACGTGGTTCACCGGAACGCCCGCGGCGATCAGGATCCGCACCGTCTCCGTATGCCCGTGCTCGCTGGCGGGGATCAGCGCTGTTCCGCCGTACCGGTTGGTGCTGCGGACATCGGCTCCGGCTTCCAAGGTCAGCTGCAGGACCTCGTTGAACCCTTCCGCACCGGCGTACAGGAATGCCGAGTCCTGGATTGCGTCCTTGGCGTTCACGTTGCCGCCGGCAGCGATCAGCTCCCGAACCCGGACGGGATCGTTGGCTTTCGCGGCAAGTATCAGCTGCCGGTCGGTTTCCATCTGTGCCTCCGCGGACAGGGTTGGTGGTTTCGCCGGGGCAGCAGCCGACGACGCCGGACCCGCCCTTGCGCTCGACGGCCCGGCCTGGGCGGGGGCTGCTTGGGAGGCATTCGGCGAGGCGGTCGCCGTCGGGCTTGTCGGTTCAGGTGGCGCAGTCGGGGCGCAGCCGGCGACGAGCCCGGCAATCAGCACCGTCGTCATCAGCACGGTTCCACCAGCCCGGCCGCTCCCGTTCCACGCACCCATGCTCCGAGGCTACTTCGCGGCCGCGGCCAGCGCATCGGCTCCGGCGGCTGCGCAGGCCTCGTCGAGGGCGCCGTCGGGAGCGCCCCCGACGCCGATGCCCGCCACCGAGGCGCCGTTCACCTTGAGCGGCACACCCCCGGCCAGGAAGAGGGTGCCGGGAAGGTCTGCGATGGACGGACCGTTGCCGTTGACGCGCTTGGCCAGTTCACTGGTGGGCGCACCGAACGCAGCGGCCGTGTAGGCCTTCTGCTTCGCTGCTTCGATGGTGTGCTCGGCGGCGTTGTCACCGCGGAGGAGGGCTTGGACCGTCCCGAAGCGGTCCACCAAGGCCACGGTCACGAACGGCAGTTTGTCCGCCTGGCATTTGGCGAGCGCCGCAGTGACTGCCTTGCCCGAAGCGCCCACGGTGATGCGGTTCTGTGCAACCACATTCTCCGGGGCAGGCTGGACATCGGCCGGCACCTTCGCGGCAACGGTCGCCGGTGCAGCAGGGGCGACGGCGTTGGCCACAGCGGTGACACCGCCGGTGAGCAGCAACGCTCCGGCAGCAGCAGCACCGGCAATCATCTTGTTCGACTTCTTCATGGTTCTCCTCAGGTCGGCCATATGCGTACCCCTCCATGTTTCCCGGGGTCAACCGACGCCCACATCGGCCGGTCGCCGCTCGCACGCTCAGCCTTTTGGGCGGCCGTATCAGCCAAAAGGTGGAGAGACCAGCGGGGGCGCGGGATCTAGCATGGAAAGAGCGCCCTCAACACACCAGGAACTCCCATGAAACCCGCCCGTCCCAGGCCCGACACCACGCCTCCGGCCCCACTCCAGGGGGATGGCCGCATCGATGTTGTGGTGCATTGCGGGTTCGCTGTGCTCATGGTGGCCTCGGGGGTCCGCTACGTCATGCGCCACTCCCCCGCGGACAACCTCTGGACCATGGCTCTGGCGGGTGCGGTCTGCGTCCTCTACGCAGCCACGGCACTCCCCGCCCGCCGATCTGGCGCTTACAGCCCGGCTCGGGACCGCCCGGGGACGCAGCCCACACCATGGCTCCCGTGGACCGTGGCTCTGCTCGGAGCCTGGGCAGTGCTCGTAGTGGCCGCCCCCAGCTTCGCCTGGTGTTCCTTCGCGATCTTCTTCCTCGGCAGGAGCGCCCTCAGCGGCTGGGCCGCATATGTGGCGGGCGGCGTGACCGCGGCCGCCACCGCCGTCGGGCTTTTCCGCATGAGTGACTGGACCGACGTCGCCATGGTTCTGGGTCCGCTGGCCGCCGCTGCGCTCCTCACGCTGATTTACGACAAGATCGAACGCGATGCCGCACTGCAACGCCGGCTCCTTGCTGATGTCTCGCAGGCGCAGGAACAACTGGCAGCCAGTGAGCGCGCTGCGGGGATTGTCGCCGAGCGGGAACGGGTTTCCCGCGAAATCCATGACACTGTGACGCAGGGGCTGGCCAGCAGTTTGCTCCTCCTTGAGGCCGCGCAACGATCTTGGCCCGAGGCGTCGGCCAGGGACGATCTGTTCAAAGCCACGGACCTCTTGCGCCACAATCTTGCCGATACGCGCAGCCTGGTCCATGAACTGTCGGCGCCCGGCCTCGAGACTGGCCCCTTGGCGGAAGCGCTGGAGCATGCGGCCCGGCAGTATGTGGAGTTGATTGCCGTGCACGTCACCGGGGACCCCCGCCCCGTCCCGCCGGAGGTCCGGCACACCCTGTTGCGCGTCACCCAGAGCGCGGCAGCGAACATCAAACTCCACGCCGGCGCGCGGAACGCGAGCATCACACTGGGTTACTTGCCGGACGCGGTCACCCTGGACGTGTACGACGACGGTCGCGGCTTTGATCCCGCAGCGGTACCTCCCCCGTCGGCGGCCGGAGGGTACGGCTTGCGGGCCATGCGGCAGCGTGTTCACCGGCTGGGCGGAGAATTGTCCGTGGAAAGCAGTCCCGGCGAGGGCACCATCATCGCCGCGCAGTTGCCACTGACCGGATCCAGCACCGGTTCCAACTCCAGCACCGGCTCCGCCACCGGTTCCAACTCCGAGACAAAGGGATCGCCATGACCACCATCTCCGTGCTCGTCGTGGATGATCACACCGTGGTCCGGAGCGGGCTCAAGGCGCTGCTGGGCACCCAACCGGACATCGCCGTCGTCGCCGATGCCGCTTCCGGCGAGGAAGCGCTTATTGCCGCGGCAGAGTATTCTCCCGACGTTGTGTTGATGGACCTCGCGATGGGTTCGGGCATGGACGGCATCGAGGCCATCAAGCAGTTGCGCGGACGCCGCCCGCGGCAGGCGATCATCGTCTTCACCACCTACGATTCCGACGCCGACATCGTCAGGTCCGTGGACGCCGGCGCAATGGGCTATTTGCTCAAGGACGCAGCACCGGACGAGATTTTCTCCGCGGTGCGCGGCGCGGTCCTGGGCAAGAGCGTCATGAGCGCTCCGGTGGCATCGCGGCTCTTCCAGCAGCTCCGCAACCCCGATGAAGTCCTCACGCCGCGGGAAGCCGAGCTGCTCAGCCTCCTCACCCAGGGACTCAGCAACCGCGATCTCGGCAAACGCCTCTTCATCTCCGAGGCCACTGTCAAGACCCACTTGGCGCACATTTACGCCAAGCTCGGAGTGGACACACGGGCGGCAGCCATCGCCACGGCCATACGCCGGGAAGGAATGCGGTGAAATTCCCGGCTTCTCCCTATACCTCCTGCGTTGAGCCGGGATTAAACTGACGCTATGTCGGAGGCCGTTGGTCGCAAGATGTTCAAGCATTCCGGTACGGCTTTGCTGTTCCGGGGAGTCCTTGCCGTGCTGTTTGGCCTTCTGGTGGCGGCGCTGCCGGTGGCCACGGTGTTCGCGCTTATTTTCGTGTTCGCGATTTTCGCCATCACGGACGGCCTCACCAACATCGCGCACTATTTCTACGATCCGTCGCGCCATTCCCGCTGGACCATGGTGGGCGGCTTCATTTCCATCGCCGCAGGCATTGTGGCGCTGGCGTGGCCGGGTATGACCGCCGCTGCGCTCGGAGTGCTGATCGGCCTGTGGGCTTTGGTCCTTGGACTGTCCGAGATTGTCCTGGCCTTCGCCGCGAGGAACTCCGTGAACGGCTGGCCCGTGTGGTTGCTGACCGGCGTGGTCACTGCCCTCTTCGGCCTGCTGGTACTGGTCAATCCTGGTCTCGGTTTCCTGGGCATGGTGGGCATGTTGGCCGCCTTCGCAGTGGTTGCCGGACTGCTCTTGATTGTCTGCGGTTTCAAAATGCGCCGGGGCTCCACCAGCCCCCTGATCTACGCGCACTGACCTCCGCCCGCCGCAGCGTCCCCGCAGCAGCAATCCTCCGGTTGGGGATGCACTCTGCGCCAAGTTCGGTAAGTTAGTGGCTGTGAAGATAGCTACCTGGAACGTGAACTCCCTCCGCGCCCGCGCCGACCGCGTTGAAGCCTGGCTTGAGCGCAGCGACTGCGATGTCCTGGCCATCCAGGAAACCAAATGCAAGGACGACAACTTCCCGTGGGAGCTGTTCGAACGCATGGGCTACGAGGTAGCGCACTTCGGCGTCAACCAGTGGAACGGCGTCGCCATCGCCTCGCGCGTCGGCTTGGAAGACGTCGAGCGGACCTTCGTGGATCAGCCGGCCTTCGGCAAAGCCGGCAAGGATCCGGCCCAGGAAGCCCGTGCCATCGCAGCTACCTGTGCCGGCATGCGTATCTGGAGCCTGTACGTCCCCAACGGCCGCTCCCTGGACGACGAACACATGCCTTACAAGATTAAGTGGCTTGAGGTCCTCCGTGGCCAGGCGGCTGAATGGGTCCAGGCTGACCCGAACGCCCAGATCGCCCTCATGGGCGACTGGAACATCGCGCCCTTCGACGAGGACGTGTGGGACATCCAACTGTTCCGCGACAACAATTTCACCCACGTCAGCGAACCGGAGCGGGCAGCGTTCCACGCCTTCGAGACCGCAGGCTTCACCGACGTCGTCCGCCCCTACACCCCCGGCCCGGGCGTCTACACCTACTGGGACTACACCCAGCTGCGCTTCCCCAAGAAGGAAGGCATGCGGATCGACTTCTGCCTCGCCTCGGCACCGTTGGCCGCCCGCGTCACAGGTGCCTCCATTGATCGTGAAGAGCGCAAGGGCAAGGGCGCCTCGGACCACGCACCCGTGATCGTGGAGCTCGCAGACTAGGCACCGAACCGGACAAGAAAGGGGCTGGCTGACATGGGTGGAAAGCTGTACCGAGGCCAGGCCGGCCTGCCCTTCTCTTCCTCCCTCCGCATCTACGAACCCCTCGAGGCATTTCCGCCGGAACAGCAGCGCCAACTCGTCGCCGACGGTGACCGCATAGGTTCCAGGGCCGCCGTCGAGAATGCGGAGCTGCAGGCGTCCCTGGGACGCATCACGCGTTCCGGCGGCGACCCCTTCCCTACCGGCCGAACGGACCTCGTGCGTATGACGCGGGTTCCGGGCGGGCGGCATGCCGCCCCCGGTCCGGGACAGGAAGAAGCAGCGCACGACGCCGGACGCCTCCTCTACTGCCCCAGCCAGCTGGTGATTCGGGCCGGTTTGGCAGCGAATGCCTTGATGGACGGCGTTCACGGACCGTTGGCTGATCTCCTCATCCCGGTTTCCCAGCGGGACAAACACCAGCAGCGGATCGACCGCATCAACGCAGGTGACGATGCTAAGCGTGTGCATACGCGGGCTTCCACCTGGGGGATCCCCTTCAGCTGGTTCTCCCTGTTCGCCGAATCGGACCGCAAGGAAGTGGTGGAGTCCGATGGCCATATCCAGACCGTCAGGGTGTGGACTCCCCTGACTGAGGCCCTGGAACGGGCACGTTTCGCGGTGGCCCACTTGGCTCTGGCTGCCCCGGACCTGGACATGCTGGACGATCTCACCCAGTTGACCGAATGGCTGGAGCTGTTCCACGTCCAATCCATGGTTGAACTGGATTACGGTGCCGTGGCAGACAAGGTCTATCCCGACGAGTCACCCATGGATGTTCGTCTCGGAATTGAGTGCCTCGCGGAAGGGGACATGACGGGAGCGGCTGCGGCCTACCGTCGTCTTGCCTCGCGGTGGATCCCCATCAGGCAACTGGCACGGGCTTCGTAGTTACCGGCCGCTCAGCGGCAGGGCGGGCCGCTCAGCGGATCGCGGGGCAGGTCAGCGGCAAGGCGGGGCCGTGGTCTCCCTGATGATCAGTTCATGCGGAGCAACCTGCGATCGGACAGCGCCGTGATGGCCGTCCAGCTCGTCCAAGAGCATCTTGGTGCCCAGTTCAGCCTGGTTGTCCGGTCTCTGGCCCACCGTCGTCAGCCCGAGTGAAGCAGAAAAGTCGTGATCGTCGATGCCGATCACGGAGAGGTCCTGCGGAACCCGGACGCCGTGCCGGTACGCCTCGAAAATTACGCCCATGGCCATCTCGTCCGAGGAGCAGAAGATCGCCGTCGGCTTGCGGCCGGGCTGATTCCACAGGCGGGTGAACGCCTGTTGCCCACTGGCGACTGTGAAGTCACCCCACTGGTCCCATTCGGGGCGGACCTCCAGTCCGGCGTCGGACATCACTTCCTGAAAGGCCCGGATCCGCACCCGGGGAACATCGAAGTTCAAGTCCGTCTCGTCGTCGCCGTGGAGCAGGGCGATGTCCTTGTGCCCCAGGTCCAGAAGATGCCGCACGGCGGTGGAGGCGGCGTCGTAATCGTTGATCCCTATATAGGGGCAGTTCTCAACGTGGCCACCCACCACCACCAACGGGATATCCAGCTTATGGAGGTGTTCCTGTTCGTCCTCGCTCAGGGCCATGCAGAGCACCAGCAGGGCGTCGATCTGTTTGTAGACCATGGTGGAACTGAACAGCCGTTCGCGGTTGCTGCCGTGGCCGCCGAGGTTGAACAGGGAGAGGTTGTATTTCCTGGAATGCAGTTCCCTGTCCGCCCCCTCGATAGCTTTCGAGAAGAACCAGCGGCTCACGAACGGGGCCAGCACGCCGATGGTGCGGGTCCGCCCGGTAGCCAGGCCCGACGCCGAGGACGATGCCACGTATCCCAAGGAAGCCGCGACATCCAGGATCTTTTCGCGTGTTGCCGGAGATACCCGCGGCAGCCCCCGGACGGCCCGGGAAACGGTCGCCGTCGAGACCCCCGCGGCCGCCGCGACATCCTCGATGCTGACCCCCGTATGACCGCCACGCTGGGACCGTTCGTTAGTTTTTGCCACTTTAGCCCCCTCAAAGGTGCATGCCGAAGGCCGAGGGCTCCTTCCCGAACGGCGCGTTAAAGCCTATCTGTCCCGGGAGCCCTTCTTCATTTCGCGCAGGGATTGTTTCGACCCGCTGTTAATTCGACCCGCTGTTAAGTTGAGGTGCCGCCTTGTTGCGGGGGCCTCAGCTGAGGCGACGCGAAGTCCTTTCAGGTAGTTTGCGGCGGAGCCTGATCATGCCCCACAGCGCGAGTACCGTGGCCAGGAGGCCCAAGGCCCAACCCAAGGCGGGCTGGGTTGTGACTTCCATATAGATGGTGACTGCCAGGAGAACCAGCGCCCAGAAGCCAAGGAGTCCGATGATGATGTCGAAGTCCTCCCCGGAGCGCACGCGCTTTGTGTGGGGATCGACCTTCCGGGCTGCGGCGGCTTGCTGGCGTCGGTTTGCTGAGCTGCTCACTTCACTGCACCTGCCGTCAGGCCGGCGACGATCTTGCGTTGGAACACCAGCACCAGGACGACCAAAGGAATGGTGACGATGGTGCCGGCTGCCATGATCGCGGTGTACGGCTCCTGTTGTGGCTGGGAACCTGCGAAGTAGGCAATGGCCACCGTAACCGTCCTGGTGTCATCGTTGGACAACTGGCTGGCAATCAGGAACTCGTTCCATGCGGAGATGAAAGCCAGGATTGCCGTAGTGAACGTGGCCGGGGCCGCGAGCGGCAGGATCACCTTGCGGAATGCCTGCCCTTGGGTGCAACCGTCGATCCGGGCCGCTTCTTCGAGTTCCCACGGCATTTCACGGAAGAACGAGGTCAGCGTGTAGACCGTCAGCGGAAGCACGAAGGAGATGTTCGGGATGATCAGCGCCTGGTAGGTGCCCATCCAGCCAATGTTCGTAAAGAGCTGGAACAGCGGGGTCACCAAAGCAACACCCGGGAACATCGAGGCACCCAGGATGAAGCCGAGCACCACGAACTTGAACCGGAAGTTCAGTCGTGCCAGCGCATAGGCTGCAAAGACGCCGACGATCAAGGCGATCAGCGTGGTGACAGCACCAACAAAGAGGCTGTTGAGCAGGTTCTTGCCGAAGTGGTTGCCGAGGCTCTCGTCAAACACCGTAGCGAAGTTATCCCACGTGAAGTGTGTGAAGAACGGCGTTGTGTCAAAAGTGAACCCAACGTCCCGGAACGCCGTGACGATCATCCAGTAGAAGGGTGCCAGACACCAGATCAGGATGACGATTGCGCTGATGTAGGTGCGGAACGATCCCCAGTTGAACGGGCGCTTCGGCCGCTCTGCAGGAGCAGTGGAAGTCCTTGAAGCTGTGGCTGTGGCCATGTCACTTTGCCTTTCCGGACGAAGAAGCGGCATCGACCGCGTTTGCCCCCAGGAATCTGACGAAGATGAAGGCAACGATGAAGATGACTATGAACGTGATGGTCGATAGCGCCGCGGCCGAATTGAACCCTTGCCGGATTTGTTGCACTACCAGGATGGAGAGAGTGGTGGTGCCGTTGGCGCCTTGGGTCATGATGGCCGGGAGGTCGTACATGCGGAGGGCGTCCAGCACGCGGAAGAGGATCGCAACCATCAGTGCGGGCTTGACCAGCGGAAGCGTGATGAGGCGGAAACGCTGCCACGTGGACGCGCCGTCCACCTTCGCTGCCTCGTAGACCTCATCCGGGATCAGTTGCAGGCCGGCAAGGATCAACAGAGCCATGAACGGAGTGGTCTTCCAAACATCCGAAATGACGATCGCCCACTTGGCAGGCCATTCCGATCCGGTCCACAGGATCTGGGTGCCGAAGAGTTTGTTGGCAATGCCCTCAAAAGCGAAGATGAAGAACCACAGCTTGGCCGTCACTGCCGTGGGGATGGCCCACGGAACCAGGACGGCTGCGCGGATGATGCTCCGGCCACGGAAAGCGCGGGCCATGATGATGGCCATCCAGAAGCCGAGGACCGTTTCGAAAGCCACCGTAACTACGGTGAAGAAGAACGTGGTGCCCATGGCGTCCCAGAATTGCGCACCCAGGGTTCCTGGAGGACAAGCCACGGCGCCACCACCGGGGGCGGTGCATTGCTGTGCCAGCCAGTGTACGTAGTTGTCGAAGCCGGCGGGGCCGCCTTCGGAGAAGAAACCCGTTGCCGGATCAAGTCCCGAGTCCTTCTGGAAGGACATGATGATGGCGTTGATAACCGGGTAGATGATGACGATTGCCAGCAGTACCAGCGAGGGTGCCAGCAGCGTGTACGCCCAGCGACCCTGGGTCACCTGCTTACGGTCGGCGCTTTCGCGCCCTGGCATCTTGTGGCCGGCATCCGCCGTCGACTGCTGTTTTTGCAATTCTGTTGACATGGCAAGACTCCTGTCAGGGAGAAGGCCGTAGCCGAGTCCGGCCGTCCGCCTGGAGGGCGAACGGCCGGACGTGGGCCCGGGTGGTTACTTGGCTCCGGCCGACTCGATTGCCGCCTGCATGTCGGAGATCGCCGAATCAACGGTCTTCTCACCCTTGAGTGCTGCGTAAGCGTTGTCCTGGACAGCCTTGGTGACGGCCGGGTAGAACGGCGTTACGGGACGCGGCACGGCGTTCTCGATGGACGTCTTCAGCACCGGCAGGTAAGGCAGCGCGGTGACAAGTTCCTGATCGTCATACAGCTTGGTCAGCACCGGGGCGAGTGAACCCTGGGTGGCGTAGAACCGCTGGGTCTCTTCGCTGGTGATGAACTTGATGAAGTCAGTAACCGTTGCCTTGTTCTTGGAGTAGACGCTCATGGCAATGTTGTGGCCACCCAGCGAGGAAGCGCCAGGGCCGTCCTTGCCGGGAAGCGGAGCCATCTTGAAGGTGTCCTTCACGGTGGAGGAACCATCAGTCTTGGCCAGGTTGTAAACGTACGGCCAGTTGCGGTGGAAGAGGAGCTTGCCGGCCTCGAATGCCTGGCGTCCCTGCTCTTCCTGGAAGGTGATGGCCTCGGTGGGGATGTTGCCGTCCTTGTAAGCCTGTACCAGGTTGTTCAGGCCTGCCTTGGCCTCGGCGGAGTTAACTGCGGCCTTGCCGGAATCGTCAACGATCTTGCCGCCGGCAGAGTTGATGGCCTCCGCGGCGTTGACCGTAAGGCCCTCGTACTTCTGGAACTGACCGGCGTAGCAACCGATGTTGTTCTGCTTGGCGATGTCGCACATCTGCATCATCTCGTCCCACGTCTTGGGCGCATTGGGCACCAAGTCGCCGCGGTAGTAGAGGATGCCGCCGTCAGAGCTTTGCGGGGCTGCATAAAGCGTGCCGTTGTAGGTGGCGCTCTTGACCGTCGACTCCAGCATGCCGTCGGTTGAGATAGCCGTCTTGTCCTTGAGCGGCTGCAGCCAACCCTTGGCAGCAAATTCGGCTACCCAGATCAGGTCAACGCTCATGACGTCGTAGTTCGGGTTCTTTGCCTGGAAGTTCTGGACGAGGTCATCATGCTGCTGGTCAGCCTGGTCCGACTGCTCCTTGAACGTTACTTTCTCGTCCGGGTGCTCGGCGTTCCACTTTTCGATCAGGGGCCGAACAACGTTGCTGTTGTCCTTGCCTTGTACGTAGGTGATCGGCCCACGGCCGTCAAGGTTGTTGGCCGCGTCGCCGCTTGCACCGCCGCCGCCGTTGGTGCTTCCGCCCCCGCCCCCGCCGCCACATGCAGTGAGGGACATAGCCAAGACTCCGGCGATCGCTGCCGGAAGAAGGTACTTCTTCGATTTCATGCTGGGAACTCCTCAGTGAGTGGACCAGGTGATTTCCGCGGTGCGGTTGATGTGGTGAGCCTCACACTAGCGAGGTGCCCGTATCGAATGCAAGCGCTTACACCTAAGTTAATCACACTGATACCAAGCAACCTGCCCATTTAGTTTTTTGGTATCTTCCCGGGCGTGAATTAGCACCCTGGACGGCCCTTGATCCAAGCATTGAAGCGGCCCCTCGATTTGATTGCCCATGGTTGCCTATGGAACAGTGGGAAGTGTGGATGAACTCGAAGCACTGCAAACCATCGGACGACTCATCAAGGAAGAGCGGTTGGCCCAAGGGATAAGCCAGGTGCAATTGGCCAAGCAGGCCGGTACTGCCATCAAGACCGTCAGGACGCTGGAGTCGGGCACCCGCCGGACCCAGGAGATCAATCAGCGCAAGCTGGAGAACGCCCTGGGGTGGCGTGCCGGGTCGGTTTCGGAGGTCCTCAAGGGCAAATCCACCTTCGCGCCGGACCAAATCACTCCCGACGACATGCGGACCACTGACGGTTCCCGGCAGGCATCCAGCCCACGGATGGCCGTTCCGGCAGCCTCGAACGCCCGGGCCTCGCACCTCTCCGACGAGGAACTCCTTGCTGAACTGACGTACCGGATGATGCAACGCAACAGGGGCTGACCCGGCAAGGCTGGCTCTCCGCGGGGGCTACAGCGACTTGCGGCGCACCATCTCGTTGATCCAAACGGGTGCAAAAGGCGACGTGCAGTTGGGCGGAGTCGGGTAGTCCTTCAGGACCTCCAGGCGTTCGCCGATGTCCAAGGCCCGGGCGCGGTGCTCCGGGTGTTCGATGCCGATCTGGGCGAGGCACTGGTTCATGGCCCACTGCAACCGGTCCGGAACGCCCTTCATGCGTGCCTCGATGATGTCCAAGAGACTTTCCAAATCCAGGCCTTCAGGTTTCTTGACGACGCGCTCGGAGGTCAACGCCCACCCGGCACTTGCCACCACAGGATCCGGGTCAGCGAACCAGGCGCTGCGGAGGTCCTCGGCGTGCGGGCTCTTCTTCACCACATAGTTCACGAGCCAGTCCTGCACCTTGGGAGTGCGGGATTCCCGCAGCATCCGGTCCAGTTCCCCGCGGTCAGAAGCCTTCGGCCGGCAGATCAACAATGCCAGCAACCGGGCCGCGGTGTCGCCGGTAGCCCATAGCTCCCGGGCAAGATCCTGTTGGGTCTTCAGCCGCTTTGCAACGGCCCGCAATTTGCTGAGATTGACCCCGTGATCGTCGCCGTGTTTCACATTGACTTCGCGGTGCCTCGGTTCTTCCAGCGCAGCCAACTCCGCCATGACATCGGACAACACCGGGGCGTCGGGAACGGTTTTAGCCGCTGTTCCAGCGGAACTCACAGCCATCGGAACCTCCTGTCTACCTGGCCGCCAAACTTAAGGGAATGCCCCGGTAACGCTTCACCCAGGCGACGTGGGGCAGGGCAACTCGGGGCAAGATTCAGCGCACGCGCTCAGCCTTGGTGAACTTAGCGCGTGCTCCGGAAACCATGTGGACCAGGACAGGCGTCTTCTTGCCGATCACAAGGTCCAACGCCTCAACCATCTGCGAGATCTCCGCGGCCAGAAGGTGCGGAGCAACCCCTTGCCTCGGTTGAACCCGGATGCGCAGACCCGGCTGCCCCTTGTACTCGTAGGTGGCAACCGAGGCCCCGGCAAGGTCCGGCCGGTCCGACAACGCGGCCCGGAGTGCCTGCTCAGCCACGCCACCGCCGATCCGGACTTCGCCTGCAACCTGGCTGTCGTCGTCGTTGCCGGCTACCAACAGGTTGGCCCGTCCCTTGCCCTGCTGCGCAAGCCAGGCGACCATCCCCACGATCACCACAACAAGCACCAAGCCCGCCACAATCCAGAGCCAGCTCTCCTCGCGGCCGGGAAAACGCGTCCGGCGGAAGGCGTCCTCAGTTCCGGCCCACACGGACCCCGCCCAGCCGTGCCACCACTCGGCGACCGCCGGGACGGTGGCCAACAGCACCAAGAGCAGGCCGATAGCCAACAATTTCGCACCAATAATGAAGAGCAGGATGCGGTTCAGGGCCCGGGGTGTTCCGTTCATGCGCCGATCACCCCCGAGGTGCCCAGGTTGACCCGGACGGCGGGCATGGGCACGGGAGACATTTCCTCCAACTCAGCTTGGACAGCGGCAAGGACGGCTTCCTCGCTGACCCTGCTGCCCGACGTCGGGCGCACATTAACCACCACCAGGCGCTGCGAGACCACCACCATCACTTGTTCCTGCGTGACGTTCGCAGCCAGCCGCGCACGGCGCGCCAGGGCGGAGGCCAGCACCTCATCATCAACGACGACGGCGATCCTCGGGTCCCGTAACAGGTGCCTGGCGCGTCGGCCGGGAAGAACTGCGTGGAGGAAGAAGTACAGGCCCACCATGGCGACAACTGCCCCGCCAGCGCCCAGGAGGAGTGGAGAGATGCCGGCGGGAAGTGCGATGATGCGTTCGGCTGCCGTACCGGGATCGACCAGCCACGGCGGTTGGCCTACTGCGCGAACGCCCGCTTCCAGCAACGCGTAGACACACAGCAGAATCACCAGCACGGCTGCGATTCCCGACGCACCGGCCCTCGATGAGTGCGTTTCCCTCCGCAGGATCTGGCTCATTGTTGCGTCTTCACCGGCTACAGGCGGTGTTTCCGGGGGTTGGTTTGCCAGCGTGGGCGCTTCCGTTTCCTGATCCTGGGTCACTTGACCCGACCCCCTTCCGTGACGTGGGCTCCGCTGATCCTGATGTCCACACGGCTCAGCTGCGAGCCGCTGAGCCGCATGACACTGTCCAGGATGCTCGCTTTGGCGGCGACTGCCCGGTCCCAGATGGAACCGCCGAACCCTTGGACCCGCTGGGGTTGGCGAAGAACTTCGCTTAAGGCGGGGACGCTGATCGGTGCCACGATGGACAAAGCCAGCAGGCCGTCGTCGTCCGCCCAATCAGCGCGGATGTCCGACGCAGGGACGCCGAGAGCCTCGGCGGCCGCCGCCTGCGCCAACGATGTCAGAGCCTGGGTGCTGATCCGGTTATGGCCGGCCAGGCTGGTGGTGGTTTCCACAGCCTCAGCCACGCTCATGAGGACGAGCGCCGGCCGGTGATGGCATCGAGGACGCTGCGGAGATCCAACTTGCCGTCAGCTGCACGCCCCAAGAGGGCACCAATGCCCATGAACAGCAGCGAAATGACAAATCCCCAGAATCCGAACTGGAATGACATGAACGCCACGAAAGCGCCAATAGCGATACCCACAACTGTCATGCTCATTGGAGTACCTCCTTATCCACCGTGACCGCCTTGGCGGTGGTTGGTTTTTGTGGCGGGGCTATATAGACGTCCGTGATTTCGACGTTGACCTCTATGACCTGCAGGCCCACCAGTTCCTCGACCGCACGGTATACAGCCGCGCGTACCTGGTTGGCTACGCCGTGGAGCGGGTGCCCGTAGAGGGCCACCAGGTTGATGTCCACAGCCACTTGGGTTTCGCCCACTTCGGCGCGGACGCCGGCGGCGTGGTCCGAGCTGCCCACGGCATCACGGATGGCACCGAGCGCACGGGAGGGACCTGAGCCCAAGGAGTACACGCCCGGCACCGCGCGGGCGGCGATGCCGGCCACTTTGGCGACGGCGGCCTCGGAGATGATGGTGCGGCCCGTACCGGGAATGGCGCCTTCAGGCACGGGATTCATCTGGACGTTGTGATCGGGCACGTTGTGTTCCGGCACGCTTTGACCGGGCACGCTCTGGTCTGGCATGAGCACTCCCCTTCTCTTGGATACCACCCTAGCGCCTGCCCCCGACGCTTTGTGAGAGAAGTATGTGCGCGGCGCCTCTACTTGCAGTTCTTGTCCATCCAGTGCTCGATCGGCTTCAAAAGCTCCTCGAATTCCGGCTCCCCGAATTTGCTGAAATCACTACCTGCAGATTCCGTGTAGGCACGCAGCTTTTCAAATGCCGGCTTCAATTCCCCGGGCACCTTGTCCTCCAATTGGGACAATTCCTGCCGGGCCTTCTGCAAGTCATCGGGATTTCCACCCGCGAGTGCCGCCAACGGCAGGAGCGTCACGCTGAGCATGGTGGCGCTGACTGCCAGGCATGCCTCGGACAACGACGAGAACTGGCCGTAGTTCCCGTCTACCCCGGGGCCGGTAGCACTGGCCTCCGCAGAGGGCACAGCAGAGGGCGCGGCAGAGGGCAGGTCAGCCGCCGGCGCCGGACTGGACGCGGCAGACTCCGCGGCCGCAGGAGTTCCCTGCGGAAGGGGTAAGGGGATGGCGCACGCCCCGAGCGCCATGGCCGCTGCCACCAGAATCCCCGCCAGCGTGGACTTTCTTGAACGGCTCGTTGCGGCCATGATGCACCCCGTTTGGACTATTGCGATGACGAGCAGGCGAGGGCAAGACTACGCCCGACGCCCCGCCCTGAACAGAGTCCGAGTTATCCACATATGGGAAATTTCGCCGTGATTCCATCGGGGGCTGCTGCCTAGACTGGCCGACACTACGCCAACCTGCTTCCGGGGGATTCTGCATGCCATACCGCCCAACCGATTCGTTCGCCCCTGCCCGCCTTCGCGGCGCCGGCCTTGCGCTGGCCGCGGCGCTGTTGCTGACGGGCTGCCAAGGCGGCACACCCTCCCCACCAAACACGACGACGGCGGAACCCACCTCCAGCGCTACGCCGACCGGCGCTCCTGCGCCCGGAGCGTCTGAGTCCGGGGCAGCTGGCGCTCCTTCCGCAGGCGAGTACAAGCCGGCTGACGCGAAAGGCAAGGCCGAGAACGTACCCGTGCCCGTCATGCCTGAGCTGGCGAAGGAGAACTCGAAGGAGGGGCTGGAGGCGTTTATCCGGTACTGGTACGCGCAGCAAAACTACGCCGCAGAAAGTGGAGAAACTCAACGATGGGCAGAGTCCTTCGAACCAGGATGCCGTGCATGCAACAGGATATTGGAAGGTATCACGGACAGTCACAGAGACGGCCGGTGGTTGGTTGGCGGGCGAATTACCCTCCCAGCTATAGAACCGATTTCGAACGGCGGTGGAGCAAGCCAACTAGTGAGGGTGCAAGTCGTCCAGCAAGAGATTGACTACTTCAATGCTGATGGAAGCGTCGGCAGGGCCTCCGAAAGCTCCACCAATTCAGCTTTCGAGCTAACAGCCGCGTACAGCGACGAATGGAAAGTAGTTGACCTTGCTCTCATCCGCTAAGTCGCGCCCAGCGCTGCTCTGGCTTATGGTTTCAATTCTCTTTCTAGCTGCGATATCGCTGGAGGCGCCGGCCCGAGCCGATACAGGTAACTGGGCAGGAACGAATAACGCGACTGGGACGCTGGACGTGGGCCGAACGACCACCATCGATGCTTCGACCGGCCAGTTGGCGTCTCAGCTTTCCAGCGGAAACGGAGCCGCTGCTGCATCCGAGGACCCGAACCAGTACATGGCCGATACCCACTGCCGCGCCGACGGGCCAGACACCGTGGACCCCGGCTGCCTCACCCTCGCCTGCCCACCATCACCCAACGGCGCCACCGGCACACCCGTGATCTGGAAAGAAGCCCCCAAAGCCATCACCAACCCCGGCTGGACCGACTGGATCCCCGTCACCGGCCCCACCTGCCTCTACGGCCCCGAACCCCACAACATCCTCGACGACATCGCAGCCCGCATCCTCACCGACTTCCGCCAACTACCCCTCAACCCCGGAACCCTCACAACCCAACCCTTCCCCAACACCCTCATCGGGGCACCCACCAACTTCTACGCCACCACCACACCCCAAACCTTCAACCTGACCATCCTCGGACAAAACGTCCACCTCACAGCCACCCCCACCACCTACACCTACACCTACGGCGACGGCCAAACCCTCGGACCCACACCCACCACCGGCCACCCCATCCCCGACACCCAATGGCTCACCACCACCACCCAAACCAGCCACACCTACACCACCACCGGCAACTACCCCGCAACACTCACCACCACCTACACCGGCACCTACACCGTCAACAACGGCCCACCCCTACCCATCAACGGAACCCTCAACCTCACCACCACACCCCAAACCATCCACGTCTGGAAAACCGAAACAGCACTCGTCGCCGACACCTGCGAACAAAACCCCCACTCCTGGGGCTGCCCCGGCACCAACGACTAAAACCACCAACCCGGGCACCAGAAACACAGCCGCACCGCCACCACCCACATCGACGGCAAAACCCACCCAAATCGACGGAAAACCGCACACTGCGGCATCAAAGAAGGTCGCAACGGCACAGCCAAGAGACAAATGAGGTTGCACAATTCATAAGCATGCTTACAATGAGACACCGGGGCCGCATCGGCTCACCCATACTTCGTGAAGGAGCGCAGCCATGGCAACGGATTACGACGACCTTCGCCCGGAGGTCAAAGAAGCCCAGGAACAGTCGCTGGAAGCCTTGCAGACAGCAAGCGCCCCCACAGCAATGACTGCCGTCCTTGAGGTGGAAGAAAGCGATGAGCCGGACTCAAGCACACCGGCAGGCGAGTTCATCGCCGAGGAGCTGGTAGTCGCCGTCGTTCCGCCTCAGGAGGACGAATTCACGTGTTCCTCCTGCTTCCTGGTTCACCACCGGTCGCAGATCGCACGCGAAAAGGGCGGACAGTATTACTGCACGGAATGTGAAGGCTGACCACCGGACTTCACATCACCGCAGCATGGGCAGGCTTATGGGCCTGGGAACAGGGACCTCCCGCCCCAAGCCCGCGAAGGTGGTCCGGGCCAAGGCAACATCGTTGACGCATACTCCGTCCACACCCAGACTGACTGCGTTCGCAATCTGCTCCGCCGTGACCAAAGTCCACGGGTATACCTTCAGCCCGGCAGCGTGCGCCTGAGCCACGAGCTTTTCGTCCAGGAGGTTGACCTCGGGGGCCACCGCCTCTGCTCCGGCGGCGAGCGCAGCTTCGATCAGCGCGCAGGTGTCGGACGGGTACAGGCCCGGGTCCGGAACAACAGCGTCGCGGCACAGCGCCACCCTGGGGACACTGGGAATCTCCTCCCCCATGGCCTTGATGACGAGGGGATCGAAGCTGCGCACACGAAGCGCCTGCCCGGACTCGTGAATCCTCAGGATGTTGGCCAGCCACCACACGATCGAATGGCTGTACTCCCTCCCCTTCGCCCGATCGGTCTTGACCTCAATGTCCAGGACCACATCGCCCGCGTTCGCGAAACGCATCAGTGCCAAGAGCTCTTCCAACGTGGGAGTCCTTGCCTCAGCGCCGACGCGATGGACGGCCTCGGGCAGCACTTCCACGGCAGCCTCCCGAAGTCGGCCATCACGAATGTCGCGTCCATTGACGATGGAATCGTGACGGAGTGCCAATTGGCGATCAGAGGTAAGCCAGATGTCCACTTCGATGGCGTCAACGCCAAGCGTCAGTGCCTCGACGAAGCTGGCCAAGGTGTTCCCGTGTTGCGTTGCAAGGACACCCCTGTGGCCTTGGATTTCTATCATGAAGTGATTCCTTGTGTGGGTTGAAGGTTGCAGCTACTCGGCGTCATCGACGATGGACACCTCGGTGACCGCTGCGAGTTGCGAAAGCCTGCTGACGACGTTCGACGCGGCCATGGTGCCTTCGATCTCCAGTTCGATCTCAATGGACCCGGTGGTCGAGGCGTCCTCATGCTTCATTAGTCTTTCCACCACGCGTTTCGTTTCGTCGGAGGCCCTGATGGTCGCAAAACCCTGGACGCGGAACCCTTCCTCCGTGCACGTGGTGAGGACGTCCCGCAAAGCCCCAACGCCGTCGTCGTAAGTCACTCGGAGGACCCACTGCTGCGGGAGTCCGGAGCGCAACTTGGCCGATAGAACCGGGTAGGCATAAACGATGAGGAAATGGGCGGCCGTTACGAAGACCGCGGGAAGCGCCAATCCGGCGCCGGCCGACGTCCCCACGGCGGCCGTAATCCAAATCGAGGCCGCGGTGGTGAGGCCTCGTACTTGGTTCCTCCGGACGAACACGAGCCCGGCCCCGATGAAACCGATGCCGGAAACGACCTGGGCCGCCAACCTCGACGGGTCCAGCCTGACAAGGTCAGCCATCAAGACATCGCTAAAACCATATTTGCTGACCACCATGAAGAGGGCAGCACCCAGACCGACCATTGCGTGGGTCCGCATTCCGGCCGATTTATTCTTGCTTTGGCGTTCAAACCCGATAGCCGTGGATAGAACCAACGCCACCGCGAGCGCCACACACATCTGCCACCATTGCGTATCCCCATCAAAGATCAAGCCGTTGCTCCAGTTCCAGTTCTGCGCTTGGGAGTCCCCAACAGCCCATGGTCAGCTCGGGATCCCTGGGGCGGGGACACCGAAGACCATGAACAAAGTCCTCAAGCTTTCCGGCATTGCCGGTCCATTCTGAGCGGAGGTCTGGAACTCTCGCTCGGGCTGCCCGGTCGGGCTGCCCGGTCGGGCAGTGCAGGATATTTGTAAGGACGTTAGCACAAGTCACGCAAGCGGCACTTCCGAGCTATTGCGTTGGGACAGTCTGGGCGGTAGGTTAGCAGCAGAAGAAAGGCAGATTGTCAGGTCAACCGCCCAAAGACCCGATCAGCCACGATGAGCGTTGCCCCCAGACAACATGACTAAGAAGTCAGAGGTCTGTGGTGAGCGCTGTAGGCACCAATCGTCCGGAGACTGCCCGGGAGCCAAGCAACCCCGGCATGCGAAGCCCGTCCGGTGGACGCGGAGAACCGCCCGGCCTCAAGCGGAACAGCCGGTGGAACAGACGCACACGCCGGGACGCATGGTTCTTTATCCTGTTCGCCGCACCCAACGTAGCCCTGATCCTCCTCTTCACTTACAGACCCCTGCTCACGAATTTCTATTACTCCACCCTGGACTGGACGCTGGGAGCAGCAACCGCCACAAACGTGGGGTTTGCGAACTACGTCGAGTTCTTCTCATCGGCTGATGCCGCAAACGTCCTGGGAACCACGGCAGTATTCACCGCCACGACGGTAGGTGGCGCCATGGCGCTCGGCCTGGTGGTGGCGCTCGTCTTGAATCAAAAGCTGAAGGGCAGGACCTTCGCCCGGGCAGTTGTCTTTGCCCCCTATGTCCTTTCGGGCGTCGGGGTCGGATTGGTTTGGCTCTTCATTTTCGATCCGACCTACGGAGCATTGTCCTGGCTCCTCCGCTCCGTGGGGCAGGCGAGTCCTCAGTGGGTCAACGACCCCAAGCTGGCGCTGACGATGGTCATCATCGTTTACGTCTGGAAAAACCTGGGCTACTGCGCCGTCGTTTACCTGGCCGGGTTGCAGTCCATCCCGCCCCAGCTGATGGAAGCGGCCGCCCTGGATGGGGCCTCGAGCCTGCGCCGGTTCTGGACGATCGTGGTGCCCCTGCTTTCTCCCACTACGTTCTTCCTGCTGATTACATCCCTGCTGAGCTCGCTTCAGGCGTTCGACATCATCCGGATCATGACGCCATCGGGCAATGGCACCAGCACGCTCATCTTCGATTCCTATCTCCAAGCCTTCGGGTCATATAACCGGGCAGGCTACTCCGCGGCCATTTCGGTGGTCCTGTTCGCAGGTCTGCTGGTCATGACGGCTGTGCAACTCCGGTTCGTGGAACGAAAGGTTCACTACTCATGAGCACTACTCCCGTTCAGCCCCTTCCAGCCGATGCAAAGCCTTTGTCCTGGCGGAACCTTGGCCGGACGATTGCCACTGGTTACGTACCACTCGCCCTCGCCACCCTTGTGGTATTCGTTCCTCTCCTGTGGATGATGCTCTCGTCGTTGAAGGCACCGGGAGAAATTGTCACCACCGAACTGGCTCTCCTCCCAAAAGAGCCAAGCTTCCAAAACTATGCGGAGGCCACGTCCACCGTTCCCTTTCCGAGGTTCTTCCTCAACAGCGTGATCGTGACGGCAATCGGCTCAACGGTGAAGTGTGTACTGGCCATCTTCACCGCCTACGCGCTGGTCTTCATCCGCTTCCCCTTCAAGAGGGTGATCTTTCTCCTGATCCTGGTCGCATTGATGGTTCCGCCGCAGGTAGCCGTGCTGCCCAACTACGTCCTGATCGCCGGCATGGGCGGACTGAATACTTACTGGGGAATCATTGTTCCCTCCCTGGGCACAGCCTTTGGCACATTCCTGCTGCGCCAGCACTTCCTTACACTCCCGCCGGCCATTCTGGAGTCTGCGGAAATCGACGGGGCCGGGCATTGGCGCAAGCTCTGGAAGATCGTGGTTCCAGTCTCGATGCCCAGCATCGCCACGGTCGCGCTGGTCACGATCGTGGCCGAGTGGAATGAGTACATCTGGCCGCTGATCGTCACTGACCACCCGGACATGATGACACTGCCAGTGGGGCTGACGCAGCTCGTCAACAGCGAAGGAAGCACCCAGAACTGGGGCATGCTCATGGCCGGCTCGGTGATCGTCCTGCTGCCGATCCTGATCGTCTTCGCTGCTCTCCAGAGGTACATAGTGTCCGGCCTGACGCAGGGCTCTGTAACCGGCTAACGCTCCGTTCGAACTTGCCATCAACTTTTCAGCACCCAATGAAAGGCACCTATCGTCATGTCCACTACATTCACCCGCAAGCAGTTTCTCACCGTAGCCGGCGCGGGCCTCGGCACCCTGGCATTGGGAGCTTGCGCCGGCCCCTCAACGGATGGCGGCGGTCCGGACACCAAAGCCGTGGCGGTGGACTGGTCTACCATCAAGCCGGCCAGCAGCATCAGCTACATGTCCAGCCACCCGGGCAAGTCCCGGGATACGGAGCTGCTGCTGATCGAGTCATTCCAAAAAGAAAACCCCGGAATCACAGTGAACCTCGTTACCGGTGGGGCGAACTATGAAGAGGTTGCCCAGAAGTTCCAGACCTCGCAAGCAGGCAACGACGTCCCCGATGTTCTGCTCGCATCGGACGTCTGGTGGTTCCGGTACGCACTCTCGGGTGCGATTCTGCCCCTCAACGAACTTCTGAAGGCCACCAACACTGACATCTCCGGTTATGTCCCTGGACTGGTCAGCGACTATGAGTACGACCAGAAACAATGGGCCATCCCTTACGCCCGCTCCACTCCGCTCTTCTATTTCAACAAGGACCATTTCAAGGCAGCCGGGGTACCCGAAGGGGCTCCGGCTACCTGGGAAGAATTCGCGGAGTGGGCACCGAAGATCAAAGCCGCCAACGCTTCCGCGTCCGGCTACCAGAATGCCTACCAGTACCCTGCGATTGCGGGGTACGCGGGCTGGACACTCCAGAACCTCCTGTGGGGACGCGGAGGTGCGTGGTCCAAGGAGTGGGAAATCACTGCCGACTCCGAGGAATCAGTCGCTGCCATGCAGTGGGTGCAGGATTCCATCATCAAGGACTCATGGGCAGGCGTTTCCTCCAAGAATGCCCTCACCGACCTCCAGGCCGGCGCGGTCAGCGCAACGATCAGTTCCTCGGCCGACCTCGCCACCGTCATGAAAGCCTCGAAGGAGTCCGCCATGCGCATCGGTGTGGGCGTCCTCCCCGGCGGAGACGTCAGCAAGTCTCCGGTATCACCAACCGGCGGGTCCGGGCTGGTCATTGCCAGCAAATCCACCCCTGAGCGTCAACTCGCAGCCGCCATGTTCATCGCCCACGTCACCAATGCCGGGAATACTGCCAAACTGTCCGCTGCCACGGGGTACGCACCGGTTACCCAAACCGCGGACGTTTCGGCAATCCTCGCCCAAACGCCGGAGTTCCAGGTGGTTGTTGACCAGCTCAAGCAGACCCGGAACCAGGATTACGCCCGCACCTTCCTGCCGGGTGGGGACCAGGAGCTGGCCAAGGCAGCGACCAAAATCATGAACGAGAAGGCCGACGTGAAAACCACCATGTCGGAACTCAAAGCATCCTTGGAATCGATCTACAACAAGGACGTGAAGCCGAAGCTGAAGTCCTGACGACGGCGACGTCGGCACCCGGCCGGGTGCCGACGTCGTAATCTCTGCACCGCAGAACCCAGACCGTAGAATGCCTGCATGAGTAGCATGCAACAGATCGACCATGGCCAATCCCTGACGGTTCAGGTCACCAACATGCTGCGTGCAGCCATCACTTCCGGCGAGATGGGCCCGGAAGAACACTTCTCGGCAATCGGATTGGCGGAGAAGCTGGGAGTCTCCCGAACGCCGGTCCGGGAAGCGCTTCAATTGCTCGAAAAAGAGGGAATCGTCCGCATCGAGAAGAACCGCGGTGTGCGGGTGCTTCAGATGTCCTTGGATGAGATCGTGCAGATCTTCCAAATCCGCATCATCCTCGAGCCGCCTGCGGCAGCCCGCGCGGCGGAGGTGGCCACCGACGAAGATTTGGCCAACTTCCGAACCCTGCACGGCCGTATCCTTGACGCTGCCGCCCGCGAGGACGGGCCGGCAACTTTACAGGCTGACAAGGACTTTCACCTGTTCCTGATGGAGCTCGCGGGCAACCCCCGCCTGTTGGCCTTGGACGGCGAACTACGCAATATGGTGCTGGCCCATGGGCTGGTCACTATCCCGTCGGCCCGAAGCAGCCAGGACCTGGCCTGTGACCGCAAGGACATCCTGGCCGCGTTGGAGCGCAGGGATTCCCGGGCAGCAGCCGGAGCCGTACGGGACCATGTCACCCGGACCGCTCACTTGTTGATCAGCGGGGTCTGCGCCCGGACGCCTGGCCTGTCAGCAGACGAGTACCTCTCTCAGCTCGAGCAGCTCACCAAATTCTCCCGCTGACTCCACGGGTATTTACAGCTTTCCGAAAGTGCCCTACAGTTGCATGCAACCTCAGTAGCATGCAACATACAAGCGAAAGGATGCGAAGTGGCATCCCCCAGCTCCTCCGAGTCCCCCCTGAGCCAACCGCTGGCCGGAATCCGGATCGCGGATTTCTCGCGCGTTTTGGCAGGTCCCCTGTGCACCATGATGCTGGCGGACTTTGGCGCCGAGGTCATCAAGATCGAAAGCCCGGCCGGCGACGACACCCGGGCATGGGTACCGCCCGTGGACCATCACGGACGGGGAACGTATTTTGCCAGTGTCAACCGAAACAAGCGATCGGTGGTCGTGGATCTTAATACGGACGACGGACTGGCTTACGCCCGCGAACTGACTGCGGAATGCGACGTAGTGGTGGAGAACTTCCGGCCGGGCGTCATGGCCAAGTTTGGGCTGGACTACCAGACCTTGTCCGCCGGGCGGCCCGACCTGGTGTACTGCTCCATCTCCGGGTTTGGAACGGGCGCCGGATCCGCACTCCCCGGGTACGACCTCCTCGTCCAAGCGCTCGGCGGCCTGATGAGCATCACCGGGTCGCCCGAGACGGAACCGACCAAAGCCGGCGTCGCACTGGTTGACGTACTCACCGGACAGAACGCCTTGACGGGCATCCTCATGGCACTGCGCGTCCGTGACACCACCGGCCACGGTCAGGAAGTCCACGTCAATCTGCTCTCATCGCTTCTTGCCGCTTTCGTCAACCAGGGAACAGCAACGCTCGCTACCGGGAACTCCCCGGCCCGCATTGGCAACGCACACCCAAGCATCGCCCCCTATGAAACTTTCCGGACCAGAGACGGCCTGCTTGCCATCGCGGTCGGCAACAACAGGCAGTTCGGTGCGTTGACTGAAGCCCTTGGGTTGAACAGCCTGACCGAGGACCCCCGCTTTCGCACCAATGAACTTCGGGTGGCATCACGCGTCCCCTTAAAGAGGATCCTCGAACAGGCACTGGAAACTGATTCCGCCGCTCATTGGCAGGCCAAGCTTCTCGAAGCCGGGGTACCGGCCGGCAAAGTCAATGACATCGGCGAAGCTTTGGCGCTCGGTCACTCCCTGGGTCTTGAACCTTCCGTTCACTTCACGGACCCAATCACCGGCCGCTCATCAGTCCAACTGGCCAATCCCATCCGTTTGTCCGCTTCCCCCGCCACGTACCGGCAGGCACCGCCCACCCTTGGTGAACACCAAGGCAGCACCTTCACTTCCATTTCCCCGAACACGAGAGGTTCCGCATGAACAGCATCAGCGATCTGATTGACTTCGATTCCTTGCTCACCCCGGAAGAACGGAAGCTGCGGGACAGAGTGCGCGCCTTCGTGGACGCGGACATCAGGCCGAACATTGCGCAATGGTACGAATCGGCCACTTTCCCGTTGGAGATAGTTCCGGAACTCGGTCGGCTGGGCCTGTTGGGAATGCATTTGCAGGGCTACGGCTGCGCCGGGGGCTCCGCGGTCGATTACGGATTGGCAGGCGCCGAACTCGAGGCCGGCGACTCCGGCCTACGGACCTTCGTCTCAGTGCAGGGCTCGCTGGCCATGAGTGCCATCTACAAGCACGGTTCCGAAGAGCAGAAGCAGGAGTGGCTGCCCGCCATGGCCAAGGGCGAAGCAATCGGCTGCTTCGGACTGACCGAGCCCACCGCCGGCTCCGACCCCAGCGGCATGAAGACCTTTGCGCGTCGCGACGGAAACGACTGGGTCCTTAACGGCTCCAAGCGCTGGATCGGCCTGGCATCGGTAGCCCAGGTTGCTGTTATCTGGGCCCAGACCGAAGAAGGCATCAGGGGGTTCGTGGTTCCCACGTCCACCCCGGGCTTTACCGCGACGCCGATCGAGCCGAAGCTGTCCATGCGCGCCTCCATCCAATGCGACATCGATCTGGTGGACGTGCGCCTGCCCGAGTCCGCGGTGCTGCCGAACGTGGTGGGGTTGAAGGGTCCTTTCAGCTGCCTTAACGAAGCACGCTACGGGATCATTTGGGGTGCCATGGGCGCGGCCCGTGATTCTTTCGAGGCCGCCCTGGCCTATTCACAGGAGCGCTTGCAGTTCGACAAACCCCTTGCGGGCTACCAGCTCACGCAGCAGAAGCTGGTGGACATGGCGCTGGAAATCAACAAGGGCTTCCTGCTCGCGCTGCACCTTGGCCGGAAGAAGGACGCCGGAACCTTGCAGATCGACCAGATCTCCGTGGGCAAGCTCAACAACTGCCGCGAAGCCATCAAGATCGCCCGCGAGGCCCGGACCATCCTTGGCGGCAACGGCATTACCTTGGACTACTCACCGCTGCGGCACGCGAACAACCTGGAGTCGGTCCGCACTTACGAGGGCACCGACGAAGTGCACACCCTCATTCTCGGCAACAAGCTGACCGGCATTCCCGCCTTCCGCTGACAGGCTGCGGGTTACCGGCGGACAACTGACTGGGAAATGCTCGACGGCGGCGCCCGGCCACCGGAACAAAAGGCCGGGACCGCCGCTGCCGTAGCCCATAAGACATAGGGCCAATGCGGCAACGAAATTCCCCAACGCAAAAACCCCGCTATTTCCAAAGTCCTGACGACTGGAAATGCGGGGTTTAGCTGGTGGCTCCGACCGGCGTCGATCCGGTGACCTTTCGATTTTCAGTCGAACGCTCTACCAACTGAGCTACAGAGCCTAGGTGACATGTCACCTTGAGAACCGGAATTCCTTCCGGCGCTCAGAGCGACCCTGACGGGACTTGAACCCGCGACCTCCGCCGTGACAGGGCGGCGCGCTAACCAACTGCGCTACAGGGCCTTGCTTTGCGGTATCTCTACCGCGCTTTGCAGTATCTCTACCGCGTTTTTTTCAAGGCTTCCAGCTTACCAGACTTTTTCAGTCCGATTTACCACTTGCCTTGCGTACCCCCAACGGGATTCGAACCCGTGCCGCCGCCGTGAAAGGGCGGTGTCCTAGGCCGCTAGACGATGGGGGCCTGAACTCAATTCGAACTCGCAGCAGAAGACAACGCTTTATGCGTTCTTTTCCGCTCTCGCTCGTCCGAACTGGACTCTAAAACCTTAGAGCATGGATGGCGATAATCCAAAATCGAGAGGAGCGTGACCTCGGACACGTCCAAAAACAGCGCACAGGACATTGGCAGTTTTTTGCTCTGACGCGTCCGAAATCCGCCAGCCCCACGGTCGGATGCCGCGCTAGATTTGCCCTATGACAACCCCCACCCCGGCCGGATCCGGCCAGCCCTCCGGCGACCAGGAGCGCAGCATCCCCGCGCCGGTCGCCGCGGCAACCATCAGCAAAGCCGGCATAGCCGCCGTCGTGGTCACCGTAGTCCTGTGGGCTTCGGCTTTCGTCGGCATCCGGGCGGTCGGCCCCAGCTTCTCCCCCGGCTCCTTGACGTTGGGACGCTTGGCCGTTGCCGCCGTCGTGCTTGGACTGGTGGTGCTGCCGACGCTGAAGGTGTGGCCGAAAGGCCGCCAGTGGCTGCCTATCGCAGCCTACGGGGTGATGTGGTTCGCCGGCTACAACGTGGCGCTGAACGCCGCCGAGCACATGCTCGACGCCGGTACCAGCGCCATGCTGATCAACGTCTCACCGATCCTGATAGCGGTCATGGCCGGCTTCATCCTGAAGGAAGGCTTTCCGCGCTGGTTGCTGATCGGCAGCGCGGTGGCCTTTGGCGGGGTTGCGATGATCGCGTTGGGCTCCGGGCAACGGTCGACGGCGGACGTGGCCGGCGTGTTGTTGTGCCTGCTGGCCGCTGTGCTCGCGTCTGTCAGCGCCATCCTGCAGAAACCCGTCCTGCGCACGTTTACCGCGGGTCAGGCCACCTGGTTCGGCATCATGGTTGGCGCCGTGTGCTGCCTGCCCTGGACAGGCCAGCTCATCAGCGAAATTCAGTTGGCGCCGATGGCAGCCACGTTGGGCCTGGTCTACCTCGGCGTTTTCCCGACGGCGATTGCCTTCACCACATGGGCTTACGCGCTGTCCTTGATTCCTGCCGGAAAGATGGCCGCCACGACGTACCTCGTCCCGGGAACCACCATTCTTATTTCCTGGGCCGTCCTGCAGGAAGTGCCCACGATCTGGGGTTTGCTGGGCGGCGTGGTGTGCCTGCTCGGCGTAGCGCTGACCCGCAGGACCCCCAAGGCGGAGCGCACAACAGTACTGCGCGCGTCCAAGTCGAGGACGCGCGCAGTAAAAGGTTAGGTTTCAGCGAAAAGTCAGCGGGCCATTCCGGCCAGCAGTTCCCGGTGCGTGGGCGGGTTCGCCCCGGAGCGGCCCACAGTGATGGATGCCGCCATGGAGGCGGTGGTGCCGATCCTCTCCAGCACTGTCGGAGCCAGGCCATCGCTTCCCCGAAGGAGCAGTCCCAGGATCAGCGCGGACATGTACGAATCCCCCGCTCCGATCGTGTCGGCCACCGTGGACGGGATGGCCGGGACATTCAGCTGGGTCTCCCGCGTGGCCATGAGGGATCCGTTCGCCCCCTGCGTCACCACGGCCAGCACGGTCCCCAGGGACAGCAGGTGGCGGGCCGTTCCCGCCAGGTCCTTGCCCGGATACAGCCAGCGGGCATCGTCTTCACTCATCTTGACGACGTCGGTCAACGGCACCAGTTCCTCAAAGAGGGAGAGGGCCTCGTGGTGGCTGCCCAGGAGGTCGCGGCGGATGTTGGGGTCGTAGGTGACCATGCATCCGCCCTGCGCCTGTTCAAGCATGCCGCGCACGACGCTTGCTCCCGGCTGCAGGAACGTGGCGATGGAACCGGTGTGCAGGATCCTGGGCGCGTAAGGGAGCACCACGGGAGGCAAGGACCAGTCAATGTCGAAGGTGTACTCAGCGGACCCGTCGTCGCCGATCTGTGCCGTAGCCGTGGCCGTCTTCCCCAACGACCTGGAACCGGGAAGCAGAACCACCCCCGCGCTCTGGAGGTGTTGGGTGATGGCGTCACCGCGGTCGTCGCGTCCGATCGCCGTCAACAGGCCGGCTTTGATGTCCAGGCGCCCCAGGCCGTAGGCCACATTGGCAGGTGAACCGCCCGGATACTCGATCTGCCCATCCGGAGACTGCACGATGTCGATCAGCGCCTCACCCACCACGACGACGTCGAGGGGTTCGGGTGCGAGGGAGGGGGTGGCGGTCATGCGGTTCCTGTTCGTTGGTTGGGGAGGTGTGGAGGTGCGGCCACGGAATGACGTTCAACAAGGGGACATTCGAACAATTCAGTGTGGCCCGGGGTTGGCGTACCGGCAAGGATCAACTCCACGGCACGCCTTCCCATGTCAATGAAGGGCAGTTCCAAGGTAGTCAGGCCGGGCCGCAGATGGGGTGCGAGTGACTCCTGGTTGTCGAAGCCGACCACGGACACGTCATCCGGAACGGCCAGCCCTTTCGACGCCAGCGCCTGGTAGGCGCCCCACGCCGTGCGGTCATTACCGCAGAAAATCGCTGTGGGCGGGCGATCCCCGGCCATCAGCTCAAGCGTCCTCCGGTAACCGCCGGCTTCGTCGCCGTCCCCCGCGAGGTGCAGTCCGCCGTCGTATGCAATACCCGCCTCTGCGAGCGCCTTCCGGTAGCCTTCAAGCCGCCCGACGACGGCAGGCAGTCCGTCCTCCACCGCACCGATGTTGATGAAACCGATCCTTCGGTGCCCTGCCCGGATGAGGGTCCGGGTGGCGGTGTACCCGCCGAGCACCTCCGACGGCGCGATGCTCGCGAAGGCGCCGCTGCGGTCCTGCGCGTTAAGCACGACGGCGGGCAGCTCACCCAGGACGTCCGGAACATCCACCTTCCGGTGATACATCGAGGCGTAGACCACCCCGGCCACTTTGTGCGAGAGCATGGCTTCGAGGGACGCAGCCTCCAGCCCGCGGTCTCCGCCCGTGTTCACCGTGAGCAGCAACATCCCGGCCTCCCATGCCCGGGCTTGTGCGCCTTCGATGATCTTCCCGGCAAAAGGTGCGGTGGCCACGTGGTCCCCCACGAAACCGATCATTTCAGCAACGCCTTCGCGGAGAACCTTCGCGTGGGCGTTGGTGCGGTACCCCAGCTCCTTGGCGGCCTGATGGACGCGCCGCCGGGTTTCCTCCGAGACCCTGGCTCCCCCCACGTCGTTGAGGACCAGCGATACCGTGGCTTGGGAAACGCCCGCAGCGGCCGCCACGTGGTGCATCGTGGGGCCGGACTTGCCGCTGGTGCCGGGCCGGGTCATGGAAGCCTGTCTGTCGTGCGGCTCCGGCTTGATTCAGGGGTTCAGTTATACGCATAACCGGGCCTCGAAAACAGTAACTCTCATCACACCCCGCGTCAATGCCGCACGCGGGCGTTACAGTCGGAACATGCCCGCAAATCTTCCTCCAGGCCTGCCTATCATCCCTGACGGCGACCTTCCTTCGTCCCCGTTGCGGGGCCGGGCCGCCCCCTTCCGGATGACGCCGGAGGAGTTCGAGGCCGCCGTCGAAGATGCTTTGCACATGATCCCGCCCAAGGCAGCCAGCGCCATGGACAACGTGGCCGTCTTCATTGAGGACACCTACGTTCCGCGCCCCGGCGAAGACCCGGACACGGTACTGCTGGGCCTCTACGAGGGCGTCCCGCTGACGGAACGCGATTCATGGTGGGAGGCGGGTTCGCTCCCGGACCGCATCACCATCTTCCGCCAGCCCATCCTGGACATCTGCACCACCCGCGACGAAGTCATCGAGGAAGTGGCCATCACGGTGGTACACGAGATCGCCCACCACTTCGGCATCGACGACGACCGCCTGCACGAACTCGGCTGGGGCTAGCCTTAGAAGCATGGGGCACGACCACAACCACTCGCACGGACTCACTGCAACCGGCAGGCATCGCAAGAGACTCATAGCCGTCCTGGGCATCACCCTGGGCGTGGTGGGTATCCAGGTGGTCGGCGCCATTATCTCCGGTTCCCTTGCGCTGCTGGCCGACGCCGGACACATGCTCTCCGATGCCGCCGGCGTGTTCATCGCGCTCATGGCGGCCTGGATCGCGACGCGCCCCGCCAGCGATCAACGCACCTACGGCTACCAACGGGCCGAAGTGCTTGCCGCCCTGGCCAATGCCCTGGTCCTGATTGTCATCGCGGTGGTGATCATGATCGAGGCCATCCGCAGGTTCGGCGAAACCCCGGAGATCCACACCGACATCATGCTGTGGGCCGCAATTCTGGGTGCCGCAGCCAACCTCGTCTCACTGTTGATCCTCCAAGGCGCGCAGAAGGAAAGCCTCAACGTACGCGGCGCCTACCTGGAAGTCCTGGGCGACCTCCTCGGCTCGATCGCCGTCATTGTGGCCGCCGTCGTCATCATGACCACGGGCTTCAGCGCTGCGGACCCCATCGCCTCCATGCTGATCGCGGTCATGATCATCCCCCGCGCCTGGCACCTCCTCCGCGACGTAGTGGACGTGCTGCTTGAAGCCACCCCCAAGGGAGTGGACGTCAACATGATCCGCGAGCACATCCTGGCCGTGGACGGAGTGGTGGAGGCCCACGACATCCATATTTGGACCATTACCTCGGGAGTGCCGGTGTTCTCGGCCCACGTGGTGGTGGAAGACGAACTTCTCAACGCCGCCGGCGCGGACAGCATCCTTGACCAACTGGGGTCCTGCCTGGGGAGTCATTTCGATACCGAGCACTGCACCTTCCAGCTTGAACCGGTGAGCCACTCGGAGCACGAATCCCACCAGCACGCATAGCTGCATTCGCTGTGCCGTGCCGGGCTTTGAAGTGCCTGTTCAGGCGGGCGTTACCGTTCCGGAGGCGCCGTCTACCGTGATGCGCTGGCCGGTTGCGATCCGCACGGTGGCATCGGGGACGCCCACGACGGCGGGAATCCCGTACTCGCGCGCAACCACGGCCCCGTGCGAGTTGGGACCGCCCATTTCCATGACCAGGCCTCCTGCCGTCAGGAAGAGCGGCGTCCAGCCCGGATCGGTTGAAGGCGCCACCAGGATTTCGCCGGGCTCCAGGTGGGCTCCTACCGGGTCCATGACCACCCTCGCCAGCCCCGTCACTGTCCCGGTCGATGCCGCACTGCCGGTGAGTACTCCCGCGGACGCGTTGGCCGCTGGCTCTTTGGCTCCGGGATCGACCACGGCTTCGGGTTCTGTTCCGTCCGAGAGCAGCATCCGCGGGATGTGGCGGCGCTGCAGCTCACGGTCGTAATCCTGGCGGCGTTCCGCCACCACCGGCTGGAAGCGGGTTCCGGCCAAGGCGAGTTCCACGTCCTCGAAGTCCAGGAAGAAGACGTCATCGGCCTCGTCCAAACGCCCTGCTTCTGCCAGTTCCCGGCCGATCCGCACCATGTGCCTCCGCACCTCGGCCAGACCAAGGACCAGGTTGTATTTGGGCAATTCCCGCAGGCCCGCGTAGCGGCGCGTGCGATCGAGGGCGAAGCGGATCACCGCGGCGTGAAGGGCGCTCTTGGTCCTGCCACGGGCCACCAGGCGTGCAACCTGGTCTTCGGCTTCGGTGGCGGCATTTTCAAACTGCCGGGGCGGGTCGGGTTGCGGCGTGGGTTCCGGCTGCCGTGGAGAACCTCCGGCCCCGGGAGCACCGCCGCCCTGCCCAAGCCGCAAGTAGTTCCCAAGAACTCCAAGAATGTGGGTGGGTTCCTCCGACCAGCGCGGCATCCCGATGTCTATCTCCGCGACGGCCCGGTCCCCGTATTCGGCAAGGAACCTCTCAAGACCGGCTTGCGGACGTGCCGGAAGCCCACCTGCCTTGTAGGCCTCCGCCAGTTCTGCGGCGCCACGGGAAACGAAGAACTCAACTGCTTCCGGGTCCTGTCCGATCTTGCTCGCCAACTCCCAGAGCGCAAGGTCCATCTCGGTGGTGACGTTATGGGGCAGGCCACGAATAACTGTTTGAAGTTCGTCGTAGGAAACGTCGGGACCCAGCAATTTCCGGACCAGTGCCAGCAGGGCAAAGCCAAGTGCCGGAAGGGGCAGGACCTGGGGAACTGTGGCAAAAATCCGCTCTCCGAGGATTCGCTCCACATGCTGCAACCTCTGATGGCTCGTGGCGGAGACGGGAAGATCGAAGGCGTCCTTCAAGTCTTGGCTGACCTTATCCAGTTGCCTCATGGCCGCTGCGGGCCTGAACAGACCCCGAAGGACCGTTTCCGGCACCCGGTATCTCGCTGCAACAGGAGCCACATGGCGGATCAGCTTGAAAGGAGTCTTGTTGGTCATGGCGAATCGGGGGTCTTCGCTGAGGCGCCGGATCAAAGCGGCGGACCGGGCCTCCATAATGTCGAAAATCCTGGGCGCAAGGGCCCTGCCCACCCTGCTCCGAAGCACTGAAGTGATGTCGAAGAAGATCCGCTGGCCAGCCTCGTAGTACGGCGAAGGGCCCGTGCGCGGGTCCGGCACGTCAAAGCCGGCCCGGCGGGCGACGCAGGAAGCAATCAGCCTGATTCCCGCCAGCCCCATGGGCGTCAGGGGCCGGGTGAGGCCCTGGGCCAGGCTGAAGTTCAAGAACGCATGCTCGCCCCCGGAAGACGGCGTCCTTGTTGGTCGCGGGTACAGGGTGGTGATGGGCCGCGCCTGCGTCAACCACAGCTTCCCGTCCCGGTCCATGGCCCACTCGGTGTCCTGCGGAGCTGCGTAGTGTTGTTCCACGCGGTCGCCCAAGGCCGCGAGCGCCCGGATCTGGTGGTCCGTGAGGCAAGGTTCCACCCGCGAAACTTCGCCGTCAGTCCCGATCGCCGCAGCGTCAAGCCCGGTCTTTCCAAGCTGTCCGGAGTGTTCAACCCGTTCAGTCCCGCCACCGGGCAGGGGCCGGATCTCGACTCTACGGTCACCGATGGTGCGCGTCAGGATCTGGAGGCTCCGGATATCCACCACGTACTGGTCGGGATTCACCGCGCCGGAGACCACTGCTTCGCCCAGGCCGGGACTCGCATCGATGACCGCCTCCTGCCGACGCCCGGTCAGCGGGTTGGCCGTGAACATGACGCCGGCGGTGGCGGCGTCGATCATCTGCTGCACTACAACGGCGAGCGCCACCGTCGAATGCCGGATCCCGTGTGCAGTCCTGTAACTCGCCGCCCGGTCAGTCCACAGGGAAGCCCAGCACCGGCTCACTGCGTCCAGCACGGCATCCACGCCAACCACATTCAGGAAAGTGTCCTGCTGGCCGGCAAAGCTCGCAAAAGGCAGGTCTTCCGCCGTGGCCGAGGACCGGACAGCAACCGGGACATCCGGGCCCAGCCTGTTGTACGCCGTGCGGACTTCTTCGGCCACCTCTGGAGGAACACCGGCAGCCAGCACTACGGAGCGGGCACGGGCCGCCAGGGCATCAAGGGAAGAATCAACGACGTCGGTCCCGTCCAGGGCAGCCAGCACCTCACCCAACGCTGCGCCGTCAAGCGCCCGGCGGTAGGCCGCCGTCGTCAGGCAAAATCCGGGCGGCACCGGCAAACCGGCGGTGGCCATTTCACCAAGGTTGGCGGCCTTGCCGCCAACCTCCGCCAGCATGCCTGAACGAATCCGGTCCAACGGAAGGATGAAACCGTACCCGGCTGTTGAAGCCTTCCCGGTTTGCCCGCCCTGCTGCGGCCCTTCCGCCGCTTCACCGTCCATGCCGCCGTGAAGCGTCAGGTCCTAGTCGTTGCCCAGCATGGGGCCGAACTTGGGCCTGTCCGCAAGCCTGGAGTCTTCGCGATCCGGGACCACCATGACCGGTCCCTTGGCGTGGTGCAGCACGCCGTCCGAGGTTGAACCGAGGAGCATTCCGGCGAACCCGCCGCGTCCACGGGTGCCCAGGACCACCAGTTCCACTCCCCTGCTGGCCTCCACCAGGACGTCCACGGGAGAGCCGTCTGTCAGCTGGGTTTCCACCGTGAGATGCGGGAAATGGCTGCGGAGCCAGGCAACGCCGGCATCCAGTTGGACCTTGATATCCGCGAACAGGGCATCCCTGTCCAAGGGGGCCGGCACCCAGGCCAGCGAGCCGCTGTACTGAGGCACAGCGCAGACTACCCGCAGCTTCGCGCCCATGCGTTCTGCCTGTTCAGCAGCCTCAAGGACCGCCACTCGCGCCTGTTCGGAGCCGTCAACACCAACTACAACAATGTTCTCCACAGTGCGGGGACCGGCCTTCGCGTGTTCGGCCTTGATGTGCTTGTCCTCGGTGCTCTGGCCCAGGCGGTCGGCGCAATACAACGGCACCGTCACTGTGGGGCACTTCGCGTGGGCCGGCAGCGCGCTGCTGACGGAGCCCAGCAGACGGCCGACGAATCCACCGCGTCCGCGGCTGCCCGAAACCAAGAGGGCGGCTTCCGCGGAGAGATCCAGCAGGACACCGGCGGCATCCCCGTTCTCCACCGAGGCGTCAACGTCGATGTTGTAGCCGGAAACCTTCTCCATGGCCTGTTTGGCGATGGCTTCGGCGCCTTCCCGGATCATCGAGTCGTCCACCGTTGCGTATCCGCCGTCCAACCCTGAGGCGGCGAAGATCGGCACTGAATAAGCGGTCACGATGTGCAAGGGAAGTTGCCGGCGTTCGGCTTCACGCGCTGCCCACACCAAAGCGCATTGTCCGTGTTCGGAGCCGTCCACTCCAACCACGATGCCGCCCGGGGCTACTGCTTCCGCGTCACCGCCGCGGGGATGTTCAACGTGACTACCGTGCTGGTCCATTTGGGGCCCGCCTCTCCACCTGCTGCTTGATGTTCCGGCCATTCTGCCAGAGGTTCAACGTAGGGGTGTTACACCTCACGTTGTGCGCTAATGTCCGTGAACGAGGAAGCCACGGGACTTCCTCGTCCAATGCCAACTATTCTCGTTTGCTTATAGCGAATCAAGGCGGCTTTTCCGCTATCTGCATAACGGTCCGGGCTCGGTTTCAAGGCCCTCCCGGGACGCCCCGGGAAGAAGTAATAACACGCTGTCAGGAAGGCTACCCAACGCCCCAAAAGTTCTGTAGTGTTCGAGTCACCGAATGGCCGGTGAGAGTGTTCCAGAACACATACCGGCCATTTATTTGCGACCGTTTGGGGAACCGGAAGCGTCCAATCCTGCCTTTGGGCACGTACGTCAAGGAGGAACCACGCAGTGTCACTCATGCCTGATTCCGCCACGGAGCGAACCACCACCGTGGTGATCGGAGCCGGACTCTCAGGCCTCGCCGTGGCCAGCGAACTCAGCCGCTACGGCGTGGGCTCGATCGTGGTGGACGGCTTCGGCCCACTGGCACAGACGGGTCCTTCCGTGCATACCGGCATGCTGCAACGCTGCGAGGTAGCCGATCCCGCTTCCATGCTGGAACGGAACCAGATCCTCCGCCACCTGCGGAACTACGCGGCCAGTCACCACCTGGATGTACGCAACACCACCAAGGCGGTCCGGCTGGACCTGCTCACGGCTGCAGAAACTCCCCTCGCATCCCCTCGTCAATGGGCCGTCCACACGGCGCACGGCATTCTCCTTGCCGACCACGTTGTAGTGACGCGTTGCGCGCAGAGCCAGCTACGCAAGATGCTGGCCGAGCTGGGGATTGCCGTTGGTCAGAACCTTGTGGCCGCCATGCGCGCGGTGGGCATGCATCTGGTGGGAGTGGGAGAACTCATCACGCCAACCCCCAAGGAAGTCCTCCGCCAGGCCAAGGCGGTGGGGCAGGCCATCTCTTCGAAGGTGGCACTTCCAGCAGCGCCCGGCCTCGCGATCGCCTAAGCCCGGCAACCCCCACAGCGGCACCAAGGCAGCCCTGAAACAGGGCTCTTGGAGCAGGGGCCTTAGACCAAAAGCCTTAAACCAAAAAACCGGCACCCCGGGAGGAGAAAACCTCCGGGGTGCCGGCCTTTTTGTGAAGCGTGAAGCTTATGCGCCGGCGCGGACGTACGTGAGCGGGCCGGTTGCGGTCAGCCAGCTGATCGGGTGGATGCCGGTCTGGTTACCGTTGATGCCACCGGAGATGGCCTGGCCATTGCCGATGTAGATGGCAACGTGGCCGGACTGGACGATCATGTCACCGGGCTGGGGATCACTGACAACCTTGCCGTAGTTCATGAATTGCATGGGTGCAAGGTCGCCCACCGGGATACCTGCGGAGCCGAGGGCCTTTTCGACCATGGCGGTGCAGTCCTGCATGACACCGATCTGGGCGTAAGCCGAGGCAACCATTGCTGCGTTGACGCCGCCAACAGCGGGTGCCGGGGCAGGTGCTGCGGGAGCAGCAGCGGCAGGTGCGGAAGCAGCAACCGTGGCGGTAGCGGCGGGAGCAGCAGCCTTGGCTGCGGCCTTCTTGGGAGCCTCAACAACCGGAGCCGGCTTCTCGATGACCGGTGCTGCCACGGAAGCAACAGCGGGACGCTCGAAGTTGACGGTGGCCGTTGCTGCGGCAGTGACAACCTTGTTGGGGGTTTCGGCAACGGTTTCAGCAACCGTGGCGGGGCTGGAGTCCCGCTGGACCGGAGCCTGTGCCGGAGTTTCGGCAGCGTGCGCAGCAATGGAACCGGTCAGGACAAGACCCGAAGCTGCAGCGATGACGGCTGCCTGGCGGCCAGCGCCTGAAGCGTTGCTGGCAACTGCCTTGGAGATGGAGATGAACGGATTGGGGCGTACGCTGTCCGCCTTACGACGGCCGCGAAGAATGCGTGAAGACATGAAAGAGCCTCTCCCGATGCCTGCGAGGTTAGCTGTCGGATTCGGATGGGAGTCACCCGGCCACTATCCACCGCTGTTCAGCGGAAGCTTCGTGGCTTCACCCCAAGGCGCGCTCATTGGCGGCCTAAAATGGGTTCCCCGTCTCTGCCGTAGGTATGTCTGCGAACGGATTCCGACCTGCGGCAGAGCTAGGCAATCAGGCCGGAAGTGCGCCGAATGCGGATCGGGCACAGGTACTACCGTACGCGACGATCACAGCAAAGTCACATTTAAGTAACGAGAAGTGGGCGTCGAGCGTGTCGCAGTAACCGTTTCGAGATTTTCGCAGATATGTAGAAAACCCCGTCATTCCGCGGATTTATCGCCCTCGGCATCATTGGAGGCAGCCAATTTCCGACGGGCTGTAACGGCCAGGAAAATAACGAGCGCAACAGCTAATGCAGCAAACGCCACGATGCTCCACGGGAACGGCTGGGAGGCGTCCGGAGCCGGTTCGCTGACGGGGGTTCCGGGGGCCGCAGTTCCTGCGCTCGGAACAGTGCCCGAACCTGCCTGGCCCGACGCGGACGGCAAGGCTCCCGCGGTGGCCCCCTCCGACGTCGTGCTTCCTGCTGTTGCCGTGAATGTAAAGGTGCCCTCGATGGGGTGCGAATCGGAGCTGACGACGCGCCAAACCACCGTGTACTGGCCCGCCGGAGCGCCGGGGCGCAGTTTTTGGACCGCCTGGTTGTCGATGATTTGCACGGCGCCGTCCGCCCAGTTCTCCCCGCCCGCGGTCACCGACATGCCCGAACCAATAGCCAGCGGCCGGTTATTGAACGTGACGGAGACCGATGCCGGAACTTCCGCAACCGTGGCTCCGCTGGCCGGACTCGTGGATTCTGCGGCGTCGTGCGCCGATGCCGGGGCGGCGCCGAAAAGCAGCGCCGAGGCGAAGGCGAGGGCAGCAACGACGGCGGCCAGGAGCGGGCGGATGGTGCGCATGGGGCGGTTTCTCCTAATGTTGGCTTCCTTACAGACTAGGCGAATCGTCAGGCCTCCCCGCACGGGCGGGCATAGGATTTGAGAGCACACTCACACGATCCCCGGAGACATCCATGCTTAAACAGGGTTCTGCAATCGACCGCTACTTCAAGATCTCCGAACGTGGATCCACGTATTCGCGGGAAATCCGTGGCGGCTTCGCGACCTTCTTTGCCATGAGCTACATCGTGGTCCTGAACCCCCTCATACTGTCGGGGGCTGACTCGAGCGGGGCATCGCTGGGCTTCACGGCCGTCGCCGCCACCACGGCCTTCGTGGCAGGCATCCTGACCATCCTCATGGGTGCTTGGGCCAAGCATCCCTTTGCCGTAGCCACAGGCCTGGGCGTCAACGCGTTCGTGGCCGTCACCGTCGCCTCGCACCCGGGCCTGACATGGCCGGACATGATGGGCCTGGTGGTCCTCTCCGGCCTGACCATGCTGATCCTTGTCCTCACCGGGTTCCGGACCGCGGTCTTCAAGGCCGTCCCCGAGGCGCTCAAGACCGCGATCGTGGTGGGCATCGGTCTCTTCATTGCGCTGATCGGCCTGGTCAACGCCGGCTTCGTGCGCCGCATCCCCGACGCCGCCGGAACCACCGTTCCGCTGGGCCTGGGCGTGGACGGCAAACTCCTGGGCTGGCCGACGCTGGTGTTCGCGGTCGGCCTGGTCCTCACCATCGCGCTGGTGGTGCGCAAGGTACGCGGTGCCATCCTGATCGGCATCATCGTCTCCACCGCGCTGGCTGCGATCCTTGAATTCACCCTGCATATCGGCCCGAGCAACGACGGCACCACCATCAACCCCCGTGGCTGGTCGCTCGTGGCGCCCAAAGTGTCCGAGTGGGGCGCTCCGGACCTTTCCCTGATCGGCAAGGCCAACCCCTTTGGCGCCTTCGAACACCTTGGCTTCATCGGTGCCGCCCTGCTGGCCTTCGTGATCCTGCTCAGCATCTTCTTCGACGCCATGGGCACCATGGTGGGCCTGGCCAATGAGGCCGGAACCGTGGATGAGCACGGCAACATCCCCAATGTGGACCGCGTTCTCCAGGTTGATGCGCTCGGCGCGATTGTGGGTGGCGGAGCTTCGGTGTCCTCCAACCAGATCTTCGTCGAATCCGGCGCCGGCATTGGCGAAGGCGCCCGGACCGGCCTGGCCTCGATCGTCACCGGTGTCCTGTTCCTGGTGGCCATGTTCTTTACGCCGTTGATCAACCTGGTTCCCTTCGAAGCCGTTGCGCCCGCCCTTGTTGTGGTGGGCTTCATGATGGTTTCGCAGGTGGGCAAGATCGACTGGCAGGACTGGGGCGTCGGCATCCCGGCGTTCCTGACCATCGCCCTCATGCCGTTCACCTACTCGATCGCCAACGGCCTCGGCGCAGGCTTCATCTCCTACGTCCTGATCCGCACGTTCCAGGGCCGCGCCCGCGAGGTACACCCCTTGATGTGGGCTGTGGCTGCCGCATTCCTGCTGTTCTTCGGCATCGGCACCGTGGAGGAACTGCTCGGGGTGAAGTAACTCCTCGCCGAGATGGCATTTGATGACAATGTTCGGCGCAAACATTGTCATCAAATGCCATCTCGCGGCGTCTCCGGGGACCATGATCCGGAATTTCAGACAGTCCGGACCCGGAACTGCTGGCATTGGCAGTCCGGGTCCGGTGTGCTTAAACCATGGAAACCAGCGCCCCCGCCGTAGACGTCACCCCCACCGCGTGGACCGGCCGCTTCGACGGCGACGGCCCCGAGCACCGCCGGTGGTGGCAAGCTGTGGCTCCCCACGCTGCCCGGACCGCCGCTGCCGGCGTGCGCTCCGCCGTCGTACTGGGCTTCTGCAGCGACGCAGGGGTTCGCCGCAACAAGGGGCGGGTGGGTGCTGCCGCGGCTCCGGCCGCGATCCGTGCGGCGCTTGGTCCGCTGGCGTTCCACCTGGACCGGGAGGTGTTCGACGCCGGTGACGTGGTGGTGGAGGGCGACCAGCTGGAGGACGGCCAGGCACGCGCCGGACGTGCCATCTCCGGACTGCTCGACGCCGGCAACCTCACCGTTGTGCTTGGCGGGGGCCACGAAACCGCGTTCGCCAGCTACCTGGGGGTGGCCGGCTCCGAAGTCCTGCGCGGCAAACGGCTGGGTGTGCTGAACCTTGACGCCCACTTTGACCTGCGCGACGAGCCCGTCCCGAGCTCGGGAACGCCGTTCCTCCAGATGGCCCAGGAGGAAGCCGCCGCTGGCCGGGAACTGCAGTACGCCGTCGTCGGTATTTCCGAACCCAACAACACGCGGACCCTGTTCGACACAGCGGAGCGGCTGGGCGTGAAGTATCTATTGGACGAGGGGTGCGCGCCGGAGGTCGTGGAGACGTTCGTGGCCGATTTCCTGGCAGGCATCGACGTCCTTTACTTGACGATCGACCTTGATGTGATGCCCGCAGCGGTGGCGCCCGGCGTCAGCGCTCCGGCCGCGTACGGAGTGCCGCTGCCGGTGATCAGCGCCGTCTGCAAGCAAGTGGCCGCCAGCGGGAAGCTTGTGCATCTTGATGTGGCGGAATTGAATCCTGAGTTCGACATTGACGGGCGTACCGCCAAGGTGGCTGCTCGGTTGGTGAACACGCTGCTGGCCTAACTGTGTTTGGCTAACCCTTTTGCTGGGCACATCATCCCCATAGCCTTGTGGAGGGAAGGATGGCGATGAGCACGACTCCTGTGGATGTTCCGCGAAAGGGCACTGTCCGGAATAAGTGGTCCTGGGTGGCCGGACCGGTGGCCGTTGCCCTGGGTCTGGGCGCCCACGTTGTTTCCGGTGGAAGCGCCCCGGCCATCCCCATCCTGCTGGGATTCGTGGCTTTGTCTGCCTTGGCGGCCCAGCTGATCACACACTGGATCCACGGACCCATCTTGCTGCTGCTCATCTCCGGGGCGGCGCAGCAAGTGCTGTTCTTCGGCTTCGATGCCTTGGGTGGTTCCTTTCCCGGCCTCGGTTCCCTGGACCACCTGCACGGCACGGGGCAGATCCCCGCGGACCTCCCTGCCGCAGTGTCCGGTGGCGGCGCCGTCCACGGGGCGGACCTGATGCTCTACACCCACGCCGCCGCGGCCATTCTCACGTTGCTGATTGGCGCAGGCGTGGCGAAGCTGGGTCACAGGCCCGTACGTCGTCCCGCAACTCGAGATGGCATTTAATGGCAATGTCCGGCCCAAACATTGCCATTAAGTGTCATCTCGCGGGGTTTAGGGCGATCATGAAAGCATGGCACCCGGGAATGAGCCGGCCGATGGGTTCCTGACCGACTACTACGAACACGTATCGGACGACGACGTCCGCAATTACACTCCGGAGACACTCCTTGAGCGGGCCCGCTACCATCGGACACTGGCCGAGCGCCGCGAGCCTGGGCAGGCCCTGGTAGGCATCCTCCACGAGACCGATTCCAGCGTGGTGGCGATCGTCGCGGATGACCTGCCGTACCTTCTCCCCTCCGTCACGGCCGAGATTGCCCGGGACACCTCGTCCATCCGGCTCTTGGTCCACCCGGTGTTCCGCGTCGAACGGGACCCTGCAACGCACCGGCTCACCCGAATCCGCAGCGGTCCGCACCGCACGGGATTGCCCACCGGGGTGGCGCCTTCCCCGGCAACGCACGACGACGGCGACCGCACCGAAGCGTGGATGGCGCTGGACATCCCGCGCTTGGCGGACGAGGACGGCACCGAACTCCTGATTGCCCGGATACATGCCGTGTTGAAGGATGTGCAGGCCGCCGCGGAAGATGCCGACGCCATGCACGCAGGTTTGGAGCAGACACTCGCGGAGCTGGAAGCCGGCACAGGCTCGGGCGAAGATGCAGTGAAGGATTCCCGTGAAGCACAGCAGCTGTTGCGATGGTTGGACGCGGGAAACTTCGTCTTCCTGGGCTACCGGGCCGGCGGCTCCGGCGGATCGACCTCCCGCGCCGCCGGCTCCGGCGCTTCAATCGGGCAGAGCGGCGGCCTGGGGATCCTGCGCGAGCCCGGAGACCCCAACAGTCCCACCACGGTGCAGGGCCCACTCCTAACGCTCACCAAGTCCACCAAACGTTCCACGGTCCTCCGTCATGCCTACCTCGACGAAGTAACGGTAAGGACGCCCGCCGCCCGGGAACACACCTTCGTGGGCTTGTTCTCTCCCAGCTCCTCGGCCCACCCGGTGCTGGACATCCCTGTCATCCGGGACACCGTGTCCGAGGCGTTGCGGACTTTGGGCTACCCGGCCTCATCGCATCACGGCAAGGAACTCCTGGCCGTGATGGACGCCTACCCACGGGACGAGCTGTTCCACATAGAGGCATCGCAGTTGGCCCTGCACGCCCGGGACATTCTCCGCTTGCAGGAGCTGCACAGCACCCGGCTGTTCCTTCGTCCCGATTCGTTCGGCCGGTTCATGACTGCTTTGGTGTTCCTACCGCGCCGTCGTTACAACACAGCCGTTCGCCTGAACATCGAACGGGAACTGCGTGAAGCGTTCGGCTCGGATGACATCGAGTTCGAGTTGCGCTTGGGCGAATCCGCAATGGCCAGGGTCTTCTTCCGGATCCTGCTCCCGGCGGCGCCGTCAGGATCCAGCCAGCACAGAGCAGACGCCGGCACACCCCCACCTGGCGCCGGCCCGCACGAGGCGCCATCCGCCGTCGTCGATTCCGCCGCGCTGGAGCAGCGCATCATTGCCGCCACGCGTTCCTGGGCCCAAGGTCTGGACGAGGCGCTTCAGGCCGCCTACCCGCGGGAGGAGGCCGGCCGGCTTTCCGGGCTGTGGGCCGCTGCTTTTCCAGCCAGCTACAAAGCGGACTATGAAGTGGAGGACGCGGTAGCGGACATCGCGCGGTTTGAGAGTTTCCTTCCCGGCGAGGATGAACAGGACCCCATCTTGTCCGTGTACACCCGTCCGGGCACCGCAGTCCTGGCTGAGGACGCCCGCGTGCGCCTTTACCTGACCCGGCCCAAGAGCCTCACCCAGATCCTCCCGTTGTTCCACAATCTGGGTCTCCAAGTGCTGGACCAACGGCCGTTCGATGTCCAGCGGGCCGATGGAAGGCAGTTCTTCCTCTACGACCTGGGCTTGAAGTACCCGCGGGGCGTGGATCCCGTCGCAACGGGTCATTTGCTCGCCGTGGCGTTCCAGGCGGCGATGCGCGGGGACTCGGAGTCGGACGCCTTTGATGCGTTGGTCATTCGGGAGGGCCTGGGTTGGCGGCATGTTGCCGTGCTGCGGGCCTATGCCAAGTATTTGCGGCAATTGGGCAGTGCCAATTCGTACAGCTTCATGGCGGAGACCCTCCGGACCAACCCGGCGGCAACCCGCGCGCTGTTGGAACTGTTCGAAGCCAAATTCAACCCGGACCTGATCGCGGCTGACCTGTTCGAACCGGACCCGGGTGCGCACACGGGCGACGGGGATGTGTTTGAAGAGGGCAGCAGTGAACTGAGCCACCGGACACAGGCCGTCCACGCAGCGCGGGCCAGGCTCGCCGAAGCCATCGACGCCGTCCCCGTCCTTGATGCCGACAGGCTGTTGCGTTCCCTGGCCAGCCTGGTGGAGGCCACCCTGCGGACCAACTTCTACCTGGACAGGCCCTGCCTCAGTTTCAAGGTCAGCCCCGCCGGTATCCCTGCTGCGCCGGCACCGCGGCCGAAGTTTGAGATCTGGGTGTACTCGCCACGCGTCGAGGGCGTTCACTTGCGCTTTGGAGCGATCGCGCGGGGAGGTTTGCGCTGGTCGGACCGGCGGGAGGATTTCCGCACGGAAGTCCTGGGACTGGTGAAGGCACAGACCGTGAAGAACGCGGTGATCGTCCCTACCGGCGCCAAAGGCGGGTTCTTCCCCAAACGGCTCCCGGACCCGGCAGAAGACCGGGCCGCGTGGCTCGCCGAGGGCCAGGAAAGCTACCGCACTTTCATCCGTGGCCTGCTGGACGTGACGGACAACCTGGTGCCGGACCCCGACGGCGGACCGGCCGGCCGCGTCGTGCCGCCGCCCCGGGTGGTGAGGCACGACGGCGCCGACTACTACCTTGTGGTTGCCGCGGACAAGGGGACGGCTGCCTTCTCCGACCTCGCCAACGCCATAGCAGCGGAGTACGGCTTCTGGTTGGGTGATGCCTTCGCGTCGGGCGGATCGGTGGGCTACGACCACAAACAGATGGGCATCACCGCCCGGGGCGCCTGGGAATCGGTACGCCACCACTTCAGCGAGCTGATGATCGACTCCCGCGCAGAAGACTTCACCGTGGTGGGGATCGGGGACATGAGCGGTGACGTCTTCGGCAACGGCATGCTCCTGTCCAACCACATCAAGCTGGTGGCAGCGTTCGACCACCGGCACATCTTCCTGGACCCCAACCCTGACCCGCTTGCTTCCTACGCGGAACGGGAGAGGCTCTTCACACTGCCCCGCTCGTCCTGGGCGGACTACGATGCCAGCAAACTGAGCCCCGGCGGTGGCGTGTTCGCCCGCTCGGAAAAGTCCATCCGGATCAGCGAACAAGTGCGCGTTGCCTTGGGCCTGCAGGAAAACACGACGGCGATGACCCCGCCGGAGCTTCTGCGCGCCGTACTAACGGCACCGGCGGACCTCGTGTACAACGGCGGGATCGGAACCTACGTGAAGGCTTCCACGGAAACCAACGCGGACGTGGGAGACAAGTCCAACGACGCTATCCGCGTGGATGCCACGCAGCTCCGCACGCACATCATCGCCGAGGGCGGGAACCTTGGCGTGACCCAGCGCGGCAGGATCGAAGCTGCCCTGGCCGGGATCCTCGTGAACACGGATGCGATCGACAATTCCGCCGGGGTTGAATGCTCGGACCACGAGGTGAACATCAAGATCTTCCTTGACCGCATGATCTCCGCCGGAAGGATGCCCGCGGCCGAACGCACGGCGTTCCTGCAGGACCTCCAAACCGAAGTAGGGCGGCTCGTCCTGAAAACCAACGACCACCAGAACACCCTCCTGGTCAACGACAAACAGCTGGCCCTGGAGTGGAGCCCCAGCTTCGAACGGACCATGGACTGGCTGGAATCGGTGACGGACATGGACCGGAAACTGGAATCCCTGCCGTCCAACGAAGAGCTGCGCGCCCGGGTCCTTACGGGCAAGGGCCTGACCACCCCGGAACTGGCAGTGCTGGCGGCCTACGCCAAGATCGAGCTCGCCCGGGAGCTGACCGACGGTGGACTGGCCGATGATCCGTGGTTCTCGCAAACCCTCCATTCCTACTTCCCCAAGCAGCTCTCCGAAAGGTTCGGCGAGCACCTTGCCACCCATCCCCTCCGCCGGGAAATCGTGGCCACGGTGGTAGCCAACGACATGATCAACGTGGGCGGGATTTCCTTCGCCTTCAGGGCCATGGAGGAAACCACCGTGTCCGCTGCGGCAGTGGCCCGTGGATTCGTCGTCATGCGCCGGATCTGGGATTTTGATGCGGTGACAGAGGCAATAGCGGCAATTCCAGCGAACATCCCCACTGAGCATGGAGCGGCGGTCGCTTTGGACATGCGACGCCTGCTGGACCGTTCAGTGCGTTGGTACGTCACCCACGACTTCCGCGACAAGCCCGTAGCCGATGCGTTTGCCCGACTGGAAAGCCCCATGGCATTGATGCGGTCAAACTTCACGCGCTTCCTGCATGGATTCAACTTGAGCTTTTCGCTGGACCTTCTTGCCCACTCGGACGCCGTGGGGCTGCCTCATCAGCTGGGGCTCCGTGCCTCCGAGTTGCTGGTCAGCTACGGGCTGCTGGACATCGCGGCGATTGCCGAAGAGCTTCAGGAACCCGCAGAGGCTGTGGCCGAGGTGTACTTTGCCGTGTTCGAGCGGATCTCGGCCATCCGTCTGCTGCAGCACATCACCCGGCTCCCCCGTGACACCCACTGGGAATCCCTTGCGCGTGCTGCCCTGCGGGACGACATGTACCTCGTGCTGGCGGACATGACCCGGGCGGTTGTCCGCCACACACCCCGTTCCCCGGCTGCTGCCCATGACCCCGTGGAGCGGATCATGGACTGGGAGCGCGGAAACATCGAACAACTGACGCGGATCCAGGAGACCATCCAAGAGGCGATCAAGCCCGGACCCATGGATATCGCAGCCCTGTCAGTGGCCGTTAAACTGCTCCGGGCAATGGTCCGGAGATGAGACACGGATCACATGGTTGCCAGTCATCTTACAAATAATTGGCTTGAAGGTTTTATGATTGTCGGGTCGCCCTCGCATGCGACAAGTAAGAGGAGGCCCCCAAATGACCACTGCTACGACAGTAGAACGCGAGATTCGCCTGTCCTTTTCGAAGGCAGACGAAATCCACGACGGACTTGACCGTGCCGTGGATGCCCTCATTGAGAGCGCCGCTGCAGACGCCAACTGCGGCATCCTGGTGACCCGGCACGAGCCCGGCACCTACACCGTGGCCCTGGACGAATCCGTTCCCTTCGGTCAGACCCACGAAGTCCTCGCTGCCTGAGCCGCTCTTCAGCAGCTCGCAGCGAAACACAACCGGGGCCTGTCCCTTCCGCACTACTACCCGCGGAAGGGACAGGCCCCGGTTTGTCGGTTAAGCGGCACCCATCCAGGTCGCATTACTGCGCGTTTTGAGCGTTCAAAACGCGCGGTAATGCGACCTAGTTGGGTGCTTGGGCGCTTGGGTGAAGGAGGGTGCTTAGGCGCGGCGGAGGATCACGCCGTCGGACTTCATGAAAAGTTCCTTGCCCTCTTCGGTGACGCCGGGTCCCGAATGCTCGAGCCACAACACGTTGCCGCTCAGGGAGACCTCTTCCACCAGACCGGCTGCGATCACGTGGGCGTACTTGATGACTTCCACCCGCTCCCCGACCTTCAGCTGCCTCCAGTCGGCAACCGTTGCCGCGTGTGCGCTTCTTCTGGAAAGTACTGCTCCCCGTGCCTTCATTGAACTTCTACCCCTTTGTGGATGTTCTCTGTTAGTTATTCACTTGACCGTCAAGCCCGGGACACCGTTGTCGCCGGACGTGACGTACACCATAAGTATTACTACATTTGCCACGCCCCGGACGTTGCGTTGCGAACAATTTCCGGGGCGTGACAAATTTGCCGCTCAAATGAGCGTTTTATTCGACGTCAGGCCAAAACCCCGACGGCGGATTCGGCGGCCGCGCGGACCGCACCGGAGCCAACCAGGCGGTCAGCCGCTTCCAGTTCGGGCGACAGGAACCGGTCCGTGCCCGGCCCCTGCACCACTTCCCGAAGCACCCCGATCACGGCGGTACCCGCCGGACCCGGGGTGAGTTCGCCGTCGGAGAGCTGCGTCCGGATGTCCAGGGCGCGTGCGCTGGTGACCAGTTCGACGGCGAGCACCCGCCGGAGGTTCTCCACGGCCTTGCGCAGCTTCCGCGCCGCGTGCCAGCCCATGGAGACGTGATCCTCCTGCATGGCGGAGCTCGGTATGGAGTCCACCGACGCCGGAACAGCGAGCCGCTTGTTGTCGGAAACAAGGCCGGCCTGCGTGTACTGGGCAATCATCAGGCCCGAATCCACGCCCGGATCCGCGGCAAGAAATGCCGGGAGGCCGTGGGAACGGGCCGGATCCAGCATGCGGTCCGTGCGTCGCTCGGCAATGGAGCTGAGGTCAGCAACAGCGATGGCAAGGAAGTCCAGCACGTAGGCCACGGGTGCGCCGTGGAAGTTGCCGTTGGACGTTACACGGCCGTCGGGAAGGACCACCGGGTTGTCGATGGCTGCGGCGAGTTCGCGGGAAGCCACCAAGGCGGCATGGTCCACGGTGTCGCGGACTGCTCCGGCAACCTGCGGTGCGCAACGGAGCGAGTAGGCGTCCTGAACCTTGGTGTCGTTGATCCGGTGGGAAGCCACGATCGGTGAGTTGGACAGCACCCGGAGCATGTTGTCCGCGCTGGCAGCCTGGCCCGGGTGGGGACGCAGGGCTGCGTGCAGCTCGGGAAGGAATACCTGGTCAGTGCCAAGGAGGGCCTCCACGCTGAGGGCTGCGGTGACATCGGCCGTCGCCAGCAGGACGCGGAGATCGGCGATGGCCATGAGCAGCATTCCCAGCATGCCCTCGGTGCCGTTGACGAGGGCCAGGCCCTCCTTCTCAGCGAGCGTGACCGGCTCGATGCCGTGCTGCGCGAGCAGCTCAGCAACAGGTGCCTTGCCCTCGGCGCCGTACAGTTCGCCGTCGGGCCCTGTTGCTTCGCCCTCACCCATGAGAACCAGCGCACAGTGGGACAGCGGTGCGAGGTCGCCGGAGCAGCCCAACGAACCGAACTCGCGGACCACCGGGGTGATGCCTGCATTGAGGACATCCACCATGGTCTGCAGAACCACGGGACGGACACCCGTCCGGCCGGACGCGAGGGTCTTGGCGCGGAGGAACATGATGCCGCGGATGACTTCCCGCTCCACCGCGGGTCCCATGCCGGCAGCGTGGCTGCGGATCAGCGACTTCTGCAACTGGGTGCGGAGGTCGTTGGGGATGTGGCGGTTGGCCAGCGCGCCGAAGCCCGTGGAGATGCCATAGGCGGGGACGTCGCTGGTGGCGAGCCCGTCAATGTGGGCACGGACCTTGGCGACGGTGTCCAGGGCCTCCGGGGACACGGTCACCTTGGCGCCGTGGCGTGCGACGGCGACGACGTCTTCCGGGGTTACCCCGCTGGAGCCGAGGGTCACCGTGAGTTGTTCGTTCGAGGTTATAGTCATTTACTTACCTTCATTCATGGGGATGCGGACGCCGCGTTCCTTGGCTACCTCAATGGCGCGTTCGTAGCCTGCGTCGGCGTGGCGGATGACGCCCATGCCGGGGTCGTTGGTCAGGAGTGCGGTCAGCTTTGCCGCAGCAAGTTCGGTGCCGTCGGCCACGGAGACCTGGCCGGTGTGGATGGAGCGACCGATTCCCACGCCGCCGCCGTGGTGGATGGATACCCAGGTGGCGCCCGAGGACGCCGCGGTGAGTGCGTTCAGGAGCGGCCAGTCGGCGATCGCGTCCGAGCCGTCCCTCATGGCCTCGGTCTCGCGGTACGGAGACGCGACGGAACCGGAGCCCAGGTGGTCGCGGCCGATCACGATCGGGGCCTTGACCTTGCCTTCGGCCACGAGCTTGTTGAAGAGCAGGCCGGCCTTATGGCGCTCGCCATAGCCAAGCCAGCAGATGCGGGCCGGGAGGCCTTCGAACTCCACGCGCTCGGCGGCGGCGTCGATCCACTTGTGCAGGTGCTTGTTCTCGGGGAACAGTTCCTTGATGGCCTCGTCAGTGACGCGGATGTCTTCCGGGTCTCCGGAGAGCGCCACCCAGCGGAACGGGCCAAGGCCTTCGCAGAACAGCGGCCGGATGTAGGCCGGGACGAATCCGGGGAACTCGAAGGCCCGGCTGTAGCCACCCTTGCGGGCTTCGTCGCGGATGGAGTTGCCGTAGTCGAAGACCTCGGCCCCGGCGTCCTGGAATTCCACCATGGCCTGTACGTGGCGGGCCATGGAGGCCTGGGCTTTCTTGGTGAAGCCCTCCGGGTCGGCTGCAGCCTCGGTGTGCCACTCTTCCACCGTGATGCCCTCGGGCAGGTAGGACAGCGGATCGTGGGCGGAGGTCTGGTCAGTGACGATGTCGATCGTCAGTTCGCCTGCCTTGTGGCGGCGGAGCAGTTCCGGGAACACCTCGGCGGCGTTGCCCACATAGCCCACGGACCAGCCGCGGCGTTCTTCCTTGGCCTTGAGCACCTTGGCGATGGCGGTGTCCAGGTCGGTTTCCACCTCGTCGAGGTAGCGCTTGCCGGCGCGGCGGCGCAGGCGGGTCTCGTCGACGTCGACGATCAGGCATGCGCCGTCGTTCAGCGTGACGGCGAGCGGCTGGGCGCCGCCCATGCCACCACAACCGCCGGTCAGGGTCAGCGTCCCGGCCAGCGGCCCCTCGGACTCGGCCCCCGCGGCCACGCGGCCCTCTTCAGCGAGCTTGCGTCCGACGGCGGCAAAGGTCTCGTAGGTGCCCTGCAGGATGCCCTGGGTGCCGATGTAGATCCATGAACCGGCAGTCATCTGCCCGTACATGGTCAGGCCCTCGGCCTCGAGCCGGCGGAACTCCGGCCACGTTGCCCAGTCCCCCACCAGGTTGGAGTTGGCCAGCAGCACGCGCGGCGCCCATTCGTTGGTGCGGAACACGCCCACCGGCTTGCCGGACTGGACCAGAAGGGTCTCGTCCTTCTCCATGGTTTCCAGGGTCCGGGTGATGGCGTCGAAGGCATCCCAGGAACGGACGGCCCGGCCGGTGCCGCCGTAAACCACCAGATCGTCAGGGCGCTCGGCGACCTCGGGGTCGAGGTTGTTCATCAGCATGCGCAGCGGTGCTTCGGTCTGCCAGGACTTGGCGGTGAGCTCCGTGCCGCGGGCGGCTTTGACCGGGCGGGCTCCTGTTGTGAAATCGGCGGGTGCCATGGTGGCTCCTTCTCTCGGTGGAACTTTGTGATTGAAAGATCTTCTGTATCCAGTAGAGCCCCTCCGTTCCGCTCGTGGAACGGCTTTTGGATGGGTGCTGTCCGGTATTACAGACCCAACTAGCTCGCATTAGTGGTTGTTTTGAGGGCTCAGAACAACCACTAATGCGAGCCAGTTGGGTTGTGCGGGGATCTCGAATTCAGGGGTGAAGAAGAGCATGCTGAACGCATGGGAACTTACAAGGTTTCGACCGTCATCGCAGCGCCGCCGGAGCAGGTCTTTGCCACCTGGACGGATGCGGACCGCTTCAAGGAGTGGATCGGAGGGGTTACCCGCGTGACAGACCGTGTTGGTTCAGTTGATGAGCCCGGCAGCCGGTACACGGTGTGGTTCGGGCGGATGGCAAGCCCCACCGAGGTCCTTGCCGTCGAGCGCCCCAAACACCTGCGGACGCGCTTCGGAAACGCGATCCTCAAGGGCGAATCGGATGTGACATTCCTGCCGGAAGGTGCGGGCACACGGCTGAACCAGGAGTTCGTGACCCGGGGATTCATCGCGGGAATCTTTGGGCGGCTGTTTTCCCTGGGCTCGTACCGCGGGAGCTTCCGCGGCGAACTGGAGGCGTTCCGGGAGATCGTGGAACGCGAAGCACGGAGCTAGCCAGCTCAGCTCAACCGGCCGGACGGCCGTGGATGCGGACGGACAACTCGTCGGCCGCCTTGCGGATGCGGGCAGCGAGTACCGGCCATTGCTCCGCCGGCACTTTGTCCTCCAGGAACGTCACGGCGACTGCCGCAGTCGGCCATCCCAAATGGTCCGTAACAGCAGCCGCGATGGACCCGAAACCCGGTGTCACTTCGCCGTTTTCGGTGGCATATCCGCGCTGCCTGACCTGGTCCAAGTGCGAGGACAGGGCCGAGTACTTCATGATGGGAAATTCCACTTCGTGCCGCGAAGTGAAGGCGGCAGCGTTCGGGTACAGGGCACGAACCTGCGATTTCGGCAGCGCAGCCAGGATGGCCCGCCCGCTGGCGGTGAGGTGGCTGGGTAACCGGACCCCGACGTCGGTCACCAGGCTGGGGCGGTTCTTGGCGCGTTCCTCAACGATGTACAGCACGTCGCGGCCGTGGAGGACGGCAAGGTGGGCACTCTCGCCAATGGCGTCAACAAGGGAGGCCAACATGGGCCGTCCGAGCCGGGACAAGGGCTCTTGCCGGGAGTAGGCCGAGCTGAGCTCGAAGGCGCTGATCCCCAGCCCGTAGCGCTGTTCTTCGTGGAGGTGCAGCACGAACCCGTTGGCCTCCATGACGCCCAACAGGTGGTACACGCTGGAACGCGGCAGGCCGAGCGCGGTGGCTATGTTCGACGCCGCCATGGGTCCGCGGCGGGAAGCCAGCAGCTTGAGGATGCGCAAGGTGTTCTCTGCGGCCGGGACCTTGGATTTTCCGGTTGCCAGTGGCGTGGATGTCATGTTGCCTCATTGCTCGGGTGTTCTTGGGGGTTCCTTCAGGAGGCGAAAGTTCCTGCTTGTCCGGTATCCCGTACTTAAGGATGCTCCCCTTCCGGGCATCGTGGCCAGCATTGGGGACCGGGACGCGTCCGGGATACCAGACTATGTGCGCATTTACCCAAGTGTCTGCGATCGAAGACAGCAAACCGCCGTGAATCCGATCACAAGCGGGTCAAAAGTGATCTGCTGGATAGCGATCCCCTCCCAAAGACGAGAAGGTTTTACCATGCAACAAACCAAGCTGGCTCTGGAGACCCCTGCCCTCCAAGCTGCAGGTTCGGCACTCAGCCGCGGCCTCAACGTCCGCCATATCCGCTTCATGGCACTCGGATCAGCCATCGGCACCGGGCTCTTCTACGGTTCGGCCTCGGCCATCCAAAAAGCCGGACCCGCCGTCCTCCTCGCCTACATCATCGGCGGTGCCGCGGTGTTCATGGTAATGCGGGCCCTGGGCGAAATGGCCGTCCGGCACCCGGTCTCCGGCTCCTTCGGCCAGTACGCCAGCCGGTACCTCGGACCGTTCGCGGGCTTCGTGACGGGATGGACATACGTCTTCGAGATGGCCATCGTTGCCATCGCCGACGTCACGGCCTTCAGCATCTATATGGGCTTCTGGTTCCCGCAGGTGGATAGATGGATCTGGATCCTGGCGATCATTCTCTTCCTCGGTGCCCTGAACCTGTTGAGCGTGAAGGTCTTCGGCGAGCTCGAGTTCTGGTTCTCGCTCATCAAGGTTGTGGCGATTATCGCCATGATCGTTGGCGGCGCAGCCATCATCGCCTTCGGCTTCCAGTCAGGGAACGACGGCGGAGGCGTGGCACCGGGGTTGGGGAACCTGGTGGAGCACGGCGGTTTGTTCCCGAACGGTTTCGAGGGCCTCCTGGCCGCGTTCGCCGTCGTGATGTTTGCCTTCGGCGGGATCGAAACGATCGGCATTACCGCGGGCGAGGCCGCCGACCCCAAGAAGGTCATCCCGAAGGCAGTGAACACCGTTCCCGTCCGCGTGCTGCTCTTCTACGTCCTCACCCTCGGAGTGCTGATGAGCATCTTCCCGTGGAACGAGATCGGCAGCAGCGGCAGCCCCTTCGTCCAGATCTTCGACGGACTTGGCATTCCGGCCGCACCCCATATCCTCAACGCCGTGGTGATCACGGCAGCATTGTCCGCCATCAACAGCGACATCTTCGGAGCCGGACGCATCCTCTTCGGCCTGGCCCAGCAGGGCCACGCGCCCAAGAGCTTCGGCAAGATTTCCCGGCATGGCGTTCCTTGGATGACCGTGGTGATGATGGGTGGCATCCTGCTGGTGGGCGTCGTCCTGAACGCCATGATTCCCGAGGACGTGTTCGTGGTAATCGCTTCCATCGCCACGTTCGCCACGGTGTGGGTGTGGGTCATGATCCTGGCATCACACGTGGCCATGAAGCGTGAGATCAAGCGGAAGGACCTGCCGGCGTCGGAATTCGGTTCCCCGTTGTGGCCGGTCGCCTCGATCCTGACCATCGCTTTCATGGCCATGGTGATCGTGATCCTTGGTGTCTTCGAGGACACCCGCGTTGCCCTCTACGTAGGCGCCACCTGGCTGGGCCTCCTGTTCGTGGCCTACAAGCTGTGGGTCCGCGGTGGTGGCCTCCGCCGGGCCGAGTTGGTCGACGAGACTGTGTGATCCCATCTTCCCCGCGCCGAGGTGACAGTTAATGCCAATGTTCGACGCGAACATTGGCATTAACTGTCACCTCGCGGGGAGTGAAGGGCGGGGGTGCGGGTGCGTTACCTCGCTGACCAGCCGCCATCCATGGTGTAGCTCGCGCCGGTGACCATTCCGGCGTCGTCGGAGGCCAGCCAGGCCGCCAGCGACGCCACCTCGGAAGGCTCCACCAACCGTTTCACCGCGGACTCCGTCAGCATCACCTTGGCGAGCACCTCGGCTTCAGGGATGCCGTGGAGCCTCGCCTGGTCGGCGATCTGCCGCTCCACGAGGGGCGTGCGGACGTAGCCGGGGTTGATGCAGTTGGACGTCACCCCGCGCTCCCCGCCCTCCAGGGCAGTGACCTTGCTGAGCCCTTCGAGCCCGTGCTTGGCCGAAACGTAGGCGCTCTTGTACGCCGAGGCCCGCAGCCCGTGGACCGAGGAGATGTTGATGATCCGCCCGAAACCGTTGGCATACATGTGCGGCAGGGCTGCGCGGATCAGCAGGAACGGCGCTTCCAGCATCAGGGCCACAATTCGCCGGAACTCTGCGGGGTCGAACTCCTCGATGGGCGCAACCTTCTGGATCCCGGCGTTATTGACCAGGATGTCGCAGTCGATGCTGAGCGCGGCGAGCGCGTCGGTGTCGAGCAGGTCGATTTCCCACGCGGTACCGCCCAGCTCGTCGGCGAGTTTCCCTGCCCCGGAGGCGTCGACGTCGGCCACTACTACTTTGGCCCCGCGGGCGGCGAGTGCCCGCGCACAGGCGGCCCCGATTCCGCTCGCGCCCCCGGTCACCAGAGCCTTGCGGCCATTCAAGGTGTTGTCCATCAGATCAGCCCTTCGAAGTAGCGGTGGCCAGTCCGTGGCGCTCAGCGTCCGCTGCGTCCACGTCCTGAAGTGCGATGCCCTTGGTTTCCTTCAAGGACACGACGGCGACGGCGGTGATGGCGCAGGCGACCACCAGGTAGATGGCGGTGGGCAGCCAGGAGCCGGTGTCCTTGAGCCACTGGGTTGCCAGCAGCGGCGCCAGCGAGCCGGCGAAGATGGACGTCACCTGCGAGCCGAGGGAAACACCGGAGTACCGCATGCGGGTGGGGAAGAGTTCGGACATAATGGCCGGCTGCCCCGCGTACATGAAGGCGTGCAGGCAGAGCCCGATTGTCACGGCGAGCACGATGATCACGGCGTTCTTGGTGTCGAACATGGGGAAGGCGAAGAACGGCCATACAGCTCCGGTGATGGCACCCACGAGGTACACGGGCTTGCGTCCCCACGAGTCCACCAGGCGGCCGACCTGCGGGATGACCAGGAAGTGGATGACATGGGCGATCAGCAGGGCCAGCAGCAACGATGAAGTGTCGTACTTGTGGACGCTCTTGAGGTAGACGATCGCGAAGCTCACCACGAGGTAGTACATGATGTTCTCGGCAAAACGCAGTCCCATGGCCTGCAGGATGCCCTTCGGGTACTTGCGGATGACTTCACCGATGCCGTAGCTGATGGCCTTGGATTCCTCCACCTGCGCCTTGGCTTCGAGGAAGATGGGTGCCTCGCTGACGTGGGTGCGGATGTAGTAGCCAACGAACACGATCACGGCGGAGAGCCAGAACGCTACGCGCCAACCCCAGCCCAGGAACGCCTCGCTGCTAAGGGTGGTGGACATGATGAAGAGGACCAGCGTTGCCAGGAGGTTGCCAACGGGGACTGCGGCTTGCGGCCATGAGGACCAGAAGGCGCGTGAGTTGTTGGGGCTGTGTTCGGCGACGAGCAGTACGGCGCCACCCCATTCGCCGCCCAGCGCGAAGCCCTGGATGAAGCGCAGCGCCACCAGCATGGCGGGGGCCCAGTAGCCGATGTCCATGAAGCCGGGGAGGCAGCCCATGAGGAACGTGGAGACGCCGACGATCACGATTGTCAGCTGCAGCGTGGGCTTGCGGCCGAGTTTGTCGCCGATTTGCCCAAAGATAATCCCGCCCAGGGGCCGGGCCACGAAGCCGACGGCGTAGGTGATGAAGGCCTGGATGATGCCGTCAAGCTCGTTGCCGGTGCTGGGGAAGAAGTACTTGCCGAAAACCAGGGTGGCCGCTGTGGCGTACAGGAAGAACTCGTACCATTCCACCACCGTGCCCACCATGGACGCGGCCACGATCTTCTTCAGCCCGGATCCTTTGCCGTTGTTCCCGGCCGTTGATGTGGAGCGTTGCTCTACGCTCATATCCATCTCCTCAGTGTCCTCTTTGACAGTGCCCTATCTTGGTTCGCGCTGTGATCCACAACACGAAATGCTCCACTGAGTATTGCTGCACATTCGGCGCGCCTCAATGACCAAAGAGGCACTTGCTATGTGCAAAATTGCAGACATGAACCCAAATCCGGATGATCTGCTCATCCTCCTGGCCGTCTCGCGTTCGGGAAAGTTCACGACGGCGGCACAGGCCTTGGGACTGAACCACACCACCGTCTCGCGCAGGATAGCGGCGCTGGAAAAGGCGCTCGGCGGCCGTGTCCTTGCCCGGGCTGCCGGCGGATGGGAGGTCACGGAACTCGGAGCCGAGGCCGTCCAGGTGGCCGAGCGGATCGAATCCGCCGTCAGTGCGCTGGGACCCGACGACCGCGCACCCGACCCCATTGCCGGCGTCGTACGCATGACCGCAACCGACGGCTTCAGCGCCTATATCGCGGCACCTGCAGTGGCGCGGCTGCGCGAGGAGCACCCCGGGTTGAGGGTGGAGATCGTTACGGTGACCCGGCGGGCACTGCAGCAGCGATCCGGCCTGGACATCGAAGTGGTGGTGGGAACGCCGCAGGTGCACCGGGCGGAAGCGACCAGGCTCGGCGATTACCGCTTGGGGATGTACGCGTCACAGGCGTACCTGGCCAGCCATGGAACACCGGCCAGCGTCGAAGAGCTGACCCAGCACCAGCTGGTGTACTTCGTGGACTCAATGCTGCAAGTGGATGACCTCGACGCTCCCCGAAGACTGGTCCCGGCAATGCGTGACGGCCTGAGTTCCACCAACGTGTTCGTCCACGTGGAAGCCACAAGGGCGGGGGCAGGGATCGGCTTCCTGCCGTGCTTCATGGCCGACCGCCACGCCGACCTGGTCCGGCTGCTGCCCGAAGACTTTGCCGAGCTGCTCCCCTACTGGATGGTCCTGCGGCCGGACTCCATGCGCCGCCCCGCGGTAGCCGCCGTCGTACATGCCCTCAAGGCCGAGACAGCGAACCGGCGCGAAGAGCTGCTGGGCCGCCCTACCGGCCGCCGAGATGACAGTTAATGGCAATAATTCGAGGAAACATTGCCATTATTTGCCATCTCGCGGGGAGTCAGGGGGTGGGCTCGGGCTCGGGGGTGGGGTCGCGCCGAACGGGGGTCCCGGCCGCGAAGGCGCGGACTTGGGCATCATTCCAAATGTGCGCGGGGACTGCTCCGCCCAGGAGCCTGCGGGCCAGTGTGGGATCGTCGCCGAAAGGGACGTGGCTGCCTGCCATGATCATGTTCCCGTAGCGCCGGCCCTTGAGCATGGGCGGGTCGGCGATGATCAGCGTGTGCTCGAAGGTATCCGCAATCGTGGCTGCGTCGGCCCGGGCGTTCTTGAGGTCCGGCGCATCTCCGGAATTCACCACATACAGCCCGTCAGAGGCCAGCACCGCGTCAGCGTGGGCGTTGAATTCCCGCGTGGTGAGGGCCCGGGGCGTGAAGGCCCCGGCGAACACATCGCGGATGATGAGGTCCCGCGTGTCAGGGGTGAGCGATTCCGTTACCTGCCGGGCCTCGCCCACGCGGATCCGCAGGAGCGGCGCCTTGGGGAGATCGAACCAGCCCCGCACATACTCAGCCAGTTTTCCGTCGAGCTCCACCACCACTTGCCGGGCTTCAGGGTAGGCCGCGTTGAAGTAGCGCGCCATGGAGCACGCTCCGCCGCCCAGGTGCAGGGCACGCAACTTGGGCCTGGATTCACGGGGCCAGCGGGACTCCACCAGCGCCGCAATCCAGCGCATGTACTCGAAGTCCAGGAACAGGGGGTCAGCGAGGTCTATGTGCGAACTCAGCACCCCGTTGATTTTCAGGAGCCAGCCGTTTGAATTGTCAGGATCCGGCAGCAGTTCACAGTCCCCGGTATCGATGTAATAGACGCCGGCTACCGGGCCGTCAGGCCGGGTGCCCTCAGGCACTTCGATGACTGCCGCCGTCGAACGCCCGAAGCGGGCCGACTTCGGCTCCTTTCCGGATCTGCCGGATTTATTTCCCCTGGCCACTAGTTCCGCACCGCCTCAGTCATGCTTCAAGACTAGTAGCTGACATCGCCCGACAGCTGAACACTGCAACGATTGCTAAGGCTGCTTACCATTTAAGCGGGATCGGTCATAAGATCACTTCATGGAAGTGGAAGCGACGATGTGGGCAGAAGTGTTCTCCGTGGTCGTCGCGTGGTTGACGGTAGTGGGCTTGCTGATAGCCCGAGTGCCCAAACCGCCAAGCCTCCTGGAGGATGCGCCGGTCGACGTCGAACCGGGCGAAGAGTCCGCGCGCATTCCGCGCGCTGACGCATAAGCCCTCAAAGGATCCTTGCCATGGCAAAGCCGTCCCAGCCCTTGGTGCCCACTGTTTGGATGGCGGTAGCGTCAAGCCGGGGATCCTGACCGAGCTTCTCCAGTACCGCCACAATCCCCGGGGCGTTCACCACGTCGCGCTGGGGATCAAGGATGGCACCATCCCAGATGACGTTGTCGATCACAATTACTGTGCCCGGATGGCCCAGGCGAATGGCCCAATCGAGGTAGTTGGAATCGTTCTCCTTGTCCGCGTCAATGAACACGAAGTCGAACGACTCCTCGGAGACCAGCGTCGGAAGCGTATCCAGGGCCGGCCCCACCCGGATATCCACCTTGTGGCCCAGTCCCGCGGCGTCGAGGTTGGTCCGCGCAACGTCGGCATGCTTCTGAAGGTATTCGCACGTCACCAACCGCCCGTCGTCGGGAAGTCCCTGCGCCATCCACATGCTGCTGAAACCGGCCAGCGTACCGATCTCCAGAACCCGCCGCGCACCGGAAAGCTGCACCAGCATCTTGAGCAGCTTCCCGGCATTCGGCGCCACCTCGATGGCCGGCATGCCGGCTTCGGTTGCCGACTTCAGGGCGCGCTGATGAGCCGGGCCGGGATGTACGACGACGTCGGTCAGGTACCGCTCCACGTCTTCCCATCCGTGCTCGGTTACGTGTTCAATCATTGCCCCAGTCTGGCACCCGGGGCACAGGGACGGAAGGTGCTACTCCGCGTTGGAAATGGCCTGTTCCAAGCGCTCCACCTTGCCGGTCAGTTCACCCTCGTAGCCGGGGCGGATGTCAGCCTTGATGACCAGGGAGACCCGGCTGCCGAAGCGGCCCACTGCCTCCGTGGCGCGTTTGACCACGTCGAAGACCTCGTCCCACTCACCCTCGATGGTGGTGAACATGGAATCGGTGTGGTTGGGCAAGCCGGATTCACGGACGATCTTGACGGCGGCCGCGACGGCGTCGTGGACCGATGCGTCTGCCGAGGGCTCACCGGCGGGGGCGGATGCGGGCTGGCCCGAAGGCGCGACTGAGAATGCAAGCAACATAAAACCAGTGTTTCATGTGCCGGTTTGTCATATTAACGGCCTACTCCCGCGTAACCACTGGGGATCAGTGCCGCGTTGCTAGTCTGGGCAGCATGGAACAGCCCTCAGAACGCAAGCCCCTCAGGGCTGACGCGGCACGCAATGTGGACAAGATCATCACTGCGGCGCGTCAATGTTTCCGCGAACAAGGTCCCGACGTTCCCCTGCAGACCATTGCCGCCACCGCGGGGGTTGGTCCGGCCACGCTGTTCCGCAATTTCTCCGACAAGGAACAACTGGTGTTGTCCGCCCTTTCCAGGGAGCTGCGCCAGCACGTCGACCCCGTAGCCCAAGCCGGCTTGGACGGCATGGACGCCGCCGAAGGCCTCTTCAACCTGATTGATGCGCTGATGCGGGTTGCCAGCGACGAAGCGAACCTGCTCAGCGCTGTCGCCGGCCGCCGCGGGCTCCTGCTCGGCATTACGCAGGGGCTCATCGAAGCCATGGCCACCTTGCTGGAGCGCGGCCAGGGCCAGGGCTCCCTTCGCCGCGACATCACCATTGAGGACATGGTCCGGCTGGTGGCGATGCTCATCGGCGCCGTGGACACCATGGAACCCGGCTCCGAGGCATGGAAACGCCCCGTGGCTTTGGCGGAAGACGCCATCCGGACCGAACGCCTGCCGAGGCCGCTTCCGGAGCAATCGGACATTCCGGGCTTCTCGTTCAGCGGGCGGGGCTAACCGCACGATTCCGGCCCGGCCATCATCTCTACCCCCGGTCAACCCCAGCCGAGAAGCCGCAGCAGGGCAGCAGCCCCCGCACCGGAAATCACCACCACCAGGAACGGCGCGCGGAGCCAGAGGGCGACGGCGGCAGCCACCAGCGCGCCGATGCGGGCATCGAGTACCAGGCCTTGCCCGGAAGCCACCGCATTGACCACGGTGAGGGATGCCAGCAGGCCGATGGTCATAGTGCCGGCGATGTGCATGATTCGCGGGCTTTGCAACAGCTTGGCGGGAACGAAGTAGCCCACCAGCTTGGTCAGGTACGCCAGTCCGCAGGCGATGAGTATCCACACCCAGAGGTTCATTTTGTACCTCCTTCATAGTGGGCGCCATGCTCACCAACGCGGTGTCCGTGGTCCGCGGCGTACGGGTCGATGTCCGGCTCCAACCCTTCATCGAGCCGGGCATGGCTGAACCAGCCGATAACGCCCGCCACCACCGCTGCTACGAGGATGGGCACACCCGAAGGAACGAAGGGAACGGCCAGGATGGTAGCCAAGGCGCAGGCGGCGGCGATGGCCCACGGTTCCCGGCCTTTCAGCCGCGGCCACAGCAGGGCAAGGAAAGCAGCCACCGCGGCACCATCAAGGCCCCACTGCTTGGGGTCCCCCATGGCGTCACCGGCCAAGGCTCCTATGGCCGTGAAGATATTCCAAAGAATGATTATTCCGATTCCGGCAGTCCAGAACCCGCGGCGTTGTTCATCCGCATCCGACTGTCCTGACGCCGTCGCGGTCGATTCATCAATGGTGAGATGGGCCGCGGCGTAACGTTTCCACCCGCCCGGGCGCAGCATCGCATTCATTTGCATGCCATAGATTCCGTTACGCAGGCCGAGCAGCGCACTCGCTGTCATCGCTGCGACTCCCGAGCCGCCGCCGGCCACCACGCCAATGAAGGCAAACTGCGAACCGCCACTGAACAGCAACAGACTCAGTGCCATGGTTTGCCAGAAATCAAACCCCGAAGCCACGGACAAAGCCCCGAAGGATATGCCGTACAGCCCCGTGGCAATACTCAGCGAGACCGCGATCTTGAAGGCGGGTGAGTTCTTCAGCTTCACTTCCGCAGGCTCCAGGACCACACGATCAGCGGAACTTGCAGTGGCAGACGCAGAGTATGCACCCGTCGCTGCTTCTGCGTTCCGCGCGGACCGTAGGCCCGGCGCAGCGCGTCAATATGCCCTGCAAGGAATGCGAGCAACATGGCTGTGGTGGCGTCGGCGGCCACTTTGCGGGTGGCAGGGATCATGAGTCCGACGGCGGCTGCTGCTTCGAGCAGGCCGGAGGAAGCGATCCATTCCTCGCGGGACATAACAGCCAAGGGCCCACGTGGTCCCGCTGCGGGTTCATCCTCGCGGCAAAGGTAGTCGGGAACCACGGGAGCATAGAAGGCAGGGTCCCGGAAGTGCTTCATGGCACTGGCCAGCAGGAGACCGCTCATACCCATGGCCGAGAGCGTATGTATTGCCTTGGGTAACCTTCGATGCGACATGAGACCACTCAATCACAACGCTTGGCACGCCCGCCAAAAATTTCTCTGCTGCGGCTACGTGCTGGGGACGCTGAGCTGGGCAAGGACCCGGGCCGGGTTGTTGGTGGTGATCTCGTGGATGCCGAGCCCTTGGCACAGGGCTACGTCGTTTTCCGAATCCACGGTCCACACCCGGAAGATGCGACCGGCTTCCAACCAACGCTGGACGTTGAGCGCATGTTCGCGAACGTAGTCTATTCCCGGACCGGCTATGCCCACCTCGCCCTCATTCAGGACGCGTTCAGCTTCCTCTTGGGTGGCACGCATGACATTGGCCACGGCTCCTGCGGTGATCGGGCCCAATCCCAGCCCTTCACGGATCTCTTGAACCGTAAAGTTGTCCACCAGTTGGCACACATGCTCCGGCGGGACCGTTTCCAACAAGCGCTGTATGGAGTCCGTATCAAAGCTCATGAAGGAGATGTGGATGTTGTCCAGCCGGGAATCGTCCGCTGTCCAGCCTTCCCCGGCGAGAAGTTCCAGTACGCTGTCCTCAAGTTTGAGTTGGTAGGGACTGGGGTGTTTCAGTTCAATGGCCAGGCCGATTTCGCGTCCCGCTTCCCTGAGGATGTCCAGCAGTTCGGGCAACGTCAGGAATTGCTCGGCTATTCCACCGTAAGCATCCGGGATCCTTGCGCCTTTCCAAGAGGAGAAGTCAAGGGACCGGAGCTCTTCCAGCGTCCGCTCCGAGACGGGTCCGGTTCCTGTGGAGGTGCGGTCGAGGGTGGCGTCATGGAGAAGCACCACATGCTGGTCGCGGGTGAGGTGGACATCGCACTCAACCCCGTCGGCGCCGTCCGCGATCGCTTTCAAATACGCAGCCCTGGTGTGCTCGGCGTAAGTAGCGCTGGCCCCTCGATGTGCATAGACCTTGGGACGCGCAGGGGCGAAGGATTCGCTGCTCATGCAGACACCGTAACCTACAGTGCTGCACGCACCGGGCTAGTCTGGGCTAATGCAGGTGAACTCTGAACAAATCCCCGCCGAAGACGTCACCAACCAGCCACAGCCAACCCAAGCGCAAGGTGCCCGGCGAAGCAAGGCGCGCTCCGCCGTCGTCGGGCTTTCCGCCGGCGACCTGGAAAAGGCTGCCGCGCTGCGCCGGATGAAGCGGCTGGCGCTGTCCCTGCTGATCGTCATGGCCGTGATCTTCCTGTTCGCTTTTGCCCTGCAGAAGCAGTACCCGTGGCTTGAGTATGTGCGCGCAGCGGCCGAGGGCGGCATGGTGGGAGCACTGGCTGACTGGTTCGCGGTGACGGCCCTGTTCAGGTATCCGATGGGGCTGAAGATTCCGCACACGGCCATCATTCCCCGCCGCAAGGACCAGATCGGCGAATCCCTCAGCGACTTCGTGGAGAGCAACTTCCTCTCCCAGGAGGTTGTGCAGGACAAGTTGGTGAGCATCGACATCGCCCGCAAGGCCGGAACATGGCTTTCCGCCCCGGGCGGCGCGGAGCGCGTGGCCAAGGAAGGCGGCGCCATGATCCGTGGCGCCTTCACCGTCCTCAACGACGACGACGTCCAGGCCGTCATCGAGGGACTGGTACGCAAGCACCTGCTGACGCCGCCGTGGGGACCACCCGTCGGCCGGATGGCTGAACGGATCTTCGCGGACGGACACCACCACAAACTGGTGGACCTCCTGGTGGATCGTGCCGCCGACTGGGTGGACGCCAACCACAACACAGTGAACCGGTTGGTCTCGGACCGCTCTCCGGTCTGGGTGCCCACGTTCGTGGATGGGATGGTGGGAGACAAGGTCTATGTGGAGCTCTTGAAGTTCGTCCGCGCCGTTCAGAACGACCCCAACCACCAGGTCCGCCAGTCCATCGACTCCTACCTCACCGACCTGGCGCAGGACCTGCAGCATGATCCCGCCATGATCGAACGTGCCGAGGCCATCAAGGCACAGATCCTCGGCGACCCCGAGGTCCGCGAACTTGCCTCCCGCACCTGGGGAACGGTGAAGACCGCCTTGCTCACCGCCGTCGACGATCCGGACAGCGAACTCAGCCAGCGCTTCAAGGGAGCCGTCCGCGACTTCGGTTCGCGGCTGGTCAATGACGACGAACTGGCGGGCAAGGTGAACGCGTGGATCGGTGATGCCGCCGGATACCTGGTGAACACGTACCGCTCGGACATCGCCGGAGTCATCTCGGACACCGTGGCCCGTTGGGATGCCGAGGAAACCTCGCAGAAGATCGAGCTCCAGGTAGGCAAGGACCTTCAGTACATCCGGATCAACGGCACCGTGGTGGGAGCTTTGGCCGGTTTGCTGATCTTCACGGTGGCGCACCTGTTGTTCGGTTAGCGCCTGCGGTTCGGCCAGCAATTTTCTCAGAATCGGCCCCCGGTGAGAAAATCCGGGCGCCGCTTTCTCAGCCCAGCAGGTGCACCATCTGCCCCGGCCGCGCCTGGCCGAGGGCGTCGAGGTCCTCGTCACGCACCGTGGCTATGACCGGGGATGCGCTCGTGGCCGGGTGGTCGGCGAGGGCGATCACGGGAAAGCCCGACGGCGGCAGGAGGACCGAGCCTGTCACCAACTGTCGGGAGCGGGGCGGGCCGGGTTGATGGTCGCCGGGCGTGGCGCTGGAAAGTGGCCGGCCGGCCAGCCGTGCCCCAACCCGGTCCGACTCCGGCGAGAGTATCCACGGTTCCTTTGTCAGACGAAGCCAGGTTCCGGCGTCGTAATCCTGCGCATCCGGGCCGGGGGCAACCCTGGCAACTACGGGGCGTTCAGAGTCCAGGGCCCGCCGCGCGGGCAGTCCCACGGCGGGAAAACCTTGGCCGTGCGGCCGGCCGAAAGCCAACGTCCGCCCGGTACGGAGCACGTCGGGCTGCGGCACGATGCCGCCTTGGATCGCGAGGTAGTATCGGATTCCGAAGTGGGCCCTGCCGAACTCCACCACCGCGCCAGGAGCCACCCTGAGTGCCTTGTTTTGGGGCAGTTCCGAGCCGTTGAGCCTGACCATGCCCTCAGCACCCGAAACTGCGATGGCCGAGCCGGTAACGAACCGCAGGCGCAGGCCCCCCACAAGGATTTCAAGTCCCGGCGCCTCGGCGGCATTGCCCAGCAACGCGTTGGCCAGCTGCAACGAAGCCCGGTCCAGCGCCCGGTCCGGGGACACCACCAAACCCTGCGTACCGGCGTCCATCACAATTGCGCTCACTCGGGCCTCCTTTGAACCGGGAACCACAGTTTAGGCGAACGCTTGGATCTCCACACCTGCCCGTTCCAAGCCTTTGCGGACTGCCCCGGCCATCGCCAAGGCTTCGGGCGTATCGCCGTGAATCCACAGCGAATCAGCCTCGACCGCCACAACAGTGCCGTCGTGGGCGACGACTTCCCCGCGGGTGGCCAGCCGGACGGCCTGCGCCACTGCATCGTCGGAGTTTTGCAGGACGGCGCCCTCCTGCGAACGGGGCACCAAAGTTCCGTCCGGGTTGTAGGCGCGGTCAACGAACGCTTCGCGGAACACGGGGTGTCCGGCTTCTTCCGCCAGGGTCAGCCACGCCGAGCCCGGCAGCCCCAGGACCGGCAATCCGGGGTCGTAGGCATGAACGGCGGCAACCACGGCCTCGGCTTGCTCTGTGTCCCGGACCAGCCGGTCATAGAGGGCGCCGTGCGGCCTGACATAGTCAACGGAAGCGCCCACGGCATGGGCCACTCCGTCCAGGGCACCCAACTGGTAGAGCACGTCGCCGAACAGTTCGTCGAAGCTCATGTCCAGCGCACGACTGCCGAACCCGGCCAGGTCCGGGTAGCCAACATGCGCTCCGACCCGGACATCAAGGTCGAAGGCCGCGCGGCAACTGTCCAACATGGTGAGTGGATCTCCGGCGTGGAAGCCGCAGGCCACATTGGCGCTGCTGACGAGCCGGAGCATGGATGCATCATCACCCATCGACCAAGAACCGAATGACTGTCCGACGTCAGCGTTGAGGTCCACGGGCGCCTCCTTCCAGGACAGGAGCGTTTTCCAGGACAGGAGCGTTTTCCAGGGCAGGCGCTTCGGGTTTGGCGAGCAGCTCGCCCGGGATCGTGTCCGGCAAGGCACCGAAAGCGTCCTTGGCCGTTGCGACAACCGCCCGTCCCATCATGAGGTTGCCGGCACCGCCCACTACTGCGCCGACACCGAACGGAAGGGCCCTGCCCAGGAAGGCAGTACCTTGCCGCTTGATGAGGTTCTTGAGGAACGCACGCTGGATGGCGTCCCTGATCACGCCGAAGCCGCTGCCGGGGATCTTCTTTGTCAGCGTGGTCCCCCACGCATTGGTCACGCCCTTGCTCCGGCCGAGGGACTGGCCGCTCAACGCGCCCAGCAGCGACGTGCCTTCTTCGCCCAGCATGATGGCCATGACCATGGTCCGGGCGCGTTCCGGATCGGTCAGCCGGATACCGTGCAGTTCAGCCAGCGAGGACGCGTACAGCGCCGTGGTTTCCAGGAATCCAACGGTCGCGAGCGCCGAAAGACCCAGCGACGCCGCGGTTCCCAGGCCCGGTACGACGGCGATGGCACCTACCCCTGCTCCCCCGCCGGAGACGGCGGTCAGGTAGTCGCGCTCCAGTTTCGCGGCAAGCTGCACTGGTGTGGCGTTCGGGTGCCGGCGCTGCATCCGCCGCAGGTTGGCCAGGACCAGGGGCCGTTGCACTTCGACGGCTTTTAGCAGCACGTTATGCACGCCGGGCTTGGTGTTGCCTTCGGCGTCGAACACCGCATTATGGGCAGTTTTCTGGGCGATTCGCACCGCCGGATTGGATCGCTTTGGCATCTTCACAGCCTAAGCCACCCACCACCCCGGGCGTATACTAAGGACACTTATAAATTTCTTGTGCCTGATTTGGTCCGATCGAAGGAGCCCCCCGTGAACCCGACCGATACGCCCGAAGAACAGCAGCCCCGCCACCACACCGACGCACCGGCCGAAGGACAGCCCGAAGGCTGGCAGCCCGAGGACGAAGGCGCACACACCCAGGACCCCGCTGAAGGCGGCGAGGCAGGAGACGACGGCGAGACCCCGCCGTCGGACGCTTAGCCCAGCTGCCGCACAACCAGGGGTAGCGCGCTAGCGGGTCCCGCCGCTTGGCGCGGGCCCGGTGGTGCCGCGAACCACCAGGTGAGGGATCCGGACAAGGTGGGCGGCCGGCGTCGTACTTTCCAAGCGCTGGATGGCACGGTCGACGGCGGCACTCGCCAGGAGCGGCGCGTCCTGGCTGATCGAGGACAACCGGATGTAGCTCAAACGGGCGAACTGGCTGTCGTCATAGCCCAGCACGGAAACATCCTGCGGAACGCGGAGTCCGGATGCGCGGAGGCTTTCCAGGATCCCCAGTGCGCAGCGGTCATTGAACGCGAGCACGGCGGTGGGCAGATTGTCCTGCAGTTCGCGTCCGGCCCGTATTCCGTCCTCTTCGGTGGGACCGCCCGGAATCACCCTTGGTTCCAGGCCCAGCCCGGCCATTTCGGCAAGGTAGGCCTCCCGGCGCTGCGGACCGCTCACCATGCTGCCGCCGTCGACGTGGGCGATTCGCGTGTGGCCCAGCGAGGTGAGGTGCCCCAGGGCGATGCGGATTCCCTCGCGGTCGTCACTGCTGACTGAGTCGAGGGACTCCCCTACGTCGTCACGGAGGAGGCTGACCACGGGAAGCCGCGCGGCAAACCCGGCAAGTTCCTGTTCATCCAGGGTGGGCGAGATCATGATCAAGGCTTCGCAGCCCAAGTCCACAAGCGCCTCAACAGCGTGATTTTCCGTCCGGTCCCGGGTAACGGCACTCAGGGCAAGCTCGTAGCCACGCTGACCCGCCGCCGCGTACGCCGCGTCCACGATTTCGGCGTGGAAGGCGTGCGAGGTTGAAAACGTCACCCCCAGGAGCCTGGTACGGCTGCTCCGCAGGAGGCGGGCGCGGCTATCCGGGCGGTAGCCCAGCAGCCGGGCTGCTTCCTGGACTTTGCGCCGCGTGGCTTCGGATGCACCGGGGGCGTCCCGCATGACGATGGATACGAGGGCGCGGGAGACACCCGCCGCTTCCGCGACGTCCATCAACGTTGGCCGCTTGCCGGTCATGGCCCTCCTCTGCTCGGAGAGCCAGTCTATAGAACGATCTAAGACTCAACCCGCAGGTCTGCGTTCAAGGATAGACGTGCGGCCGGCCGCGACTCAGACGACCGACCGCACTAGCCCGGTTATACGCAGTGACGGCGCCCCGGGCGGGCCCCAGAACCCGCCACATCCCTCACTGCTAACTCAGCGTTGATCACGCGGCATGGGCCGAAAAGGGCGACGGCGCAGCACGCGGTTCAACGACTAGGGCACTGGTTATGTGTGCACCTTCGCGGGATCGTGACGCTGGGTTCTGAGCAATATTTTGGCGCTGCCTCCGGACGGCACTTGAGGGGCAGGATTCTGTGTTCCTGGCCGGGACCAGAGGGAGGGAGCGCCGGGCGGGTCTCAGGGCAAAACGAAGGCAAGGCGACCAGGGGTCGCCTTGCCTTCGTTTTGTGCCGATGATGGACCTGCACCCGACCGTCGGGTTTCCTGTTGCGTGGGAACGCAGGTCCCCTTGGCACCTGCCGGACGGAGGTCCGGCGGGCTGTGGCTGCTACATGATTCCCGTGGGAACCAGCAGCGCCCAAGCGAGGGCCGGAGCGGCGAGGACAACTCCGCCGGCGTACATCATCAGCTGGCGGTAGACGCGCTGGCGGTCTGCTTCCCGGGCGTTCGCCACCACCAGGGCTCCGTCAGTGGAGAAGGGCGATACATCCACAACGGTTGCAGCGATGGCAAGGGCCGCCACCGTACCCGACGCACTGAGGGAACTGGTAGCCAGCAGCGGGCCCGCCATGGGGATAAATGCGGTCAACAGGGCGGTGGACGATGCGAACGCCGAGCCGACGCCAATGACGTAGCAAAGAACCAGGGCAATCAGCAGGGGCGCTCCAAGAGCCAGGGCCATCTCGGCCAGCGTATCGATCACGCCGACGTGCTGGAGCAAGGAGACGTAGGTGATCATGCCGGCGACCAGCAGGACGGTGGACCACGAGACGCCACCGATGAAGGTCTGGTGTTCCTTGATGTTGACGAACGCCAGCAGCAGGCCTGCGGACAGGGCCACGAACCCGATCGGCATGTGGAAGCCCAAGGTGCAAACGAGGATGGCGACGATCAGGGCCAGCGTGAAGAACTGCTGCCCCGTGGGCCGTCCGATGCGCGGAGTGTCCAGGGCGGTGTATTCGTTGGAATGCTTGTCCCGGAGCTTGCCGAGGAGCGCAAACAGCACGATCGTCAGCGCGGACAGGATGAAGTTAAGGGCGAAGCTGGCCAGGAAGAGCGCACCCTGGTCGATGGGGAAACCGTTCTTGTTGGCGATGTCGTGGACCAGCACGCCGGCCACGGATAGCGGCGAGAAACCGCCGGCGTGGGCACCATTGATGACGAAGGCCCCCATCAGGACGGGGTGGAGGCGGGACTCGTAGGCGAGGCCGAGGGCAGCCGGGGCCAGGAGTGCTACTGCTGCAGGAGAGAAGGTTCCCAGCGCCGTCAGGGCAGCGGCCATCAGGAAGAACACCCACGGAAGCATCATGGTCTTGCCGCGGACAAGACGGACACAGCTCTGCACAATGATGTCGATGGACCCGTTGCGTTGCGCCATGCTGAAGAAGTAGGTGACACCAATGATGGTCAGGACGATGCTGGCGGGAAATTCCTCCAGGATCTGCTTGTCCGTCATGCCAAGGACGAAGTAGCCCACGCCGAACGAGGCAACCAGGCCCATGACGCCGATGTTGAGCGGCCACTTGGTGGCAACGACGAACATCACGACGAGGATGACCAAGGGAATGATCTGGGTGATGGTCATGGTCGGCTCCGTATCCGAGGCGGCCGAAGAGGTGCCCGGGACACCCCCGAACAGGAGGGCGGCCATGCCCAGAAGGGCGATGACGGCTGCCGTCACCAGAAGAATACGACGACGACGCTTGGGTGGCGCAGTTTGGTCCTGCGACGCGGGGGTTGGGGTGGTCTTTTCTGCAATCTTTGTGGTCATGATGGCTCTCTCTTCATTGAGCAGCGGCCTCGTCATCGAGTAGCGCCGGCAAGGGAAGCCCCTGCCTCGGGTGCCTTGATATCGAGGGTTTCGGGGAGATGGATGGTGGTGGAGGCAATGGTGCGGGCCGTCCGGTCCACGCCGACGAGCAGGGAACCGTCCCGTTCCTCGCTCCATGTTTCGATGACGCCCGCCGGAGTGCGCAACCGGAGCGTCGGCGATGCGAAACCTCCCAGGAACCGATGCATTACCGTGCCTGGCGTCCTGGCTGCGAGCGTGAGCGCAATGCTTCCTGTAATCGCCAGCGCGGGGTGGGGCTTACCCATGGACAGCATCATGATGCCGGCGTCACTCCCTTGATCGGTGGACGGCGGAGGAGCGACGATGGCGACCTTCGGAATGGCCCTGGCCGCCGCGCCGGCCGTTGCGGCCAGGCCCATGCGCACGGCTGCCTGGCGACGGATCCGTTCCAAGGTTTGCAGCAGCAGCTCGACGCCGCCGAACCAGGATTCGTACGCCTCCGGATCCAGGCCAAGGTCTTCGGCCCTGATGATCACCACCGGAGCGCCGGCATCCACCATCGAGACGTTCCACGTGGTGCCGCCCACCGTCAGGGCATCAATCGCCGCGCCGGACGGGAGGAGGCGGCCGGTGGTCTTGCCTGCGGGATCCAGGAATCCAAGCCCCACCTGGTGTCCGGGGAACGGCACTCCGGGCATTTCCGCCAGGGGCTCGGCAGGAAGGCCGGCATCCGGGGTGGCTATCCGTTGGATGATGATCTGCCCGGTGTTCGTATTGCGGGTGACGATTCGGGTGACGTCACCGCGTGGAACCACCCAGCCTTTCTCGATCGCGTACAGGCCAACCACGGCCGAGCAGTTGCCGCAGTTGCTGCCCCAGTCCACCGCCGCTTCCTCGATGCCTACCTGGGCAAAAGTGAACTCGACATCTACATCGCCGGCCTGCGGCCTGTGCAGGATCATCGCCTTGCTGGTTGTGGAGGTAGCTCCGCCCACGCCATCAATCTGGCGGTGGTCCGGACTGCCGAAGAGGCGCGGAAGCAAGACATCCGGGCTTGCTTGGGTCTTCTCCAGCTGTGCTGATTCAAACACCCAGCACTTACTGGTGCCGCCGCGCATCCATTCTGCTTGGATCTTCATGGTCTATTCCTTGCTTCTCGACGCCCCGGGTGTTGAGGGGATATTTCGAGAATGAGCCAGATCACAAATGAAGACAATGTTGGACTTCTTGATGGGGATGTAGCAGTGCTTCATTCACTGGCAGCAAAGCACAGAACGCCGGCATGGAACCCCCCTCTTTCGTCAGAATCGGTACTGAAGTGCCGGGATCAACCCCGTGAATGCATAGAATGAACCAATCCTGAGGAGGGGTAAAGCATTGCTTAACGATGATTCCCAAAGTCTTTTTGATATCCGACGCCTGGCCCTCCTGGTGGAAGTGGTTGAGCAGGGCTCCATCACGTCAGCGGCGGAATTGATGATGTACACGCCGTCGGCGGTCTCGCAGCAACTCCGGAAGCTCGAGCAGGAAGTCGGACAGCCATTGCTCAACCGCCGCTCCCGGGGCGTCGTCCCCACGGAGGCGGGGCAGGTCCTGGCGGGTCACGCCCGGAAGATCGTTGAACAGATGATGGCCGCCCAAGCCGATCTTGCCCAGATAGCCGGACTCAAGCGCGGGTCACTGGCGGTAGGGACCTTTCCCACGCTGGCCGGGTCCTTCCTTCCCCTGGTGATCCGGGTCTTCAAGAAGCGCTACCCCGCAATCGGACTGTCACTCCGGAGCGCACGCTTCGACGAACTCGTCTCCGACCTGCAGTCGGGCGTCACGGGGTTATGCCTGCTGTGGGACTACCCTTGGAACCGCTTTCACGACGACGCGATCCGCGTCACCGAGGTTTTCCAGGAAAGCACCGTCCTTCTCATCTCCCGCAGTCACCCCCTGGCTGAGCGGGACGAAGTCCGCATGGAGGAGTTGAGCAAGGAATCATGGATTGTCCGCGCCGAGGCGCACCCCGTTGTGGAAGTGCTCAAACGCTCGGCGCACGACGCCGGTTTTGAACCGTCCATCGGCTTCCTCGCCAATGACTACCAGGAGGCGCAGGCGATGGTCAGCGTCGGCATGGGCGTGGCGATGGTCCCCCGGACCGCCGTGGCCCTGCAACACCCCGACGTCAAGGTCATCCACCTGGGGGACGCCGCACCTATGCGCCGCATCCTGCTCGCGCAGCGGCAAGACAAGGTTTACGCTCCGGCAGAAGTAGCGTTCCAATCCACGCTCATGGAACTGGCAAACAAGCACGCAGGGGATTACCTCTAAGGCGCGAAACGCCAACACGTTCGGCCCCCGCAACCTACTGGTCCATTAACGACAACCTTTGCGGTGCAGGAGCGTGTGCGGTGAAACCCCTTTTTCTTGTTGCACTGGCAAGCCCCACCTTTGAGAAGCTGGATGTCCACGTCCTCCTCATGACCGGGCTGGTTTTGGTCACCGGGCTAGGAGCAGCAGTGTGCATCATGCTCCTCCTGCTGTTGGCGCCCGTCCTCCATATCCTTCTGGCCACTCGGACAACAAAAAAGAGTGCCGCCCGAAAGTCGGCGCCGAACGACTAGAACGATCTAGACAGCCGACGGTCCCTGTGCCACCATGATTCCACTAGAACGATCTAGAAGCATAGGAGTCCCGTTGAGCTACCTCCATCACCCCGCCGCCGCAGACCAGCCCGTACGCGTTGCCTTGATCGGCGCAGGCTGGATCGGCAAATTCCACGCCGAGTCCATTGCCAAGCGCATTCCAACAGCACACCTTGAAGCAATGACCGATCCCGTTCTTCCCGCAGTTCAGGAACTCGCTTCCACCTTGGGTGTTCGAAAAATCAGCACGGACGTCCAGGATGTCCTCGCGGATCCGGACGTTGATGCGGTCCTCATCGCCGCACCCATGCGCTTCCACTCCGACCTCATCACGGCCGCCGCACACGCGGGCAAGGACGTTTTCTGCGAGAAGCCCGGCGGCGCCACCCTGGATGAACTCGACGCCGCCATCGACGCAGCGGCGAGCGCCGGCGTCGTACTCCGCTTCGGCTTCAACCGGCGCTACTCCAGCGACTTCGCGGCCGCACGCAAACTGATCGACAGCGGCACGGTGGGGACCCCGCAATTGCTTCGCTCGCTGACGCGCGACCCCGGGACCGAGGCCGGCATCAGGAACCCTGAACGCATCGCACCGGGAACCATCTTCCTGGAGACCCTGATCCACGACTTCGACACCCTCAACTGGCTCAACCCGGGCGCCGTGCCCGTGAAGGTCCACGCAGTTGCGGATGCCTTGGTGGCACCCGAGGCGAAGCCGGACGGCCTGCTGGATACCGCCGTCGTGACCGTCACTTACAGCAACGGCGCAATCGCCGTGGCGGAGGCCAATTTCAACGCCCTCTACGGATACGACGTCCGCGGCGAGGTCTTCGGCTCCGCCGGCATGGTCACGGCGGGTTCGCCGCAGGCCACGAACGCCACCAGCTTTACGGCCGCAGGGGTCACCTCGGACACCACGCGGCTGAACATCGATCTGTTCCGTGACGCGTACACGGCCGAACTTGCGCACTTTGTGCACGACGTCGCCGTTCGGCGGGGCTATGCACCGGAGGGTACGACGGCGGCCACTGCGCCTGCCGCCGTGGCAGCGCCGGGTGGTGTGGACGCGCGGAATGCCTTGGCTGTGGCGCTGGCCGCGGTCAAGTCCGCGGCAACCGGCCTGCCTGTTGAGGTGTCCGACATTGCAGAGTTGCGGGCCGCCGAAGGTGCCGTGGAATTGCAGGGCTTCGTGGAATTGCAGGGAGCATGAGCTTCCGCCTGGCAGTCTGCGCAGAGATGGTCTACGGCGAGCTGCCCCTGATCGACCGGGTGCGCAGGATCCACGACCACGGCTTCGACGTGGAACTGTGGGACACCCGTGGACAGGACATCCCTGCCCTCGCCGCGACGGGAGCCCGGTTCTCGTCGATGAGCGGCTACTTCGGCGGCAGCGTCGTCGATCCTTCAAATGCCCATGAAGTGCTGGCCTCGGCAGAGAAGCTGATCCCCACCGCATTGGAGCTGGGGGTGGAACGAATGGTGGTCCACCCGGCGGAACTGGGCGAAGGTGGACGTGCCGTCCGGCCCACCCACCGGTCCACGGGAGAAATGTGGCTGACCGGGCTCCGCACGTTGGAGAAGCTCGGCGCCTTGGGCGAACAGCATGGCATCACGTTCGCCTTGGAGAACCTCAACACGACCCTTGACCACCCGGGTATCCCGTTGGCGCGGGCAAAGGACACCCTTGCGTTGGTGCGGGCAGTGGACCATCCGAACGTGAAGATGATGCTGGATCTCTACCACGCACAGATCGGCGAAGGGAACCTGATCGAACTGGTCCGTGCGGCCGGGCCGGACATCGGGGAGATCCAGGTGGCGGACGTTCCCGGTCGATTCGAGCCCGGGACAGGAGAAATCAACTACCCGGCCATCGCCAAGGCACTACGGGACGCCGGGTATGCGGGAGTGATCGGCATGGAGGCGGGTGCGATCGGCGGCCAGGGAGTCGAGGCAGGCGACGCAGCACTGTCGGCCTTCCGCGCCGCGTTCGCCTAACCCTGCCCCCACCCCTCCCAACTGGGTCGCATTTGTGCGCGTTCTGAGCCGTCAAAACGCGCACAAATGCGACCTAGTTGGGTTAGTACTTGATGGGTTCCATGCGGCCGGAGCGCAGGGAGAGCGTGGCGGCCTCGGCGATGGCTTGGGCTTTCAGTCCGTCGTCCAGGGTCGGGATCGGGGCGGCACCGCCTTCGAGGGAGGACACGAACGCCGCCAACGCTGCGGCATACGTCGGTTGGACGCGTTCGAACCAGCCGGGGTGGAGGCCATCGTCCACCACGGACGCACCGGAGTACCGGGAGACTGCGCCGTTGCGGTGCCGGCGGGCTTCCACCATTCCCTCGGAGCCCATGATCTCGATCCGCTCGTCGTACCCGTAACCGGTGCGGCGCACGGAATCGATCTGGACCAAGGCCCCTCCGGGGAGCCGCAACGTGACCGCGGAGGTATCGACGTCGTCGTACTGCGCGATTCCCGGCTCAGCCAGAGCCGAACCCGTTGCGAAGACTTCCACCGGATCCAAGCCTGAAAGCCACCGCGCGAGGTCGAAGAAGTGGACGGTCTGGTCGCGCATCTGGCCGCCGGAGACGGCCACGTAGGACAGCGGCGGCATGGACGGTCCGCGGGAGGTGAGCTGGATGAGCTCCACCTTGCCGATCTCCCCCAAGTCCACCACGCGCTTGAGTTCGGCATAGTCGCGATCGAAGCGGCGGTTGAAGTCCACCATCACGGCCACGCCGCTCTGCTGCGCGAACGCCGCGGTTTCCCGGGCGCGGTCAAGGTCCAGGTCGATGGGCTTCTCACACAAAGCGGCAATTCCGACGGCGGCAGCCCGGCGCAGGTGTTCAGCGTGCGTATCGGTGGAGGAGGCGATAAAGACAGCATCGATCCGGGATGGGTCGATGACTTCCTCAAGCGAGGTCGCGGCTACGGCTCCGTGCGCGACGGCGAGTGCCTCCGCCCGCTGCTGGTCAACGTCGTACACCAGGCGGAAATCGATGCCGGGGTGGGCGGCCAGGTTGGCGGCATGGACCGAACCGATGAAGCCGGCTCCCAGAAGGGCGAAACGGGGCATGTCAGGCAACTGCTTTCTCGAGGGCGAACGCGGGGACTTTCCACGCGGAATCGTCGTTGTGGGAGGCGGCGACGGCCTCAACGAACTGGACACCGACCAGGCCGTCAATGCCGGTCGGGAAGGAGAGATCACGCTCCGGGAGTGGCGTGGAGTCACGGCGGGCGCGCAGGGACTCGGCGAGGTCTGAGTAGAAGTTGGCGAAGGCCTCAAGGAAGCCTTCCGGATGGCCGAGGCCCACCCGGGTGAGCCGGGACGCGTCGTCGTGCAGTGTGCTGAGACCGTGAGTGAGGATGGTGGTGGCACCAGCGAGGTCCTGCACCTTGAGGTGGTGCGGATCCTCGTGCAGCCACTCGAGGCTGCCCTTTTCGCCGTAAACGCGGATGCGGAGGCCGTGGTTGTGGCCGGTGGCAGCCATGCTGGCCCACAGCCGTGCGGGGACGTTGCCGGTCAGCTCGAGTTCCACGGTGGCGTTGTCGAAGACGCGACGGTTGGGCACGAACGTTTGCAGCCGCCCGGACAGGCGCTCGGCTTCGAGGCCCGTGATGTAGCGCAGGAGGTGGAAGGCATGCGTACCCAGGTCGCCCACCACGCTCGGGAAACCGGCGATGTCCGGGTTGGTGCGCCAGCCGGCCTGCTTGTGGCCGAGTTCTTCGAGCGGCGTCGCCGCCCAGCCGGAGGCGTGTTCGACGTCGACAAACCGGATGGCGCCCAGCTCGCCCTTGCGGACCATCCGCGCGGCCTGGCGGACCATGGCGTAGGCGGAGTAGCAGTGCGGGACCGCGAGGATTGCATGGTTTTGGTCCGCGACCCGGACGAGCTCCGCAGCCGTGGCGGAGTCCTGGGTCAACGGCTTCTCGCACACCACTGAGATGCCCTTGTCCAGGAAGGCTTTGGCGAGCTGGAAGTGGCTGTCGTTGGGCGTAGCGATCACCACCACATCCACGCCGTCTTCGCGGGCCGCCTCAGCGGCTGCCATCTCCGCGACGTCAGCGTAGTTGCGGTCCGCGGCCACGCCAAGTTCGACGGCGACCTGCCGGGAATTGCTCCGGTCACGGCCGAAGATCCCGGCCCGCAGATCGTAGTGGCCGTCCAGCCGCATGGCGTAGCGGTGGGTCTTGCCGATGTCGGCCCCCGGCCCCCCGCCTACCATCCCGGCGACCAACTGCCGCGAATTCGGTGCACTCATACAAGATCCTCATTGACTCTTTGGAATTTACTTGGACCGGTCCATATTGGAGTGAGGAACAGGGTCTCGTCAACCCCTAAGCTTGAAGATCGAGCCGATTCCGCCGGACCGAGAGGAAGCAGCACCGTGACTGACGCGCCCAAAGTGGCGGCACCAAAACCCACCATCCGTGATGTGGCGAGTGCTGCCGGCGTTTCCAAGTCCCTGGTGTCGCTGGTCCTCCAAGGCTCCGCTAACGTGAGCGAGAGCCGCCGTCGTGCTGTCCTGGAAGCCATGGAGCAACTGGGTTACCGGCCCAACCGCCTGGCCCAGCGCTTGTCCGGGCCGCGCAGCGGAACTGTTGGCGTGATGCTCAACGACATCCGGAATCCATGGTTCGTGGAGTTGCTGGAAGGGCTCACGGCATCGCTGCACGCCGCAGGGGTTTCTCCGGTCCTGGCCGACTCGTACACGGATAACCGCGTAGGCCGGAGCTCCGTGGAGACGCTGCTGGAACAGCGCATCGATGGCCTGGTGGTGGTGGGTACAACCCTCGAGTCCGCCGCGATCGAAGCTGCCTCGCGGAACATTCCGGTGGTACTGGCCGGCACGCGCGAACCTGAACTTCCCGGGGTGGACATTGTGGTCAATGACGACGACGCCGGCGCCCGGCAAGCCACCGAGCACCTTTTGCACTTGGGTCACCGGAGAATCGCGCACCTGCAAGGGCCCGGCATCGTTGGCAGGCTGCGGCGGGAATCGTTCGAGCGCTCAATGCTCGACGCCGGACTGGAACCGGTGGTCGTGTCCGGCGGGGTAAGCGAGGAGTCGGCCTACGCGGCCGCAACCCGCCTGCTTTCGAGGCCGGGACGCCCTACCGCGATTTTCGCGTACAACGACATCGCCTGCATCGGCGCATTATCGGCCGCGGATGACCAAGGGTTGGCTGTACCCGGGGACCTCTCACTGGTTGGCTACGACAACACCTACCTCGCCAAGATCCGCCATCTTTCGCTGACCTCCGTGGACAACGGCAACCTCGCGGTGGGCGTCGAGGCCGGAAAGTTCATCCTCGAACGGCTGACGACGCCCGATCTTCCGGCCCGCCTGCATCAGGTGCCGTCCCGTTTGCAGGTGCGTGGGTCCTCGGGGGACGCGCCCCGGGAGGGGTGACGCCGCCCGGGACGGGTGGCACCTGGGGGCCCTCCCGCCAAATCAATAAGTATGCTTACCATAGCCTCATGACTCAGCGAACGGTTTCGGATCTGATCGTGGAACGCCTCAAGGCCTGGGGCGTGGACAGGGTGTTCGGCTACAGCGGGGACGGCATCAACGGCTTCATGGGAGCACTCCGCCGCTCCGAGGGCGAGGTGGAATTCGTCCAGGCCCGGCACGAGGAAGCTGCGGCCTTCATGGCGGTGGGCCACGGCAAATACACCGGCGGGGTGGGTGTGGTCACTTCCACCCAGGGCCCCGGCGCAGTTCACCTGCTGAACGGCCTCTATGACGCAAAGATGGACGGCGTGCCGGTGGTCGCGATCATCGGGCAGCAAAGCCGCACGGTCCTGGGTTCTGCGTACATGCAGGAGATCGATCTCCTGACCCTGTTCAAGGATGTCGCCGCTCAGTTTGCCCAGCTGGCCAGCTCCCCCGAACAAGTCCCCATGCTGATCGACAGGGCGTTCCGCACCGCCTTGGAAACGCGGACTCCCTGCGTGGTGATCGTTCCTCACGACCTCCAAACAGCCGAAGCCCCGGAGCTCGAACCCGAGCACGGCATTGTGGTCACTGCCCCCGTTTGGCGCCCGGCCCGGGTAGTGCCGCGGGACGAGGACCTTGATGCCGCAGCGGAGATCCTCGCACAAGGCGAACGGGTGGCGTTCCTGGTGGGCCAGGGCGCCCGCAAGGCACAGAAGGAGGTGGTGGAACTGGCGGAACAACTGAATGCCGGCATTACCACCAGCCTTCTCGGCAAGCCCTATATGGACGAAACGCTCCCCTTTGCCACGGGCACCATGGGGCACCTCGGGACCACGGCGAGCGGCCATCTCCTGGAAAACTGCGACACCCTGCTGATCGTCGGATCCAACGATCCCTGGACGGAGTTCTACCCCAAGCCCGGGCAGGCCAGAGCGGTGCAGATCGACATTGACGGGCGGAAGATCGCCAACCGCTACCCCGTCGAAGTCGGCTTGGCAGGCGACGCCGCCGAGACACTCCAACAGCTCGCTTCCCGGTTGGCTGCCAGGGGGCACGAAAAGGAGGCCGAACGCGCCCGGTGGCGTGCCGACGTCGAAGACCAAGTCCGCGCCTGGCGGAAGTTGTCGGCGGAACGCGCCGGGATTGCCGCGAGCCCGGTCAACCCGGAGCTGGTGGTCCGCGAGTTGAACGGCCGGCTCCCGGAGAACGCACAAGTAAGCGTCGACGTCGGAAGTTGCGTTTACTGGTACGCGCGCCAGCTGACCCTCCCGCAGGGAGTCCCGGCGCACCTTTCCGGAACCCTCGCCAGCATGGGTTGCGCCATCCCCTACGGCTTGGCTGCGAAGCTCGCCCACCCGGACCGGCCCCTGGTGGCATTGGCGGGTGACGGCGGCATGCAGATGCTGGGCGTTGCTGAGCTGATCACCGTGGCGCACCGCTGGCGGGACTGGGCGGATCCCCGTTTTGTGGTGTGCGTCTTCAACAACCGGGATCTCGCCGAGGTTTCGTGGGAGCAGCGCGAAACGGAAACCGAACCCCGCTTCAACGACAGCCAGGAGCTCCCGGACTTCCCGTTCGCCGCATATGCGGAGTTGCTTGGCCTGAAGGGTGTCTCTGTGGACGACCCCACACAGCTTGGCGCCGCGTGGGACGAAGTCCTGGCAGCGGACAGGCCGGCCGTGCTGGAAGTGCTGACGGATCCCAACACTCCCCTGCTGCCGCCCTTCCCCGCCGGTGAGCAGAAGCTCGAAGGCATGCAGTCGGCCTTGGACGAGGAAGGTGCGGACGGCGCCTATGCCCGGAAGCTGTTGGACGCTTACGCGGAGGGAGAGGCCCGGTTGAGGGAAGGGTCCTAAAGCAAAAGGACCTCCGGAGCCGGCCTGCCTGGGCAAGTCCACGGCCCCGAAGGTCCTCTTGGGCGGAATTAGTGCTCTTCGTGAAGGGACCGCTTGTAGCGCTCCGGGAGCAGCATGGTGGCGATCATGGACAGGATCACCAGGCCCAGTCCGATACAGGTGAGGGCCAGGGTGCCGTTTTCGGTGTTCTGGAAGATCCAGGCGGCGACAAAGGGGATCGGGGCACCGAAGATCAGGCCGGCCATGGTCATCCCAAGTGCGGAGCCTGTGTAACGCATGGACGTCGGCAGGGCCTCGGAGAAGAAGGCGGCCTGCGTGCCTGCCGTGACCTGAATACCGCACAGTGCGAGCGCAATGATGGCAGCGCTGGCCGGGAAATTTATGGAGTTCATGATCGGGAACATGGTGCCCGCGGCAATGCCCTGCATGGTGAGTCCGAGCAGGAAGGTCTTCTTCCGTCCGATCCGGTCACTCAGGCGTCCGCCCAGCACTGCGGCCGGAATGGAGACCAGGTTGGCCATGAGCAGCAGACCGAAAGTAATGGAGTTGTCGTAGCCGAGTTCCTTGGTCAGGTAGTTCACGGCGTAGGTGACGCTGATCCAGAACAGGCCTGCGGAAGCAGCCCAAGAAAGAACGAGCTTGATGACCGTGCCGGGCTTCTTTGCAATGACGGCCAGCGCTCGCTCCTGCGGAACAGCTGATTCGGCTGCCTTTTTCTGGTTTTCCTTGAAGGCCGGCGTTTCCTCGATGCGACGGCGGATGAAAACGCCTACAACCAGCAGCAGGACACCCATGAGGAACGGAACGCGCCAGCCCCAGGAGGCGAAGTCTTCCTTGGAGAGGAACATAGCCAGACCGGTCAGCGTGAGGGAAGCAAAGGTTTGCGCAAGGGGGGAACCTGTGGCCAGGATTCCGCCGTACAGTCCGCGGTGCGCTGTTGGCGCATGCTCGACGACGAGAACCTGGACGCCTGTCGCCTCGCCGCCGAGGGCGAAGCCTTGCATGAAGCGGAGGAACACCAGCAGGGTCGGTGCAATGATGCCTGCAACCGCGTAGGTGGGCAGCAGGCCAATGAGTATGGACGATGCTCCCATCAGGACCAAGGTGAACATGAGGACGTTCCGACGGCCGATCTTGTCGCCCAGGGCGCCGAAGACGATGCCACCGAGGGGACGGGCCACCATGCCCGCACCGAACGTGGCGAATGAAGCCAGAATGGCGGTGTTCGTATCGAAGCTGGGGAAGAACAGCTGGGGGAAGAGGGTCGCGGACAGTGTGCCGTAAACGGCGAAGTCGAACCACTCCAGCGCTGTTCCGAAAGTGCCGCTAACGACGGCCCGGCGTGACGTCTTGGGATCAAGGGTTGCTGCATCGCCTGCGGCAGGCGCGGACTGAACAGGATTAGCTAATTCCGACATTGGAACTTCCTTGCGTTGTTGATAAGCCAACTTTAAGCCGGGCACCTGCCTGAGAGGATTTCCGGTAAGAACAAGCGTTCGTTTTTAGTGTAGGTGTGACCTGAGTCGCACGCAAGAGCGAATTTCGGGAAGCCGCGAAGCATTCCGTACGAACGCCCGTTAGTCTATGCTTGGTAGTGCTTGGTAGTGAAGGTTCAGCGGCGAACGTTGCTGGACTCCCGTCGTCGATGCCTAAGGGAGAGCAGATGAGCGAGCAGGTACAGGAAAGACTCGTCAAGGGACGCCCGGACCATTTCTGGGACGACCTGGTCACGGGCGATCGGCTGAAGAGTCCGGGAATCACTATTTCCGAAGCCCATCTGGTTCAGTGGGCCGGACTGACCGGCGACTGGGTATCCCTCCACCTCGATGAGGAGTATGCCTCCCGGACCCCCTTCGGGCAGAGGATCGGTCATGGTCCGCTCACTCTCTCCTTGGGCCTGGGCCTCATGACGCAGACCGGGTACTTCACCAATGTCATCGCGTGGCTTGGCCTGGACGCTGTCCGCGCGGTCCAGCCCGTCTTGATCGGCGACACCATCCACGTCGAGGCAATCGTCAGCGAGGCACGCGAGACCAGCAAGCCCGGCTCGGGCCTCTGGACTATCGACTACACGGTGCTGAAGCAGGACGGCAGCACTGTCATGACCTTCTCCAGCAGCTTCCTGATCAAGCGCCGCTGATTCCTGCGGCAAGAGCACCACAGCAAGGACACTTCCATGAGCATCACCACAGAACACCAGGCGTCTTCCCGGGTCGAGAGCGACAAGCACAAATCCCCTGAAGAGCTGCGGGCCCGCCTTGTCAGCTTCCTCGAGGAACACGTGACCGAGGAAAGCCTGATCGCCCATGACGAGGACGAAACCTACGACGTCGAGTTGTTCCGGGCACTCGCCAAGGCCGGATTCGTCCAGCTTGAGTCGCGGATCGGCGGCGCCAAGGCCAAACACCGCAGCCAAACGATCGTCCTCGAGGAACTCGGTGCCCGCGCTACCTCCATGGGCGTGAGCTTCGTAGTCCAGTACATGGGTGTGGAATTGCTGCATTCCTTTGGCACCCCTGAGCAGCAGGAACGCTTCCTGGCACCGCTCTTCGCCGGCGATGCCAAGATGTCCTTCGCCCTCAGCGAGCCTGCCGGCGGAACGGACGTGGCCCGGGCCATGACCACCAAGGCCGTGCAGCAGCCGGACGGGTCCTTCGTGATCAACGGCGCCAAGAAGTGGATCGGCGGAGCATCCGATGCCGACTATCTGATCGTGCTCGCACGCACCAGCGGGATACAGCGCTCCTCCATTGATGGAATCACCATGTTCATCGTTCCGCGCAGCACGCCCGGAATCGAGACCCAGTCCATCGACACCATGGGCATCCGCGCCTTGGAACAATGCGACATCCAGTTCACGGATGTGCGTGTCCCTGCCGAACTGGTCCTCGGCCACGTAGACAAGGGCTTCCGCCACGTCCTGGGAACCCTCAATGGCGAGCGCTTGAACGGAGCCGCTGTTGCCTTGGGAATCGCGCGGGGAGCCTTGGATTACATCGTGGGCTACGTGAAGGAACGCCATGCCTTCGGTCGCCCCATTGGTGCCTTTCAGGCCCTGCAACACAAGCTGGTAGACAGCAGCGTCAAAGTGGAGAGCGCCAGGCTCCTGCTCGAAAAAGCCGCCCTGGCTTCGGACGAATTGGCCGGCGCCGATGAAACCCTTTCGGCGATGGCGAAGCTGGCCGCAGCCGACGCAGCCACCACCGTCACTGACGTCGGAATGCGGGCCATGGGCGGATGGGGATTCCTGCGGCAATTGCCCATGCAGCGCTACTTCCGCGATGCGCGCCTCTACACCTTTGCCCCTCTGACCGATGACATGATCCGGAACTATATCGGAGAGCAGCATCTGGGGCTCCCCCGGTCGTACTGAGTCGGGCAAACCCAGGAAAATCTGAAGACAGCCGCCGGACGCCACCAGCGTTCCGCCGTCGAAGGACACTTGTTTGCTTGCTGTGCGCGCCTCCTCCGGGGCCAACGCATCACAGGCAAACAAGTGTCCGTGCGTTAAACTTTGAGCAAGCGAAAACGACGATAGGTGGCGCCACATGGTTGCAACGACTGAGCGCGGAACCGCGCAGGCCATCCGCGAAGAAGCAGCAAAGCTGTTCTTCGAACGCGGCTACGACGGAACCAGCCTGAGGCAGGTCGCCTCGGCCGTCGGCCTCATGGTGGGGAGCCTGTACAACCACATCGACAGCAAGGAAAACCTGCTGCTGCAAATCATGGGCGGCATCATCGATGACCTCCTGGACAGCGCCCGCAAAGCTATCGAGATCGACGGCGACGCTGTGGACAAGCTGCAGGCAGCACTGACCGCCCACCTGAAGTTCCACGCCGAGCGCGCCCAGGAAGTCTTCATCGGCAACGCCGAGCTCCGTTCCCTTTCCGACGACGCCCGCAACGTGGTGATCGCCAAGCGCACCGAATACGAACAGTTCCTTCAGGACCTCATCGAAGAAGCAGGCCGTGCCGGCCTCGCCGAGGTCATCGATCCCCGGATCCACGTCTACAGCATCGTTGCCCAGGCAACCCACATTGCCGGCTGGTTCAAGCCGGGGGGGCGGATGTCACTCGACGAGATCGTGGCCGTTTACACCAAGCTCGCCCTTCGTGAACTCAACGTTCCCGACGCCGACGCCCGTGTGGACAAGACCAACTAGCCCGCGGTGCCGCCGTCGTAAATCGCATGATTCGGGCCGGTCAGCAACTGCTGACCGGCCCGAATCTCTTGGTGGATCCTCGGGGCGCCCCACCAGGCGCCCCGAGAGACTATGCGCTGGCGACTGCTTCTACCGGAGCCGTCTCGCGCCGCTTCATGAGCGCAGTGCGGCGGACGACGCACACGAGCTCGTTGTTCTGGTTGTACCCGCGGTGCTCGATACCCACGATTCCGGTTTCCGGCCGTGAGTTGGAGACCCGCTTGTCCAAAGCTTCCGTCTCCACACGCAAGGTGTCGCCGAAGAAGACCGGCTTGGGGAACTCGATGTCGCGGAAGCCGAGGTTGCCCAGGGTGGTCCCGAGGGTGGTGTCCTGGACGGGCACGCCGGTGACAACGCCCAACGTAAAGATGCTGTTGACGATCTGCCTGCCGTACATGCTCTTGGCCGCGAACTCAGCGTCCAGGTGCAACGGCTGCACGTTCATGGTCAGCGTGGTGATGAGCAGGTTATCCGTCTCGGTGACGGTCCGCGTGACTTCGTGGCGGATTACTTCGCCTACCTGGAAGTCTTCGTAGTACATTCCGGCCATGGTGTGTCTCCTGTAAGTTATCGGGCCTGGTGGCCAGTTGGTGCTTAGTTGCTGCCCGCGAAGGCGAGTGCCTGGCGGGCGTGGTTGGCGTGGGCGAGGTCGATGTGGTCGCCGCGGTAGGAAACAGCCCCGTGTCCCTGGCGCTGGCCTTCCTCGAATGCCTCCACAAGGCCTTGGTAGTAGCCCCGCATGGAGTCGGAGAGTCCGTACGATTCGTTGGCCACGGGCGCGTGCGAAGGATGGATCAACACCTGCCCCGTGTAGCCGAGCCCGTGGTTGGCAGAGGCGAAGGCCTTCAGCCCCTCAAGGTTGTGGACTTCCTGCCAGAGGCCCAGGACGATGCTGCGGAGCCCGGCAGAACGCGCCGCGACCACCACTTTGCTGCGGAGGTACAGGGTTTCGATCCCTTCGGCCGTCCACGCGAAGCCCACCTCGCGGGAGACGTCCGCGTCCTTCGCGGCCGCTGCCATGACTCCACCCACCCGTGGGCCGGCGAGGATCTCGTCCACCTTGTTGATGGAGGCAGCCGTTTCCAGCGAAGGAATCAGTTCCACGGTCCCCTTGGGCACGTCATTCAGGATCTCGCCGGCGGATACCAGGGCGTCGAAGCGGACCACATCATCCCGCGAGAAGAGCTTCGGCAGCAGGAAACCGGTCAGCCTGGCGTGCGTGGTTTCCGCGATGTCCTTGCCGAAGTGCACGGTGTCCAGGGCGTTCGGACGGATCAGGATTCCCTTGTCACTGCTGTGGGCGTCCAGGGCGTCCTTGGCGTTGGCCCGCGCCAAGGCCTTGTCCGCTTCCGGAACGGAGTCCTCGAGGTCGATGATGATGGCGTCGGCTTCAGAGGCCAGTGCTTTGTCGATCCAGCTTCGCTTGTGGCCGGGGACAAAGAGGATTGAACGGAAGGGCTTCATCAGGCTGCACCTTCCAGGACGAGCTGGGTAAGCAGGGTTCCTGCGGCCATGGAATCGCCGACCACTGCGTGGATGGGTCCTACGATGCCGGCCGCCGGCGCCTGGATGGGGTTCTCCATCTTCATCGCCTCAAGGACGAAGAGGACATCGCCCGGGGCTACCATCTGGCCTTCTTCGACGTTGACCTTGATGATGGTTCCCTGCATGGGGGCCTTGACGCTGCCGTCACTGGCCTTGCCCTTGCCGCGGGCCCGGGTGCTGCGTGTCCGCTGCCCGGCCGACGCTTCCTCGGCGGGAGCGGCGGGGTACGCAGCCGTGGCGCCCGCGAAAGCTCCCGGGCGGTCGGAGAACTGCGGAATGATGTAGAACCGGCCGCCCACCTCAACCTCGTTGCGGGCCAGTGGTTCTTCTTCTTCCGGTTCCTCCGAGAAGTCGACCTTCTCTTCCAACCAGCGGGTGGTGAACTGAGCCGATTTGAAGTCCTCGTGCCGGATGACTGCCAGCGAGGCGGGGACGGTGGTGGGGACGCCGCGGACGAGCAGTTCCTGGAGTCCCTGTTCCAGCCTGGCCAGCGCGGTCTCGCGGTCCGGGCCGTAGGCGATGAGCTTGCCGATCAGGCTGTCGTAGTAAGGCAGGACCTCGTCACCGCTTTGGTAGCCTGCATCGAAACGGAGCCCCTCGCCTTCAGGTGCCTTCAGCTCCTCGATGAGTCCCGGAGCGGGGAGGAATCGTCCGCCGGCGACATCTTCGGCGTTGATGCGGGCCTCGATGGCGGCACCCTGCGGCACCAGCGAATCACGGATGCTGAGTTCCTCGCCGGCGGCAACCTTGATCTGTTCCGCGATGAGGTCCACGCCGTGCACCATCTCGGTGACCGGGTGCTCCACCTGGATACGGGTGTTCATCTCCAGGAAGTAGAAGTTCTCCCCCTCCACCAGGAATTCCACGGTTCCTGCTCCGGTGTAGCCGACCTGCTCGGCAAGCCGGACTGCGGCGGCCCCCATGGCGGCACGCAGTTCCGCGGACAGGCCCGGGGCCGGTGACTCTTCGACGAGCTTCTGGTGGCGGCGCTGCACGGAGCAGTCCCTGTCACCCACGTAGACGGTGTTGCCCAGTTTGTCCGCGAAGACCTGCACCTCTACGTGCCGGGCACTGGTCAGGTACCGCTCCAAGTAAACTTCCCCGTTGCCGAAGGCTGCGGTCGCTTCACGGACCGCTGCGGCTACGGCTTCCTCAGCTTGCTCCTCCGACTCCACGAGGCGCATGCCACGGCCTCCCCCGCCGGCAGAGGCCTTCACCAGGATCGGGTAGCCGTGCTGTGCGCCGAAAGCGATCACATCGGCCGCACCGGAGATCGCGTCCCGTGAGCCGGGTGCAAGAGGCACCTCGGCGGCGACCGCAACAGCGCGGGCAGCCACCTTCTCTCCCATGGTGGAGATGGCTTCGGGGCTGGGGCCGATGAATGCCAGTCCGGCGTCCACCACAGCCTTGGCAAAGGCTGCGTTTTCAGAGAGGAAGCCGTAGCCGGGGTGGATCGCCTCTGCGCCGGTCTCCAGGGCTGCGCCGATGATGCGCTCGATGTTCAAGTAGTTCTCGCTGGCTGCGCCTGCACCCAGGTTCACGGCCTCATCGGCTTCGCGGACGTGCATCGACGCAGAGTCGGCCTCGGAGTGGACAGCCACGGACTTGATGCCAAGCGAACGGCAGCTGCGGATGACCCGTACGGCAATTTCGCCACGGTTGGCGATCAGGATTTTGCTAAACATGGTGGTTCCTTGTCGTGTCTTAAAGTCGGGGCGTCAGCGGAGGACGCAGCGGTTGCTCGCGGAGCCGAGGGTGTTGATGCTCGTTTCAAGGATGGAACCGGCCTCAAGGAACTCCTTGGGGTTCATTCCATCTCCAACCCCGCCCGGGGTGCCGGTGAGGATGACGTCTCCGGCCCGCAGCGTGGTGATGGCCGAAATATATTGGATGAGCTCCACCGGGCCGAAGACCAGTTCCCCTGTGCGAGAGTGCTGCTTGGTGACCCCGTCCACGGAGCAGCTGATATCGAGGTCCGGCTCAGCTCCTGTCTCGTCCGAGGTGACGAAGTAGGGGCCCAGGGGTGTGGTTTGGTCGAACGTCTTGCCTTGGAGCCACTCCGGCGTGCGGCGTTGGAAGTCACGGGCGCTGACATCGTTGGCTACCGAGAAACCGGCGACGGCGTTCCTCGCCTCAGTTTGGTCCGCGCGGTTAACGGTGGTGCCGACAACCACGGCCAGCTCCGCTTCCCAATCGACGCTGGCAGAGCCGGGCGGGAGCACGATATCGTCGTGCGCTCCGATCAGTGAGTCGGAGAACTTGGCGAACAGGGTGGGATGTTCGGGCAGTTCCCGGCCCATCTCAAGGATGTGGTCCCGATAGTTCAGCCCGACGCAGATGATCTTCCGCGGTTCGGTAATCACCGGCGCGAAGTCGGCGTCGTCCGGGCTGACGGGTGAGCCGGCCGCCAATCCCGACCACTCCGGAGCCCCGGCCCTCAGCCAGGCCCCCACGTCGGTGAAGTCGAGCGGAACCAGCTTGCCGCCGTCGAGCACTGCCGCCCGCGTTCCGTTTTCAGTGCGGATTGTTGCCAGTTTCATGCGTTCCATCCCAGATTTACTTTGAGCTGGCTCTTCACCAGTTTTCCTGCTGCGGACCGGGGCAGTTCCTCCGGTCGCATGAACACCATCTTTTTGGGGATCTTGTAGCCGGCCAGGTGCTGGCGAAGGAACGCCGAGAGCTCTGCGGCATCGACGCTGACTCCGCTGCGCAATACCACGACAGCCCGGACTTCCTCATCCCACTTGGGATCCGGAACACCGACGACGACGGCCTCCAGGACGGAGGGGTGCATGTGCAGGATCTGCTCGATCTCGGCTGAGTACACATTTTCCCCGCCCGTCTTGATCATTTCCTTGAGGCGGTCGCGGAAGTAGAAGTAGCCGCGTTCATCGCGGGTAGCGAGGTCTCCGGTGTGCAGCCAACCACCCAGCATTGCTTCTGCCGTGGCATCCGGGCGACCGTAGTAGCCGGTCATGATGCCTGGCCCGCGCACGCAGATCTCGCCGAGTTCTCCAGGAGCCACTTCCTGTCCCAAGGGATCCTGCAGCTGGGCTTCCACCAGGAAGTACTCCGTACCGATCGAGCCGTCCACCGCAGGATCCAGCATGTCCGAGGGCTTGAGCCTGGTGACCATGGGACCGGCTTCAGTGAGGCCGTAGCGGAAATAGAGCTCCGTTCCAGGGAGCATTTCCGTAAAGAGTTGCTTGTCCGGCATGCGAAGCAAGCCGGCGCCGGTGTGCACGGCCTTCAGGTTCTTGCGGATAGCCGGATCGCCAAGGACGCCCGTGTCCATGAGCTTGCGCATCATGTTGGGGATCATGAACGTATTGGTGATCGACTCCCGGCCGACCAGGTCAACCACGGATTCTTCAGTGAATTTCTCCGCTATGACACTCGTGGCGCCCGCGATGAAATGTGGCACGAGCCAGCACAGCAGGCCTGCGGAATGGAAGAGCGGAGTGACAATCAGTCCGCGTTCGTTTTCCCGGCTGCCGACTCCGCAGTCGTACATTTCATTAATCGCGTTCGCCATGGCCGAGCGGTGGGACAATACGACGCCTTTGGGGGTACCCGTACTGCCGCCGGTGTAGATGATGCACAGAGCCGACTCAGGTGTGGCCACATCTTCGATGGGGCCGGTGCCGACGCGAAGCGCCTCGATCTCGCGACCCTGCCGGACCACCATTGGCAGTTCCTTGTCGCCTTCGGCGAGGATCTGCAACGCCTCTTCGAGGAGCGGAAGGTGCGCTTCCTCGGCGAGGATGACCTTGGCTTCCGTTTCCAGGATCCCTGCAGCCAGCTCAGCCGGGGCCCACCGCCAGTTGTAGGCGATGTAGACACCCCCGGCAGCGGCGGTACCAAAGAAGGCTTCGGCGTTGAACACTGAATTTCCGGCCAGTACTCCCACGCCCGTGCCGTGGACCACGCCCGCGTCCCTCAGTCCCCTGGCCAACTGCCACGCCCTCTCGGCGGCCTCGCCGAAGGTGACTCTGCCGTCGACGCCGACGAACGCTTCCCTCGCGGGATTGCGTCGGCTGTTCAGCCGGATCCAGTCTCCAATAGTTCGCATCGTTGCCTCTCTGGAACCAAAAATCTGCTGTCAGAAAGCTGCCGACATTGGCAACTCCTTCGATACGAACAAGCGTACGTCCGAACGAGCGTTTGTGCAATGTGCCACAGAGAATTAGGCGGGTTTTTGAAGGATGTGGGCTCAGGCACCCTCGACGCGGAGCTCACGGAGGGCCATGCGGGTGTAGATCTCCACGATTTCGTCCAGGGACATGCGCCCGCCCGGCTTGAACCACCCTGCAATGTGCGTTGCTTGGGCAACAAAGCTGTAAACATGAAGGCGCGCATCCACCACATCGGCCAGCCCCGCGCGGCCGGCCTCCTCGATCAGGTCCTGCAGGAGCAGTTCATACTCGTGGCGCTTGGCGATCACCACGTCCCGCGCTTCCTTGGAAAGGGAGCGCAATTCGGCGTTGCCAATGAAGACTTCGCGGGCGCGCTCAGCATGGAATTTCAGGTGCGCGGCCAGGGCGGCCCGAAGCCTGGCGACGGCATCACCGTCGAAGTCGATCGCCAGCTTCATGGAAGCCATCAGGTCATTCATGATGCCGCCCATGATCTGGAGCAGCAGGTGCTCCTTGCTGTCGATGTGGTTGTAAAGGCTCCCCACGCGGAGCCCTGACGCCGCGGCAACCTGGCGCAGGCTGGTGGCGTCATACCCGCGCTCGAAGAACAATTTGGCGGCCTCGGCCCGAATTACTTCGGCGCTGCTCCGCTCCACAAGCTCCGTCATTGCTGCCACCTTTTCTGTGATGCGCCGGCATTTTTCCTTGTCCGCCACGCCGGATTGCAGCGTGGGGCGGGCGGGCGCGCATGTTGACTTTCCTGTCACAACCTCGTTCACTGAAACTTGAACGTACGAACGATCGTACTCCTTGGATTGAAGGTGTGTCTTGTTCGATCAGCTTTTTCAGCCAATGGACCTTGGCGGCCAGACCCTGCCCAATCGCATGGTCCTTCCGCCCCTGACGCGAAGCCGGGCCGGGGACAACGGCGTCCCCACTCCCCTCATGGCGGAGTACTACCGTCAGCGCTCGGGTGCCGGGTTGGTCATCAGCGAGGGCACGGTGGTTTCACCGCAGGGCGCTTCCTACGCAAGGGTGCCCGGGCTTTATTCAGAGCATCAAGTACAGGGCTGGCGGCCCGTGGTGGCAGCGGCAAAGTCCCAAGGAGCTGCGGTCTATGCCCAGTTGTGGCATGTGGGACGGCAGGCCCATTCTTCCGTGCAGCCCGACGGCGGCAAGCCCTGCGCGCCGTCGGCCATCGCCATCACGGGATGGCAGTACAGGAGCCCGCAGGGCCGGGTCCCCTTCGAAGAGCCGCGTGAGCTCAGCATCCACGGAATCCGGGAAATCGTGGAGCAGTTCGCCGTGGCAGGACGCAACGCCATGGCTGCCGGCTTTGACGGAGTGGAACTGCACGCGGCAAACGGCTACCTCTTCGACCAGTTCCTCAACTCCAGCTCGAACCGACGGACCGACCAATACGGCGGATCCGTGGAGAACCGTCTGCGCTTCCTCAACGAGGTCATCGACGCCGTCAGTTCCCATGTGCCTGCAAACAGGATCGGCGTGCGCATTTCGCCATCCTCAACGTGGATGGACGTCTTCGATCCTGACAAGCGCGCCCTTTACTGTGCCCTGGTCCGCAGCATCAGCCCGCGCGGCCTCGCCTACCTCCATCTGGTGGAGCCGGGAATCGCCGGAGCAGTGGACAGCGCCGACCACGCAGAACCCATCACCAGCTCCGAGCTGGGCGCACTCTTCGACGGTCCCGTCATCGTCACCGGCGGGCACACACCGCGAACAGCGGCAGCGACCATCGGATCCGGGGAAGCGGACCTCGTGGGCTTCGGAAGGCTCTTCATCTCCAACCCGGACCTGCCGCTGAGGGTCCGGTTGGGTGCCGAGCTGGCCGGGCTCCGCCCTGAAGGCCTTTACGGCGGCGGGCCCAAGGGTTACACAGACTATCCCGCACTTCAAACTGCCAACTGAAATCCGGACCAGAGAGGGACCAGACCATGTCCGAGCAAAACACCGCCACGCAGCGCAACCTCAATGTGCTGATTACGGGAGCCGCGGGCGGTATGTGCCGCGGTATCAACAAGCGGCTGGGCAACGCCGGACACACGCTGGTGTGCGTCGACCTGGACCTGGAACGCTGCCAAGCCGCCGTCGACGAACTCCGCGCACAAGGAATCAACGCTCATGCGTTCGCCGCGGACGTGACGCGGGAGGACGACGTCGAGCGGTTGCGTGCCGCTGTCAACGAGACGGTGGGTGAGGTCCACGCACTGGTCAACGCTGCCGGAATCCTGGATCGGAAGATGCTCTTGGACCACAGCGTCGCGTCCTTCTCACGGGCGATCGACATCAACCTGGTGGGGCCGTTTGCGCTCATCCGAGCCTTCGCGGAGGACCTGCTCGCCGCCAACTGGGGCCGTATTGTCAACGTCTCCTCCATTGCCGGGACCACCGGCTACCCCTACCCGAGCTATGCCGCATCCAAGGCCGGGCTCTCCAACCTCACCCGCTCGCTGCTGGTGGATTTCTGGGGCACCGGCATCACCGTCAATTCCGTGTGCCCGGGCGTAGTGGACACACCCATGGTGATCCGGGAAGTGCGCGACCAGGTTCCCAACAAGGTACCCACAGGCAAGATCGTGGACCCCGATGAGATCGGCGCCCTGATTGCGTTCCTGTTGACTGATGATGCGCGGAGCATCAACGGCGCGGACCTGGTGATCGACGGCGGGGCCACCCAGGTCTTCCGCCTGTTCGACCCCGCCCAAGGCTGAACGCGTGGAGATCACCGGCACGCGGCAGCGCGAGGCGTGGTTGAACAAAGTCCAACCTCCTGTCGAGAACGTCGGCGAAGGGTTGTGGTCCATCCCCGTAGTGTTCCCGGGCAACCCCATGCGTTACACGCTGTCCTACCTTCTTTTCAGCGGCCCTGACTACCTTGTCATCGACCCGGGCTTCGACAGCCCGCAAGGACGGTTGGACCTGCAGGCAGGCCTCCGGGCAGCCGGTGTTGGGCTGACAGACGTCACGGGCATTGTGGCGACGCACTTTCACACGGACCACCTGGGAATGGCGTCCTGGCTGAGGAGACGGTCAGGCGCCTGGCTTGCGCTGGGCCAGGCCGAGCAGCGCCATATCTCTGTCTTTGACGATCCCGCCGTCGAGAGCGAAGCGGACCGGGCCCGCATGCGCTCGTGGGGCGTCCCCGAAGGCCGGCTCGATGAAGCTGCCATGAACGTGGACAAGCTAATGCATCTCAAGCAGCTTGCGGATCCGGATCTTCGGCTGGGCGACGGTGACGCGGTCCCCATCCACGGTCGGCCGCTCACCGTCGTCGAAACCCCCGGCCACACACCCGGCCACATCTGCCTCCGCGACGCCGGCCGCGAAGTCTTCCTCAGCGGAGACCACGTACTGCCGCGCATCTCCCCCAACGTTTCCCTGGAGATCCGCGGCGACGCCGACCCCCTGCGCAGCTGCATGGAATCCCTTGGGCGTTTGGAGGCGGAGACGCACTTCGAGGTCCTGCCGGCCCACGAATACCGCTTCAGGGGACTCCGGGACCGGGTGCTGGCACTGAAATCCATGAACTTGGAGCGCTCGGAAGAAGTAATGCGGGAACTGGAGGCGCAGGGGAACCCCACTGTGTGGTCAGTCGCGTCGCGGCTCACGTGGTCCCGCGGCTTCGATTCCCTGGGGAACCTCCAGCTCCGGCTGGCCCTCAGCGAAACAGCCGCCCACCTTCAATACCTGCGCACTTCGGGCGTGAACCACACCGTTGAAGGGCTCCCGACGGCGGAACCCGCCTTAATAGGGACGGCCCACCGGGGCGTGGGGTCGAACTGCGCAGGCCTGAACTGCTGAATGCCTGATCTGCAATGGCCAAAAGGGCCGGATCCCGACGGATCCGGCCCTTTTGGTCTTCAGCTTGTCCGCGCCTTACGAAACAGGGACTGCTTCCACAGGCTCAAGGTCAACCTCGACCTCTTCAGCCAGGAACCACTGCATGTCGGCCAGGAACTCATGCTCGTGCTCGAACAGTTTCCGGGCTTCTTCACCCGAGTACGCAATCTTCACACCAGCAACCGAATCGAACCAGAGCTCGGCCATCCCGTTGAACGGCCACTCCTTGCGGTGCTCGATCGCCGGGTTCTGCCTGTAGCGCCGCAGCCCGGGAAGTTTGCGTACCAGGACGGGATGTTCGACGTTCCACTTGTACAGGAACTCATCCCGGCTCACGCCCTCCTTGGCTTTGAGGACTGCCACCACTTTGATCATCCGCGTCCCCCTAGGCCGGCGTGACAGCTTGGCGGCGCTCCACCGGCACGGCTTTGCGGCGGCCGTAGAGGTCCAGGCGGACCATCAGGTCCGAGCGCAGCTCATTGGCGGGGACCACAGCCTCAACGGCGTTGGCATTGGCGATCTTGAAGACGTCGATTCCCTCGGCGTACTCGGCCTGCTTCTCGGCAATGAACTTGCGGCGCTCTTCCGGATCCTCGATTTCGTGGATCTGGTTGTAGTAGACGCCGTTCACGGCAGCGTCCGGGCCCATGAGGGCGGGGCGGGCCGTCGGGAGGGCGATGACGGCATCCGGGTTCATGGGAGCGCCGGACATTGCCAGGTAGCCGCCGCCGTAGGCCTTGCGGACCAGCACGGTGATGCGCGGGACGCGGCACTCTGAGACTGCGAAGATCATCTTGGCGCCGTGACGGATGATGCCCTGGCGTTCCACGGCCGAACCGATCATGTACCCGGCAATATCCACCAGGAAGATGATGGGGATGTTGTAGGCGTTGCAGATCCAGATGAAGCGTGCGGCCTTGTCCGAGGAATCAGGGAAGATCGAGCCGCCCATGTGCTTCGGCTGGTTTCCCACCAAGCCCACTGGACGTCCACCGATTCGGGCGAAGCCGGTCAGCATCTCCGGCGCGAAGAGTTCCTTATACGGGAACCAGCTGCCTTCATCCACCAAGGATTCAACGAACTCCTCCATGTCGAAGACCTCGGCCTCCCGAAGGGGGACGATCTCCTGCAGCGTGCGGCCAGGGCGCGGTTCAAGGGCGGGGGCCAAGGGTGCGGGTTGCTCCCAGTTGGCCGGGAGGAAGCTGAGCCAAACGCGGATTGCGGCGATGGCTTCTGCATCATCTTCAACCAGGACGTCACCCAGGCCGGAGACGCTGCAGTGCATTTCCGCGCCACCCATTTCCTCAAGAGTGACCTTCTCGCCGGTGACCATTTCGGCCAGGCGGGGCGAACCCAGATAGGCCGTGGCATGGCCTCGGACCATGATGGTCATGTCGCACAGCGCGGGAACGTAAGCCGAACCGGCCGGGGACGGACCGAAGAGTGCGCACACCTGCGGGACACGGCCGGAGATCTGGACCTGGTTGTAGAAGATGTTGCCCCAGGCATGGCGGCCCGCGAAGCTCTCGAACTGCTCGTCGATGCGCGCACCGGCGGAATCGAACAGGTAAATGAGCGGGATTCCCGCGGCGTTGGACTTCTCTTGGGCTGCGGTGATCTTCTCGAAGGTCCGGTTGCCCCAAGTGCCGGCCTTGACGCTGTAGTCGTTCGCGATGACGCACACCTGGCGGCCGTCGACGCGACCGAACGCGATAACGACGGCGTCTCCCGGGAGCCCGTCTTCGAACCGGGCCAACAGGCCGTCTTCAATGTATTCGTTGTCGTCGAACAGCAGGGCGAGGCGCTCACGCACCAGCAGCTTGCCGGATTCAATGATCTTCTTTCGGTTCTTCTCTGAACCGCCCAGCCGCGACTGTTCGAGCTTCTCCTGGAGAAGTTCGTGCACGGTGGGGGCTTCGGCGGTCGCCGTCGACGCCTCTACTTCCGTGATGGTGGTGCTCATACAGGCCTCCAGTTGAAACAGCAGGGTAAATACTTAGGTGTCTCAGTATTGGAGCGAGCGATCGCTCGCCTCATCCGCTACGAGCGGTAGTCGATCTCCAGGTCAACGATGTCCTGGTCCTCGAGGTTCACCACGATGTTGTCCGGCGTGCGGGTGGTCATCCAGACCAGCTCTTCAGTTTTGCTGGCGTTGCCTTCAATGTGCGGCATGTACGGCGGAACGAAGACGAAGTCCCCTTCTTCGAGGTAGACGATCTCGCTATAGCCTTCGCCGTACCGGATGAAGCCGCGGCCCTTGAGCACGTAGCCACCCGTGTTGGCCTCGCCATGGTGGTGGGCGCCTGAGATTTCGCCCGGACCCGTGTAGACCTTGCCGAACCAAAGGCGCTCTACCGGGCTGTTTTCCTTGCTCACGCCGGAGATGCGGCGGGCGTTCTGCGTCTGGCCAGGCGCAGCTTCAAGTTCGCTCGCCCGGTGAACGCGGAAAATGTCGGTGTTCTTGTTGATGTCGAAGGCGACGTCAGTAGTCATCGCTGGTCCTTTCGAAGTCGAATCGAGGCACGTTCCGGATCGTCCAATAGCGAAGAACGAACGTCCTTTAGTAAGTATCCAGCGAGGACGGCACCAGGTCAAGACGAACGTTTGTACGTATCGGAAAAAAGTTAGGCCGGCTCTTCATGGGCGGTCCGCAGCAAAGGCTACAGAAGCTCTCGGATGAGGGAAGTTGCCGCTTTCAGGCAATACAGCCTGTCAAGCGTGTCCAGGATCTCCATCGCCGACTGTTCGGCATGTCTGGTCCCGGATCGGCTGGCCATCGCTTGGATTGCCGCAACGCCGAGGTCCGGTCGCAGGGAGACGGTCTCGTAAGCGAAATCTTTGGCGCTGACAATCTGGATGCCACTCGGGATCTTGTCGACTGGGAAGTCACGAAAGTTGGCAGTAACTATACTTCCCGCTCCACCGACCACTGCTGCGGCCAGCACGTGTTCATCGTCGGGGTCGGGCAATCCGTAGGACCCGTCTAGCCCTTCCCAGTTCTTCACGATCGCATCCGGAAAGTGAAGCCGCAGCTGAGTACTCAGGTGAAGCGCTTTTTTCGCTGCACCCTGTTCTGAATCACCCCGTTTGATGCGCTTCCGCTCTTCATTCACCTCAACCTCTTCGATAATGGCTTCACTGAAGACAAAGCGGTACGCCCCCTCAAACGCCAGCGACAGCAAAAAGTTACGTTGAGTGCTGGGCCAGAGGACACAACTGTCAAGCAGGGCGGTGAACATACTCCTTAGAGTTTCACTTTTGTCGAGCTCGGCGTCTGCGGCCTGCTTCTGCTCGGGCGTACTTTAGGTCCTCGATAAGTGTCGCGGGGTCTTCATCATCGATGGCACCAAGTGAAGCTAATGCTGCGTGCTGCTCAGCTTTCCTCTCGTTCTTGAAAGCCAAAACATCCTCAAGCCTGACTCGTCGATGGGTGGCCGGTTTCTCAAACGGAATTTTGCCTGCATCAAGAAGCTTCACGAGCGTGGGACGCGTTACGCCAAGGAGTTCTGCGGCCTGTTGTGTAGTGAGCGTCATGGAACTCGGAGTGATTGTGACGGCCAGTCCCTTACGCATAGCTTCAACAGCCTTGACCAGCACATCGTAGATTTCAGAAGGGATCTCCACCTGATCGCCCGCGGCGGATCCTGACAGGAAGAATTGCGGCCGCGGCGCAGCCCCAGTCCGCTCAGTGTGCGCCTCCATGAAGTCGTAAATTTGGCCAGCTTTCAGAGCTTCGGGGGCGAAAAAGGTTTCCTTGACGGGGGCGGGACTTGTGCTCATGGCAGCAGGCTCTCTGGGCTGTGTACTTACGCTTGTCGCTTTTTCGTTTTTTTCGTTTATCTTTTCCTCATCGTAATGCCGCATGGCAGCGCTGTCGAGCGTGGCGACGAACTCATGGGTGTACTGCAAGACTTCGGCGGCAGACACGAGGCCGGCGCCCGACGCACAAAAGCCGCCTGCCGCCGTCGTACTCTTCCCGTGAAGTACGACGGCGGCAGGCGGCTTTCGCGTTAGGCGCCGCGTCAGGGCGTCAGGCAGGGACCTTTCCGGTGGCGACGACCTTGGGTGCTTCCGCGGCAGGTCCGCCGGGGACGCCCTGGGCGTAGAGCCAGTCGTTGTACTGGAAGTCGTTGTCCTTGCGGCTCTTGAAGAGCAGGTTGCGGAGGGTACGGCCGATACCGGAGACGTGCCACGATTCGCCCCAAACGCGGGCTGTGCGCTGGACCCGTGCGGTGCGCTCCGCGCGGGCTACATTGAAGGCCCGGATAGCGTCGTCCCAACCCGCCGGGTTGATTCCGTCCTCAGTGAATACCGTTCCAGCGCTGGCGTCCTGCAGTACTGCGGCGTCTTCGAGTGCCTGGCATGCGCCCTGGGCGAGGTACTGGAGCATGGGGTGGGCCGAGTCGCCCATCAGGACCATGCGGCCGGACACCCAGTTTTCGATCGGATCGCGGTCATACATGGGCCAGCGGATGCCGGTGCCCAGATTGGCCAGGGCTGCCTGCACCGCCGGGATGCAGTCCTTGTAAGCGGCCTCGAGCTCATCCACGCCGCCGTATTGCTCCTCGCCGCTTTCGAACGAAGGCGACTTGAACACGGCCACCGTGTTGAGGAGCTCGCCCTTACGCAGCGGGTACTGCACCAAGTGGCAGTCCGGCCCGAGGTAGACCACCACGTCCTCAAGATCGGCTTTGGGTGTTTCATCCGTAATGGGCACGGTTCCGCGGTAGGCAACGTAGGCCGAAGAGACCGGCTCGTCGTTTGCCACCAGCGGACGCAGGGTGGACTTCAAACCGTCGGCGCCGATGACGACGTCCGCTTCATAGTCCACGCCAGCCTCGGTGTGCACGATCCCCCGGCCGTTCACCGTTTCCACGCTCTCAACCATGACGTCGTTCACCAGCTTCACGCCTGCCTCCTGGCACCCTTCAAGGAGGACCCGGTGCAGGTCGCTGCGGTGGATCACAACATATGGTGCCCCGTAGCGTTCCTCAAACTCCCCCTTGAGGCTCTGGCGCGTCAGTTCCTCGCCGGTCACCGCATCACGGAAAACCAAATGCTTGGGTTGCACTCCGATTTCCAATGCCTTTTCCAGCAGGCCCCAGCGCTTGAGGACACGGGTGGCGTTCGGTGCCATCTGCAGCCCCGCACCCACTTCCCCGAACTCCGGCGCGCGTTCCACCAGGGTGACGTTCGCCCCGTTCTCGCGCAGTGCGAGGGCTCCGGCAAGGCCGGCCATTCCCCCTCCAACAACCAGGACATCAGTAGCTGCGCCGCTCTCCGTCATGTGCTTGCTCCTTGGAATGTGGCCCCGATGCTTTCTGCAAAGGGAACGGTTGATGTGTTTCCCCTACTGTCAGGACCGTTGGCACGCGTTACCAATACAATTCTGTTGTGCAGAAGAAAACCGTTGCCTCCTCCGTGTCCAAGCCACTGCAGAAGCGGCCCACGTATTCCATCGAAGCAGTGGACAATGCGCTGGTCCTTCTCCAGTTGCTCCGCGACGGCGGGGCCTTGCGGCTCAAGGATGCCGCTGCCGAGTTGGGCGTTGCGCCCTCAACGGCGCACCGCCTCCTGGCGATGCTCGTCTACCGCGGCTTCGCAGTCCAGGACGAAAACAGGCGCTATGTGCCCGGCCCGGCCATGGGCGTAGGCCCTGCCGGACTCAGCTGGACCAGGATGCTGCGCGAGCTTGCCCAGCCGCACATGGAACTCCTTTCGGCGCAGCTCAACGAGACCGTCAACCTCATGGTCCGGGTGGGAACAAAAGTGCGCTTCCTGGCAACCGTCGAAGGCAGCAATGTGTTGCGGATCGGAGATCGCCAAGGAGCGGTACTGCCCGCCAACCTGACCTCCGGCGGCAAAGCGATGCTCGCCGAATTGGAGCCGGCAATGGTGGAGCAGCTGTTCCGCAGCCACAATGCCGAAATCGGGGGTGACACTATTTCGGACCGGGACTACCCCGCATTCACGCGGGACCTGGAGTCCGTCCGGAACAACGGATTCGCGGCGAACTTCGAAGGTACCGAGGAAGACGTCAGCGCCCTGGGCATGGCCCTGCACAACAGGCATGGCGCGGTGGTGGGCGCCCTGTCGGTCGCCATGCCGTCCACCCGCTTCCGTAAAGTGTTCGACGACGGATTGGTCGCCGCCCTGCGCGGCACCTGCCGGCAACTTGAGGTGGACATCGCGGCCAATCCGGCGGACCCCGGGTAGCCACTGTCCTGCCTTAGATTCTGTACAGCAGAATCTTCTGTGCCGTAACCCAAAACCTTCCTAGGTTTGAACAAATCCGTTCGGACCCATTGAGGAGGGCCCCGTGTCCATCAGCGCCGAGAACACGACTCACGAATCCGTGGCCGCCAGCCACGCCTTGCCGGAACCGACTCCCGAGGAGCAGGCCCAGCTGGACCAGCTCTACAGGGACTTCGACAGGGAGAACCTGGTCCCGCTGTGGAGCGACATCGGAAACCTCATGCCGATGGTCCCGGCACCGAAAGCCATCCCGCACGTATGGCGTTGGGACGATCTCTATCCCCTGGCCGCCCGCGCCGGCGATCTGGTTCCCGTGGGCCGCGGCGGGGAACGCCGCGCCATCGCGTTGGCAAACCCCGGCCTGGCCGGCGCCCCGTACGCCACCCCCACGCTCTGGGCCGCCATCCAGTACCTGGGCCCGTGCGAAGTCGCTCCGGAACACCGCCACTCCCAGAATGCGTTCCGTTTTGTGGTGGAAGGTGAAGGCGTCTGGACCGTCGTCAACGGCGATCCCGTAGCCATGCGCCGCGGCGACTTCCTGCTCACTCCCGGTTGGCACTTCCACGGCCACCACAATGACACTGACCAGCCCATGGCCTGGATCGATGGGCTGGACATCCCCTTCGCGCACTACGCTGACGCCGGGTTCTTCGAGTTCGGCACCGAGCGGGTCACCGACGAGGCAACCCCGGATATCTCCCGGTCCGAGCGGCTCTGGGCCCACCCAGGGCTGCGTCCGCTCTCCGGCCTGCAGGACACTACCAACTCCCCCATCGCTGCATACCGCTGGGAACACACCGACGCCGCCCTGCGCGAACAACTCCTGCTCGAGGACGAAGGACACCCGGCCACTGTTTCCCAGGGCCACGCCGCCATCCGGTACTCCAACCCGACCACGGGCGGGGATGTCATGCCCACCATCCGGGCAGAATTCCACCGCCTCCGCGCCGGAGCTTCCACCGAGCCCCTCCGCGAGGTCGGCTCCAGCGTCTGGCAGGTCTTCGAAGGCACAGGAACCGCTGTGCTGAACGGCGAAACCAAGCAGCTGGCCAAGGGCGACCTGTTCGTGGTGCCGTCCTGGCAGGAATGGTCCCTGCAGGCCGGGACTGAATTCGATCTTTTCCGGTTCAGCGACGCCCCGATCTACGAACGACTGAACTTCAACCGCAGCTACTCCGAAGGACGCAACAAGTAATGAGACTCCTCACCCTCCGCACCGAAACCCCCTCCGGCAAGGGCACCGTAGCCGTCCGCCAGGACGGAGACACCCTCACCGAGATCCCCGGCTTCGCCGACGTCGGCGAGCTCCTGGCCAGCCCCAACTGGGAAGAAACCGCCAAGGCGGCCAACGGCGCAACGCACGCGCTGGACGGCGCCGACCTCGCCGCCGTCGTACCGGCACCGGGCAAAATCATCTGCGTAGGCCACAACTACCGCAACCACATCAAGGAAATGGGCCGCGAAGTTCCCGCACACCCTACCCTGTTCGCGAAATACCAGGAATCGTTGATCGGCCCGAACGACGACCTCGCGTTGCCGCAGGAATCGGACACCGTGGACTGGGAATCGGAGCTCGCAGTGATCATCGGCAAGAAGGGCCGCCGCATCTCCGAGGCCGACGCCGCCGACCACATCGCAGGGTACGCCGTGCTCAACGACGTCTCCATGCGCGACTACCAGTTCCGCACCATCCAGTGGCTGCAGGGCAAGACTTGGGAAAACTCCACCCCGTTCGGCCCGGCGCTGGTCACCAAGGACGAGTTCAGCGGAGGCCTCATGACCACGGCAGTTGATGGCGAAATCCAGCAACAGACCCCCACCAATGACGTGGTGTTCACCCCGGAATTCCTGGTCTCCTACATCTCCACCATCATCACCCTGAATCCCGGAGACGTGATCGCCACCGGCACCCCAGGCGGCGTGGGCCACGCCCAGGAGCCCAAGCGCTACCTGCAGGAAGGCGAACTCCTGACCACCACCATCGAAGGCCTCGGCCAACTGAACAACCGCGTGGTCAAGGAAGCCTGATGGTCGCCCGCCACGACCTCACCACCGATCCGCGCCTGCAGGAAGACCTCCTGCAGGCGCGGCGCGGGACCGCGTTCTTCGCCCGCAAACTCAACGAACTCACAGACGAAGAGCTCGACGGCGGCACCCGCCTCCCCGGGTGGACCCGCCGCCACCTTGTGGCACACGTGGGCTACAACGCACGGGCCATCGCGCGCCTTATCGAATGGGCCGGCACCGGCGTTGAGACGCCCATGTACTCTTCGCCCGAAGCGCGGGGCGAGGAAATCCAATTCGGCGCCACGCTCTCCCCCATCGCCCTGCGGAATCTGTTCGGCCACTCCGCTGTGCACCTGTCTGTGGAGTGGCGGGATCTTCCCGACGCCGACTGGTCCAACGAGGTCCGCACCGCCCAGGGACGCACGGTCCCGGCATCGGAAACGGCCTGGATGCGCACCCGCGAAGTGTGGATGCACGCCGTCGACTTGGACAACGGCGCCACCTTCAATGACATCCCCGCCCCCGTACTGGAACGGCTCCTGAAGGACATCACGTCCGCTTGGCGTACCCGCGAAACGGACACCGGACTCCTCATCAAGGTCACCGGCACTGCCGAGAACGGCACCGATCTCACGTTCGGCGACACAAGCGCCGCCGACCCCACGTTCGTCAGCGGACCTCTTGCCGCCGTCGTCGAATGGGCCGCCGGACGCGGCAACAGCGGGGTGACAGCCGCCGGGCCGGATGCACGGGCCGGCGAGGTGCCCGCTGCGCCCATGTGGATCTAGGCCGTAACGGAATAGACGCCTCCACGCTCATTTCTCCAGCTTGATGCTACCGCTTCGCCTGCACGCGCTTGCCTGAATGGACGGTTACGGCCTAGAGTGGCTGAAGCTTCACCAGTTTCACCACTTTCACCTAGTTTCACCTGTCTGCTATCTGGAGGTGCCGTGCTTAACCCCTTCAAGCCGACGGCCGGCGCCACCCCACCTGCCTTGGTGGGACGCGCGGGACTGTTGGACGAGTTCGAGTACGGCCTACAGCAGGGTTCCGGGGCGCCGGGGCTTCTGACCATCATCACGGGCTCCCGGGGCATCGGCAAGACCGTGATGTTGAATGAAGCCGAAGGCATCGCACGCGAGCAAGGCTGGGCAGTCATCTCCCGGACAGCAACCCCTGGCTTCCTGGGCGGGATCGGTGATGACATGCTGCGCCTTCTCGATGAGCTCGGAGATGGCCCTCCGTCCCGGAAGATCACCGCATTCTCCGCGGCAGGTTTCGGGCTCACCACACAACTACCTCCCGAGCGTGCCAATGATTGGCGCCGGATAGGAGGCGAGTTGCTGCGCAGGCTCGGTGAAAAGGGCACGGGTCTGGTCATCACCATCGATGAGATCCACGCCGTCGACCGCACGGAAATCTCTCAGCTGGCCGCCGATGTCCAACACTTCATCCGCGAAGGGCTGCCAGTCGGTCTGATCTTCGCCGGCCTGCCGTCGGCCGTGTCGGACCTCCTCAATGAAGGCGTCGCGACCTTCCTCCGACGGGCCGACCGGATCAATCTCCACGAAGCGGCCATCGCCGAAGTCACCGCGTCCTACAAAGAGCTCTTCAGCCAGGGCCGGATTGACGTCACCCCCGGGCTCATCTCCAAGGCCGCCGAAGCCACGGAAGGGTACCCCTTCCTGATCCAGCTGGTTGGTTACTTCCTCTGGCTCGAAGCGGGCAAGGCAGAATGGGCTTTGAACGAGGACAGCGTTGAGCGTGCCATCAGGGCCGCGGAACGACGGAACAGCCTGGTGGTCGTCGAGTCGGCACTGTCGGATATTTCTGACAAGGACCGAGAGTTCCTGGATGCCATGGCGGCCCAGGATGGTCCGTCGACGGCCGGTCAGATCGGCGGGATCCTGCAAGCCAAACCCAACCTGGTGTCCAAGTACCGGAAGCGGCTTATTGCCGCGGGCCTGATCGAGTCCGCCGGCTACGGGAAAGTCGATTTCGCAATCCCCGGACTGCGGCAGTACCTCCGCGACCAGGGTTGAGCGGTTTTTCGACCATTGCGGCAACACCGTAGTAATCCACGATCGTCACCGGTCCGCTGCCCGGCGTCGCCGAATGGGCCGCCGGACGCGGCAGCAGCGGTGTGGCCGCCGCCGGGCCGGATGCACGGGCCGGCGAGGTGCCCGCCGCGCCAAAGTGGATCTAGAGGACCCGAACGGCTGCTAGTTCCTCATTGCCTGGTCGCGCTCATAGGTCTGCCCGAACGGCACATCAGGAGACAAGAGCACCGAATAGTGTTCAAAGCTACGCCGGATGACAAGCACCCCGTGCTTCCCCTTGGTTCGCGCGTCCTCATGGGCCGCGCGAACTGCGGCTTCCAGCTTTTCGTCTATTTCAGTCGGCTGATTGACTCGAATTTCGGTAAGAATCTGCATTGGGGTCCTTCTTAGGCAGTTGCGTCGTCCCTCAGTGGGTCAACAGTTAGTTGGCGTAGGGGTCGGCAATCCCGATGTACTGGGTGGTGGTGTATTCGGCGATCCCTTCGGAACCGCCTTCGCGGCCGAGGCCTGACTGTTTAACCCCGCCAAATGGTGCTGCCGCGTTGGAGATGACCCCGGCGTTGAAACCGACCATGCCGAACTCGATCTGCTCAGCCACCCGCAGCAGCCGGTTGAAGTCGCGTCCGTAGAGGTAGGCAGCGAGGCCGTACTCGGTGGAGTTGGCTTGGCGGATCGCTTCTTCCTCGGTGCTGAACGTTGTCACCGGGGCAACGGGGCCGAAGATTTCCTGGCGGAGGATCGCTGCACCCTTGGGAACGTTCGCCAGGACGGTGGGCGGGTAGAAGTAGCCGGGGCCGTCCGCGGGGGTCCCGCCGGTCAGGGCGGTAGCTCCGGCGTCGACGGCGGCAGTCACCAAGGCGTGCACGTCGGCGCGGGCGCCGGCGTCGATCAGCGGCCCGACCTGGGTAGTGGGCGCGGTTCCCCGGCCTACGCTCAGGGACCCCATGGCCGCGGCGAACTTGCGCGTGAATTCCGCGGCAACAGCTTCGTGCACCAGGAACCGGTTGGCGGCCGTGCAGGCCTCCCCCATGTTCCGCATTTTCGCGGCCATGGCCCCTTCGACGGCTTTGTCCACGTCGGCGTCCTCGAACACGATGAACGGAGCGTTTCCGCCCAGTTCCATGGACGTCCGCAGGACATTGCCTGCCGCGTCCGCCAAGAGTCGCTTGCCCACCGGCGTCGACCCCGTGAAGGAAACCTTCCGGAGCCGCGAGTCCCTCATCAGGGGGCCGGAGATGCCGGAGGCAAAAGAGGACGCAACGACGTTGAGGACGCCTGCCGGAAGCCCGGCGTCGAGCATGGTCTGGGCGAAGTACTGAGCCGTCAGGGGCGTGAGCTTGGCGGGTTTGAGGACCATGGTGCAACCGGCCGCAACGGCAGGCGCCACTTTGCGGGTGGCCATCGCCAAGGGGAAGTTCCAGGGCGTGATCAGCAGGCAGGGACCAACCGGCTTCTGCTGAACCAGGATCTTGTTCTTGCCTTCCGGCGTGGTCAGGTACCGTCCGTAGTCCCGGACGGCCTCCTCCGCGAACCAGCGCAGGAATTCAGCACCGTAGGTGACCTCGCCCCGGGCTTCTGCCAAGGGTTTGCCCATTTCCAAGGTCATCAAGAGGGCGAACTCGTCCGCCCTCTCGGTGACGAGTTCAAAGGCACGGCGAAGGATCTCGGACCTGACACGCGGCGCCGTCGCGGCCCAGAAAGGCTGGGCGGCGTCTGCGGCATCGAGCGCAGACACCGCATCCTCGCTCGTTGCGGAGGCGAGGGTCGCAAGTACCTCACCGGTGGCGGGGTCATGGACATCGAACGTGCCGCCGTCGGACGAATCGCGCCACTGGCCCCCGATCAACAGGCCGGTCGGCACAGACGCCAGCAGATCGGATTCGTGCTGGCGGGTTGCGTCCACCAACGACGCGAATGACGTCAAAGCGGTTGAAGCAGTCATGGGAAGTCCTTTTGGATCGTATGTCAGTAACTTGCTGGAGTGCTTCCGACCAACGGTCGGACGAACTTCGCAGCGAAGCCTTCGGAAGCGCGGGCAAGCACCGCAACATCGGCGCCGACCAGCACGAAGGAAGCTCCGGCGTCGAGATAGGAACGGGCGGTCGCCTCATTGAAGGCGTTCACGCCGGCGGGCTTGCCTGCCGCTTGGGCGGCTTTGATGCAATGCTCGACGACGGCCCGCACCTCCGGATGTTCCTGCTGTCCCAGCAAGCCCATCGAAGCGGCCAGGTCCGATGGGCCCATGAAGATGCCGTCCACACCGTCCACGGCGAGGATTTCCTCTACCACCTCGGCGGCGGCACCCGACTCAATCTGCACGGTGAGGCTGATCGATTCGGATGCGGTGGCAAGGTAGTCCGGAACACGGTTCCACCGTGCGGACCGGGCCAACGCTGAGCCCACGCCACGCACACCGTGCGGCGGGTAGCGGACCGCGGCGACGGCCGCCTCCGCTTCTGCAGCCGAATTGACCATGGGAATCAGCAGGTTTTGCACGCCCAGGTCCAGGTACTGCTTGATCACCACAGTGTCGTTGACCGGGGGGCGGACCAGAACATGGATGGGGTAACCGCTTGCGGCATACAACTGGGCCAGGATGGATTCCAAGCCGTTGGGGCAGTGTTCAGCGTCGATCAGGAGCCAGTCCAAGCCGGAACCGGCGCAGATTTCGGCCACCAGCGGGCTGCCGGAGCACACCCACATTCCGGCCAGGGGCCTGTCCGCCGCTGCCAGCGCCGAATGGAAAGTGGGGCTTAGTTGAAGTGGCATGTCACTACTCCCAGGGGTCCGTAATCAGCAAAAACGGTGTCTCCCTTGGAGACCCACATAGGCCGGGTAAAGGAACCGGCCAGAATGATGTCGCCGGCTTTCATGGAGTCTCCATGCGCGGCGATCTTGTTGGCCAGCCAATGCACTCCGTTGGCCGGGTGTCCCAAGACGCCCGCAGCAACGCCCGTCTCTTCCACCACCTGGTTTTTGTAGAGGATGGCTGAGATCCAGCGGAGATCCACGGCGTCCGGCTTCACGGGATTGCCGCCGATCACCATGGCGCCCATGGCCGCGTTGTCGGAGATGGTGTCCACGATGGTGCGGCCCTCCATCTCGATCCGTGAATCCAGGATTTCAAGGGCGGGAACGACGTACTCGGTGGCGTTCAGGACATCGAAAATGGTGCAGCCAGGCCCATTCAGGCCTTCCTTGAGGACAAAGGCAAGCTCTACCTCAACGCGAGGATGCGTGTACTGGTCCCATGCCACGGAGCAGCCGGATTCGAGGACCATGTCATCGAAGATCGCACCGTAGTCCGGCTCCGTGATGCCCGTGGCCAACTGCATCGCCCGCGAGGTCAGGCCGATCTTGCGGCCTACCAGGGTCCGGCCGGCTTCCTCGTTCCGGCTCCGCCATACTCCCTGCACGGCGTAGGAATCTTCCACCGTCATGTCCGGGTAGCGGGCAGTCAGGAGGGGCACCGGTTTTCGGTCGCGTCCGGCCGCCACCAACTCATCGGCAATCTGTTCAATGACTGTTTGGTCAAGCATGCATCGATCTCCGTTCAAGGATCGCTAAAAGTGAAGGCCCGGCACTGGAAGGCAGGCCGAACGTGCGGGAGGCCCGGAAGGCCCTCCCGCGTGGAAATGCGGTGATGGATTCCTAGGAGAAGTTCGCTGCCGGTCCGTAGGAGGCGATCGCGGCGTCGATCTTGTCCCTGGTTTCGAGCAGCTGCGGCAGGAACTCGTCTTGCAGGGTCTCCAAGGAAACACGGGCGGTATGCACTGCCACGTTGATTCCTGCGATGACGTTGCCGTTCGCGTCATGGATGGGAGCCGCGATGGTCCGCACGCCCACTTCCACTTCCTGGTCCACCAGGGACCAGCCCTGCGCACGGACTTCGGCCAGGAGTGCAAGGAATTCCTCCCGCGTCCACCCTGCTTCATCCAGGTCGTTCGTTTCCTGGCGCATTTCCAGGTACGAGTCCAGCTCCTCCGTCGGGAGATTGGCCAGGATGACCCGGCCCAGGGCCGTCAGCAGCGGGTCAATCCGGGTACCCACCCGGACGTTGAACGTCATGATCCGCTTCTGGGTGGAGGCGCGGGCGATGTAGTAGATCCAGTCCTCGTCGAACACGCCCACGGAGCATGCTTCGCCGAGCCTGCTGTTGAGGTCGTTGAGGAACGGCTCCACTACCGCCGGAAGTTCAACCGAGGAGAGGTAGGCGTAACCGATATCCAGCACCCTGGGCCTCAGCCGGAAGAGTCCATCCTTGTTGGTGACGTATCCGAGCTTTTGCAGGGTCAGCAGCAGCCTTCGGCTGCTCGGCTTCGACAGCCCGGTAGCCCGCGCAACCTCGGAAAGTGTCATCTTCTGACGCTCATCCGAAAAAGCGCGCAGGACTGCCAGCCCCTTTTCCAGGGACTGCACGAAGTCGCCATCCCTTTGGATGACCGGGCTGATTTCCATAGAGCCATTCTGCCCCAGTCCAGCCTCCTCCCCCGGGACCTCTACCCCTGCCGCATCCGGATACGCCGTCACCCCGCTACCCGTTCCTTCCGTGTTCGGCCAGGAAGCCCCGCACAATGCGGTTGAAGTCCGCCGCACGTTCCACCTGGCTCCAGTGGCCGCACTGGGAGAACAAATGCAGATCCGCGTGCGGAAGCACTTTCACCAGGTCGAAGCTCCGGCTCGCGGGAATCACCGCGTCTTCACGGCCGTGGATCAACAGCACCGGCACCTGAAGGTTTTCCAGGACGGCGAAGTCCAACGGCAGTTCCTCCCGGTCGCGGTCCCTGGCAGCAATGACTTCCTTGAAGCGCGCGGAAGCAACCTCGGATTTCGACGCCACATACCGGGCCTGCACCAACTCATCAGTGACCAGGGAATGGTCCACCACAAAGTCGGTCAGTGCCCGGCGGATCCCGTCCACCGTGATTTCCGGAGTGGCGTGGCTGGTCAGAGCCTTGGTTCGTTTGGCCCCTCCGGTACCCATCGAAATCAATCCGGCCAAGCGCTCCGGGTAGTCGATGGCGAACTGGAACGCCACCCAGCCACCCAGCGAGTTGCCCACCAGCCAGGTCTTCTCGATTCCCAATGCATCAAGGACGCGCACGGCGTGATCCACCCAGGCTTTGATGCCGTAGGCGGTGCCTTCGGCAGCAACGGTCTGCCCGAATCCGATCAGGTCAATGGCGATCGCCCGGTTTTCCTGCCCAATGTCGGCGAGGTTCAGCCACCAGTTGGCAGCTGCGGAAACGCCCGTCCCGGACCCATGGAGGAAGAGCACCGGGGTGCCGGTACCAATCTCGTGGTAGTGCGTGAGTTCGCCGGGGGCGGTCTCGAGCCATTTGTCCTCAAGGCCGAAGAAAGAGTCCGTCACGTACGCAGGACTCGCTACCTCGGTCATGGCTGGTTCCCGGTGACAGCGCCGGCTGCGCTGGCCTGAAGCGCAGGGGCAGCTTCGACCTCGGCAAATCCTGCAGCCAGTCCCATGCCGGTGACCCAGCGGGGTACGGGCTCGTAGGCGACCGTTGCGACGTCACCGCCCCAGGCACCCAGGCCTGCGATCCACGAGGCAACCTCGTGGGCGCCGTTGCCAGCCACCTCTTCCATCTGGTCCGGATCGATGGACAGGAGGTCCTCCAGCGGTCCGCCGGCAAGGCGGTCCAGGAACCAGCGGTCCCACTCTTCGTTGATCTTGCCTTCGTGGTGGTTGGCGATCCGTTGGGCCAGGTTTTCTTCGCGGGCCTTGTTGTACTCCACCACCTGGTCGCGGCCGTCAATGAGGAACTCGCGGGTCTCATGGTCGGTGGCCTCATCGTAAGGAGACATGGGCCGCACCCAGTGCGAGAGACCGCCGGAAGCGAGGATGAGGACCTTGAGGTCGTCATCCATTGCGCGGATCGCGTCGCCCACTGCTTTGCCGAAGCTGTAAGAGCGGCGGAGGGTAGGCCGCGGTGGCGCGCTGCAGTCCACCATGACCGGAACCACCGGAATGTTCATATCCGGCACCAGGACCTCGTAAGGCTGGGAGATTCCGTGGTCCACGCCCATGCGAAGCGAGAACGCGGGGTCGAAACCGGCCTCGCGCACGGCCTCGATGATTTCCAGGCCAGCACCGTTCCTGAAGGGCAGCGGGCCCTGGTATCCGCCGTAGTCGCCAAAGCTTTCAATCTCGCCCGTGCCAATGCAGTACGCCGGCATCAGGTCGAAGAAGAAGTTGCGGAAGTGGTCCGGTCCGAAGATCACCACCAAGTCCGGGTTGAGCGCCTCAACGGTCTCCTTCATCTTCCCGGCTCCTGCTGCGAACGCCGAACCCGGGCCTTCGACGTCGAAGGATCCGTCCCAGAAGGGCGAGTGTGACATGGCGATGTAGCCAACGATCTTTGCCATTGCGGCCTCCTCTTAATTTCCTGTTGCGATGGTCGTCTTGACGGGCAGCACTTGGCTGAACCGCTTGGTCATGGTGTTGGCCGCATCCGCCGCGCAGGACGCTGCAAGGTAGCGGTCCGGACGGATCACCAGGATTTCGCGGTCCTTGCGTCCGCGCGCCCAGTCACGGAAGCCGCCGGCGACGTCGTCGAGCAGGGCAGTGTCCTCACCCACCGTGTTGAGGTGCTCGCCTGCGCGCGACCTGTTGACCCGGGCCAACGTGGCTCCCAACGACTTCCAGTAGGCCAGCGATTCGGCGTCGAGGTGCTCTGCCGGGTCCGTGTTGATGCCGACGACGGCGAACCAGTCGCCAAGTGCCTCATCAAGCTTGAGCCGCTCGCCTGAGGCGTTCTCGACGTCGGGCTGGATGAACATCTTGCCGATCGGCGCCTTGGGCGAGGCGTCAAGGACGACGCCGCGGTCGTAGTAGGGCATCGGCTTGAACTTCATTTGAAGCAGGTAGTCTCGCGTGGCAGGGATTCTCTGCATGGCCCGGAGCCCGTAACTGCGAAGCTTCTCTCCGGCCTTGGTCTTAGGTCCGTAGACCTTCCCCAGGGTGGTGGCCAGCTCAACCAGTGCCTTGGCGTGTCCCCTGCGTTCCTGTCCGTACGTCTCCAACACGGAGGGAGAGACGCCGTGGGCGAGGACAGCAGCGAGCTTCCAGGCAATGTTGGCGGCGTCGCGGATGCCGGAGTTCATTCCCTGGCCAAACCATGGCGGCTGCAAATGCGCGGCATCTCCAGCGAGGAAAGCCCTGCCGATGCCAAAGCGGTCCGCGACGCGTGAGTGGTGCGAATACACGCGGGCCTTATCCAGGTCGGGCATGGGGCCGGTCCAATTGAAGTGGGTCCGGATGAGCTTTTCCACTTCTTCCGGTCGCACCATCTGCTCATCGGTTTCGTGGTCCTCCAGCCGGAATTCGAAGCGGCGGTATCCGTACGGCAAGTCGATCGAGACGTAGGGGCGTCCGCTGCTGATGTAGTTGCCGGAGAACGGTGCGTGGTAGGTGGAATCCTTGAGGTCCACTACCAGCCAGCGGGCCGCCAGGGTGGTGCCTTCCAGTACCGCGCCGATGAGCTTCCGCACCGTGCTGCGTCCGCCGTCTGCACCAACAACGTAGTCTGCTTCAATGACGGTTTCATTTCCGTCGGCGGCGCTGATGGTGGCAACTACGCCGTCCGGCCCCTGGGTCAGCCCGGTGAGCTCACGGCCAAGGAGGATGTCGACGTGCTCAAAGCGGGTGAGGCCCCCACGGAGACGCTTTTCCAAGAGCGGCTGCAGGAAGGAGTTCCTGCGGGGCCATCCAAAAGGCTGCCCGGAAGGTGCGATCTCGGCGAGCTTGGTGCCCTCGGAATCGAACCAAATCAGCGCCTGGTTCTGGATCATGTCCGAATGCACTTCGGTGCCAAGACCACAGGACTGAAAGACGCGCAGCGACTCGTCATCCACACCCACACCGCGGGGGTAGTCGATGATGTCCGGAGAGCGGTCGATGATGACGGTTCGAATGCCGTAGACGCCGAGCAGGTTGGCGATGGTGTCGCCGCAGGGGCCTGCCCCGACGATGAGTACCTGGGTTTTCACTGTGTTCCTCTGAGTATGTGGTGCCCGCGGGCGTAACTGTCTCGTGCAGCGTGGAGCTAGAACTTGCTGCCTAGCAGGTCAAGGGTCTTGCGGTACTTTTCAGCGCCCGGGTAGTCAATCTCAGTGGATTTGCCAAGCTTTTCCGCACCTTCGGGCAACGGAGCACCCGGCATTGTGCCGAACTCAAAGACGTGCTTGGCTACGGACGCCTGGCCTTCGGCGGTAAACATCCAGCCGACCAGGAGGCGGGCAGCGTTGGGGTGCTTGCTGCCGTCCAAGGCGGCGTAGGCAACGTCCGAGTAGTAGGCGCCGTCTTCCATGGTGGCGAATCCAAGGGGAGCGCCCTGCTTCAGCTGGCGCATGTACGTTCCGTAGCCTGCCACGAGGGAGAGATCGCGTTCACCGGATACAACCGACTGGAGTGCAGTGGCAACGGACGGGTAAATTGCCGGGTTGGTTTCCTTCTTCAGCTTGTCGATCCATCCCTCATCAATGGCCCCGGACTCAAGGGCTGCTGAGAACACCTGCGGAGTGGCACCGCTCTGCTTTGGGTTTGCAATACCAATCCGGCCGTTCCACTTCGAGTCGGCCAGGTCGGCCCACTTGCTCGGAAGGTCAGCGGTGGTCAGCTTGTTCGCGTTGTAGGCAGTGGCGTAAAGGTGGCGCGAGGGGACCGACCACAGATCGTCATGGCCGCGGAACTTGCCGTCAAGGGCGTCTGCTTCAGCCGGCTTGTACGGAGCCAGGTAGTCCTTTTCTACATAGCGTTCAACATCAGAAACACCGATGTGGACAAGGTCGGCCGCAAAGCCGCCAGCCACTTGTTCCCCTTCAAGCCTGGCGTCCAGTTCCTGCCCGAAGATATCAGCGGTAGTGATCTTGATGCCCGGGTACGTCTTGGCGAAGTCCTCGTAGACCGCCGCATAAAGGTTTTCCGTAGGGCCGTAGATCTGAAGCTCACCCTCGGACTTGGCGGCTTCATAGAGTCCGGCGAGAGTGGTGGGAGTGTCTGCCGCGCCCGAATCACCCGGAGCGTCGTTGCCGCTGCAGGCCGTCAGTGCGAGCAATGAACCGACGGCCAGCGCGATGGCTGTTTTCTTGAATTTCATGGTGTTCCTCTTAGTGGTTTGCTGTTGCTTTGGCGGGCTCGGAGGTGACGGGGGCTGCGGAAGCCTTGCCCTGCCCACCCTTCCGAGTGCCTTCGACAATGACGACGGTGCCAATGGGAGGCTGCGCCAAGGCCGGCTGGCCGACGTTCAGGTCCCTCGCGTAACCTGGGCGCACCCTGGCGACCAAGTCCACGGCGCCGTCGGTGATGACGATTTCGACGTCGTCTCCCAAGTGCGCTTTCGAGCTCACGGTGCCCACGAACGAGTTCTCGGGGACGATTCCGCCGTCGTAGGGGTGGACGCGAACCAAGCGGGAGCGGATGGCGGCCGTCACGTGCTGCCCTGCCTTCACCGGGCCGGTGGTGGCCGCCGAAAGGCGGTTGCCGTTGCCGATTTCAACGGTTGCCAGGGAGTCGCTTCCTTCGGTGACAGTGGCGTTGAAGAAGTTGTCGAAACCGACGAATTCTGCGACGAACGCCGTCTTGGGGGCGACGAATACATCCTTCGGTGCACCCTCCTGGACGATCTTGCCGTCCTGGAGCACCAAGACCCGGTCCGCGAGGCCGCCGGCGTCTTCCTTGTCGTGGGTGACGTAGACGGCGGTGGCACCCAGGTGCTGCTGGATGCGGCGGATTTCCCGGCGCATCTGGGCACGAAGGTTGGTGTCAAGGCTGGAGAGTGGTTCGTCCAAGAGCAGGAGCCTTGGCCGGGCGACTACTGCGCGGGCCAGGGAAACGCGCTGCTGCTGTCCGCCGGAGAGCGTTCCGGGGTACGAGGCCCGGTGTGCCCACAGGTCCACCATGGTCAGGGCCTCCTTGACCCGCTCCTGGATCTCGTCCCGGCTGACCCGTGCCCGCTTGAGGGGGTAGGCCACGTTGTCGAAGACGGACTTGTGGGGCCACAATGCAAAGCTCTGGAACACCATGCCCAGGCGGCGCTGTTCCGGCGCACGGTTAATACCGGTTGCTCCATCGAACACCGTCTCGTCGCCGAAGCTGATGGATCCGCCTTCGGGGGTCTCCAGTCCGGCCACGGAGCGAAGGAGGGTGGACTTGCCGCAACCCGACGGGCCGAGCAGACAGACGAATTCGCCGTCTTCCACCGTGAGGTCCACGTGGTCGAGCACAGTCCGACCGCCGAAGGACTTGTGCAGTCCCTGAATGCTGATTCCGGTCACTTGGAGGCTCCTTCACGAAGTACTGATGGGGTGTTGCTTTCCAGGCGGGCCGCGTTCCGGCGCAGTGCCCGGCGAACGAGGGCCCGGATGATGACGACGACGATCGTCGCCGCGAGTGCCAGGGCCGCCATGACCCCGGTGAAGATGACGTACAGGGCAGAGGCGAGAACGGTCTCGCCGCTGTTGTGGTAGCCGAAGCTGATGGTGGAGATCATTTCCGTGCTGGTGCTGCCCAGGAGGACCGGGACGTCCAGGATGCCTGACATGGTGATCGCCACGAGGAACCAGGCGGCAATCAGGCTTGGCGTCATCAACCGAACCGTCACCGTGCCGATTGCCCTCAGGAAGGTGTCGCCGGAGATCCGGGCGGCCTCTTCCATGTCCACGCCAATCTGCGCCAGGGCGCCTTCGATGGTGCGGGTGGCGAGCGGGACCGTTGCGACAGCGAGGCCAACCACCAGGATCCATACGGTCCCGTAGAGGCTCCGACCGCCCGGGGTGGTCAGTACCGACCACAGGAAGGCCAGGCCGAGAACGAGGCCGGGCATAGCTGCCGGCACCCAGGACGCCAACTGGATGTAGCGGCCCAGCAGTCCCTTCATTCGGACAAAGGCAAAGCTCACAACAAAGGCAAGGACCACAGTCAGGAGGCCTCCCACCACGGCCACGATGATGGTGGTTTCAAGCGCCTTCATGACGTTGGGGGTATTCAGCAGCTGCTGGATGTTCGCCGTGGAAAGTTCCGCCGAACCCAGATAAGGCTGGAAGGCGCTCAGGACCACTTGGAAGACCGGCAGCACCAAAGCAACCAGGAAGTACAGGAGCATGGCCGCAACCACTGCCCACTTCCATTTGCCCGGATCGCGCAGGCTGGTGTCCTTTGAACGGCCTCCCACCGATGTATAGGACTTGCCTCCGCCGGTCAGCTTGAGCTGCATTATCACCAACACGGCGAGGATCAGGACAATCACCAAGGAGGAAGCGGAGGCCGCAGGGTAGTCAGCTTCGTATCCCCCGCGGAGATAGTCGAAAATGTGGGTTGCGTAAACGGTGATCCCGGCAGGCAGGCCAAGGACGGCGGGCGTCTCGAAGGCCTCAAGCCCCTTGACGAAGACGAACAGGCTTGCCGCCATGAGAGCGGGCAGGAGCGCAGGCAGCTCGATTCCGAAGAATGCCCGCGTCCTGCTGGCACCGCTGATCCGTGCAGCCTCTTCCAGTGCGGCATTCTGGTTGCGGAAGGCGCCCAGGATGATGAGGTAGGCAAGGGCCGCGGCTTTAAAGACCGTCACCATGATCAGGCCGAACCAGCTGCGGGTATTGAACGCAGCAGCCAGGGCGTCCAGGCCGATCGAATCCAGGAACCTGTTGATCAGACCGGATTCGCCCGCACCCAGCATCGCCCAGCTCAGCGCGTACAGCACGGTGGGCATGGCCACCAGGATGACCATCACCGGAGTGATCAACCGGCGGAACATGACGTTCATCCGGGTAGTCACTGTGGCGAAGAAGATCGCCACAGCCATGGAGGCTACGGTGATCGCCACCGAGTAAAGCATTGTGGCACCCAGCGCTGAGTACGTATCCGGGTCACTGAAGACCTTCTCAAAACCACTCAACGTCCAGCGCTGGTTCTTTGCCAATGGCGAGGACTTGAAAGCACCGAAGATGAGCATGGCCAGCGGCCATACAAAAAGCCAGCTGAAGATCACCAGCCCAACTGCCTTGGCAAGTACTCCCAGGGTGTTCTTGCGGGTGATCGGCCGGCGCATCCGCCGTCCGCCGTTCTGGTCGGTGCCCGGCGGCTTCTCTGCCAGTACCGTCATCGGTTCCTCCTGGAGTCTTCACATCGTTGTGCGTACGCATTCCGTACAGCTCTTACGCATTTCGTACGGTAGTTCCAGATTATGGAAAGGAACTTGAGATGTCAATCACTTTGATCCAGCCGGAAATGTGATCGTCCTGACATGCTGGAGTAGTGACGAACCTTTCGGCTGAAGTGCCGCGGACAGCCCTCACGTGGAAGCTGCTGCCCGCGGCCCTTCTCTCCGCTTCCGCAGTGCCGCTGTTTGCCATCCGCGACGACGCGACGGGCTACTCGCTGCTCGCCCTCAGCCTGATAACGGCTGCATTCATTGATCGTCAGCTCCTACGGCACCTGGCCTTGGTGGCGGCGGGCGTGGTAATCATCAGCCTCGTACCGCTCAACGCGGACCTCAGCCTGGAACACATGGCCCTCATGGGCGGGGCGCTGGCTTTGGCGGTACTGGTCCCGTGGCTGGTTTCGCGCTTCATCTACCGGGAAAAAGTCATCCGGTTCCCCGTCAATACAGGCCGGAAGTGGCCGCTCGCGGCAAAGTTCTACTTGGTGGGAGTAGTAGCACTGGGCTACTTCATCCTGCCCGCCTACCTGATTAATACGGGCGTGTACACGAACTGGCCGGACGCCTCGGACCCCACCATCTTCTGGCGGCTGTTCCTTGGCGTGAACACCGTGGGCATCTGGGACGAGCTGTTCTTCATCTGCACAACGTTTACCCTGTTGCGGCAGCACTTTCCGGACTGGCTGGCGAATCTGCTGCAGGCCGTGGTGTTCTCGTCATTCCTGTGGGAGATCGGCTACCAGGCCTGGGGGCCGCTGCTGACCTTCCCCTTTGCCCTTCTTCAGGGCTACACGTTCAAGTTGACCAAGTCCTTCACCTATGTGGTGTCGGTGCACCTGATTTTCGACTTCGTGCTGTTCCTTGCCCTGGTGCATGCCCATAACCGGGACTGGCTTCCGATCTTTATCTACTGAGACTGCAGCGGTAATAGCGCACTGGAAGGCGTTACTCCCAGCTGGTGTTCTCCAAGGAGATCTCCTTGGCCATGTCATCCAGGAACCGCATCACAACGTCCCTTTCGGCGGGGGTCAACCGAGCCGCCGCAATGAACTTCCGCGCGTGCTGGCGTCCCACCGTCCGCATCGCCGCCGCATGCGTTTCCGGGGTGATGAAGATGGCCAGGGCCCGCCGGTCGGAGGGGTGGGGCTCCCGCGTGATGTGCCCGGCACGCTCCAAGCGGTCCAGCAATTTGGTGGTGGACGCCGTCGATATATGCAGGTGCGCGGCTATGGCGCCGGGCGTCGCCAGCACATTACTGTTGGCACAAACAATGAGGTAGTGCAGTGCCCGCATGTCGGAGGCGTTAAGACGCATGTACTTGAGCGAAGCTTCGGATAACCGTTGTTCGGCCTCGCTGAGCCTGCCCATGGCAGCCATCAGCTCGTTGATCTGCCTCAGATCGTCCTCACTAAGCCCCTCCCGGTCCACAAGCTCATGCAACGGATCGTTGGCATCCAGGTTATAGAGACGGGAAGAGGGCTGGCCGTCAACTTCTTCCCTTTTAAGCATATGGGTATGTTACACCTATCTGCCTACATGGTAGTCTTCTTTCTAGCTTGTCTAGCAATTATCGGCGTTGAAGGAAGGCTCAGGAATGAACACAGTAGAGATGGTGGTCCTTCTAGACGACGCCGGGCGGCACATCGGCGAGGCACGCAAGTCCGAGGTCCACACGACCGAAACCCCGCTCCACCTGGCCTTCTCCTGTTACCTCATGAACCACGCGGGTGAAGTCCTGTTGACGCGACGCTCCCCGGAAAAGAAAGCCTGGCCCGGAATCTGGACCAACAGTTTCTGCGGCCACCCGGGGCCCGGAGAAGAACAAGAAGAGGCCGTGATGCGTAGGGCCCGCTTCGAACTGGGCACCGACGTGACGCGGATTGAGTTGGCGCTCCCCGACTTCCGCTACAGGGCGGTGGACCCCTTTGGCATTGTCGAGAACGAGATCTGCCCCGTCTACACAGCCCTTATACACGGTGAACTGAAGCCCAACCCCACGGAAGTCGCGGACTGGGTCTGGGTGACGCCGGACCTGTTGTCCGGGGCGCTGGAACACTCCGCTTCCGCATTCAGCCCGTGGCTTGCCATGCAGTTCCCCCAGCTCATAAAGTCCGGGGCCCTCCAGGCCGGAGCGAGGGCATGACGCTCATGGCGAACGTCGTCCGAACCCGCTCACACCTCTGTTCCGCCATCGAAGGCGAACTGACAGGCCTCATATCTACGCGTTCCAACTCGGCACGGGCCTACGGACCGGAGTTCAGCCGGCTCTGGGACATTGCCGGCGAGAACATTCTCGGTGGAAAATTCGTGCGGCCGCTGCTGCTCGTGGAAACCTATGACGCTTTCGACGAACACGCCCGGGACCGCAGCACAGCCATCAGCATTGCAGCCGCGATCGAGCTGCTGCACTACGCGTTCCTGCTGCACGACGATGTGATCGACGGCGACCTCGTCCGCCGCGGCCGCCCGAACCTGGTGGGAGCCCTCCTTGCCGAGGCGGGCCAACTGCCGCCGATGGACCAAAGGCCCGACGCCGGCCGTCCGGACAGCGCCCTGCACTGGGCACAAACCGGTGGCATCCTCATGGGCGACATGCTTCTCGCCGCTACCCACCAGGCTTTCGCCCGCGTGGACCTTCCCCACCCGCTGCGCATCCGGCTCCTGGACCTCTTGGAACACACCATCAACGAAACCGTGGCGGGCGAGCAACTGGACGTGGGACTCGGTGACGGCATCATCGCACCGGAGCTCGAAACCATCCTCACCATGTGCGGCTACAAGACGGCAACGTACACCTTTGAGCTGCCGCTGCGGGCAGCGGCGACCCTTGCCGGCGTCGAACCTTCCGTGGAGTCCGCGCTTGCGACGGCGGGACGGCATCTGGGCCTGGCCTTCCAGCTCCAGGACGACTTCCTTTCAACCTTCGGGGATCCGCGCCGGCACGGCAAGGATCCCTTTTCCGACCTCCGCGAAGGCAAGCAAACCGCCATCATCGCCTACGCCCGGAAAACCAGCGCATGGGCGGAGATCGAGCCATGGTTCGGCCGGCCCGATCTCTGCACCCAGGACGGCGAGAATGTCCGCCGCCAGCTCTCCGAATGCGGCGCGGAGACGTTCGTCCAAGGCCATATCGACCAACAGACGCGGGCGTTCCACGACGTCCTCGCCGACACAACCAACCCCATCCCGGACAAGGTCCGCAACGTCCTGCTGGACCTGGCAGCACAGCTTGAAGGACGGCAATCATGAGCGTCGACGTCGACACTTCCTTTACGCAATTCACCCGCACGGCCGAGCGTGCGGCCAACCAGGTGATTTCCGCCTACTCGACCTCCTTTGGGCTGGCCACCCGCCTTCTGGGCCCGCGCCACCGGCAGCACGTACGCAACATTTACGCGTTGGTGCGGGTGGCCGATGAACTCGTGGACGGAGTTACCGCGGAGGCTGGCCTGAGCCGACGGCAGCAGAGCGAAGCGCTCGACCACTTCGTGGACGAAACACACCGTGCGCTGGAGCTTGGCTACAGCAGCGACCTCATCATCCACGCTTTCGCGCAGACAGCCCGCGCGGCAGGCATCGACGCTTCACTGGTGGATCCGTTCTTCGCGTCGATGCGCACGGACCTGGGCGGGCAGGATGCTGCCCCGGCTGGACCTCTGCGTTTCGACTCCGCAGCCCACCAGGGCTACGTCTACGGCTCGGCAGAAGTAGTGGGCCTGATGTGCCTGCGCGTTTTCATGCGGGGCCAAAGAATCGACGACGCCGATGCCGCCGCACTGGAGTACGGCGCGGGAAGGCTCGGGGCCGCCTTCCAAAACATCAACTTCCTCCGAGACCTCTCCGACGACACCGCCCGGCTCGGCAGGAGCTACCTGGGCACGGCGGACCATCTCGAGGACCGGGACCGGATGGAATGGATCAGCACCATCCACGCCCAACTGGCCGATGCCAACGCCGTCATCCCGCTGTTGCCGCATGACGCCCGTGCCGCCGTCAGGAGCGCCCTGGCCCTCTTTGCCGCGCTCACCCGCCGGCTCGAGCGGACATCCATCGCCGAACTCTACGAATCCCGCGTCCGTGTTCCGGACGTCTTCAAAGCCGGCCTGGCTGCCCGCGCAGTCGCCGCCACGTGGTTGGAGCCCCGCGCATGACTTGCAGCACCAGGACCGTAGTAGTGGGCGGCGGCATCGCCGGCCTTGCCACAGCGACCCTCCTCGCCCGCGAAGGACACGAGGTCCAGCTCCTCGAACGGCTCCCCCGTGTCGGAGGCCGCGCAGGCACCCTGGAGAGGGACGGTTTCCGTTTCGATACCGGCCCCTCCTGGTACCTGATGCCCAATGTGTTCGACCATTTCTTCGAATTGCTGGGCACCAGCACCGGAGAACAGCTTGACCTGCGAACGCTGAGCCCCGCCTACCGCGTCTTCAGCGAACCGCACGACGGCGGCCGTCCGGTCCCGCTGACGGTTCCGTTGGGCAGTGACAAGGTCATGGAAACCTTCGAACGCGTGGAGCCCGGCAGTTCCAAGCAGCTGGCAACGTACCTGGCCTCCGCGCGGAACACCTCGGACATGGCGGAGCGGTTCTTCCTCTACAACCCCTTCACCAGGCTGAAGGCCTTGATGCAGCCCGAGGTGGTGCGGAGCCTCCCCGAGCTGGCCAAGTTGCTGGCCATGCCGCTGGAGAAGTTCATCGCAAACCGCTTCCAGGACCCGGTGCTGCGTCAGGTGCTTGGCTATCCTGCGGTCTTCCTGGGGACCAACCCGGCCGATGCTCCCGCCATGTACCACCTGATGAGCGCCTTGGACCTCGGTGACGGCGTCCAATACCCCATGGGTGGCTTTTGGCACTTGGTGGAACGCCTTGAGGCACTCGCCCTCGAAGCCGGGGTACGCATCCGGACCGAAGCGCAGGTCCTCCAGATCACCACGCGCGAGGCCCCACCCAAGTCCCGGGAGCGGTTCACCCCGCGCGGACATTTCCAAAGGCCCGCCCCGCTCCGGGTCCGGAAAACCCGCGAGGTTACCGGCGTCAAGTGGTGCGACAGTGAGGGCGGCGAACACTTCAGCGTCGCGGACATCGTGGTCTCCGGAGCCGACCTGCACCACACTGAAACAAAGCTGCTGGACATCCCGGACCGCAGCTACCCCCGCGCCTGGTGGCAGCGGCGCACCAGCGGGCCGGGAGCTGTCCTGGTGATGCTGGGCGTACGGGGCAACCTCCCTGAATTGCCCCACCACTCGCTGTTCTTCACCCGCGACTGGGAGGCCAACTTCTCGGCCATCTTCGGCAAGCCTTCCCGCGTCCCGGACCCCGCTTCCATCTATGTGTGCAAACCCAGCGCAACAGACCCCGGCGTCGCCCCGAAGGACCACGAGAATCTCTTTGTGCTCGTCCCCATTCCCGCCGATCCCTCGCTGGGCGCCGGCGGAGCAGAAGGGGGCGGAGACGCACTCATCGAGGGCATTGCTGATGCCGCGATTGACCAAATCGCGGACTGGGCGGGCATCCCGGATCTCCGCGAGCGCATCGTGGTCCGGCACACCATAGGGCCCGCCGACTTCGCCAGGGACTACAACTCGTGGCGCGGCGGCATGCTGGGCCCTGCCCACACACTGGGCCAAAGCGCCATGTTCCGGGCCCAGAACGCGTCCAAGAAGGTCAACGGCCTCTACTACGCCGGTGCCACCACGGCTCCCGGCGTCGGTGTCCCCATGTGCCTCATCAGCGCCGAGCTGGTCCTCAAGAGGATCCGCGGCGATCACAGCCCCGGACCAACCCGGGTGCAGCATCCTGCCTGGGTTTCAGGCAAGGTGGGCTGATGGGAGTCATCTATCTGGCGTCGCTTCTTGCCGGCATCGTTTGCATGCTGCTGCTGGACCACCGTTTCCGGCTCTTCTTTTGGCATGACGCCAAAGCGGCAACGGTGGTCACCGCCGTCGGGCTGGCGTTCTTCCTGGCCTGGGACATCGCTGGAATCGGGCTGGGGATTTTCCTGCGTGGAGAAAGTGCCATTGCCACCGGCATCCTGTTTGCCCCCGAGCTTCCCCTTGAAGAGCCCGTGTTCCTCCTCTTCCTCATCCTGTGCACCATGGTCCTCTTTACGGGCGCGCGGGAGGTCCTGGCGCGGGCGGCGGACCGGAAAGGGACGGGCGGCGCGTCAGCAGCCGCACGCTCTTCGCACGGAAAGCCGGCGCGCGAACGGGAGAACGCATGACGTACTTGTGGCTCGCCCTCGCCTTCGTGGTTGCTTCCGCGGTGGCAGGAGTCGCGTTTGCCCGGGGTGCCGGCCGCCGGCATTGGCAGGCCACGGGTATCGCCTTCGCCGCTTTGGCCGTGCTCACGGCGGTGTTCGACTCCGTCATGATCGGCATGGAGTTGTTCCACTACGATTCCCAGCACCTGCTTGGCGCAAGCATCGGGCTGGCGCCTGTTGAAGACTTCGCTTATCCGCTGGCCGGCGTGTTGGCTCTTCCCGGCTTGTGGGCCTGGATGACGCGCCGCAGGCGAACACTGGACGGAGGCCACCCCACCACGCCGCACGCCGACGCCAAAGCCGGTTCCACCGACGGGCTCACGGGGCTGCTCCCCCAGGCCTTCGTCGCGTCCCGGCCCATCAGCTGGATCAACACCGCGTACCCGTTCGCCGCGGCCATGCTGCTAACCACCCGCGAGGTCGATTGGGTCCTGATAGTGGGCACGTTCTACTTCCTGGTTCCCTACAACCTGGCCATGTACGGCATCAACGACGTCTTCGACTACGCCTCGGACCTGAAGAATCCACGAAAAGGCGGAATCGAGGGTGCCCTCCTTGCGCCGCGGCTGCACCGGCCCATGCTGTGGCTCGCGGCCGTCACCAACGTCCCGTTCCTGGTGGTCCTCGCTGCCGCAGGCGGCCCGGCCTCGTGGCTGCCGCTGTTGGTGAGCGCCTTCGCGGTGGTTGCCTACTCGGCGGCGGGGCTGAGGTTCAAGGAACGCCCCGTGCTGGATTCCATCACGTCCAGCACGCACTTTGTGAGCCCGGCAGTGGTGGGGCTGGCTATCGCCGGAGCCACGGTCACGCCCGGCTTGGTCATCCTGTTGGCAGCATTCTTTATGTGGGGCATGGCCGCCCACGCGTTCGGCGCCGTGCAGGATATTGAACCGGACCGGCAGGCAGATATCGCTTCGATCGCCACAGTCTTCGGTGCCCGGCGAACCGTGCGTACCGCCGTCGTGCTGTGGCTGCTTGCCGGTCTTGCCATGCTGGCCACCCCCTGGTCCGGGCCGCTGGCGGCCCTGATCGCCATCCCCTACATCGTCAATTGTGCCCGTTGGTGGAACGTGACGGATACGACGGCGGCGCGCACCAATGTGGCGTGGCGGCGGTTCATTTGGCTCAATTACGGCTCGGGTTTCCTGGTGACGCTGATCCTCATCCTCCAGTGGAGCCTCACGTCATGAAGGCTGTGAATCCCCCGCTGCGGCACCCGGTTCCCCGTGACCGGCCCCGCCATCCACTGTGTTCCCGCCATCCACTGTGTTCTCGTCGTCCACTGTGTCCAGGGCTTGGCGCATATCCCGCAGGAAAGCCGTCACCACGGCAGCTTCCTCCGGGCTCAGCGCGCTGGCCACGTCCATCATGCGGCGGTGCATGCCGCCCAGGGTATGCCGGACTTCCTGGTCCGAAGCCGGAGTGGCCCGGAGGATCAGTGCCCGCCGGTCGGTCGGATGCGGTTCGCGGCGGATGTGGCCGGACTCCACGAGGCGGTCAATCAGGGTGGTCATGGACGCCGAGGTTATCCCGAGCCGCTCGCCCAGATCCTTCGGCTTCATTACGCGACCGTCGGCCTCGGCCTCGAAGAGGTAACGCAGGGCCAGCAGGTCCTTTTCGCCCATCAGCATGGATGAACGCGTCCGGCGCCGCATGGCTTGCTCGGACACCCTGTAGTCGCGCAGGGCGTTCAGCACGTCCACGGCCTTTTCCTTCTGCACCGGGTCTTTTCCGTACCAATAACCCTTTGCGTGGTGGTCCGCGTCCATCCTGTGTTTCCTTCGATCAGCTTGAAGCTCGTTTCCCTAGCATCTGATACTAAGTCCCTGCACGTGCCGGAAGGAAAGAGGCTGACAGAGTGAATATTTCAGAATCCACCGATTCGACGGCCCGGAATGACCTTGCGCGCCAGGTTTCTGTGACCCTGAGCCTGGTTGTTTGCATTGTTGGTTCCATGATCGGCGTCGGAGTTTTTGGCGGAACTCCCATCGCCCAGGCGGCGGGCGGCGCCCTCAGCGCGGACTCCACGTTGCTTGCGCCGGCCACGCCTGCGTTCTCCATCTGGTCCGTGATCTACACAGGGCTGGTGGCTTACACGGCATGGCAGTGGCTGCCTTCGCAGAAGAGCAATCCACGCCAACGGTCCCTGGGCTGGGTGGTTGCTTGCTCCATGCTGCTGAACGCCGCGTGGATCCTGTCGGTCCAGGCGGGTTGGCTGCCGGTCAGCGTGCTGGTGATCGTTGCCCTGCTTGTGGTTTTGGTGGTCGCTTTCCGGCGCTTCATTTCCCGGCGGCCCGCGTCAGTGCCGGAGGCCGTGGTGGTTGACGGAACCCTCGGCCTGTACCTTGGCTGGGCGAGCGTTGCCGTCTGCGCGAACATTGCCGCCGCCCTGAAGGCCGCCGGCTTCTCCGGCTTTGGTTGGCGACCGGAAGTCTGGTCCATCGCCGTGCTGGTGGTGGTGGCCGCCGTCGGAATCGCTGTGGCTGTCAAAGGTGAGGGTCGGCTGGCACTGGCAGCCGCCATCGCGTGGGGGCTGGCTTGGATTACTGTAGGCAGGAGCGCGGACTCTCCCGAGTCCGCACCGACGGCCATAGCTGCAGCCGCAGCCGCAGCCGCCGTCCTGGGAGCCGCGATCATTGTGCGGACCCGTTCCATGACAGCCCTTGCGCGTGTGCGCAGCGGGCAGGAAAGGTAGTTCGCTTGTTAGGTGAGGGGCAGGCTCCTACATTTGGAGCCATGAGTGACCAAGAGAGGTCCGACGACTTCGAGCAACTGGTGGACCTTATCTCCGGCACGGAAGACATCAAGGATTTCCTGGATGGCCTGACCAACTTCTCAGCTGACATGATGAGGCGCGCCACCGGAGTGGACATCGAGTGCGCCGTGACGCTGCGCCGCCGCAAGCGCACAGCGACCATCGGCGGCAACAGCGAACGCGCCATCATCCTTGACCGGATCGAACAACGCCTTGGCGAGGGCCCGTGCGTGGATGCACTGGAATCCGGCGAACCGAAGGTCCTGGAGGACGCGCATAAGGATCCGCGGTGGCCCGTGTACGCGCAGGAGCTGCTCGCCGAAGGCATCACCAGCGCACTGGGCGTGCCCATGGAACTGGGGGACGACTCCAAGGCGGTCCTGAACGTCTTCGCTCCCAGGCCCGGGGTCTTCACCACCAAGGCGATCGCCGACGCGGTCCTCTTCGTCAAGATGTCCAGCAAGGCACTCCACCTTGCCGTCCGGATGGCAGCCTCCAACCAACGCGGCGACGACCTCCAGTCGGCCATGCAGAGCAGGACCGTCATTGACCTTGCGTGCGGCATCATCATGTCGCAGAACCGGTGCTCACACGACGAAGCTTTTTTGATCCTCCGGCGTGCTTCCGGCAACGGGAACCGCAAACTGCGCGACGTCGCCCAGGCAATCGTTGACAGGGTTGCCGGGACGCCGCAGACGAACAGCGCACATTTCGACGAGTAATCAGCAAGGCAAGTAGTCAGTAAGCTGGGTATTATAAACTCGTTTTACGAACTTTTTCGTAATCATTGAATGACATAACTCACATTCTGTAAGCTACTTTTCATAGTCACGCAGCCGGCTTCCTTCGCTCTACGTTTCGGGGAGGTCCGCATGGCCCCCAACACCGTCAAAACCACCTACTCGCATGGCGTAGCGCCGTTCGCGGCCCCCATTGCTCGACGAGGAGCATCAAGGCCGCACGACCTGCCCAACAAACCCGACGCGCTCCTTGGCGCCATCGCGGTCCGCCAACTATTCCGGCGTTGGCCGCTGGTCCCGACGAGGGAATTGGAACGCATCCGCCACGTCCTGGTCCATTGCGACCAATTGGGCTCGGCGGACTCGCACCATCTCTCCGAACCTGCCAAAGCGCTGCTGGAGCTCATCTCATCGGAGCTCGACCGCCGCAGGAACGCCGCGATGGCGGCCCATCCCGCAAGTGGCAGGCCGCGGGCCGCACGCACGGAAACGCCGACTCTCCCCGCAAGGCGGGAGTCGACAGCAAGGCGGGAGTCGACTGCACGGCGGGAGTCCCCTGCCGCGCGGAAGTCGCCGCCCCGTCAGGAGTCACCGGACCGGCGAGAGGGGAGCGCCGCCTGATGGCAGGACATTTTGAACTGATCGATGCCGCCGGCGGCGACTGTCGCGTACGCCTGGTGGACGCCGACGGCATCGAACTGGCCCTGTCCATGTGCTTCCATGACAAGGACTCCGCAGCCAAGGGGATCTATTCGCTACGGGAAATCGCGGCCAGCGGCCTCATCGAGGACCACACCCGGCCGGCCCCGGCGGGACTGCTACTGCCCCACGATCGGGAGTCCCGCCGTCGGGAATGAACTCGGGAAGATCGACGGCGGCGGCACGGGGACCGCATCCAGCGGTACCGTGACCGTCGTCGTCGTGCCCACCTGGACTTCCTGGTTGCGGACGTTGACCGGCAACGGTTCCTGGCTGTACTCAGGTCCGGGGACCAAGGTCAGCGCGATGGATCCCTGGGACAGTTCCACGGACAACAGGCGCCCTTGGACCTTGAGCCGGAACGCCAGGCCGTCCCATTCCGTGGGCAGGCGCGGATCGAAGCGCAGCACCTCGCCTTGGTCCCGCATGCCCGCGAAACCGCACACCAGCGAACTCCAAATGCCACCGGTCGACGCGATGTGGACGCCGTCGATGGTGTTGCCGTGGGAGTTGTCCAGGTCGATGAAGAGCGCTTCCGTGAAGTGCTTCAGCGCCACGTCGCCGTAACCCACCTCGGCCGCCATGATGCCCTGCACGCAAGCGGACAGGGTGGAGTCGCCCGTAGTGATGGGATCGTAGAAGTCGAACGCCCGCTGCTTCTCCTCAGCGGAGAAGTCCTGCCACTGAAGGAACATGGCCAGGACCGTATCGGCCTGCTTGAGGACCTGGTGGCGGTAGATGACCAACGGGTGGAAGTTCAGCAGGAGCGGGTACTTGGACTTGGGGGTGTTCCAGTCCCAGGGCTCCAGTGTCATGAAGTCGTTGTCCTGGCTGTGGACTTGCAGATGTGGATCGTACGGCAGTGACATGCGTTCCGCGGCCTGCCGCCACACCAGGCGCTCGGTATCGGCAATACCCTCATGCTCGAGCGCCGCTGCCGCACGCAGGTTGAAGCGCGCCATGACGTTTGTGTAGAGGTTGTCATTCACCACGGCCGTGTACTCGTCCGGGCCCGTCACGCCATGGATGTGGAACAAACCGTCCTTGCCGAAGAAGCCCAGCGACGCCCACATGCGGGCCGTCTCGATGAGAAGGTCCGCGCCCACCTCGGCTTCGAAGGCCGCATCCCCGCTGGCCCACTCATAGCGGTTGGCCGCGAAAGCGATGGCGGCGGCAATGTGGAACTGTGCCGTTCCCGCGGCGTAATAGGCGCTGGCTTCCAGTCCGTTGATGGTCCGCCACGGGAAAAGGGCTCCGTCCACGCTTAGCTCCTTGGCCCGGATACGGGCGTCGGGAAGCATGGCATGCCTCGACTCAAGGACTTTCCGGGCCCCGGTCGGGTTGGTGTAGGTGAGGTAGGGCAGGAGGTAGACCTCCTGGTCCCAGAAGTAGTGGCCCTCGTAACCCGAACCGCTGACGCCCTTGGCCGGGATACCTGCCACACCGGCACGCGCCGTGGCCTGGGAGAGCTGGAACAGTGCCCAACGGACTGCCTGCTGGAGTTCAGGCTGTCCGCCGATCGCAACATCCGCGGTGGTCCAGTACGTGTTGTAGTGGGCCTGGCTCTGGGCCAGGATGTCGGAAAACGGCACCAGGTTTGCTTCCGCTTCCGCTGCCAGGCTCTCGCCACGGTCTTCGGCGTCGTCCGCGGAACCGGCCACGACATAACTGACCGTCTTCTCCAAACGGAACGGCCCGCCGCCGGTAATGGCCAGCACGTAACGCACCGAGGACTCGTCCTCGGCCACGACGGTCTCGAACGGCTGCTCGGGCGAGGAAATCCAGTGGTCCACTGCCATGGCCACGCGCTGCCGGGACTCGGAAGTCTCCCACGCCAGGCGCAGCGAGCCATCGGCTCCGTGCAGGTGCAGGGGAAGGAGCACGCGGCCGGCGTGCCGTCCGGAACGCCGGGGATCGTGGACCGAATGGTCCTCCACGGGCTGGTCCTGGCGGTTCACGACGGCGGATGTGATGTCCGCGGACACGTCACGGTCCGCAGTTATGGACAGTTCAAGCCCAAGGCAGCCGCGGGAATCGAACCCCACCGCACGCCGCTCCACGGTGGTGACCACTGCGCCGGAGCGGCAGGCCCACGTGGTTGATTCCTCGTAGACACCCGTGGAGAAGTCGATGCTCCGGTGGTAGTCCAGCACTGTGGATTCGGACAGGCTCAGGGCTTCGCCGTCGATTGTCACCGTGAAGTTGTTGGCGTCCGGGACATACACGATGCGCTGGCCGGTGCGGGCAAAGCCGTACGCGTTCTCCGCGTGCTTGATGTCCCAAATCTCATGGAACCCGTTGATGAACGTACCCGGGAGTTCGCCGTCCCCGCGCGTGGAGTGCGCGCCGCGCACACCCAAGTGGCCGTTGCCGAGCGCAAAAAGCGTCTCCAGCGTCCCTTCGTCACCGGGGACGTGGATGTTTTCCACGAGCTTCCACGGTTCACACGGGAAGCGCAGCCGGTCGGAGCTGATCAGTGCCATGGGCTGTTGAATTCCTTCGAAAAAGTAGGGTTAGAGAAGATCATCGAGGTCGTCGACCACCAAAGTGGCACCAGCGTCCAGCAGCGTCTGCCGACCCGCCCCGCGGTCCACGCCGATCACCGACATGAAGTTCCCGGCCTTCCCGGCCTGCACTCCGGAGACGGCGTCCTCCACCACGATGCATCCCTCCGTGGGAACACCCAGCAGCGAGGCGGCATAGGTGAAAGTTGCGGGGTCCGGCTTTCCGGGAAGCCCGACGCCGGCGGCAACCTGCCCGTCAACCACCACCTCGAAGTGGTGGTCAAGCCCGGCGGCCTTCAAGACTGCCGGTGCGTTGCGGGAGGACGAAACCACCGCCACCTTCAGGCCCAGTTCCAGTGCTGCATTGATGAATTTGACCGACCCTGGGTAGGGCTCCACGCCGCGCGTATCCACGATCTGGTTGAAGATCGCGTTCTTACGGTTGCCCAGGCCCTGCACGGTCTCATTCGTGGGGGCGTCGTCTGCGGGTCCCTCCGGCAGGGTGATGCCGCGGGAGGTCAGGAAGTCCCTGACGCCGTCGAAGCGCGGCTTCCCGTCAATGTGGTCGAAGTAGTCGCTCTCCCGGTAGCCGTCGGGGTGGCCGGCCTCGGCAAGGTAGCCGTCGAAGAGTTCCTGCCACGCCTGTTCGTGCACCACGGCAGTGGGCGTCAGCACGCCGTCGAGGTCGAAGAGCAGCGCCGAAGCGCCGGTCCAGGCAGTACGAAGTTCAGTCATGTGCGTTTTCCGTTTCAGCGCCGGTGGCGCGTGGTCTTGCGTTCGATGAGCTTGGTGTCGAGGAGGTGGGTTGCAGGTTGGTTGGGGGTATCGGTATTCAAAAGTCGCTCGCAGAGCAGGTTGGCCGCGAAGGCGCCTTGGTCTGCAACGGGCTGGGCCACGGTGCTCAGGCCAAGGAACCAACTCATGGGGTGATCGTCAATGCCGATCACGGACATGTTCTTCGGCACGGAGAATCCGTGTTCGCGCAACGCCATCAACGCGCCGAACGCCGCCTCGTCGCAGTGGGCGAACACCGCGGTTGGCTTTGCACCCCGTGCAATGAGCTCGGTCATGGCCCGCCGGCCGTCGTCTATGCCGGGAGCACAGGCAACCACCAGGTCCGGGTGGACGGTGAGGTGGTGGTCATCCAAGGCACGGCTGAAACCACGGAACCTCGCTGTTGTTGCCTGTTGTCCGCGTCCTGCCGGCTGTGCCGGAGCGACGTCGCTGAGGACGGGTTCGGTATTCGTGAGAACCGCCAAGTCCCAGTGACCCAGCTCCAGCAGGTGTGACGTTGCCTGCCAGGCCGCATGTTCGTCGTCGATTCCAACATTGTCCCACGGAACATTCCGCAGGCCGACGCTGGCCACTGCCAGCCCCGAAGCTTCCAAGGCTTCCACCTCGGAGGGGTCCAGGTCAACATTAAGCAGCAGCACGCCGTCGACTCTTTGCGCCAGTGACTCGAGCCGGCCGAACACCTGCTGTTTCACTGTCTTCTTGTTCCGGAGGCTGATCAGCATGGTGTCATAGCCGCTGTCGCCGAATACTTCTTCTGCTGCTTCCACTGCCTGGGAAAAGAACCAGGTGGTGGCGGTGGGAGCAATGATGGCTACGGATCCTGTGCTGCCGCCGGCCAGCCGCGAAGCAGCGGCCGAGGCCTTGAATCCGAGCTTGCTGGCGGCTTCCGCCACCTGCCGTTGGGCCTTCTCCGAAACGTTGGGGAGATTCCGGAGGGCCCGGGAGACGGTGCAGATGGACAGTCCGGAGAGGACTGCCACGTCCTGGATGGTCACCCTGTGAGTCCTAACCATGCAACACGGCCTCAACCCTTTCCATGCTTGAGCAACACCTTGCGGGGCGGCGCCGTCGGCCACCGCAGCCAAAAGTGTAAGCGCTTACAATTTTGTCATTCAACACTGTGTGGTCGAACATTGGATTGTGACGCGAATCTCACGGAAAGCTTGATTCGAGGGCGCGGGTGACGTCTAATCCCCCGGCCCAACTGCCTAGCGGGGGCCGAGGACGTAATACCGCAGGAAGGCGCCCACATCCACCAGTTCAGCGGGCTCGATCCTGTGCCCCATCCCGGGATACGTCCGGGCCGTAAGGGCGGTGTTGGCGTTGAGCCAGCCGTCGGTATGTTCGATCGCTTCGTCATTGATCACGGGGTCGGCCTTGTCCCTGCCCCAGAAGAAGGGCGGCGGGGCGTCGAAGGACTCGCTGAGGGCCAGGAGGTCGTTGTCCAGCACGAAACCGGACAGCCCAACCGTAGCCACGAATTGCTCCGGCTTCAGGCGCAGGAGCGTGCTGGCCATGGCCATGCCTTGGGAATACCCCAGGAGGCTGACGCTGCTGTGGTTGTTCCGGACGGTGTTGATCCAGTCGAACACCCTGTTGGTGGAGGAGATAACGTCCGCGAAGTCATTGGTAAGGAAGTAGTCCAGCAGGAACCATCCGTAGTGGTCGCCAATGACTTTGGGTCCGCGCAAGGCAACGCAGGTGAACTCTTGCGGCAGGTGCGGGAAGAGTGCCGCCATCCGTTCCTCGCTGGTGCCGTAACCGTGCAGCATCACCAACAACGGCGTACCCGCGCGCTCGTTTTCCGGCTTCGACCAAACCACTGAATCCATGGGCATGAGCCTAGTAGACTGACCGCATGACTCCGCAGGAACTGGCCAACCTGGCCCACTTGCGGCGGGCCCGCGACTTCATCGATCGCGAGTACGCGCGGCCGTTGGACGTTCCCACCATGGCAGCCGGCGCCCTCATGTCGCCGGCCCACTTCTCGCGCCAGTTCAAGGCCGCTTATGGTGAATCGCCGTACAACTACCTCATGACCCGGCGCATTGAGCGGGCCATGGCGCTCCTCCGCGCCGGTGCCACCGTCACCGACGCCTGCATGGAGGTGGGCTGTACGTCCCTTGGTTCCTTCAGCTCGCGTTTCACGGAAATCGTGGGAATGCCGCCCAGCGAGTACCGCGCGCTGGAACACGAGGCCGTGAAAGCCATGCCAAACTGCATCGCAAAGCAGCACACACGCCCGGCCAGGAACCCGCCTGCAGCAGCCCTCAAAAGCTGAGCAGGATCGAAGAAGCACGGCGTTCACCGCTGCAATAGCGTGGGCCTCATGAACATTTCCCTGAAGTACGCACATGTAACTGTCACTGATATCGACGAGTCCCTGGCGTTCTACCGTGACGCGCTGGGCCTGCAGGTGAGGAACGACGTCGGCTCCGACGGGCAGCGCTGGGTGACCCTTGGCAGCGACGCGCAGCCGGACTTGGAACTGGTCCTCTCGCCCCCGCATGCCGGCCGCTCCCAGGCCGACGGCGATGCCATCCAGGAACTCCTCACCAAGGGCGTCATGCCCATGCTGGTCTTCACCACCGATGACCTCGATGGCACGTTCGAGAAGCTCCGCGCATCCGGCGCGGAAGTCCTGCAGGAGCCCATCGACCAGCCGTGGGGTCCCCGCGACTGCGCGTTCCGCGACCCCTCTGGGAACCTGATCCGCTTTAACCAGGGCTAGGGATCCGCTTCCGCCGGGGCATCCGGTGGAGGCCGTCGGTCACCCGGTGAGGAGGCCGGCGTCGGGCACTCCGTACCGGTGCGTGGAATCAATGGCCTCCGTGACGACGTCCGCCAGCCGCATCCCCCGGCCGTAGGCCTTTCGCTGGAGCCGCTCGCCCGTTCCGCGCCGGAGTATCGCCGACACTCCGGCGCGCGCGGGTTCGAGGTCGTCCGCGTCCGCGAGCGCCTCGTGGACGTGCGCCAGCAGCGCTTCGAGCACTTCGGCTGCCGGGGACGGACGCAGTTCCGCGGGATGCAGCAAGTGGTTTTCAACCCCAAAGCGGCTGGAGCGCCAGTTGGCCATGCGCAGCACGCTGGTGAGAACGCCCGACGGCGGAACCCCCTCGCGCCATTGCCTCGCCGACGTCTCTACCAAGGCCCGCGCAAGGACAGCAATGGTGAGGGCATCCTCCGCGTAAAGGCACACATCGGCGATCCGCAGTTCCACCGTGGGGTGTCCGCGCGAAAGCCGCGCGTCGAAGTAGATCATGCCCTCATCCAGAGGCACGCCCGTCTTGAGCAGCTCCTCCAGCACGGACCTGTAACCATGCTCGGAACCGAAGACGTCCATGGGGCCGGCAGTTGGCCACCTGTTCCAGATCTGGGTCCGGTAGCTGGCAAACCCAGTATCGACGCCCATCCAGAACGGGGAGTTGGCGCTGAGGGCGAGCAGCACGGGCAACCAGTGCCGCATGCGGTCAAGGACAGCTACGCCTTCTTCGGGGTTTTCGATGGCAACATGCACGTGGAAGCCGCAGGTGAGCTGCTCCCTGGAGACCAGCCCGAACTCCGTTCCCATGGTGGCGTACCGCTGGTTTCCCAGGGTGGGCGTCGCATGGAATACCGGCGGCGTTGCCAGCGCCGCAACGCGGGCGCCCAGGGTCCGGGCGGCAGAATCCGCGAGCGCCCGGCCAAGGTGGATCTCCTCGCGCAACTGAACGGCCGAGGTACAGGGGCGGGAGTTCACCTCAATCTGTTCCTGTTTGAACTCCGATTTGAGCGAGGGCCCGTCATCCGGTCCTGTGGTCTCGAGGATTCCGTTGGCAAGGGCCAGCGGAATCCCGTCCACAGGATCGGCAATGAGCAACTCTTCCTCTACGCCGAACGTACGCATGGCCACCCCTCCCCACCGGATACGTCTATAGAGCCGGCCTCATCCGACGTGCGGAACCTCCGTTTGGAAGCCGCAGCGGCAGTGCAGCACCTGGGTTTGCAGGTACACCTCCAACAAGCTTGGCCCGCCCGGATCGTCAGTGTTCCGGGGCGCCTCGATGAATTGTTCGGCCGGGCGGCCCAAGGTCATGGGCTCACCGCAATGGGTGCAGCTGTACCAGAGACCTGTTGCGGCTGAAGAGAGGAATTCCGCCTGGATGTGGGGCGCGAGCTCCGCCAAACGGACAGCGTGGGCGTAGAACGTATCGCATTCGCTGCAGGTGTAGCTGACTTCAACAATTTCGGACTGGTTCGGCGCGGCTTCAACCACGGTTTCAACAAAGATGTAGGAATCGGTATCGCAGACGGTGCACCAGGGACGGGATCCGGTGTCTCCGATCGCGGGTGTCGCCCCGGTAAGGCGTTTCGGGGCGGGAAGCGGGGAACCAAGCGTCATTGCCATTCTCCTTTATTGCAAGCACCACCGGGGCCGGTGGTTTCCGACAACCGTCCCTTGCGGGACGCACTGAACAGCGTCGGGTGAAGCGATTGCTCCTGTAGGAGCTGCATGTGAAATGGCGGCGAATGCTAACGAAGGATTGCGCCGCACTGCGGACCATCATTGCGGATGGTCCAAGTCATGAGGCTCCAGGGGCTGGTGGCTTAACCCACCTATGAATTTAGTTCAACAGTGCGCGGCCTCACAAGGGATGGCGTCCGGAGTCCCCAGGTGCTAAGGCTCAAAGTGCGACACAGGGGCGGCACCAGCTACCGATTTGATGAGCGACTCGGCGATGTCGCGCAGCTTCTGATTCCGCCCGTTCGACGCCTTCTTGAGAATCTCGAAGGCCTCTTCCTGGCTGCAACGGTTTTGACCCATGATGATTCCGCACGCGAGGTCGATCGCCGTTCTCGAAGACATCGCCTCGCGGAGGTCCTCCGCATGCTGCTGCCTGGTCCCGATTCGAACGGCCAGACGCAAAGCCTTTTCGGCCTGGCTGCCGTAAAGATCACAGCCCCGGATGATGGAGTCCGTGAAGATCCGGGCCTTGGGAGCGAAGAAGTTCAGGGCAGCCGTAGCACCCTCGTCCAATTCAAGCGGAACGCAGAGGGCTGAGAGGTGACCTCGTTGGGCGATGACCGAGCAGTAATCTGCCCAGCGTTCTTCTGTTGAAGTGTCGTGGACAAGCACGGTCTTGCGCTCCCGCATGGCGTGCAGGCAGGGACCGTCACCGTATGCCTGCTGGACCTCGTCGATGAGGCGCGCCTCAGGGCTGCTTCCGGCGACGGTCAGGGCTTTGCGGCGTCGGCTCAGGGTCACCCCGCACAGAACTTCGACGCCAACCTCAGCCGAAACCGCCCCGGAGGAAAAGACCGCGAGTTCATTGAGGAACCCGTTCACGTCTTCGCTGTCGATCACCAGGTCCTGCAAGTGTTCGGCGACGGGGACGCCCGCTTCGCCACCTAGGAAGCCGGCTGCATCCGGAGCCGCAACATTGTTGGAAGACACCGCTCCATGCTGCATTTCATCCATGCTCCCATAGTAGGAGTGTCCGGTTCCGTGAGGTTAGGTGTTGGCAAAATCCTTGCATCTGCTGTGCGCCTATGTGCACAATCTAGCTACAGTCCGCGTTGACGGACCCGGCTTCACAGCTCATGCAGACGGGCGCCCAGCATCACTGTGCAAAGGTGCGTCCCATGCCCGCCCAGCCGGCTTCGAGAGTTCCCGACGAAGCGCATCAGCCCCCTGACGAGCCCCTGTGGTGTTCCCGGTGCGATTCCGACCAGTTCCTGCGGGTCAACTCGATCCAGTCGCACTACCCGCCCGCGCCCAACATGGTGAATGTCAGCTACGAATGCGCTGCATGCCGCTACATCTACTCTCAGCTGGCCAGTGTCCAAAAGGTAGCCATCATCGTCAACCGCCCGGGCTCACCTCAGGGCATGTTGAAGTTCGGCGGCCAGTACCTCCACTGCGGGGAGCCCATGAAAACGCGCAGTTGCGAGCTTCGACGCATCGAGGCGACCTTGGCCCTGGGAAAGGGCCAGCCCCAGTCTTACGAGGTCCACCTCAACACACGCATCCTTGGGTGCAAATGTGGCTTCCGGATGGAGATTCCGGACTAAACCGGTCAAAAGGGAAGAGTGACATGCAAACAGAGAAGCGCAGGACAGAGCCACGGGTTGCCAGCTCCGAACCCCGGTCAGGGCTCAAGCACAAGCTGCCGGATCCGCCCGATCCGGACAACCTCCCCATCGACTATCTTGGAGCCGGCTGGGATTCCAGCAGCTTCCCCTCAGCGACACCCCGGACATTGCGGCCGCAGCACTATGTCCGTGGCCGGAGCACCAAGCCATGAGTGAAGCGCACGGAGAGGGTACTGCTGCGCGGAGTCCCGGACCGGAAGACCAACCCGCGCCAACGCGGGAGCCAAGTCCCACTCCTGAGCCCGTTCCCCTCCCCGAGCCCGGCCCTCCGCCGGTTCCTGAGCCGACGCCGGAACGGGAACCCGGGGATTCGCCGCCGGAGTAGCCAAAGAAACGAGGTCACAACCGGCCGGGTTTGCCCGGTCGGCTGAGATGACCATTCAGAACAACCCATGGACCGGATCCTGGTAAATCCCCCAGTCAGGATCCCAAAGAGGGCATGTCGCACTACAGGGAGTGCGACATGCCCTTGCTGCGTTCCCACACATTCCCACCTGTTCCCACCTGCTCCCACCTGCAGATCTGTGTTTATGTGGCTTTACCCTTGACGAACCCACATAAACAAAGATAGAGTCAAGCAATTCCACATTAGTTGTGACAGTCATCACGGCAGTGGAACCAACGAATCAACCGACTCGAAGCTTTACGCAATGGAGGGTAAGTGTTCGCCGAAGAGCGCCAGCAACTGATCTCCGCACTCGTTACAGAGCGTGGACGGGTGAGCGTCACTGAGCTGGCGGACCGATTCAGCATCACCACCGAAACCGTCCGGCGCGACCTGGCGGCACTGGAAGTTTCAGGCAACCTCAGGCGCGTCCACGGCGGGGCAGTCCCGTCCGACAAGTTGAGCACGCGCGAAGAAAGCATCCAGGAACGCGCCATCAAGCGCAAGGCGGAAAAGCTGCGCATTGCCGCTGCGGCGTTGGCCATGATCCCGGACTTTTCCTCGGGCAGCGTCCTTTTGGATGCAGGGTCCACCACGGAAACCCTGGCGGACCTGCTGGCCCAGCACCCCGCGGCGAACGGTTCGGACGAGCTTGTAGTCATCACGAACGCCATGCCCATCGCCGGCAAACTCTCCACCGTCGCCGGAATCTCCCTGCAGGTTCTTGGCGGTCGGGTCCGCGGCCTGACGCAGGCCGCCGTCGGGCAGTCCACCGTGGAGGCCGCCCTCCGCCTCCGCCCTGACATTGCCTTCATCGGCACCAACGGCCTCCACGCCGGGTTCGGTCTCAGCACCCCCGACCCGGAGGAGGCCGCCGTCAAGGCCGCCTTCGTGACCTCGGCCCGCCGCGTGGTAGCCCTCGCCGACTCTTCCAAGCTGGACACGGAGACCCTGGTCCAGTTCGCCACCCTGAAGGATGTGGACACGTTGATAACTGACAACGAACCCCCTGCCGATCTTGCAGCTGCCTTGGCAGAAGCCGGCGTTGACGTGGTGGTCGCATGATCGTCACTTTTACGGCGAATCCGAGCCTGGACCGCACCGTGGAACTTCCCGCGGCGCTTGCCCGGGGCGAGGTACAGCGCGCCCTCCACGTCCACCAGGAATCCGGCGGCAAAGGCGTGAACGTTTCCCGCGCCCTGGTGGCATCGGGACTCGAAACCGTGGCCGTTCTTCCCGGCGCCGATGCGGATCCCGTCCTTGCCGGACTTCACGACGCAAAAGTTCCGTTTGCGGCCTTGCCCATCGGCCAGGCGCTGCGCAGCAACGTCACGCTCACCGAGCCGGACGGCGTCACCACAAAGATCAACGAGCCCGGCCCGGAGTTGAGCGACGAACAACAGGAGGCCCTGATCGGGTTGCTGCTGGACCGCTCCCGTGGCGCCAGCTGGGTGGTCCTCGCCGGTTCGCTCCCACCAGGAGTGCCGGCTGATTACTACGCCACAATTGCACGGCGGCTTCGCTCCCGCGCCGATGGCACGGACGCTCCCGGCATCGCCATCGACTCCTCAGGAGCGCCGCTGGCCGCTGCCGTGAAAGCCGACGCCGCGGGAAAGCCTGACCTCCTCAAGCCCAACGCCGAGGAACTTGCGGAACTCGCAGCCGCAGCAGGCTTCGCAAGTGTCTCCACGGCTGAGGAACTCGAAGCGGACCCGGCCAAGGCGGCACAAGCAGCCGCCGCCGTCGTCGAAAGCGGTGTGGGCGCTGTCCTCGCAACGCTTGGGTCCAAGGGCGCCGTCCTTGTGACCGCAGAGGGTGCGTGGCTGGCCACGCACCCGCCCATCCAAGCAGTAAGCACAGTAGGTGCCGGCGATTCGTCCCTTGCCGGCTACCTGCTGGCTGCAACCCAAGGCCGTTCCCCGCAGGACTGCCTTCGTCAAGCCGTGGCACATGGTGCCGCTGCCGCATCGCTGCCGGGCTCCACTGTCCCGGCAGTCCACCAGACAACCCCAGACGCCGTAACCATCACGGCCCTCCAGAAGGACTAACAGTGACCCAGCTGATCACACCCCAATTGGTCACCCTCGACCAGAACCTGGGCGACACCCCCGCCGACGTCATCCGCGTCCTGGCCGGCAAGGTTGCCGCCTCCGGCCGGGCTTCCGAAGTGGAGGGCCTCTTTGCCGACGCCTTTGCCCGCGAGCAGAAGACTGCCACCGGCGTACCCGGCGGGATTGCCATCCCGCATTGCCGTTCGGCCGCTGTCACCGAGCCCGCCCTGGCCATGGCACGCCTGGCCCACAAAGTGGACTTCGGCGCCAAGGACGGCCCTGCGGACTTGATCTTCTTCATCGCAGCCCCGGACGGCGCGGACCAGGAGCACCTGAAGCTTCTCTCCAAGCTCGCCCGTTCCCTCATCAAGAAGGACTTCACGGCCGCACTGCGTGCTGCCTCCTCTGAGCAGGAGATCGTTGAGCTCGTTGACGGCGCCCTTGCTGACAAGCCGGCCGCGCACGCTGCTCCGGCACCTGCTGCAGCGGCCGCACCTGCCGCCGCTGAAAGCACGACGGCGGCTACCGGACCCAAGCGCCTCGTGGCCGTCACCGCCTGCCCCACCGGAATTGCGCACACGTACATGGCAGCCGACTCGCTGGTTGCCGCCGCACAGGAGGCCGGCGTAGACCTGCAGGTGGAGACCCAGGGTTCCTCCGGCGCCAAACCGCTGGACCCGGCGGTGATTGCCGCGGCAGACGCGGTGATCTTCGCCGTCGACGTCGACGTTCGCGGCAAGGAGCGCTTCGCCGGCAAGCCGGTCATCAACGCGCCAGTCAAGCGTGGCATCGACGAGCCCGCCAAGATGGTGCAGGAAGCCCTCGCGGCCGCCGACGATCCGCACGCACGCCGCGTCCCCCACTTCGGTGCGGAGGAGCAGGCCGAGCGCGAAGCCGAAGAAAAGGGTGAGCACATCGGGCAGAAGCTCAAGCGTGCCCTCTTGACCGGTGTCTCCTACATGATCCCGTTCGTCGCAGGCGGCGGCCTTTTGATCGCCCTTGGGTTCCTGCTGGGCGGCTACGACATCACGGCCGTGGCGGACAAGGTGGTGCTGGAGAACAACCTCGGCAACCTGCCCGAAGGCGGCCTGGCCATCTACCTCGGCGCAGTGGCATTCAAGATCGGTGCCCTTTCCATTGGCTTCCTGGTGCCGGCGCTGGCCGGTTACATTGCCTACGGCATCGCCGACCGTCCCGGCATCGCACCCGGCTTCACGGCCGGTGCCGTGGCCGGATTCATGGGCGCAGGGTTCCTCGGCGGCTTGGTGGGCGGCCTCCTGGCGGGCGTCGTGGCGCACTGGATCGGCACGTGGCAGGTGCCCCGCTGGCTCCGTGGGCTCATGCCTGTGGTCATCATTCCGTTGCTCGGATCGATCGTCGCTTCCGGCCTGATGTTCCTTGTGCTGGGCGGCCCCATCAAGAACCTGACGGACGGCTTGAACGCATGGCTTTCCGGCATGACCGGCGCGTCGGCAGTGGTCCTTGGCATCATCCTCGGCCTCATGATGTGCTTCGATCTTGGCGGCCCCGTCAACAAGGTGGCCTACTCCTTCGCAGTTGCCGGACTGGGTGCGGGCGCAGTTGCCAACCAGGCTCCGTGGCAGATCATGGCAACCGTGATGGCTGCCGGCATGGTTCCGCCGCTGGCAATGGCACTCGCCACCCTGATCGACAAGAAGCGTTTCAGCCTCGCCGAGCGTGAGAACGGCAAGGCGGCGTGGCTGCTGGGTGCCTCGTTCATCTCCGAAGGCGCCATCCCCTTCGCGGCCGCCGACCCGCTCCGCGTCATCCCCGCCAGCATGGTGGGCGGCGCACTGACCGGCGCCCTGTGCATGGCAACCGGAGTGACGTCCCAGGCTCCGCACGGCGGAATCTTCGTCTTCTTCGCCATCGGAAACCTGCCGATGTTCGTCATCTCGATTCTGGCAGGCACCGTGGTTTCGGCCCTCATCGTGGTGGCCCTCAAGCGCTGGGCCGTTCGCAAGCCAGCCGCGGCCGAGGCCGAAGCAGTTCCCGCAACCGTCTAAACGTCCCCAAACCACCAAGGAGTAAGAAATGACCGAACGTACCGCCACCATTGCCAGCCGTGTGGGCCTCCACGCCCGCCCTGCGGCCATCTTCGCCGAGGCTGCCGGCGAGCTCGACCTTGAGGTGACCATCGCCCGCCAGGGAGAGCCTGCCGACGAAGCCATGGACGCTGCCAGCATCCTTTCGCTCATGAGCCTTGGTGCCGAGCACGGTGACGTGGTGGTTCTTCGCGCAGAGGGCGAGGGTGCAGATGCTGCCTTGGAGAACCTCGTGAAGATCCTCGAAACGGACCACGACGCCTAAGCACACCTCCTGACCAGGAAGCCTGGCCGTACCCGGAAGGGTGCTGCCAGGCTTCTTTCTTGTCTACAGCGGCAGTCAGTCAGGTTTGCTTTGCGATGAGGAACTCGGCAATGGAGGGCTCGGTGGGCTTCACGTCCATGAGTTCGCCGGACAGATATGCCTCCACGATCCGCGGGTCCACGTACGACGTACGAGCCACGGTGGGCGTGTTGCCCAGCAACTCGGCCGCCTCCTTCATGGCCCTCACCAATGCCTGCGGACGGGTCATGGTGCCTTCCGTTTTCAAGAGGCATAGCGCCGCTGCTGCGGTCCCCTTCCACGTGCGGAAGTCCTTGGAACTGTAGGCCTCCCCCGCGATGCTGCGGAGGTACTCGTTGACCATGGAGCCATCCAAGGGAACCCACGAGCCGTTGGCCTTGTAAGCCAACAGCCGCTCCTTGCCCGGCCTGCGTGAGAGTGGCTCAAGGAAAGCGGCCAACGCCGGATCATTGATGGAGGTGTCCCACCATTGGCCGCTCTTGCCGGGAAACTTCAGGCCGACGGCGTTTTCCTTGACGCGCGCGTGGCGGCACCGCAGGGTTGTCAGTCCGTAGGACCCGTTCTGCTTCATGTAGCTTTCAGATCCGATCCTCAATGCTCCAAGGTCCATGAGCCGGACAGCGGCCGCCAGGGTTTGCTGCCTGGGATCGGAAGTGTCTTTCAAGTGCAACGTCACGGCGCGGCGGATGGACGGGAAAGCAGAGCCCAGTTCGGCTGCGCGTTGGAACTTCTCGTTGTCCTTACGCTCCCGCCACCGGGGGTGGTAGATGTACTGGCTCCGCCCGGCCGCGTCCACCCCGGTGGCCTGGATATGGGCGTTTTCGTACGGGCTGATCCAGACGTCGGTCCATGCAGGAGGGATCGCCAGCGCATTGATGCGCTGGCGATCCTCTTTGTCCAGCAATGTCCCGTCGGGATGCCGGTAGCTGAACCCTTTACCGGAGCGGCGCCGCACGATGCCCGGCTTGGAAAGATCACTCCGCCGTAGCCTGACCATGGTTGCTCCGCCTGTCCGGTTGGGCCGCGTTGATGCTTTGTCGTTTATGCTTCGTCCGGGTCCGTCACGCTGGCGTTGGCGCCCATGATTTCGGCGTTGATCATCCAGACCAGCTGCTCAAGGCGGGCGATGAACTCGTGGAGGAGGTCCGCCGTCGTGGGGTCTTCCTCATCCACTTCGTCGTGTACGTCGCGCATGGTCTGGACTGCCCGTTCCACGCGTTCGGTAACCAGTTTGACGGCGTCCTTGGTGTTGACCAGGCCGCCGGGGAATTCCTCCAGGCGGGTGCCCTTGGCGATTGTGGAGCTACGGCCGTCCGGCAGGGCGTGCAGGGCACGCATGCGCTCGGCGGTGTCGTCGGCGAACTGGCGGGTGGCGAGGACCAACTCGTCCAGCTGGAGGTGCAGGTCCCTGAAGTTGGGCCCCACGATGTTCCAGTGGGCCTGCTTGCCCTGGAGCTGGAGTTCGATGAGGTCTGTCAGGACGACCTGAAGGTTGTCTGCGAGCTGCTGTGACGCTTTCATGTGTTCCTCTCTTTGACGGCCATTGAACGACAAACCGACACCGCCAACCGCTCTGCGGAAAATCGGTCAATCATCAGGTGACGACTTCAATAAGACTTTCATAAGGATGCTTAGTAGTACAATGGAGAGTGTCGCTGTTCACAACTGGCGAACTTCGCACCAGCGAGGATCGGTTTTCGACGGCGGCACTGGCACCTTGGGAGCTGGAGGGGTTTTCAGGTACCGGCATAACTCAATCGAAGTAACAGGAAATGCATAGTCAGGAATCCGGCAAATTTCATTCCGGGTTCACGCAGAAAGGAATGTGCTGACCATGAACACGCTTCTGATCATTGCTGGTGTTGTGGCAATTGTTTTTCTTCTGGTGGGCGGTTTCTCCTCAGCCCTCAACTGGCTCCTCTGGGTGGGCATCGTCCTCCTGGTAGTCGCAGCCATCGGGTGGCTTCTCAGCTTCATGTCCGGACGCAGGGGCCACACCGTTTAGGCGTACGCCACCATCAATCCACGCCGGCGCAGGATGCCGGAAAGCCTTGAACATCCGTCTACCGCGAGGGCTGTTCCAGCAGCAGCGCAGCTGACTGCAGGGGCAGTCCTCCGGCGCACTATACCCGCTGGAGGTGCCTGAATGGCAGAGTCCGATCCGGTCGCCCGCACCGGGAGGAATGAATCCACAGAGGAGCGGATGGACCGCAACTGGATGGAACTGATCCAGGAACTGCGCGTCCTGCAGACAGGCGTGCAGATCCTGGGCGGCTTCCTCCTGACGCTGCCGTTCCAGGAGCGCTTCGAGGAACTCGACGAGTGGCAGGTCACTCTCTATCTCTGCAACGTCCTCGTTGCTGCACTGACCACCATCCTCATAGTGATGCCCGTCAGTGTGCATCGGCGTCTCTTCCGCAGGGGCCTGAAGGCCGCCCTCGTGTCCAATGCGGATCTGGTGACCAAACTTGCCCTGGGCGGCGTGGCCCTGCTGATCGTGGGCTCGGCCGCGCTGGTTTTCGATGTGACAATAGGGCGCACCGCAGGCCTGGTCACCGGCGGGACCATTATTTTGATTGTCCTGGTCATCGTTGTGGGAATGCCTTTCTGGATTCTTCGACGCGCCGTGCACAACAACAACGGGAACTCCCCTCAGGAGTGAGTCATGCTCAAACCGACCAAGCACTCCGAACCGTCAACCGACGCCCGTCCCAATCGGAATTGGCTGAAGGACCACGGCCTGCTGCTTGCCAACGCGGGCCTGTTCGTCGCATTCCTGGGCGGCATGATCATCTCCGGGGCGAAGACTTACAGCGAAGAGCAGCAAACCCACGGAGGATCCCCGGTAGGCATCCTTGAATACATCACCACCGGCGACTTCGTTGAGGCCGTCTTTGAAAACTGGGAGTCCGAGTTCCTGCAGATGGCCATGTACGTGGTCCTCACGGTCTTCCTGTTCCAACGGGGTTCCTCGGAATCAAAGCCCGTGGACAAGGCTGCTCCCCAGGATGAAGATCCCAGGGACGCTGGAAAGTCAGCCAAAACCCCGTGGCCTGTGCGCCGGGGTGGCTGGGTACTGAAGATCTATGAGCACTCCCTGTCGGCGCTTCTTGGCATCCTGTTCCTGGCTTCCTTCACGCTGCATGCCATCGGCGGCACGTCCGCCTACAACGAAGAACAACTCAGCCATGGCCAAGCCACTGTATCCGTCTGGGAGTACCTCGGCTCCAGCCAGTTCTGGTTCGAGTCATTCCAGAACTGGCAAAGCGAATTCCTGGCCGTGGCCGTACTGGTGGGAGCTTCCGCCTACCTCCGCGAACGTGGCTCTCCCGAATCCAAACCCGTTGCCGAACCGCACTACGAAACGGGTGCCTGACAAACGCAGTTGCCTGACAAACGCAGTCGCGCCCAAAGAAAGGATCAGCATCATGCCGGAAAAGAAGAATCCAAGCCTGAAGGATCCGGAGCTTTACGAAGAACTCCGCGATGACGGGGCTTCCAAGGAAAAGGCCGCGCGGATTTCCAATGCCGCTGCCGCCAAGGGACGGAAGGAAGTGGGACGCAAGGGCGGGAAGTCCGGCGACTACGACGATTGGACCGTGGACAAACTCAAGTCCCGCGCCAAGGAACTCGGATTGAAAGGGTATTCGGACAAGAAGAAGTCCGAACTCATTTCAATGCTCCGGAATCACTGACCCCAACCCATGTAAGTAGCAGTAGATGCCTTTTTGGGCGTTCAAAACGGCATCAGCTGCGACCTGGTTGGGAGAGGCCGGGGATAACGACGTCGGATCACGCCTTTTTCTTGGCACGCGCCTTTGGCTTACTGGCAGTTGTGGTCGATTTGCTGGTTTTGCTTGCGGCAGCCTCGTCGTCGGACGCTTTTTCCTTGCCGCGCTTTTTATCCAGGCTGCGCTTCAGCGCTTCCATCAGGTCGATGACGTCGCCGCCCTCGGCTTCGCCTTCCGTGGCACCGAAGGTGGCCTCCGTATCCAGCGCCTCGCCCTTTTCAAGCTTGGCCTCAATCAACGTTCGGAGCTGGACCTGGTAGTCGTCGGTGTATTCGTCGGGGTCGAAATCGTGCGCCATGGATTCAACAAGCGCGGAAGACATCTCCAATTCCTTGTCCGAAATCTTGATATCGGTTTCAAGGGAGGGGAACTTGGCTTCCCTGACCTCATCTCCCCACAGCAGCGCCTGCAGCAACAGGACGTCGCCACGCACACGCAGTGCTCCCAACCGCGTCTTCTGGCGGAGGGCGTACTGGACAATGGCGATCCTGTCCGTATCTTCCAGCGTTTGCCGCAGGAGCATGTAGGCCTTGGGGGACTTGGAATCCGGTTCGAGGAAATAGCTTCGCTCATACATGATCGGGTCCAACTGTTCGGCAGGGATAAACTCCACTACCTCGATTTCCCGGCTATTCTCTTCAGGCAGGGATTTCAGTTCCCCTGCCGTAAGGACTACCGTTCGCCCTTCTTCTTCGTAGGCTTTATCAATGTCCTCATAAGCCACAACTTCACCGCAAATTTCGCATTTGCGCTGGTAACGAATCCGTCCGCCGTCCTTGTTGTGCACTTGGTGAAGGCTTATGTCATGGTCCTCCGTGGCACTGTAGAGCTTGACTGGTACGTTGACCAGACCGAACGCGATAGATCCCTTCCAGATGGCCCTCATGAACCCAGTCAACAGCACAAGGCAACGGAGGAGAAGAGGTGGCAGGAAAGCAGAAGGAGCGTGTCGTCGTTGAGGGTCATGAGCTGACCCTCACGAACCTGGGCAAAATCATCTACCCGGAGACCGGCACCACCAAGGCCGAAGTGCTGGCCTACTACGCCGCGGTTGCCCCCTACCTGATCCCCGCGGCGGCCAACCGGCCCGTGACGCGCAAGCGCTGGGTGAACGGCGTTGGAACGGCAGAAAACCCGGGCGAGGTCTTCTTCCAAAAGAACCTGGAAGACTCGGCGCCCAGGTGGATTCCGCGGGTCACCATCCACCATTCGGACCACGCCAATGTCTACCCCATGGTCAACAGCCTCGCCACGCTGACGTGGATGGCGCAGATCGCGTCATTGGAAATCCACGTACCGCAGTGGCAGGTGGACCCTGCCGGCAACCCGTTGCGCCCCGACCGCTTTGTCCTCGACCTCGATCCCGGGCCGGGCGCAGGCCTGCCCGAATGCGTTGAAGTTGCCCGGCTGGCCCGGTCCATCCTCCAGGACATGGGCATGGAGCCGGTGCCGGTCACCAGTGGCAGCAAGGGCATCCACCTCTACACGGGCTTGGAGGGCACGCTGAAGTCCGATCAGGTCTCCGCCTTCGCTCACGAACTTGCCCGGGCCTTGGAAGCGGACCACCCGGCGTTGGTTGTGAGTGACATGAAGAAGTCCCTCCGCAACGGAAAAGTCTTGGTTGACTGGAGCCAGAACAGCGGCAACAAGACCACGATTGTCCCGTACTCGCTGCGCGGCAAGGCGCACCCCACCGTCGCCGCTCCGAGGACCTGGGCGGAGCTCGAAGACCCGGACCTGGACCACCTCGACTACACCGAAGTGATGGAACGGGTCAGCACTGGCGAGGACTTCTTCGCGCCGATTTCCGGCCGGCACCTCCCGCCGCACGGTGAAAACGACGACGTCGGAAGGCCGGGTTCCGCGTCATCGGATGCGAACCCGGGTGGTCGGGAGAAGCTGACGGTGGAGGGCCGCCTGTCCAAGTACGTAGGAATGCGTGATCCGGGCAAGACCCCGGAACCTTTCCCGTCGTCGTCCGGTCCTTCCGTAGGCGACGCGTCCCGGAGGTCGTCCGAACAGCCCAAGCCCGGAGACCCTGCCCCGCCCGGCGGTATCTTCGTCATCCAGGAACACCACGCCCGGCGATACCACTTGGACCTGCGCCTGGAGCGGGACGGAGTACTGGCCTCATGGGCGCTGCCGCGCGGCGTCCCGGAAACGCCGGACCGGAACAACCTTGCCGTGCATACCGAAGACCACCCCATGGAGTACGCCGATTTTGCGGGTGTCATCCCCAAAGGCGAGTACGGTGCAGGGACCATGACCATCTGGGACCGCGGCGAATACACGGGCGAAAAATGGCGCGAAGGCAAGGAAGTGATCGCCACCCTCACGGGGGAACCAGGCGGTGGCTTGGGCGGAACAAAGCGGCTCGCCCTCATCAACACCGGCGACCGTTGGCTCATCCACCTCATGAAGGAACAGCCCGGAGGCCGCAGGGCGCCGAAAGCGGCACCAGAACCACCCAAACCCGGACCGATGCAGGACTATGCGCCGATGCTGGCGACGTCGGGCACCACCGATGATCTGCACGGAGGTGACTGGCTCTACGAACTCAAATGGGATGGCATCCGCGCCATCATCACCGGAACCGAAGGCAAAATCCGGCTGATGAGCCGCAACGGCAACGACCTCACGGCCACCTACCCTGAGCTGACGGACCGGTCCTGTTGGCCCGACGGCGACTTCGTGGCGGACGGCGAAATAGTTGCCCTCGGGAAGGGTTCGCGGCCCGACTTCGGCTTGCTCCAGCAGCGCATGAACCTCGTCAAAGCCGGGGACATTGAGCGGGCCCGGGCTTCGGTTCCCGTGCAACTGATGCTTTTCGACCTTTTGTACGACGACGGCGCGGACCTCACCGGGCTGCCCTTCCGCGGCCGGAGGGAGCGGCTCGCAGCCTTTGCCGAACGCCTGACTGGCGGTTGCCCGCTTCATTTGTCCGAGGTACTGGACCATGATGTGGACGACCTCCTGCATGTGGCGTCCGATCTCAAACTGGAAGGCGTGATGGCCAAGAAGGCCGGGAGCCGCTACTCCCCCGGGCGGCGCAGCCGGGCGTGGATCAAGCTGAAGCTCGAACAGAGCCAGGAGGTAGTGGTTGGCGGCTGGCGTCCGGGCGCCGGAGCCCGGAGCGGAACGTTCGGCTCGCTCCTCCTGGGGGTCCCCCGTGACGGGAAGCTGCATTACGTGGGACGCGTGGGCACCGGCTTCAAGGACTGGCAGCTGAAGGAGATCATGGGCAAGCTCGAGTCCCGTGCTGCGGAGGAATCGCCCTTCCTGGATATTCCGCGCGAGGATGCCGCGGGCGCACGGTGGGTGGATCCGGAGCTGGTGGCTGAGGTGACTTTCGGGGAGTGGACCGGCCCGGGCCGTTTGCGGCATCCGGTGTGGCGGGGTTGGCGGCCGGACAAGTCTCCTGAGGACGTGAACCAGCCCAACTGACTGGCAATAGGGGTTGTTCTGAGCGCTCAGAGCAACCACAAATGCCAGTCAGTTGGGCTGGAAAGTGGTGATTAGGAGGAGTGCGGCATCTGCGGTCGGCTGGTCCGGTGGATCGCTGTCACAGCTGCGCCTTGTCCCATCCGGCCGTGGGCCTGGTTGCGGTCCTTGGGATGACGTTTCTTGCCGTTTCCGTCCGGCCACTGCCTCGTTTGTCCGGTGCCGAGGGTTGCCGCGATGGCGGTCGGCTCAGGCATGGGGGCCATGTCCATGGACTCCACCAAATGGCTTGCTACCTCGGGGTTGATGCTGCCGGATTCTTGATTGGCGGTCATGGTTCTTCCTTTCTCCAATGAAACGAAGGGACTTCAATTTTAGGCCTACCAGCGGACCTTTTTCATGGTCTTGGCCTGCTTTCCGCTGGCGTGCGTTGGCTTGTGGCCCTTGCCGGTGCTTTTCCAGCCATCGGGGGTGCCGCCGCCGGATTTGCTGGCGAGCATGGCCCTCTGGGCGTCGGTCAGTTTGGACTTAATGCCGCCCGAGGCGGCTTGGTTGTTGTCGGGGGTGTTGGCAGTCATTAGTGAACTCCTCAAAGGTTTTTACAATCCTGGAGAGGCGCACGAACCACGGCGTCACGGTGCGATCATGAAGCAAAAGAGGCGACAACGGGAACGGCATGGAGGCAGGGCCTCAACAGGCGTGGATTTTTGTCGGGTGAAACTCGGCGGCGCACAAAGGCACAGGCCGGTTTACTCAAAAATCAGTGTTCCCATGCGTCACACCATAGCTACCTTGCCCGGTGTTTGTGAACCCCTCCGGGCACCGTGATTTTGTTAGCATGACCCCAATGTCTCCGGATCCCGCCGTCGTCCAAGCGCTTCGTGCCGCCGGCTGCGTCTTCGCTGAAGAGGAAGCCGGGCTGCTCATGGAAGCCGCCCGGAGCGATGAAGACTTCGCGTCGATGGTGCAGCAGCGCATCAGCGGGATACCCCTTGAACACATCCTGGGGTGGGCCGAATTCTGCGGACGCCGCATGGTGGTGGAGACGGGCGTTTTCGTGCCGCGGCGTCGCACGGAGTTCCTGGTGCGTCAGGCGGCCTTGGTCGCCGAGCCGGGCGCCGTCGTCGTCGATCTTTGCTGCGGTTCGGGCGCTATTGGCGCTGCCTTGGGCGACCTGCTGGGCAGTTGCCAGCTGTACGGCGCGGACATCGACCCCCTGGCTGCCGCATGCGCCGCCCGGAACATCGGCCCGCGTGGCGGCCAGGTATTCCAGGGTGACCTGTTCGAGCCACTGCCCCCGGAACTCCGGGGCCGCGTGGACGTCCTGATGGTCAACGCCCCTTATGTTCCCACAGGCTCGATCGCCATGATGCCGTCTGAGGCCCGCCTTCACGAACCGATGGCAGCGCTCGACGGCGGAGGTGACGGTCTGGACGTCCAGCGTCGCGTCGTGAGGGACTCTCCGGAGTGGTTGTCGCCCGGTGGAGCACTGCTGATTGAGACCTCGGACGTACAGGCGTCGGCGACCGCCGCGTTGATGGTCGGCGTGGGGCTCCGGGCGAGCGTCCTTTTCGATGGGGATCTTGGGGCAACGGTGGTCCTCGGACGGTGGCCCTAAGGGTGCAATAGGTTAGCTTTCGCGGTGAAAAAGCTGCCGTTTGATGTACTTCACTAAACAATTTGATAACGGCATGCGGCCGGCACCTACTTCCCTGTTATGACGGGGCAAAACCGGGCAAAGAGAAGTAAGTTTGCTTAGCAATACGTACCCCGAAGTGGCCCCAAAACCCGATCCCAACTCGGATTGGTGGGCAAAACCGCGTAAAATTGAACACCTGCCCAGAGCGGGGCAGCAGAAGTCGCAAGCAAATGACCTCCCTAGGAGAAGCCCAAATGCCCATAGACCAAAGCAACACCGTCTCTCCGGACGGCGCAAGGAACGCCTCCGGAAACAAGGTAGCGGCAGGCCACGAACCGGCCGCTGCGAAAGTTGGTAAAAGCACCAAAATGCCGAAGCTTCGGACGAAGCGCCGGTTGAAGGAATCCGACGTGAACGTCGTGAACCAGCCGATGCTGAAGAAAGCACTCGGCGGCACTATCGTCGGCAACACTATGGAATGGTACGACGTAGGTGTCTTCGGCTACCTGATCACCACCATGGGACCCGTTTTCCTCCCGGAAGCTGACCCGTCCGTCCAGACCCTCTTCCTTCTGGGTACGTTCGCCGCCACCTTCATCGCCCGCCCGCTCGGCGGTGTGGTCTTCGGTTGGCTCGGCGACAAAATCGGCCGCCAGAAGGTACTCGCAGCAACACTGATGCTGATGGCGGCAAGTACGTTCGCCGTCGGACTCCTGCCCGGCTATGCGCAGATCGGTATCTGGGCAGCCGCGCTCCTGGTGATCCTCAAGCTCGTCCAGGGCTTCTCGACCGGCGGTGAATACGCCGGGGCAACCACGTTCGTGAGCGAATACGCACCGGACAAGCGCCGCGGCTTCTTCGCGAGCTTCCTGGACATGGGCAGCTACATCGGCTTCGCGCTCGGTGCCGCCCTGGTGTCAGTCCTGCAGCTCACGCTGGGACAGGCAGCCATGGAGGAATGGGGCTGGAGGATTCCGTTCCTGGTAGCCGGCCCCCTGGGCATCATCGCCGTGTACTTCCGGACGAAGATCGAGGAATCCCCGCAGTTCCAGGCAACCCTGGACGCCCAGGAAGCCCTCGCAAAGGACGCTGCTTCGCATGACGTGCACGTGGCCAAGGGCCCGATCGGCATCATCAAGGCCTACTGGCGCCAGATCCTGCTGGCCATGATTCTTGCCGCAGCAGCCAACACCGTTGGCTACGCACTGACCTCGTACATGCCCACATACCTGACGGACTCCAAGGGCTACGACCCCGTCCACGGCACCTTGCTGACCATCCCGGTCCTGGTGATCATGGCCCTCTGCATTCCGCTGACCGGCAAGCTTTCCGACCGCATCGGTCGCCGCCCCGTGCTGTGGATCGGCGCAGGCAGCACGGTCGTCTTCTCCATTCCTGCCTTCATGCTCATTGGCATCGGAGACGTATGGTCAACGCTGTTCGGCCTCGCCCTGATCGCCTTCCCCGTGACGTTCTACGTATCCAACCTGGCCTCGGCTCTGCCGGCCCTGTTCCCCACGTCCAGCCGTTACGGCGGAATGGGCATTGCCTACAACTTCTCGGTAGCGATCTTCGGCGGCACCACCCCGTTCATCGTGCAGGGCCTGATCGAAGGTACCGGTGACGACATGATGCCGGCGTACTACCTGATGGCAACGTCCATTGTTGGCGGGATCGCGATCTTCTTCCTGCGTGAATCCGCGAAGCGTCCGCTTCCGGGCTCCATGCCCAGCGTGGATACCGAGGCCGAAGCCCGTGAACTCGTGGAAACCCAGGACAGCAACCCGCTCATCAACCTGAACGAGATGCCGTTCGATGGCCAGCCCGTCAGCGATGTGGCCTTTGGCCGGGACAAGAAGGACCTGACACCTGCTTAGGACTTACTTGCCTGCGACTTCTGCGCGCGTACCCGATAGTTCGCGGTAACCGAACCGCCCACCGTAGCCACCAACCACAAGGCGCTCTCCTTGAGGTTGGTGGCTACGGCTGTTAACTAAACCTTTTTCACTCCAGCCAGATAGCTAAACAAAGCCCCGATCCCAAAAGTCCACGGCTCCATGTCTTCCGTGGCATGGACCTGGTTCACCAGCGTTCCAAGCTGCGCACTGCTAATGGTTACAACATCAGCGTTCTTATGGGTGAAGCCGAGCCCTTCCGCGTCGCGGTCCTGTGTGGGGGCGAAAAGCGTTCCGGTAAAAAGGGCAAAACCGTCCGGGTATTGGTGGTGCCGGCCGTGCGCAGCAGTTACGAGTTCCTCGAAGGGACGGCTGATCCGGCTAAGGCTGTTCCGGCCCTCAAGACGGTAACCGTCCACCCCTTCCACAGTCAGGGCTATCTCTTCGGTGCGAAGGGACTCCAACGTGAATCCGCCATGGAACAGCCGGATGAACGGGCCAACCGCGCACGAGGCATTGTTGTCCTTGGCCATTCCCAACAGGAGGGCACTTCGCCCTTCCACGTCCCGGAGATTCACATCATTGCCGAGCGCAGCGCCCTTGACCCTGCCTGCGGAATCGACCATGAGGACGAGTTCCGGTTCGGGATTGTTCCACGAAGAAAACGCGGGAATACCAACGCCGGAACCGTAACCCACGGCTGACAACACAGGAGCTTTAGTAAATACCTCCGGATCCGGGCCAAGCCCCACCTCCAAGTACTGGGACCACATGCCTTGGGCGGCCAGGATTTTCTTGGCCTCCAGGGCCTGTTTGGATCCGGGACGGACAGAAGCCAAACCGCCGTCGAGGGCTTTGTTGACGCTCTTCCTTACTTCCGCAGCACGGTTGAAGTCACCTTCGCACCGTTCCTCGATGACACGTTCCACCATGCTCTCCACGAAGGTCACGCCGCAGGCTTTAATCACCTGCAGGTCCAAGGGCGCCAGAAGGAAAGGGAGGTTGCGGTCCCCTGTCGCGGAGTTTTGGACCACCTCTTCCAGTGCCCATGGAAGAACATTCGAGCCACTGCTGAGAACCAGGTCCGCGGGATCGTCGTTTTCCAGGAGTTCCGAGACAGTGCCGAACATCGGGGTCAGGTCCACAAGTTCCTCACCCCGGACCGCCACTACCCGCGGGCCTTGGCTATTCGGATCCCAGATTCGCCCAACCAGCACGGAGTCCGCGCCGTCCGATGGCAGGATGTCCGGCATGTTTGACTTATTCACTGACTTTTCCTTCCGGGATTGGTGAATCCCAAGCTCCATCCACCCGGCGCCGGATCCGCCACGGATTGTCATCACGCAACGGTGCCGGCAGTTGGGACGGCGGGAAGGAATCGTAGGCCACAGCCCGCATGAACCGAGCGATCGCCGCCGTTCCCACGGACGTGGTGGTTGCCGTGGTGGCCGGGTAGGGTCCGCCATGGTGCTGTGCATAGCTCACCGTCACACCTGTGGGCCAGGCGTTCCACAGCAACCGGCCGCAGCGTTCCCGCAGAGTGGACAGCAGATCCGAGACGTCTTCGTGGGGTTCGGCATGAACGGTGCCGGTCAGTTGCCCCACCATTAATCCTGCCAGGGAGACCAGGTCATCACCTGGGTGATACTCCACTACTACCGCAGCCGGTCCGAACATCTCCTGTTCAAGGATTCCGGGATGTTTGCGGACGTGATCAGCCGTGGTCTTCAGGATAGTAGGGTGGGGCGCCTCGGAATCGTCCCCTGCCAACAGCACGTCTACGCCGGGTGCGGCCCGCACGGTTTCCACGGCCCGATCGAAGCCTTCCCGCAGTCTGGGGCTAAGGAGCGGGCGGCGCGGCTTGCCTGCGACTTCCCGATTGAGAATGTCAGAGACGTCATCACCGTTGCCGGTTAAGGCGGAGGAGTACCCCGGGACAAAGAGAAGCCCAGGTTTGGTGCAGAATTGGCCCATCCCCATAGTGAACGACGACGCGAAACCGGCCAGGATCTCATCGCGGCGCAACTTCCAAGCAGCTTCAGTGACGAACACAGGGTTGATGCTGCCCAGTTCTCCGTAGAAAGGGATGGGTGTGGAACGTCGTGCCGCCCGGTCGAACAGCGCCCTTCCTCCGGCGGTGGAACCAGTGAAGCCAATAGCCTTTACCAACGGGTGGTCCACCAGGCATTCAGCTGCCGCCCGTCCGATGATGGTGGAGAAAAGCCCCTGCGGAGCACCCACCGATTCCAACGCTTCCTCCACGATCGCACCTGTGCGCAGGGCAAGCTGCAGGTGGCCTTCGTGGATCTTATGCACCACTGCACACCCGGCGGCGAGCGCAGATGCACTGTCTCCACCCATGACGCTGAACGCGAAGGGGAAGTTGGAGGCCCCGAATACGCCTACGACGCCCAGAGGCACGGAGACGCGACGGATATCCGGCCGCGGACCCATCCCCCACGTCGGATCGGCGTGGTCGATGGTTGCGTCCAGGTGTTCTCCCCGGACGACCTCCTCCGCGAACAACCGTAGTTGGAAGACGGACCTCTTGAGCTCGAAGGAAAGCCTTCCCTCGTCCAAGTGGGTTTCTTCTTGTCCCAGGGCCACCAGCTCATCTGCATTCGCTTCCAATGCAGCGGCGATGCCCCTTAACCATGCGGCACGCGTGCCCGGGTCGATGTCCCTTGCTTGTTCGTAGGCCGCGTGGGCGGCGGTGGTCCTGGTGTTTGTTTCCTCGACTGTGGTGAACATTGTCCCTCCTTCCACGATTTCTTTTTGGGCTTGCATGTAATCGCTTGCCACCTAGCCCACCGGGGTGGTTTCGAGGTTGAAGAAAGACCTCGCGTCCGGAGGACGGATGTCCGCAACCGCATCGGTGAAAATGCGCATGGGGTGTGGTGTGTAAGGGTGTTCCGCGATGGCGTCGAAGTCGAGTTCGATGCCCAGACCAGGTCCTTCCGGGATGAGGACGTCGCCGTCCTCAGTCAGCGTCAGCCGTTCACTGGAAATTTCGCTTCGCCACGGCACGTCAGTGGCCATGATTTCCAAGTAGCGGAAGTTCGGCACCATGGCGCCGAGCTGCAACGTGGCGGCCGTGCTGAGAGGTCCGCTGGGGTTGTGCGGGGCGAAGGGAATGTACTGGGAGGCAGCAAGCGTGGCGATGAATTGCAGTTCCATAAGTCCACCGGCATGCGTGACGTCCGGCTGTACGTAGTCAACGGCGTGCCGGCCCAATGCCGGCACGAACGTGCTCCGTCCGATCCAACGTTCCCCCGCAGCGATGGGCACGGGAGACTTGGAACGGATCTCCACGAGGGAATCGATCCCGTCAGGCGGGCACGGTTCTTCGAAGAACACGGGGTTGAATTGTTCGAGTTCGCGGGCCACCCTGATAGCGGTCGGAACGTCGAACCTGCCGTGCCCCTCGATGAACAGTTCGACGTCGTCCCCCACCGCCGCCCGTACGGCGGCCACTGGTTCCAGCATCCGTTTCAGGTCCCGGGGTTCGAGGGTGAGATCTGCTGCTTCAAACGGATCCCATTTGAGGCCCCGGAACCCTTGTCCGATGGTCTGCACGGCGGCCTCGGCAAAGTCTTCCGGGGTGCGGGCTCCGGAAAACCACCCGTTGGCATAGGCCCGTACCCTATCGCGGACCTGGCCGCCGAGCATGCGATGAACCGGCACCCCGAGTGCACGGGCAGAGACATCCCACATTGCCATTTCCAATGCGCTCAAGGCGGTCATGGAAACGGGCCCGCCCCGCCAGTAGGCATCTCTGTTGAGCTGGTAGATCGTTTCCGTGATGCGGGTTGGATCTTTGCCTCGAACCGCATCCGCGAGGACGGCCACGGCACCCACCACGGCGTGCTCCTGTCCTTCAAGGGTCGCCTCGGCTACTCCAGTAATTCCTTCGTCGGTGCTGAGCCTGACGAAAATAAGGTTTGTCCGATAAAAATCGACAACTACGGTATCGAGGTTGGTTATTTTCATAAGTGAGTCTTTATCCCTTAACCGCGCCGGCAGTCATGCCGCTGACGACGTATCTCTGTGCAAAAAGGTAAAAAGCGACTGCGGGCAGCGTGAACAGCAGACCGACCGCCATGATGCTTTGGATAGAGGTGTCCTGCTCCCCGATGAAGCCGGCCACGCCAACCGAGGCCGGTTGCAATGACTTGTCGAAGACGAACGTGACCGCAAAGACGTATTCGTTCCAGGCGCTGAAGAACGCGATGACGGCAGCGGCGGCGATTGCCGGCGCGATGAGCGGCAGGATGATGCGGAACAGTACCGTGGGCGGGTTGCTTCCATCCACGCGTGCAGCCTCGTCGAGATCCCGAGGAACTCCGTCAATGGCTCCCTTCAGAATCAAAGCCACCACTGGCAGGGCGAAGGCTGTGTCCGCAAGGATAAGACCGTGCAAGGAATTCAGCAGGTCAAATCTGCGGAATACGGCGAACAGTGGAACCACCAACAGCGCTTCCGGAAGCATCTGCGTGAAAAGCAAGGCGAGGCCAACAGTTGCTTTCCCCCTGAAGCCAAACCGGGACAGCGCATAGCCCAAGGGCACACCCAAGGCGATGGACAGTACGGTAGTGCCCGCGGCAACGACGAAGCTGTTGGTGAGCCATCCGACAACCTGGCCGTCAGCCAGGGCTTCGCTGAAAACGTTGAGTCGGGAGAAGTCCGGAAGCACGTTGATCGATGGGCCGAACAGGTCTTGATCAGATGTCAGTGCCGTGACGAACATCCAGTAGACCGGGAAGATAGCGAGCCCCAAGACAACCAGGACGGCCAGCATGCGTGCAGTCACGCCAAGGTGTAAGCGGCGCATCATGCCTCCTTAGCGGCCGCACGTGCGACCAGTCGACTACCGATAATGACGATGAGGGAGATGACGATGCCCACCATCCCGATCGCGGCGGCTGTGCCGAGTTGCTTTGACTCGAATGCCTGCGAATAGAGGTCGATAACAAGGGTCCGGGTGGAACCCAGGGGCCCACCGCGCGTCATGAGCCAGATCAGCTCGAATCGCCGCAGAGACCAGATGGTCATAAGTACGGCCACCAAGCCGATGGTCGGTTTCAGCACCTGCCAGGTGACCACGCGGAAGATCATCCAGCGCCCTGCGCCGTCAACTTGCGCTGCTTCGACGAGTTCCTGCGGCACACTTTGCAGCGCAGAGAGCAGGACGACGGCAACAAACGGGACCAACTGCCAGATAGTGGTCATGAGAATGGCCGCGAGAGCCAGGCTGGGATTATCCAGGACGCCGTTCTCGCCTGTGTCTATCCCCAAGCCTTTCAACACCCGGGTAAGGAGGCCGAATTGCGGGTTGAACATCCACACCGCTATCAGCGCCACGGCGATTCCGGGAGCAGCCCACGGCACGGTGACCAAGGACCGGGCCACTGCCCGGCCCGGGAACCTGCCGTTCAACAGGAGAGCCACTACCAACCCCAGTCCCACCGACCCGACAACGCAAGCGGTGACATACAGAAGGGTGGTGAGCAGGGTCTGCCGGAACGACGGGTCCCCGAGAACGGACTGGTAGTTCGCCAGGCCGACCCAAACGTTCAGGGTCGGGTTAAGCAGCGTTGTCCGGGTGAAACTTAGCCAGACTTCCTGCAGGAGCGGGAAGAGCTGGAAGATGCCGATGTAGAGGACAGCCGGGGCAAGGAAAAGATACGGTGTCCACGGACTGCCCACCGCGCTCCTGCGCCGGCGCTTGCGTGGGGACGGGGAAGCGGGTTTGGAAGTGTTCCCGGGCCCCGGGGACCGCGACAGCAGACGCGGTCCCCCTTTTTGGCCGCTCATTACCTAACCAGCTCCTCGGCCTGCTTCTGGGCCTTCTCCATGGCGGTCTTCATGTCCTGCTGGCCCTGAAGGGAAGAAAGCACCTCAGTGACAACAATGCGGCGGATGTCCGCGGTCTGGGGACCGAAGCCGTTGACGATCTGCGGAACACCGGACTCGGTCAGCTTGTCCAATTCGGGGAGGAACGGGTATTTCTCCAGGCTCTCGGCGCTGCGTTCGGTGGGCGTGGCCACGCTGCTGGCACCCAGCACTTCCTGAAGCTTGACCTGCTGCTCGGGCTTCAGGATCCACTGGATGAAGTCGAGGGCGGCGTCCTTGTGCTTGCTGTTCGCGTTGATGACGATCGGGGCCAGCAGGGAACCCTGTTTCTTCTCAGGGAACGGGATCCGGGCAACGCTGAAATTCAGTGCCGGGTTGGCTGACTTGGTAGCGGTCACGTAGCCGCCGTTGTTGAGCTCCATTCCAACCTTGCCGTTGGCGAACATCTTGCGGAAGGTGGCCGCATCCGCGCCCTTGGGAATGACGTTGGCGTCGTAAAGCTCCTTGTATTTTTCCAGTCCTTCAATCACCTTGGGCGAATCCAGGGTGAGCTTCCCGCCGTCGGACCAGTCACCGCCGAAACCGAGCACGTAGTTGTAGATGTCCTGCCACACACCTGCTTCTTCTGCCTGAGTCTGACGGAAGGCGAGGCCGTACACGTCACCCTTGGTGGTGGCCTTGGCCGTTTGCATGAACTCGTCAAAGGTTTTGGGAGCCTCGGGGATGAGGTCCTTGTTGTAGAACATGCCGTAGTTGGAGTTCTCGAAGACAACGCCGTAGCGGTGGCCGTCGACGTTCAGGTACTTGTCCGGCCCGGCAATCAAGTTGAGCTTGGACGCGTCGATCTTGTCGTCCAGGGGCTCGAGCAGGGCAGAAGCTGCTGCCGTGGAGAACTCGGGCATATCAAAACGCACCAAGTCCGGACCTTCTCCACCGCCCATTTGTGTCAGGACGGTCTGGCCGAAGGTCGGGTAAGGGACCGAAGCAGCCTGGACGGTTACCGTACTCTGGCTCGCGTTGTACTCATCGATGAGCTTTTGCAAGCCCGGTCCGCGGCCCGGGTCCCCGAGGGTGGAGGCGGCGAAGGTGATGGTCGCCGGCTGCGGGGAGCCGGAGTTATTCTCCTGGGATGGCGAGCAACCAACAAGAACGGTGGCTCCCACTGCAACGGTGGCGAGGACAGAGAAGGTCTTCGCGCGGCGGTTGGGTCGAAATGGCATAGCTACTCCTTCGTATGCATCTTTCCGTGAGACGCAGCCCACATATTTGAGTATTATTACTAATAATAGGTATAAAGGCAATAGTCAGGTTAAAGGGGTAGGGTACCGCTATGACAAACCTGCACACCGAGCTGGTAGACATGCTCGGGCTACGCATCGTGCGCGGAGACTACCCTCCGGGTACGCGCATCGATGTGGACTCTCTGGAGCCGGAATTCGGAGTCAGCAAAACGGCGATGCGGGAAGCGCTGCGAGTGATCCGGGAAAAGGGCTTGATCGATTCGTGGCCGCGCCGCGGAACAATCGTCAATGACCGGAAGTCATGGAAGCTGCTGGACAGCGACGTGATTAAATGGCGCCGCGCAGCCCGGCGCGATGACGACCGCCTCCTGGCCGAACTCTCCCAGTTGAGGGATGTCATAGAGCCGGCCGCGGCAAAGCTTGCTGCACGGTTCAGGAAACCTGAGGACCTGGAAGCCCTTGAGAAGGCATTTGCCGAATTCGAAGCATCAGGCCGCGATGTTGAACGGCTCGCCGCAGCGGACCATGACTTTCACCTGAGCCTGCTTCGGGCAACCCACAATGAACTGATGATGCGCCTCGACGTTGTGATCGTGCACGCACTGAGCGCCCGGAACCGCATCCAGCATCACCCGGGAGGTCACTGGCTGGACCCGGTACCGGACCACAGGTCCATCCTGGATGCCATCAAAAAGGGTGATCCGGAAGCGGCCGAGGCCGCAATGCGGTACGCGATCCGCGAATCCGACGTTGATTTGAGGAGCGGCGAACCGGAGTTCGAATCGCCCTTGGATTTTCCTGGCCTGGATACAGACCTGCATACCCGATAGCGCGAAACAACCCCAAACTACCTCTGCCGCTTCAGCGCCCCACCGATAATTCGCACCCCTTCCGGGAACGCTCCCGGGTTGGGCCCGGCATAGTTGAGCCGGACATACGGCCCTTCGGGTTCGGCAGGGAACCACTCGGAACCTGCGGCGATCAGGACGCCCGCCGCCTCGCAATCCTTGGTGAGGCGATCGGCGTCGGCCCCGTCCGGAAGCCGCAACCAGAGGTTCAGGCCGCCCTTGGGCAGGTGCGTCAGGTGGGCCTCCGGGATGTGTTCGCTGAGGCTGGTGGCCAGAAGATCCCGCCGCGACTGCAACTGGGCCGAGACTCCCCGGAGGTGGGTTTGCCACCCGGGCTGGGTGACGACGTCGAGCGCGGCCGCCTGCAGGAGGCCGCTGACGTACATCGACTCAGCGGCCTGCGCGGTAAGGATCCGCTCCCGGGCCGGGCCGCGGGCGACCACCGCCGCCACGCGGATGGACGGGGACACGCTTTTGGTCAGCGAGCGGATGTAGAGAACGTGCCCTGAGTCGTCCTTCGCGGCTACCGGTACGGATGGGGCGGTGATCCCGAAGTCGTGGGCCCAGTCGTCCTCCACAAGGAAAGCGCCATGGGCCCGCACCACGTCCAGGACTTCCTCGCCGCGCCGAACCGACCACTGGGCACCGGTTGGGTTCGCGAAGTTGGGTTGGGCGTAGAACATGCGGGCGCCCGTCTCTTCGAAAGCACGGGACAGCTGTGCGGGGTCAGGACCGTCCGGCCCGCTCGGTACCGGGACCACGCGGACACCCGCCTGCGCGGCCGCAAGCAACGCGCCCCAATAGCTGGGCGACTCCACCAGCAGCGGCTGGCCGTGACCCACCAGGCCGCGGAAGATCGAGCTCAGGCCGCTTTGGCTTCCGGGAAGCACGACGACGTCGCCGGGCTGGGGCGGCGTCACGCCAACCGGCGTTGAGGTACTAAGCTCCTGCGCGAACCACGACTGCAGCTCCGGCAGACCCGCGACGGGCGGCCTGGACAACGCGGCCTCGCCACGCGCCGCACGCGTCAGTGCCGAACGAACCAGCCTCTCTGGGAGGAGCTCACGCGCCGGGTACCCGGAGTGGAAAGCAATCACATCATTGGACGCACTGCGCATCGCAGCGGTGTTGGTTAGCCTGGGTGCCTGGAGCGCGCCAAGGGCAGCCGTCTGCCACGCATAATCCACCGGACGCGCGGTGCGGTAGGCTCGGACGAACGTTCCAACGCCGGGACGGCTCTCGATAAGCCCTTGGGCGGTGAGTGTCCTCAGTGCCTTTTGTACTGTCACAGGGCTCGCTTGGTACTCCGCCACGAGTTGGCGGGTAGAAGGCATTCGGGCCCCGGGGGCGGCTGCGGCAATCCACTCTTTCAGTCGCGAGACTATCCGTGAACTGCTATCGTTGTTCATGAACCATAATAGTAGCGCTACTCTCATTCAGTCGCCAGCGTTACCCACGCCAACCGCATCCGGAATTTGGTGGGGGCTTGTGGGCGTGTTCGCCTTCTCCTTCACGGTTCCCTTCACACGGGTGGCCGTGGATGGGATGTCGCCCCTGTTCATTGGAGCCGGCCGGGCAGTCATAGCCGCCGCCCTTGCTGCCGCTGCCTTGGCAATCACCAAGCAACGCTTTCCCCAAGGCATGCAGTGGTTGCGCCTGGCAGTAGTAGCCGGCGGAATCGTGGCCGGGTTCCCGCTACTCACCACCTTTGCCCTGACCAGCACTTCCGCGAGCCACGGCGCGGTGGTCATTGCCCTTCTCCCGGCAGCAACAGCGACCGTGGCCGTCATGCGGGGACGCGAACGTCCGAGGCCCCTGTTCTGGGTGCTCACGGGGGTGGGCGTGGTGGCCGCAGTGGTTTTCGCCCTGGCGCAGTCGGGCGGCTTTGAGTCACTTCACTGGGCTGACCTTCTCCTGCTCGGAGCCGTTGTAGCCGCCGCTATCGGCTACGCGGAAGGCGGCCTGTTGGCCCGCGAACTGGGTTCGTGGCAGACCATCTCCTGGGCCCTGGTGGTGGCGTCCCCGGTCATGATCCTGTTGACAGCCATGTCGCTGGCGTCTGGCTTCCCTTCCACGACGCCGGCCGGATGGGCGGCCTTTGCCTATTTAGGCGTGGTCAGCATGTTCCTCGGCTTCTTCGCCTGGTACCGCGGGCTTGCCATCGGGCCCATGGCCCAAGTCAGCCAGATCCAGTTGGTACAGCCCGTCATGACCATCGCGTGGGCAGCTCTCCTGCTCGGCGAGTCCCTCACCCTGACCACCGTCATCGGCGGTCTCATGGTGATCCTCTGCGCAGGTGCCGCCGTGCGCGTGAGGCTCGCGCCGCCGTCGCGCCCCTAACCCAAGCCGAAAGGACACTTCCATGTACACCCCCGCCCACTTCGCCGCTTCCGAAGAGGCCATTGAGGCGCTGCTCCGCAACTCCGGGGCCGCGAACCTCGTGACCATGACACCGGACGGCCTGCTCGCCACGCTCCTGCCTTTCATCTACGACCCCTCCGTTGGGGACCACGGCGCCCTGCAAACCCACATGGCGCGCAACAATCCCCAATGGTCAACGCCGGTGACGGGTGAGGCGTTGATGATCCTTCAAGGTCCGGACGCCTACATCTCCCCCTCCTGGTACGCCTCCAAGGCCGAGCATGGACGGGTGGTTCCCACGTGGAACTACTCCACCGCGCACGTCTACGGCCGGCTGGTGATCCATGACGACGGCGAGTGGCTGGGAAAGCACGTCCGGCAGCTTTCGGATCACCACGAGTCGGCGATGGCCCGTCCCTGGTCGGTGGACGAAGCACCGCAGCGCTTTATTGCCGGGCAGCTGAAGGCGATAGTCGGCGTCGAGCTTGTGATGACGCGCGTGGAGGTGAAAGCGAAACTCAGCCAAAACCGGACGCCGGCTGATGTGGAAGGCGTCATCGCCGGACTCCGGTCGGTAGGCGACGCTGCCAGCGCAGCCGACGTTGAGCGGGCACGGAACTCATAGACTCGGCAATGAGGCGTCCAGGAGGGGCCAAGGCGCATTCGCCTGCGGTGGCGGAGCCTACGCGGGCGGGACCACCGGGCGCCACATCGCCACCCGCGGCCAGCGCGTCAGTCCCAACTCCGCCTCATGCTCCATCAGGCGGGTGAGCTCCGGGCCCCACAGTCCGGCGTCGAACACCTCAAAACCGAGGCGGCGATAGTACGGCGCGTTCCAAGGAACGTCCCGGAAGGTGCTGAGGGTCTGCCGGTGCATGCCGTGGCCCCTCGCCCAAACCCGGGCGGCATGGAGCAGTTCCCGGCCGATGCCTTGGTGGGCCTGGTCCGGGTGAACACTCACCTGTTCCACATGGGCGTTTCCGTCCACCACGTCCACAAGGATGTAGGCCACGGGGTAGTCGAGGCCGTCGACGTAAACCCAGGCCCGTCCCGCAGAGACATACTCCTGCAACACGTCCACGGGAAAGGGTTCGTCGTCGGCAATCTGGTCCATGCCCAAGGAACGGAAGGCCTCCCCCGCGGCGCGCTCAATGGTCTGCAGCTGCCCGAGGTCATCCGAATGCGCCAGCCGGATCATCGGCCCGGATCCGGTGTTGCAGGGGCCTGCCACGACATGGTGGAGCGGGTTCTGCAGACGAAAGCTACGGGCATATCTCGATCTTTCCAGATTCCTCTGACAGTCCTTGCTACGCGTTGTGACCGGGCTTATGGCAGCTCGCGCGGCAATCCTGATAATTTTCGGACGTGAGCCTTTAGCCCACAAGCCCTTGATGATTGGTGGTGTTCCCATGTCCGTGTTCATGACGCACGCCCGGGAACTTCACCGGATCGGTCCGGCGAACAACGACAGGCTATCGGCCGTACGCGTCGGGCTCAGCGTGGTTGTGCCTGGACTCTTCCTCATTGCCATCGGCCGGCCCGAGCTCATGATGTACGCGGTGTTCGGTGCCTTGACAGGCATGTACGGACGCAATGAATCGCACCAACTTCGGCTCAGGCACCAAGCACAGGCGGCGCTCTTGCTGGTGGGCGGGTTGTCCATCGGCACCTTCCTGTCCGTCAACCATATTCATTCGTGGTGGCTCGTGCTCGTGGCTACGCTTTTCGCGGGGGCCGGCTCTTTCTTCTGTGATGCCGCGAAGCTAAGGCCCGTAGGACCGTTCTTCGGAATCCTTGCCTTGGGCGCCTGCGCCTCGGTGCCGACCAGCGTTCCATTTACGACGGCGGTGCTCATCGGTGCTGCCTCGGCAGCGTTCTCGATCGTGGTTGGCTTTGCGGGGTGGTTGCGAACCCGCTCATGGGAACGGGGTGCGGTCCGGGACGTACCACTGTTGCGCGGGCCTCTACGGCAGTCAGCCCTGGTCCATGCGACGCGCTACGTCCTTGCAGTCAGCGCGGCCGGGGTTTGCGGCGTACTCAGTGGCAGCGGCCACCCGCACTGGGCCATGGCAGCAGCGGCCGTCCCGCTGGCCGGTGCCGATCTGCCAAGCCGGGTCCACCGGGGCATCCACAGGATCGTGGGGACGTTCCTCGGCTTGGGGGTGGTCGCCGTCGTGCTTTTCCCGAGTCCGGTGTCGCCGCTTCAGTACTTCCCAAGCCACGGCCCGGTGGTACTCGCGGTGATCGTGATGTTATGCCAGTTCCCCACCGAGCTGTTCATGGCCAGGCACTACGGCTGGGCCATGGTGTTCTTCACCCCCGTAATCCTGCTGATCGCGCAGCTGGCGGCACCCATGGATCCGGGAGTGCTGGTGCTGGAGCGGGCCGTTGAGACGTTCGTGGGAGCGGTCATCGGAATTGCCGTTGCCGTGGTGGTGCAGCGGCGGCGCTAAACCGACTCCGTTGTCAGTCACGTCACGGACGTCTGGCACTGTTCCCTGCTCAAGCGCTGCAGAAATCGCGACCACTTCAAGGGGCGATGCCCAAAATGTCCCACTTCATGTGGGGCATTTACCAGCTTTGGGCCGTTAGTCCTCCGTCTTCGCCGGGCGCCTCGGCGGGCCTGCGGTCAGCTTTGCCGGGAGGACGCGCGCGAAGAAGGTGACCACCTTGTACCTCCGCGTCGGGATGGACACAGCTTTGCCTTTGGCGTTGTCCTCGAGGCCTTCACGAACCACCCGCTCGGCCTTCAGCCAGAGGAATCGCGGCGCCACGGACTTATCCATGCCCATGCGATCGTGAAACTCCGTGTGGGTGAACCCCGGGCAGACTGCGGTGACCTGTACGCCTGACTTTGCATAAGCGGTGTTCGCCCAGCGGCTGAATGTCACCTGCCAGGCTTTGGCCGCGGAATAGCTGCCCCGGTTGGCGAAGGCCGCCACGCTGGCCACGTTGATGATCCGGCCCTTGCCCCGCGCCAACATGACCTCAAGGACGGCGTGGCATAGCTCCATGGGAGTCTGGACGTGGAGGCGCAAGTGCGCCCGCTCTTCCTCAAGATCGTTGTCCTCGAACGACTTCAAGAGCCCGCTCCCCGCGTTGTTCACCAGCACGTCCACGGGCCTGCTTGCGTCCCGCAGGCGGTCCGCCACTGCGGAAACCCCGACGTCGGAGGTCAGGTCCGCCGGCAACACCTCCACCGAGATACTGAAGTCGCGCTCGAGTTCCTCGGCCTTGGCTTTGAGTCGCTCTTCATCGCGGGCAACCAGGACCAGATGGTGCCCGGCTTCGGCAAGCTGGCGGGCGAACTCCGCGCCCAGGCCGGCGGTGGCTCCGGTGACAAGGGCAGTGAGTTCGTTGGCTCGAGTGGTCATGGCCCTACCCTAGCGTCCCGCAACTCCTCCGCCACCCCACCGAGTTGACACTTAATGACAATGTTGGCGCGGCGGATTGTCATTAAGTGTCAACTCGGCTCAGGGCGAGGGGACGAAACGAGGTACAGGCGAACTTTGCCAGAGGATTGGCCAAACGTCCCGCCATTTGGAGGCCCCCGGAGGGATCGGAGATATCCAGCATGTGCTGGTTGTTCCGCAACTGCAGCCTGTTGAGGCAGGACAACTCGAAGTCCGGGGCGAAGAGGTCGTGCCTGTCGAACTGATCGGCGAGTTCGGGGTGGCGGGCCTGGTATTCCCGCAGCACCGATGCAGCAGTCCCCCAGAACTCGTCTTCGCGCATCGTTCCGTCCTCAACGAGGATCGCGGAAAGGAAGCGGAAGATGCAGTCGAAGACGTCCGTAAAGATTGCCAACACCATCTGTTCGGCCGGGATCTCTGCCTTGATGCGGGAAACTTCCCCGGGCAGTTCCAGCCTGTCCCCCATCACCACGATTTCCTCGGCAATGTCCTTCATGATCGCCCGCACCGGTACGCCGTCCTCAAGGATCAGGATCACGTTCTCGCCGTGCGGCATGAATGCGAGCTCGTAGTTGTAGAGGCAGTGCACCAATGGCACAAGGTACGCGTCGAAATAGCGGCGCAACCATTGCGTGGGCTCCAGCCCGGAGCGCGCAATCAGCGACGAAACCATCGAGGCGCCGGAAGCATCGACGTGCAGCAGGGATGCCATGGTTGCCAACTGCTGGCCATCCTTAAGCAATGGCAGGGGACTTTCCCTCCACAGGGCAGAGAGCATCTTCCGGTACGGCGAATCCTTGGCCGACGCAGCCTCGAAATAGTCGTTGCGGTAGCCGATCGCCGCACTTTCCTTGATCATGGCCAAGCCCCGGTCCTGGAGCTCCTGGTCTTTGGTGATCAGTTCCTGCAGCCAGTCGTTGATGGCCGGCGTGGCCTTCATGTACTGCGGCGACAACCCTCGCATGAAGCCCATGTTCAGCACGGACATCGCGGTCTTCACGTAGGCCTTCCCGGGCGAGGTGGCGTTGAAGAACGTCCGGATGGACTGTTGGGCCTGGTAAGAATCCTCGCCATGGCCAAGGTGCACGATGTGTTGCTGTGCGATTTCCGCAGCAAAAGTCACAGTGAGTTTGTTGTCCCATTGCCAGGGGTGTACCGGCATGAAGAAGTAGTCCTCGGGATCCAGCCCTGAGGCGGAGAGCCCCGCGTTGAACCAAGCCACGGTAGCCGGGCCCAATTCCGCTTCAAAGTGCGCCTTGTAGTCCAAACCGGCACTCGACGTGAACACGGCCTTGGACCGATGGACCGCGATCCACTGCAGCTGGACGGTAGCCCCGGTCTCGGGTGCAAAAGCGTGGTAATCCTCAATACCAAAACCCAACCGCCCGTTGTTGGCCACGAAACAGGGGTGGCCCTCGGCCATGCTGTGCTCGATTGCCTGGAAGTCAGCCGCAACATCCGAGCCACCCGTCACGCCGGCGGCCAGTTCAACGGACCCGAAGGGTTTGCCCTGCTTGTACGCGTGGCCGGCCAGGGTGCTGCTGATCTCTTCCAGATACACCGGCAGCATGTCCATCCCGATGCCGAGCGTTTGGTGGAACTCGGCAATGAAATCCAAGGCATCCAGCGGCAGCTTCCCGCCATCCCCGTGCCGGCCGATCGAGTCCGGGAGCACGGACCAGTGCTCCAGTTCCAAGACCCGGGCGCGGAAGCGGTACTCCACTGAACCGTCGTCGCTCACCACCTTGTAGAGACCAATTCCGTCCGCCTCTTCGCGGATGAGTTCGGGAACAAGGATGCGTTCATGCGAGAACTCTGCGAGCGCTTTGCGGACCAGGTGCCTGTTGGCAACGGCCCAACGCTCCGGCGTCAGGTGGGCAACCGGCGACTGTGCTGTTGCGGCCTCGGCTGTGCTTGTCACTGGGTTTCTCCTTTGGTCGCCGCGGCGGGCACGGCCGGAATCGGGGTCAGGGTGGCGAGAAAGTCCTCGCGGGTACAGAAGCTAAGGAGCCCCTGCTTGTGGTCCTCAGCAGGGTCGACGGCGGGAAGAGTCACCACGCCGTGCGGGCGGAAGCCCACCTTCTGGTTGAGGAGATGGATCTTGTGGTTCCGGGCATCAGGCTCGACGACGACCCGCCGGGTTCCGGGATCATCGAAGAGTTCTGTCATCACGGCTTGCATGACGGACGTGGTGAAGCCGGATTGAGGGGTTCCGCTCGGCGGCGATACCAGCAGGTGCATTCCCACGTCCCCGGGCTGTACTTCGTAGACGTCCGCCAACGGGGACGCTTCCGGAAGGTACCGTTCCATGAGGAAGGCGGGCACTCCGCCGTCGAGCCCCAGGAATGCCTGGTGGTGTCCGGAGGCGGCGATGCCTGAGTACTCCTCAACAACGTCCTGTTCCGTGCATCCGGCCATGCCCCAGAACCGCGCGTACTCCCGGCTCACCCAGCTGTGGAGGACGGGTGCATCGGCTACCGGATCGACGGGACGGAACGTGAACCTCATACACGTGCCCCTACGGTTTCGGCCTGCACTGCGGCAGGTGCGCCAAACTGCTGGAAAGCGATGCTGCGCTCGATCGGGTAGATCTCCCGGCCCGTGATTTCACGCAGGATGCAGGAATTGCGGTACGCGGCCATGCCGAGGTCCGGGGTAACGAAGCCGTGGGTGTGGAGTTCCGCATTCTGTACAAAGATTTCGCCGGGTTCGACGCCGGTCCCGTAGTTACGGTCGACGTCGAGCCGCCCTTTGTGGTCACGGCGGAGGCGGTCTTTGATGCCGGCCAGGAATGCCGGTTCCCTGTAGGCATAACCGGTGGCCAGCACCACGGCTTCGGACTCCAGCTGGTAGTCGCGTCCGTGTTCCTCGTGGCGGAGCTGGAGTGTATGGGTCCTCCTGCCCGCATCCCATTCGGCAGCGTTCAGTGCAGAATGCGTATGCAGCCGGGTGTCCACCATCCCGGAAAGGCTCTTGGTGTACAGGAGGTCATAGATATCGTCGATCAGGTCCGAGTTGATGCCTTTGTAGAGGTTTTTCTGGTTCCTGATCAATGAGTCACGCTGCTCGGACGGCAGGGAGTGGAAGTAGTCCACGTACTCCGGGGACGTCATTTCGAGCGTTAGCTTGGTGTACTCCAAGGGGAAGAAGCGCCCGGACCGCGTGACCCAGTTGAGTTGATAGCCGTGGACGTCGATTTCCTGGAGCAGTTCGTAGTAGATCTCGGCCGCGCTCTGTCCGCTGCCCACGATCGTAATGCTCCGTTTGGATTGCACCTCACTCTTCCTCGACAGGTACTCAGCGTTGTGGAGGACGAGTCCCCCGCCGTCGACTACCCCTGCACAGGACGCTGGAATGTACGGCGAGGTACCCGTGCCGAGGACCAGCCGTCGGGAGCGAAGCACCTCAGCGCCATCCGGGCCCTGCACCGAAAGCCGGTACACGCCGTCGTCGTAGGCCACATCCAGCACATCCGTGCCAAAACGGACGGAATCGAGCTGGCCGGCTACCCACTGGCAGTACTGGTTGTACTCGGCGCGGAGCGGGTAGAAGTTCTCCCTGATATAGAAGCGGTACAGGCGCCCTGTCTGTTTCAGGAAGTTCAGGAACGAATACGGCGACGTCGGATCGGCCAAGGTTACGAGGTCGGCCATGAAGGGGACCTGCAGGTGTGCAGGCTCGAGCATCATGCCTGGATGCCAGTCGAACGAGTCCCGACGCTCAAGGAACACGCAGTCCAGCTCCTCCACCGGTTCACTCAGCGCGGCCAGACCCAGGTTGAAGGGCCCGACGCCGATTCCCGCGACGTCGTAGATCCTGCCTTTGTCCGGGGTGCTCATGCAGCGGCCTCCGTAGTGTTCGAGAGCAGGCCGGCGCCCGTCCGGCGGATGAGTTCAATGATTTCCTGGATATCCCCCAGGGATGCTTCAGCATTGAGCAGGGTGAATTTGAGGTAGTGATGCCCTGCCACCTTGGTGCCGGCCACTACGGCTTCACCCGAAGCGAAGATTGCTGCGCGGATTGCCGGGTTGAGAAGGTCCGCGGCATCGTCGTTCAGGGCGACTCCATCCACGAACGGGCGGTAGCGGAACACCAGGGTGCTGAGCTGCGGTGCGGCAGCCAGTTCGAATTCTGCATCCTCAGCCAGCAGTGTGCCCACGCGGCCAGCGAGCTCGATCGCCTCGTCGAACAGCACGCCGATAGCGTCCGCCCCCATGATCCGGAGTGTCAGCCAAAGCTTCAACGCATCGAAGCGGCGGGTGGTCTGGATGCTCTTGTCCACCTGGTTGGGAATGTCGGCTTTGGCCGCACTTTCCGGATTCAGGTAGTCGGCGTAGTAGGTGACATGGCCGAGCATGGCACCGCGCCGGACCAGCACCGCGCTGGAACTGACCGGCTGGAAGAACGTTTTATGGAAATCGACGGTCACCGAGTCGGCCACGTGGATGCCGTCAAGAAGATGCCGGTACCTGCGCGAGACGAGCAATCCTCCGCCGTAGGCAGCGTCGACGTGGAGCCACGAATCGTAGGCCCGGACGAGCGCCGACACCTCGGCAAGCGGATCCACCGAACCGAAGTCGGTGGTCCCCGCAGTGGCCACAACCGCCATGGGCACCAGCCCGGCATCGTGCGCTTCCGCCAGGGCTGCCGCCAGCGCAGCGGGATCCATGCGGTGGTCTTCGGAGGTGGGAACCGCGATCACCGCGTCGAATCCGAGGCCGAGCATGGAGGCCGACTTCTGGATGCTGAAGTGACTGTCTGCGGAGGTGAAAATGCGGAGGCGATCCAGCAGGTGCGGCAGGCGCACTTCGGGGCTGGTCGCACGGAGTTTGGCCACCGCCTGGTTGCGCGCGATCAACAGCGCCTGGAAATTGGACTGGCTTCCACCGGAGGTAAACACGCCGTCGGCCTCTGCGGAGAAACCAATCCGCTCAGCAGTCCAATCGATGAGGCGGCGTTCGATCATGGTGGCCCCGGCACTTTGGTCCCAGGTGTCCATGGACGAGTTCACGGCAGAAAGGACTGCTTCGCCCACAAGTGCCGGAATGACCACAGGGCAATTCAGGTGCGCCGCGTAACGGGCGTCGTGGAAGTAGATGGCGTCCTTGAGGTAAAGATCGTCGAGTTCGTCGAGGGCTGCAGCCGTATCCGGCAGGGGACGGTCCAGGTCCACGGCTTCCACTTTCGCCTTCAGCGCTGAAGGTGCGACGCCGGTGAACGGCCGGGCGGTTCGCTGCACTTTTGTGGAAACAGCGTTGACGCCCTGCAGAACCTGCGCCACATAATTGGGCGAATTTCGCGCGTTGAACAGCTGGCTGGTGGCAGCGAGAGCCAGCTCCACTTTGGAGCCGAAATCCTGCTCCTGAGCTATCCGCTCCTCGACAGTTGGTGACGTCACGTCAGCTTCCTTCCGTTGCACTAGTTAGCATAGGCACACCTTACTTAGGTTTACCTTAACGTCAAACTCTTGTGACCTAATTGCTTCCGAAGTCAAAGAGAAGCGGCCGCCCGGAGGGTGATCCGGACAGCCGCTTCCAGCGCCGCACAGGCCCCACTGCAAGAGCCCGCGCTTTTGAGCAGCGCGCTACAGCACGCTGGCTCCGAGGACGCACTTGGCCTCTGTCCCTGGCTTGGCGATTTCAGCTTCAACCGACCAATCCAAAGCCTTCCCCGGCTGAGCACCCGTGAACGATCGCTCGCCGCGTGCCAGTACTACCGAGGTTGCCGGGTCCACCCAACTCACCGAGACCTTGACGGTGCCCTTGATGCCGTCCGGCGGAGTCACGATCCCCTTGGCTGTCACTTTGCCGGTGGCGGTATCACAGGAGGTCATCTTGGCGGCTTCGATGATCCCGGTGCCCGGGTTCGCCGGCTTTGCCTCACCAGTAGTAGCCGCTTGCGTTGTAGTGTTCGACGGCGACTGGCCGCCGCTTCCAGACGACGAACAGCCGGCAAGCACTGCCGACATGAGTAGCGCTGTCATGCACGCGACTGACTTCTTCATGGACGTGCTGCCTGCTTCTTACGGCGTCCCACAAGGAACAGGACCAAGCCAGCGCCAACTATCAGAACACTGATGGGTAGCACGGTGAGGACAACACCTGTGAAGGCCAGCGGTTCTTCAGCCCGGTCCGGACCCGTCGCCTCCGTCGTCGGGAAGTTGATCACAACGTTTGCCGGCGGCGTTGACACCAGACTTCCCGTTGTCGAACCTGCCGACGCCGTGGCCGTATTGAACACTTGGCCGGCATTAATGTCCGCCTGGGTGATCGCATAAGTCGCCTTGGCAGTGACCGTCTCACCCGGGTTCAGCACGCCGGGAGTTCCAGGCCAGCGGTGATCCAGCGCGGACAAACCGGGCATCGCGTCCCGGATGGCGACGTCCGTCAGGACAACGTTGCCGGTGTTCTTCGCCGTGAAGTTGAAGGTGATAATGTCACCGACCTTCGCGGGATCTCCGATGGCGGAACCGTCAGCGGTCTTGAAGAACGCAAAACCCGCGTCTGGAGACAACGGAGTGTCGGTGCCGGCAGCTGGCGGTGCAACTACGGGACCCGTAGGTGGCGTTCCCGTGGTGGTCGCCAGGTTGGCGACGTGACCGGCGTCGATATCCCCCTGCGTGACCGTGTACGTTGCCTCTGCCGTGACCGACTCGCCCGGGAGCAACTCCCCCGGGGTGCCCGGCCAGACGTAGGTCAGAGCCGACAATCCTTCCATTTGGTCATCAATCGACACTTTGTTCAGCTTCACGTTGCCGTTGTTCTTGGCCGTGAACCGGTAGACGATGTGATCGCCCACGCGGGACGGTCCATCAGATGCCGCGGCCGTGGCTGTCTTGCTGAATTCCATCGCCGGGGCAGAGGTCAACGGGGTATCCGTTACTCCCGGAGGAGGCGTCACAGCGGGACCTGCGGGCGGAGCACCAGTGATCGTGGCCGAGTTGACCACGTGGCCAGCGTCGATGTCCGCTTGGGTGATCGCGTACGTGGCCTTCGCCGTGACCGACTCGCCCGGGAACAACTCCCCCGGGTTGCCCGGCCAGCTGAAAACCAGCGGGGACAGCCCAGCCAGCGGATCATCGATCGTCACATCCGTCAGCTTCACGTTTCCGGTGTTCTTCGCCGCAAACGAGTACGTGATGACGTCACCGACCTTGGCCGGATCCTGAACGCTGCTCGAATCAGCCGTCTTCGTAAGCTGCAGCCCCGGGGCCGGAGTCAGCGGAGTGTCCGTCGTTCCCGGAGGCGGCGTCACAGCAGGACCTGTGGGCGGAGCGCCTGTGACCGTCGCCGAGTTGACCACGTGACCGGCGCTGATATCGGCCTGAGTGATCGCGTACGTGGCCTTCGCCGTGACCGACTCGCCCGGCAACAGCTCACCGGGAGTTCCCGGCCAGCTGAAAACCAACGGTGAAAGGCCTGCCAGGGGATCGTCGATCGACACGTTGGTCAGCTTCACGTTGCCCGTGTTCCTTGCGGTGAACGTGTACGTGATGACGTCACCAACAACGGCCGGTTTGCGGATCGCCGAAGTATCCGCCATCTTGCTGAACTGCAACGCCGGAGCCTTGGTCAACGGAGTATCCGTACCCGACGGCGGCGTCGTTAACGGAGGCCCGGTAGGAGGATTACCAGTAGCTACCGCTGAGTTGGCAACGTGACCGGCGTCGACGTCGGCCTGTGTGATCGCATACGTTGCCGTCGCTGTGACAGTCTCGCCCGGAAGCAGCGTTCCAGGAGTTCCGGGCCAGGCGTAAACCAACGGCGAAAGGCCGGCCAGGGGGTCGTCAATGACTACGCCCGATAGCGCGACGTTACCGTTGTTCGCGGCCGTGAACGTGTAGCTAATCACGTCACCAACCTGCGACGGGGACTGTATCCCGGACGGGTTGGCCATCTTGGTAAACGTCAACTGAGGGGCCTGAACGGCTGTGTTGGTCAGCACGCAACTGATATCCGCCCCGGCCACCGGAACCAACTCCAACGAACCACCGAAAGCTGCCCGGCGAGGCAGGCCTGTCTGCAAACCGTTGGCATCCGTGCAACTAATGGCCTTGGCGTATCCCGACAGGTTGGGGCCCGACTCGGTGAGATAGTACGTACTACCGGCGTTGGCCACATACTGACCCGTAACCCCGGTACCAGCCGAGACGGCAGCGCCCGAGCCGGTGGTGGTTGAGTTAGCTGTGTTATTGACCACCGTTCCCGTGGCGGAGCCCTCACGGATTTCAACCGTGAACTGGTCTGCGGCTGCCGTTCGTTCAGCGCCCAGTGCTTTGCTCAGTGCCAGGCGGGGAGCGCGGACCACCAGACTGGCGTCCGCCGGCGGGTTCAGGTTGGTCGCGATGTTGGCAGGACCGTTGACGTACGTGCCTTCGGCCGCGGCGGTGACATCCACGGTGATAGTGCAGGACACCATTCGGGAGGCCAGATCTCCGCCGGTCACCGTTATGACGTTGCCGCCGGGATTGGCCGTCGTCAGGAACGGGTCGGTTCCCGGCGCCTGGACGCAGGTTCCGCCGAGGTTCGGCACATCGGCCACGACGACGCCGGCAGGGAGAGTGTCCGTGATGGTCCAGTCGCTCTTGGCATTGAGTTCATCGGTGTTGGTGACTGTCAGGGTGAGGGTGGACGTCCCGCCCGGACCGATAAGGCCCGGGGTAAAGGACTTGTCCAACTGCGGCGTGACATCAACCAAGCGCACGTTGTCAAAGGCACCGTCGTTGCCGTCGGTGGTTCCATTCGTGTTCCACATCTCCAGGCCCAGCGACTCGGTGGTTGCCTGGAAGGCAACGTCGGAGGTCATGGAATTGATGCGGACCGACTTGGTCACAGTGCCGAAGACGCCGCCGACGTTGCTGGTTACTTCTTGCTCGGATGAGGTGACATTGGGATCCGTTGTCGATTGGCAGCCGTTGAGGGGAGCGCCGATTAGTGTCACGTTTCCGAGTTCGTCGCTCCGTGCGAATTGATAGGAGGGGTCCCCCGCCGGCAAGCCACAGTTCATGTACGCCGTATCCACACCGAACGTGTAGTAGTGACCGGGAGCCACTGCGATAGGCGCCGCTGTTTTGAACATGAGACCGTCGGTGGGCCCCGTGGGGAGGGTATCGCACGTGCCACTCGATGTGCTGGTGGACCGGCACTCGGTGTACGAGCTGTTTACATGGTTCGTGGCGGGCGAGTTGGGCGTGAATTCCTGGCCCATGGCCAGCGCCAGCATGCGCAGGAACTGGTAGCTGCGAACACCGCTGGAATCGGCACAACGGTTGTTCGAGGCTGTACCGGCGCTTCCGGAGACGGCCCAGGCGGGTGTGGTGGTGTTGTCCTGGCTCAGGATGACGCCGTTGCATCGAATCCCGTTGATCCATTGAGGCGACCCCGTGTACATCTGTCCTGAGGCCCCGGTGTAGGCGGTTGATCCGGAGGCGGAATAGGACTGGGCTCCAAGCGCGGTGTCATCCGTCCCATTTTCGAAGTCCTCGTTGAAGACAACGGTGCCGGATTGTGCGACACCCGGCGCCCCTGGGGTTGTTGCCAAGGCTGATGACGCTAATGCACCACCCAGCCCCATCGAAAAGACAGCTGTGGCGAGCACACTTGCCAGCAGCTTCATGGGTAAGGAATGTCTCATGGGCTCGCTTACTTCTCCCGGCCATGAGAAGTCCTCTCCGCTGGGTCGGAGCGGACTTCACGGCTCCGGCATTTCGGTGGTTGCACGCCACCTGGCTAGCGCCGGTTTCGGGAGACTCGTGTCGCCGAAAGCTGCGGCATACTTCAGCAGTAGAGACCGACAGTCGGCTCACCACTTATCTGTGGGCGCAAGACAGCTTTCGTGTCGCGAATTTCGAAGTTTTTTGGTTAATTCAGCCAACCCACGAGGTGATGGCATGTCTGGCGGCCGGATTCGCGAGGCGCTGGCTAATGAAAGGCGTTGCTGAATGTCTTGGTGACGATGCCCTGGCCGCCGAACTGGTAATGCAGGGTGCCCCGGTCCGCGGCTACCGGCATGGCGACCACAAGTTTGAAATCCAGGCCGTGAGGATCAAGAGCAGGAGTTGCACACCGGACCTGCCGGCTGTTTTCCGCCGCGCTGGAACATGTCCATCCCGCGGGGCTGGTGGTCTTGCCGGCAACAAACGTGGCTTGCTCCGGCAGGCTGAAGATTGCCTCGGCGGATTCCGCAGGCCCGTTGCCCGTCAGCGAGAACACGAGGTTCAGTTCCCTTTCCGTGGGAATGGAACCGCGAACCGCGGTGAAAGTCGCGTCAACGGTTCGGGCAGGCGGGACGGAGGCTGCGTTCGATGGTGCGGGCGTCGACGTCGAAAGAACAACCGGTGAGTCCACAACCGATGCCGCCCTTGGAGCAGCGGGCGCAATCGGGACCACGACGACGGCGGGCCGCGGAGCCGGGGACGCCGCAGGTTCCGTGGGGGCCGCCGCAGGAGGGACCGACGTCGGGGTGGCAGCCGGCGGTTCGGCGCGGCCGGAAGGCGTGGCGGAAGGCTCGACGACCGCGGGCGGTGCTTCTGTCGCGGAGTCCGGTGCGGCCGTCGTCTCGGAACCGGTGGGGACCAGCGCAGCAGCCAGCCCGGCAATAGCGAGGGCTCCCGCCACCACCGCGGCGGTGATCTTTCCCGGGCTCCCGGACCTCCGGGCATCACTGGAAGCCGCTGCTACAGACGTCCCTCCGGGAAGGGGTGCTGTCCCCGACAAGTAGGCCGCCACGACGTCGGGAGTGAAGGCAACACCCGTGAGCAGCGGGAACAGGAGCGTGCGCATGCCGCTTTGAATGTCGTTGAGTTCCACGAGCAAGGCGGTGCATTTGGCACAGCCGGCCAAGTGCGCGTCCACTTTTTCGCGGGTAGTGCGCTTCAAGGCGTTCCGCGCATACTTCCCCAACTGGCTGGAGAACTCTGCGCACCCGTCGTCGGGTGATCCGCCGATGTGGAACTGAAGGTACGCCTGCCGCAGGCCCTCCCGCGCCCTGAGGGCAAGTGACGACACGCCGTTCGGGCTCAACCCGATGAAAGGAGCCGCAGCCGCCGGTTTCAAGCCTTCAATGTCGATGTGCCACAGGACTGCCTGCCAGCGCTCGGGCAATGACCTGAACGCCTTGGCCATGACGGCTGACTCGAATTCATTGATGATGCGGTCTTCATCTATAACGACGGAGTCCAGAACGCCGTTGTCACCCGCAACCGGCACTCGGCGCGACTTGCGGTTCCGGTCGTGGGCTGTGCGCCGAACGACGGTGAGCAGATAGGATCGGAAGTACTCTTTGGGGCCTTTGCCCTCAGTCAACGACTGGTAAATGGAAGCGAAGGCCTCTGCCACGACGTCGTCCGCATCGCTGAAATTGTCAGCCTGCGTCCGCGCGACATAGAGGGCTGCGTTCAAGTGGCGCCGGTACAGGACATCGAAGGCTTCCTGGCTGCCTTCCCGCACCAGGGCGATCGCCTGGGGGTCGGTGTAATCATCCAACGCCAAGGTCGGGGCACCACCGTCACCCCCGACCTCCGATACTTGATCCACAAACAATAGTGTTACATCAGATTGCGGGCCACTTGAAACAAGATGCGTAACCGGATAATACGATCGCGTCATCTGCGTCACGATTCGCCCCTAAGGCCCACTAAGGGGAATATCACGCCCCCAAGTGGATCGAGGATCAATGGACCTCCGCGGTAACCGCCACACGCTGAAGCTCGTCCGCGCCCTGAATCAAGGCACGCCGGGACGGCCGGAAAAGGTTGCGAGAGGCCTGCCCGGACGGCGTTCCGGAGCCTTGAGCCGCAAGAAGCATGCCGGCCGGGTGGCCCTCCTTTACAGGGCTGACAGGACGCACGCCGTACCTGGCGATACGGTCATCTTCACCGCATGGGTCACCAATGACTCACGCAGCCACCTAAGGCAAGTGCGCCTCATTCCGCGATCCTTCACCAACGAGGGCATGGACTCGCTCAACTACACCTCGAACCCCGGATCCGAGGAGTTGGAGGTACCAAGCCTGGAGCCGGGCCAGACCATGATGAGGACTTTCTCGTACAGGGTCACTGATGCGGACCACCTCCACGGAGGCAGCCTGATCAGTGCGATGCAGGTGCAAGCCACGTGCCGCGGCGAAATTATCGCCGACGAACACGACGCGATCGTTTCGCTCAACGGAGCGCCTACGGGATGGATGTCCGGTCCAGCGCGCCCGGAGGTGGCCTATCGCCCTTCCAGCCGCAGTTCTTCCTTAAAGCCCCGTCGACGTCCCGGGCGGTTGGGTTAGGGCCTACTCGTTGTCCGGTTCCCCCACCGGCTTCTCCGCCGGCCAGTCGACGTCCAGCTCGTAACCCTCGTGCTTCTGCAGGTAGGCAGCGATATACGGGCAGTGGGGAATGATGCGCTTTCCGGATGCCACCACGTCGTCCAGTGCAAAGTGCGCCAGAACCTTGGCCAGCCCCTGGCCCTTGAACTGGGGCTTGGTCTCCGTGTGCGTGAAATCGATGTGACCGGGCCGGTTGATGAACTGGGCAATCACAGCCAGTTCACCGTCGGCACGCAGCTCGTAGCGGTGGAATTGGTCGTTGCGCACTGTGGTCACGCCAGCGCGGAACGAGTCTGCCAAGGAGTCGGTTTGCTCGGTCATGATTCGAGATTGGCACGTAAACCCTGCTCTGGCAATGCGGAGAGTTGGTGGTTCCGCTCGCCGGAAGCTCCCACCGGAGCCGGCGGCAGCACCGGCGTCGGGACCCTGCCAAGCAGCAGGACCGCGAGCGCGAAGCAGGCAGCTCCGCCACCCAGCAGCGCCAGCGTCAGGCCGTTGAACGCGGCGTCAGCGACGGGAACAAAAACGACGACGGCGGCAGTTACCACTGCGATCCTGGAGGGGCCCCGGGCGTGACTGGCCGCCGTCGGACGGTCCTCGAGGCGTCCAAGAAGCGCGACGGTAGGTAGCAAGAGGCCCACGACCGCGCAGAACACGGGGATCCGCGCCCACCACCATTCGGCAGTGCCGGCTGAAGGCTTTGGAAAGTCGGTCAGCAACAGGAGCGCGGACATGCCCACAAGGAGGGGAAGATGCCACAGGTAGACCGTCATGGAACGGCGACCGGCAACAGCAACGACCCGCTGCACCCAGCGTACGGAGCCGAGCCAGCGCACACCGGGCCGGAGCAGCTGAAGCGTTGCCGCCTGGGATACGCCCAGGAGCAGCAGGCACAGGTTGGGCGGGTTGATGTTCACCACCATATTGCCTGGATAGAGGCCCACCCCGGTGGCAAGCCCGAGCAGGAGGTTGCTGAAGACCGCCATCCCGAGCAACCACGGACGGCTGCGATGCTCAAAATAGCCGTCCACCATGAAGAAGCCCAGTTGCTGCACCGCGCACCAGACAAAAATCAGGTTGGTGAAGGCCAGCAAGGGGATGGCGCCCCTCAAGGAATCGACGGCGATGATCAGGGCAACGAGCGCCCCGAAGGTCGCCAGCGGGTGCCGGTCATGGAGACGGGCCAGCAGGGGGATGCTGAGCTGCGCGGTCAGGAACGCCGCAAGGAACCAGAGCGGCATTGCGGCGCCTGTAGTCATCAGCTGGATCACTTGCGGATGGACGCCCAGCAGCAGTGCCGCCCACAGCCCCGCCCACATTAGGGCCAGCAAAGCCATGGCAGGCCGGACCAACCGCAGGAGCCGGAGCTGTGCGAAGTCAAAGCCTGTGCCACCCCGCGCTTTCAAGCGCCGCCATGACTGCAGCCCGGTGACGCCGCCCAGGACGAAGAACAGAGGAACAATCATCAGGAGCCACACCACCGGCGTGAACCACGCTTGCTCCATGAGGGTGTTCTCAGTGGTGACTGTTCCGTCCCGGTGCAGTACCGGGCTGACCATCATGCAATGGGCCACTACCACCAAGAGCAGGCAGACAAAGCGCACAAGGTCGATTGCCGGGTCGCGCTGCGCAGGTTGACTCTGCCTTGCCCTTTCCATGGCTCTCCCTAGGATGCATGCTCTGTGGTGCTACACCATTGTCCGCCCGAGCGGTTGGTGGGACCAGAGTCCGGGGGGCTGCCGTTGTGGAGGGACGGCTCATGATCCTTGTCCACAAAACGTGGACCAAGTCTGGACGGAGCCACCTGCAACCGGCAGGATCAAAGCCATGACAACTTCCATTTTTGTGAACCTGCCTGTCAGCGACCTCGAGGCGTCCAAGGCCTTCTACACCGCACTCGGATACACCATCAACCCGAACTTCACGGATGAAACCGCAGCCTGCGTGGTTTTCAGCGACACGATTTACACCATGCTCCTGACGCACGACAAGTTCTCCCAGTTCACCAAGCAACCCATCGCCGACACTCACAACTCGACGGCGGCCATCGTTGCGCTTTCGGCCGACAGCCGTGAAGCTGTGGATGCGCTTGCCACCAAAGCATTGGAAGCGGGCGGTACGGAAACCTATGACGCCCAGGACCTCGGGTTCATGTACAGCCGCGCATTCCGGGACCTCGACGGCCACCACTGGGAAGTCTTTTGGATGGACCAAGCCGCAGCCCAGGATGGTCCGCCCGCGTCCTAGCGGCAAGGACTTCTCTACGGCAGCAGGAGGGCCACAATCCCGAGCACGACGGCGAGCAGCGGGGTTGTGCCTTGAAGCACCGCGGCGCGGAGGTACTTCCGCCCGCTGGCCGCGAGGACCAGGGCCGCCAGCAGCATGGATCCGCACGAGCTGAACACGAGGGTCCAGCCAACCTGCGGAGCCCCGGCCCAGATGGCAACAATGCCTGCCAGAGCCCCGACTGCGAGGAAGAGGTTGTAGAAGCCCTGGTTGTACGCGAGCGGTTTGGTGGTTACGGCGTCCGCCTGCGATGTGATGCTGAAGCGTTTCCAAGTGGCCGGCTTGGTCCAGGTGATGGACTCCATGGTGAAGATGTAGACGTGCAACAACGCTGCCACCAGGGCAAAAATCAGGGAGGCCAGGATCATGAGTTGATCCTAGCCTCCCCTCGTCCCCGTTTGAGGACTGTTGGTGCGCTTGCCGTCAGGCGTTCAACATCGCCAGCGTGGCACCGGCGAACGACCATGCCGAGCCGTTCCAACGCGCCAGCAAGCCTTGCAGGTTCTCGCCGTCCGCACGGTGCGCCGCGGTCTCAGCCTCGAGCGTGGCGAGGATCCCGGTGCGGAGCTCGGTGTTGAAGTTCACCTTGCCCACCTGCATGGCGGACGCTTTGGAGAGCTCACTGGCTGGAATGCCGGACGCGCCATGGAGCACCAACGGAACATCGGTCCGGGCGGCGACGTCCTGCAGGACGTCCCAGCGGATGTTGGGCTCGCCCGTGTACTTTCCGTGCACGTTACCCACCGCAATTGCCAGCAACTGCGCGCCGGTTCGCCCGACGAAGTCGCTCACCTGCTCCGGATCCGTCAAACCCGCAACGGAAGGACCGGCGTCGGGGGCTTCACCCGAGGCGCCGAACGCCCGGTCCTCGTCCCCTGCCAAGCCACCCAGCTCCGCTTCAATGACGACGTCGGCATGGCCGTCGGCGTCGAGCATGGCACGGACTTCGCGAACCAGGGCGATGTTGTCCTCGTAGGCCAGGGACGAACCATCGGCCAGGACGGCGTCCGCACCGGCATTCACGGAGTCACGGATGACCTGCAGGTCGGAGGCGTGGTCCAACTGCACGGAGACCGGAACACCGGCATTGTCTGCCAGTCCCCGCAAGGCTGTAATGAGCCGCAGCCCGTTGGGCGTTGCCGCGGTTTTCGGGGCTACCAGCAGGATCACGCCTGACCGTGCTTCCTCGGCCGCCGAAACCACGGCCATGGCGGTGGTGAAGTCGTAGCACGTGAAAGCGGGAACGGCGGATCCGGAGGCCAGGGCAGAGCTGACCAGCTGGTCGAGTTGGGCACGCATCAGTGGCCCAGCCCGCCCACGAGGATCCACGCCACGTACGTCAGGGCGAAGCCGGCCAAGCCCAGGATGGTGGTGAGGACGGTCCAGGTCTTGAGTCCGTCGGACACGGTGAGGCCGTAGTAGCGGACCACGGTCCAGAAGCCAGCATCCGTAACGTGGGACAAGCCGAGCGAACCGAACCCGATGGCGATCACGATCACGGCGATCTGGGCCGGCGAGTAGCCGCCTTCCATGACCGCGGAGGTGAGCAGGCCCGTCGTCGTGACGATTGCGACGGTTGCCGAGCCCTGCGCGGCGCGGAGGGCGAGGGAGATGATGAAGCCGAGCACGATCACCGGCAGGCCAAGGCTGTCCAGGGTGTGGGACAGTGCGGCACCGATGCCGGACGTGCGGAGGACTTCGCCAAACACGCCACCGGCTGCAACAACCATGAGGATGGATGCGACGGGAGGAAGTGCGCCTTCGAAGATCTCTCCTGTTTCCTTCAGGGACCAGTGGCGGCGGACCGCCAGCAGGAAGAAGGACAAAGCAACGGCAACCAGAAGAGCGAAGAACGGGTTGCCGATGAACGACGCCACTCCGTACCAGTAGTTGTCCTTGGGGATGGTCAGCGTGCCGACGGTGCCAAGGAGGATCTGGACGATGGGAGCGGCGATCAGGAACATGATCAGGCCGGGACGCGGAGGAGCGATGGCGCGGGCTCCGGGCCCGTCGTGGCCTACGTGAACCAGGGTTTCGGCCGAGCCGAACTCTTCCACCTGTGCTTTGACGCCGGGGAGCAACTCGTACTCCTTGCGGTTCATGATGCTGGCAACCCAGTAGGACAGGAAGCCGAGCGGGACACAGATGATGAGCGAAATAAGCGTGATGAGTCCGATGTCGGCGCCGAAGACGCCGGCGCCGGCAACGATGCCCGGGTGCGGCGGGACGGCCACATGGATGGACAGCATGATGCCGGCCATGGGCAGGCCGAACTTAATCGGGTGCACGTTCGCGATCTTGGCGAAGGCGTAGACGATCGGGACGAGGACGATGACGCCCACTTCAAAGAACACGGGAATGGCAACAAGGAAGCCGACCGCGGTCAGCGCGATGGCTACCCGCTTGGCGCCAAGCTTCTCCGTGAAGTGCGTGGCCAGCGACTGCACGCCGCCGGAGACCTCGATCATGCGGCCAAGGATGGCACCGAGGGCGATCAGCAGCGCAACCTTGCCCATGGTGCTGCCCACACCCGTGGTCACCACCGTGAAGATGTCCTTCAGCGGGATCTGCGCCGCGACGCCTACAAGGATGCTGACGGCCAGGAGTGCGACGAATGCCTGGATCTTGAAGCGGATGATCAGCACCAGCAGCAGTGCGATGCCTGCAGCGGCGATGGTCAGCAGCAGCGGAGTACCCAGCTCCACTGCGGGTTTGATGGCGGGCGCGTCGGCCGCGCGAACCATCAAGGAGTTAATGAGGGGGTTCATTGGGGGAAATGTCTCCTATGACATACCGGTCCGGGGACCGGCGAAAGGTGGCGACGACGACGGAGGGGGGACCGCCGTCGTCGCGGGTTTTACTGAGGTGCTGAAGCGCCCATGCGGACGCTGGCGGGGTTGCGGCTCCGCTTAGGCGGTGCGCTTGGCGGGTGCCACAACCTTGATGACGGCGGAGTCGTCGGCAGCGGCGAGGCCCTGGGCCTGGCCGAGGAGGTAGAGCTGTTCGGCGGCGGCTGCGACGGGAGCAGCCAGGCCGGCGGCGCGGGTGGCCTTGCCGACGATTCCCATGTCCTTGACGAAGATGTCCAGGCGGCTGAGGACTTCGGCGCCTTCTTCAGTGTAGGCCTCCAGGATGCGCGGGCCGCGGTTGGAGAGCATGAAGGATCCCGCAGCGCCGGCTTCGAGCGCGGCGAGGGTCTTGGCTTGGTCAAGGCCAAGCGCGTCGGCGAGGGCCATGGCCTCGGCAGCAGCGGCAATATGGACGCCGCACAGGAGCTGGTTGACGGTCTTGAGGGCCTGGCCGTCACCGGGCTTGTCGCCAACGATGCTGAGGGTGGAGGCAAGGAGCTCAAGGGCAGGACGGGCCTTCCCGAGCGCCTCGGGCTCTGCGCCGACGACGATCAGGAGGTCGCCTTCCCCGGCGCGCTTCGGGCCACCGGACAGCGGGGCGTCAACAAGGGACACACCGTATTCGGCAAGCTTGGCCACCGTTGCCGGAATGGCCTCGGTGCCCACGGTGCTGCCGAGGATCACGACGGCGCCCGGCTTCAGGACGGGAGCCACGCCGTTCTCACCGAACAGGACGTCGTTCAGCTGCTCGCCGTTGCGGACCGCCAGGAGCAGGGCGTCCGCGCCTTCGGAGGCTTCGCGGGCAGTGCTGAAGGTCTTGATGCCTGCCGCGGCGGCGAGATCCAGGCGGGCTTCGGCGATGTCGAAGCCGTGGACGGTCAGCTCGGATGCAAGGCGGGTTGCCATCGGCAGGCCCATGGCACCCAGGCCGAGGACGGTAACGGTGTAGTTGCTGGTCATGATGTTCTCCGTTGAAGGTGTTTCTAGAAAGTGCTGCTGAGTTTGCGGGTGACGTGGGCCAGTGACTGGTCGTCGCCCACGTTGCCGGCGAAGACGATGTACGGGATGCCCTTCGCGGGGCCGTCCACGGGTTCCCAAAGGGAGACGATTCCGGGAAGCATCGGCCCCCGGACAATCGCGTGGCGGATTTCCAGGCCGTGCGCTGCAACGTCGGAGGAAGTGATGCCGCCCTTTGCGATGACGAAGCGCGGCGGGAAGGTCTTCAGGGTCCGGTTCACGACCGATACGACGGCGGCAGAAACAGTGCGGGCGATCTGCAGGCTCGCTGCGGGATCGTCGGTCTTGATGAGCAGGCGGCTGGTGTGGACAATGACGTCGCCTTCCCGGAGGGCATCGACGACGTCGCTGACCACTGTTGCGATGTACTGCTCAGCTTCCGCTGCTGTTTTGGTTTCGGCAACGAGTCTTTCCACGTCGATCTCGATGATGCGGGCGCTGCTGTGTTCGCTGGTGAGGACGTTGAGTTGGCGGGTGGTCAGGCCAACGTGTGAGCCGACCACAATCAGGCCCCCGGCGGTGGAGGGTGTGTTGCCGGCGTAGGCCTCTTCTCCAGTGAGGGCCTCGCGGATCTCCTGGCCGATGCGGCCACGGACGAACGGCGGGCCAACGCGGTAAAGGAGCTTCTTGCCGCGGCGTTCCGCTTCTTCCAGGCCGAGGGCCAGCGCACGGAAGTCATTCTCGGTGACGATGTCCGCCACAACCGGGGTGGAGTCGGTGGCCGGCTCGATGGCGTCGGCGATCGCCTTGGCTGAGATGGCGGGATCCTGTGCCGAGGCGCCGGCGCGGATGATGTTCAGGTCCAGGACAATCACGTCCTCCGCGGGGAAGCGTCCCTGTGACTTCTCCTCCACATACTTGGCCATCCGGGAATTCGAGAACCCGAACGTGGCGTCCTTGGCGAATTCGGTCTCAGCAACCGGGGTGAGTGAGCCGGCGTCGTCCCCGGAGTCGCGCATGTAGTGCACGCCGCCGATGGTGACGCGGCCGGCGTCGGGGAAGGCGGGAACAATCACGACGCCGTCCGTGGCACCGCCCGTTTCTGCAGCCACGGTTGCGGCGATGACGTCAGGCTCCAGCGGGTAGTGGCCGCGAAGGGTGGAGTCGCTGCGGCTCACGAAGCCTAGGGTCACGATGCCGGCAGCTGCGGCAAGGGCGTTGCGGACGATTTCCTCGTTACGCGCCGCCGCCTCGGCCGGGTCCAGGCTGCGGGTATTCGTCAGGACGTAGACGGCGGGCTTGGTCTGGTTCCGGCGGATGTGATCGAAGGCCCACGTGAAATCTTCCACGTCCCAGCGGGTCAGCACCGCGAGGTCGGCAACGGACTGGGTACCCGTGGGGTCGTCGTCCAGGACAACCAGGATGCGGGGGCTGTTCGCCGAGGACGCTGCAACGGCGTCGGCCACCAGCTGAGCAGGGATCTGAACTTCCGCCGGGAAGGCGGCCAGGACTTCGGCTTCAGGGATCACGGAACACTCCATCGTGGGAAATCTAAGCGGCAATGATTGTGAATGTAAGATGTCAGACATCTAACATTTCAATGCCAGTGTGACACAGCGCTCCTTACCGCGCAAGGCGATCACGCTGGCTAGGCTAGGGACCATGGCTGACATCGGGGTCCCGCCCTGCTTTGTTGACGTTCGCGAGCCCTCCGAGGCCCCGAACAACCAGCCCCCTGCAGTCCTGATCCATGGCTGGGCATCCGGCTCGGCTTACTGGGAGCCCTTGGCCTCGAAGCTTGTGGAGCGCGGTCAGACCGTGTGGATCCTGGACCTCCCCGGTTACCACGCCGGCCAGGAACTTCCGCAGGACTTTGAGTGGACCTTGGAGACGGCTGCAGCATCGGTTGGAGCCACGATCGGGCGAATGACTTCCGGCCCCGTACACCTGCTGGGTCACTCCATGGGAGGCAGCGTCGCCCTGACGTTGGCCGCAGCACGGCCGGACCTCGTGGCTACGCTGACGCTCTTGGGAATGGTGCCCGCGCCGCCCAACGCCGGTTTCCGCAACCTGATCCGGGAGCAGGTGGAGCAAGGACACTTCGATGCAGGGTTCGTCGGGAAGTGCATGAGGGCCTGGTACGGGGATCTCCCTGCGGAGGATCAAGAGAAGCTCAGCAAAGGCTTTGACCTGCCCTTCCGGGTCCTTGCCCCGAGCGCATTGGCGGCCATGACCGGCGTCGGGCCTTCAATACCCGGGCGCGTCCTGGCGCCCCTGCTGGTCATCGCCGGAGTGGGCGACCGCGTGCGTTCCATCGACCAGATGACTGACTTTGCAGCGGCTGCTCCAGGCAGGCGGCTCAAAGCGGTGGAGAACGCGGGGCACAGCGTCCACTGGGAACAGCCGGAGGCATGCGCTGTGACGCTGATGGAGTTTTGGAAAACAAGCCGGCCACTGCCAGCGTAAGATGTCTGACAACCATCCTGCCCAAGGGGGAACCGCGGGATGGGAGATCGGAAGCAAGGAAAGGGGGACCCATGGCACGCAAGTCGCTGGTCGGCGTCGTTGCTGATGAGCTGCTGGACAGGATCGTCGCCGGCGAGTTTCCGCCCGGCACTGTAGTCCCGGGCGAGCTGGAGCTCAGCGCGCGCCACGAGGTGAGCCGCATGACGGTCCGCGAAGCCATGAAAACCCTTGAAGCCCAGAAGATCCTGAGTGTTGAACGCGGCCGGGGAACGTTCGTGAACCCCCTGAATCAGTGGACTTCGCTCGAGGCCGTGCTGCGTGCGGCGTCCGAAGGTACCAAGGACGCGGCGGCCGCCATCCAGCTCATCGAACTCCGGCGCATGCTGGAGACCGGCGCTTGTGAGCTCGCCGCCGGCCGCATTTCGGACGAGGACCTCGAGGTCCTCAAGGATCACGTGGAGCAGATGCAGTCCGCCCATGAGATCAACGATGTTGCAGCGTTCGTCGAGGCCGACCTCGCCTTCCACGACGTCATTCTGCACGCCTCCGGCAACGTGTTCGTAGCCGTACTGTTCGAGCCGTTGCATCGCGTGCTCGAGGCCCGCCGCACGCAGACTTCGGCGGTTCCCGAGATCCAGGAACACGCCATCAAGCACCACCGCAGCATCACCACGGCTCTGGAGTCCCGCACCGCCAACGACGCCCGGCTGGCCATGGATGAGCACATGCAGCAGACCCTGGACGATCTGAAGACGTACGTGCTGGAGGCCTAGCGCGTCACCGATCTGACTGGCAGCAGGGGTTGTTCTGAGGGCTCAGAGCAACCCCTAATGCCAGTCAGTTGGGCTAGCGGCGCAGGCTCTCCGACGGCAACTCGCCGAATGACTGCAGGTACAGCGCCGAGAACCGTCCTTGGTGGGTAAACCCGCACAGCTCGGCCACTGCGGTCACCGTTTGCTCCCTCGGATCGGCCTCCAAGAGCATCTCGCGGGCGCGGTCCAGACGGATCGACCGCAACAACTCCGACGGCGTAGCACCGCATTCCGCCCGGAGCGCCGTCTGCAGCGTGCGCACCGATACACCAAGGCACTCCGCGATGTCCGGCACTGTGAGTTCCTCGAAGGCATGCCGCTCCAACAGCTCGCGGCATTCCCTGACCAAGCGACTCTCCGTTTCCACATCCCGCATCCCCGGCTCCGGAGCTTCCATGGCCATCAGCAGCCGCGACATCATGCTGTCCGCCAGCAATCCCTGCACGAACGCAGGCGTGGCCGCTTGCGGCTTGCTGATCAGGTCATCGTGAAGTTCGACGACGGACCTCAGGAACGCCCTGCCGGCCGCGGTTGTGAGGTCCATGCCGTAGCCGAGCCCGCCTTTGGGCTCCAGGCCACCGTTGAGTGATGTGGCCACCCGTTCAAGCGCAGTCCGGCGAACATACACAATCAGGTGCGGGCTGCCCGCATCCCACGACATGCTGAAGGGGCGGTCAACAGGCGGGACGGAAGCCATACGCGGGGTTGAATCAACGCTGACTGACCCCACCTGCATGGAGGCGTGGCCCGCCAATGGGATCTGGACCAGATGGAAATCCTGCAGGCCCTCCGGCTCAATCCGCACATCGGCCCCGTAATCCAGGAACTCGATCCCTACATCCCCGCGGTGCAGCGAACGCAGCTTCATGTCCACGGCAGCCTTGCTGGCACGGGGCGCAAGTTCATGGCCGCAGAACAGCTCGGCAATTTTCGCGTGCGCCTCGTCAACATCCCTGGTGGCAGTCGTCGGCCGCCCACGCAAGACGTCGCGGGGAAGGATCCTCACCACATGGCACCTACCTAGGGTCTGGCTACGGCATTTCGCTTTCCGGATGATCCTTACGCCTGGCGGATATTCCGAACCTGAGCAGCTGCCTAAAGTCGCTCTTAGACCAAGTATGACGTACGTCATATTTCCGCAACAGCACTGAAGGGAGGTGAAACTCCGTGAAGAACATCAAGCTGGTACACGACCGCCGCCATGAGTGGGAGCGGCACTTTGAGGCCTGGGAAAAGCAGCTGCGCACGCCGGAGGCAACGGTGACGTCCGCCCCTTGGGTTGGGTGGCTCGAGGAAGACGACGACCAGTACCCCGGCGATTGATTCCGCCTCCGTTGCGCATTCCGGATGACGTCCGCGCCAAGTGGATATTCCGGGAGGCCGGCGGCTACCTAGAGTCACTTCACAGCGAATATGAAGCACGCCACATTCGCTCATCAGCAGAATCCACAAAGGAGAGGGTTTGGCCATGTCAGGACTCGAAGGCAGGACCGCAGTGGTCACGGGCGGAGCAACCAAAGTGGGCCAAGGCGTTGTCACTGCGTTGCGCGACGCAGGAGCCACTGTGGTGGTAGCCGACATTGACCCCGACGGCGGTACGGTCTCCAAAGCGCTCGGGGAAGGGATCCACTACTCCCACACGGATATCACGGACGACTCCGCCCTCAACGAGTTGATCGAGGAGACAGTAGTCCGCCACGGCGGCCTGGACATCCTGGTGAACCTGGCCTGCACCTACAAGGACGAAGGCGCAGGCTCCGGCCGTGAGGACTGGCTCGAGGCCCTCAACGTCAACCTGGTCAGCGCAGTAATGGCCGCCAACGCGGCCAGGCCGCATCTGGCAAAGTCCGGACACGGTGTGATCATCAACTTCACCTCCATTTCCAGTTCCGTTGCCCAGACCGGCCGCTGGCTCTACCCCGCCAGCAAAGCTGCGCTGGTCCAGGTCACCCGCAGCATGGCCGTCGACTTCGCCCCGGACAACATCCGGGTCAATTCGGTGAGCCCCGGCTGGGTATGGAGCAACATCATGGATTCCCTCAGCAACGGAAACCTCGACAAGACGGACGCTGTTGCCGCGCCTTTCCACGCCCTCAAAAGAGTGGGCCGGCCACGCGAAGTGGGTGACGTCGTCGCCTTCCTGGCGAGTGACCAGGCCAGTTTCGTGACCGGCGCAGACTGGGCCGTGGATGGCGGCTATTCGGCACTGGGCCCGGAACGCGCCGAAGAGACCATCCCCCTCCTGGCCGCCAACTAACCCCCAAAAATCCACCCGACCGCTTCGAAAACGTCCCCACCATAGAAGGGCAAGAACCATGACGCAACGCCACATTACGATCGTCGGCGCAGGCCAGTCCGGCCTTCAGCTGGGCATCGGCCTGCTGGACGCCGGCTACCAGGTAACCACCATTTCCAACCGGACGTCGGAAGAGATCCGGGACGGAAAGGTTGCCTCCAGCCAGTGCATCTTCCACAACGCCCTGGAGCACGAGCGGGCGTTGGGACTTGATTTGTGGCCCGATGCACCCACCGTTGACGGGATCTCGTTCACCGTCCCGCACCCCGAACTTCCGGGTGAGAAGGCCATCAGCTGGGCCTCGAGGCTGGACAACCACGCCCAGTCCATCGACCAGCGCGTCAAGTTCCCCAGGTTCATGGAGGAGTTCATCAAACGCGGCGGCGAGCTGGTGTTCGAGGATGCAGGCGTTGATGAGCTGGAACGCTATGCACTGAACTCGGACCTGGTGATCGTGGCCGCCGGCAAGGGCGAGATCGCCCAACTCTTCACCCGGGACGCTGAACGCAGCACCTATGACACACCCCAGCGCGCTCTGGCCCTCACCTACGTCACCGGCTTGAAGCCCCGCGAAGAGTACTCGGCGGTCTCCTTCAACCTCATCCCGGGCGTGGGCGAGTACTTCGTTTTTCCAGCCCTGACCACCAGCGGCCCCTGCGAAATCATGGTCTTCGAAGGCGTCCCGGGCGGTCCCATGGACGTGTGGAAGGGCCTTACTCCGGACGAGCACCTGGAAACATCCAAGAACATCCTTGAGACCTTCCTTCCGTGGGAAGCCGAACGGGCTACTGACGTCCAACTGACCGACCCCAACGGCATCCTGCAGGGCCGCTTCGCCCCCACCGTCCGCCACCCGATTGCCACGCTCCCCAGCGGGAAGCAGGTACTTGGCCTTGCCGACGTCGTGGTTTTGAACGATCCCATTACCGGCCAGGGTTCCAACAACGCCAGCAAGTGCGCGGCGTCGTACCTGCAAAGCATCGTTGAGCACGGCGACCGCCGCTATGACCCGGCATTCATGCAGGCCACGTTCGAACGCTATTGGGATTACGCCCGACACGTTGCACACTGGACCAATGCCCTGCTGGCTCCTCCCCCGCCGCACGTCCTTGAGTTGCTGGGCGCGGCAAACCAGGTTCCGGAAATCGCGCACCGCTTTGCCAACGGCTTCAACCACCCGCCGGAATTCCAGGAGTGGTTCATGTACCCGGACAAAGCCGAGGACTACCTCGCAGCCCTGGGTGCCAAGGTTTCCTGACCCCGGATTTTCATAGCACGCCCCTGCTAATAAGGATTTACCATGCGCACAATCGCAATCATCGGAGCCGGCGAATCCGGCGCCCAGCTGGCCTTGGGCCTGCAACGGGAGGGCTACGCCGTCACGCTGTTCTCGGACCGCTCAGCAGCCCAAATCAGGTCCGGAAAAGTCATGTCCAGCCAGTGCATGTTCGCACCCGCCTTGGACGCCGAAGCACAAATGGGAACCGCGATTCCCGACTCAGGAGCTGCCCCCGCCATCGGCTCCATCCACCTGCGCGTTGAGGGCCAGGAACCGATTGAGTGGGAAGCCCCCCTGGACGGCCCGGCAAGGTCCGTTGACCAGCGGCTCAAGAGCGCGCACTGGATCGAACGGTTCGTCGCGAATGGCGGCGACTTCCGGATCGAGAAAGTCACTCCCCGCCTTCTGGAAGAACTGGCCCGGGACTACGAGTTGGTGATCGTCAGCACCGGAAAGGGCGAAATCGGGCAGGTGTTCCCCCGGGACAAGGCCAAGTCGCCGTTCGACCGTCCCCAGCGGGTGCTGGCGCTCAATTACGTCACCGCTACCGGAACGGACGACGGCGGGGCTGCCGCCATCCGGATGTCCATGGCGCCGGGAGTGGGTGAGTTTTTCACTTTCCCGGGGCTCACCGCGTCCGGCCCCTGCCGCATGATGGTGTTCGAGGGAGTGGTGGGCGGCCCCATGGACTGTTGGTCCGGCGTCGTAAGTCCCGAAGACCAGCTGGAGCGTTCGCTGCAGCTGCTCCGGGACCATTTCCCGCACGAGGCCGCCGCTTTCGAAGGCGCCGCTCTGACCGACGACGGCGCCACGCTCCTGGGACGCATCACTCCGACGGTGCGGTCCGCGGTAGGGGAACTGGCGAACGGCAGCCTGGTCTTCGGGCTCGGCGACGCCGTGGTCCTGAACGATCCGCTGACCGGCCAGGGGTCAAACAACGCGACGCTGGCAGCCAAGTACTACCTCGATGCGATCGTGCGCCATGGCCGGCAACCGTTCAACAGGGAATGGATGGAGCGCACGTTCGACGAGTTCTGGCGCGGGTGGGGCCAGTGGTCGGTGGCGTGGACGAATGACCTGCTCAAGCCGCGTCGGGACCATCAGGCCACCCTCCTGCGCGAAGCCGCCGAGCATCCGGCACTGGCCGCAAGCATTGTGGCCGGGTTCGACGATCCGCGGACTTCCTACCCGTGGTGGTTCGACCCGACGGCGGCTGCGGACTTCATGCAGGCGCGCAAGGAAGAGGACTCCGCCGTCTTCGATGTGCGTGATTTCCGTAGCGCACTGGGCCAATACGCAACCGGCGTCACGGTAGTCACCACGGTCTCCCCGGATGGCCGGAAGGTGGGCATGACGGCGAACTCCTTCACGTCAGTGTCCATGGAACCGCCCTTGGTCCTGTGGTGCCCCAGCAAGCGGGCCCCGAGCCTGACGGATTTCGAGGAATCGACGCACTTCGCCATCAACGTCCTGGCCAGCGATCAGCACGTGCTGTCCCGCCAGTTCGCTACGCCGGCCTCGGACAAGTTCCAAGGTGCCGAAACCACCGAAGGCATTGCCGGGGTGCCCGTGCTGGACGGCGCGGTTGCTACCTTCCAGTGCCGCACAGTGTCGCGCCACGACGCAGGCGACCATGTGATCTACGTTGGCGAAGTGGAGAAGTACAGCAACGACGGCGGTTCTCCCCTTGTGTTCCATAGCGGCAAGTACCACGCGACAGCCAGCCACCCCGACTTCTGAGAGGGCATCATCCATGAACGACGTTGCCGTCATCGGCTCCGGTATCAACTCCCTGGTTGCCGCTGCGGAGCTTGCCCTCGCCGGACAACAGGTCTGCCTGATCGAGCAATCCGACCGGCTGGGCGGCTTCATCCACTCGGGTGAACGGACTCTGCCGGGGTTTATCCACGATTCGTTTTCGTCGTGGCATCCGCTCTTTGTTTCCGGGGGCGCGTACGCCGTGTTGGGCAGTGAACTGCACAAGAGGGGCCTGGAGTACTGCAACACGGACGGCGCCGTCACCGCGTCAGTGGCTGCGGACCCTGTGACCGGCGAGCACAGGGTGGCCCTTGCCCACCGGGATCCTGCGGAGACGGCGAAGACCTTCAAGCACCCGGCGGATCAACAGGCCTACCTCACCATGCTCGATGACCTGGGCCGTCACGCCGGGACCGTCTTCGGGGCGTTCGGGGCGGAATTGCGGTCCCCCAAAGAGCTCGCACGGCTGGGCTTTGGCGCTGTGCGGACCGGCAAAGTGAAGGCCAACGAGGCCTTTCTCAGGGACGCCGTGATGAGCGGCCGCAACTATCTCCGCAGCCGCTTCGATGGTTGGGAAACGGACCAGCTGTGGTCGCCCTGGCTCCTGCACGCAGGCCTCGGCCCGGACCAGGCAACAGGTGGCGTGATGCTGCCCGTGATGGCCATGAGCATGCACACTTTCGGCTTGCCGGTGGTCAAGGGCGGAGCCGCACGCTTTGTTGCGGTCTTTGAATCGCTGCTCCGGGACAACGGGGTGCGGATCATGCTTGGCACCGAAGCCCGGGAAATCCTTTCGGTGTCCGGCTCGGTGACCGGGGTCCGCACCTCCGAGGGGATCGTCCAAGCGGACACCGTGCTGGCCAACGTCTCGCCCCAGGCCCTCTACACCCGCTTGCTGCCTGATGCCCCGGCACACCTGGCCGACGCCGCCCGCAGGTATCAAAACGGCCGCGGCGCCATGCAGGTCCACCTTGCCCTGGACAAGCCGGTCCAATGGTTGGATCCCCGCCTCAACAAGGTTCCGCTGGTCCATATCAGCAACGGATCGGACAGCACGGGCATCGCGTGCGCCCAGGCTGAGGCGGGACTCTTGCCGGTGGAACCAACCATCGTGGTGGGACAGCAGTGCGTCCTGGATCCCTCCAGGGCACCGGAAGGCAAAGCGACGCTGTGGCTGCAGCTCCAGGAGGTTCCGTTCGAGCCGGTAGGGGACGCTGCGGGTGAGCTGTCCGTGGCCGAGGGTTGGTCGGAGAAGCTGAAGCAGGCCTACCTGCACCGTGTCCTTGAGCGGCTTGAGCAGTTCGCGCCGGGAACGCAGGCTACCGTTCTGGCCTCGGACATCATCGCCCCCACGGACCTCGCTGCAATCAACCCGAACGCTGTTGGCGGTGACCCGTACGGCGGCTCGGCCGAGCTCTTCCAGAACCTGCTCTGGCGGCCGTTTCCACAAGCCGCCGGGCACCACACGACCGTCAAAGGACTTTGGCACATCGGGGCTTCCACCCACCCCGGCCCGGGCCTCTCCGGCGGTTCAGGCCACCTCGTGGCACAGCGTCTGACAACCAGGAAATCCAACCCTTTCAAGCGAAACCAGCGATAGGAGAACAATGTCTGTTCTGGCCGGGCTCACTGCAGCCCTTTCCAACGGCTCGGTGAAAATCATCGACCTCACTACCCCGCTCAGCCCCGAAACCCCCATCCTGAACCTGCCGCAGCCTTTTGCGAACACGGTCGGGTTGTCGGTCTCGCCGGTCAGCAACTTCGACGACGCCGGCCCGGCGTGGGCGTGGAACGACGTCACGGTGGGCGAGCACGCCGGAACGCACTTGGATGCTCCGGTCCACTGGATCACGGGCAAGGACGGCAAATCCGTGGACAAGATCGAGCCGCACCGCCTCGTAGGTCCGCTGGTGGTGCTCGACAAAACTGCGGAAGCCACCGCAGACCCGGACTTCCTCCTGGAACCGGAACATTTTGAACAGTGGCAGGAAGAGCATGGCCCTTTCCCGGAGAACTGCTGGGTGATCTTCCGGACCGGCTGGGCAGCCCGGGGCGCCGATGCTGCCGCTTTCGTGAACGCGGACGACGCCGGCCCGCACACTCCCGGGGTCTCTGCGGCAGGTGCCAAATGGCTTGCCAGCAACGCCTCCATCAGCGGCTTCGGCGTTGAAACCGTGGGGATCGACGCCGGCCAGGCGGGCTCCCTGGACCCGATGTTCCCCGTCCACTCCTTCCTCCTGGGTGCGGACAAGTACGGCGTGACCTCGCTCCGGAACGTGGACCGGCTGCCGGTTACGGGCGCCACCCTGGTTGTTGCTCCCCTGCCGATCGTCGGCGGCACAGGCAGCCCCAGCCGCGTCTACGCGCTGGTGGAAAGTGGTCCCGTGGAAGAGCGGTAGCCCATCTGACTGGCAGCAGGGGTTGTTCTGAGCCCTCAGAACAACCCCTACTGCCAGCTACTTGGGTCTTAGGCGTCCACTTCCGTGTTCACGATGTAGACGTCGCACGGGGCGCCGTGGGCCACGCTGTTGGCGATGCTGCCCAGCACGCGGCCAAGGCCCTTCATGCGCTTGTTGCCCACAACGATCAGGGATGCCTTGTTGGACTCGGCGTAATTGATGAGGGCGTTGGCCGGCGTACCGCGGGCAGCGTAGTACTTCACGCTGTTGTCCGGGATGTCCAGTTCCTCGGCCACCTTGCGCGCAACGTACTCGGCGGAGTCCGCCGAGGAGACCGTAATGCGATCGCTGCCACTGCCGAACTCTTCGATCCGGTCATCAGAAAAGCCGCTGATGACGTGCAGTTCCGCGCCGAGTGCTTTGGCCATCTTGGCTGCCGCCACGGCTGCCCGCTTGGCCGTTTCGCTGGCGTCAACGCCGACGACGATCACTTCTGACATGAGTTCTCCTCATTGATGGATTCATGGGTGGTGGTCCGGTGGTACTTCAAAGAAATTTACACGCGATCACCAGTTGCCGCTGCTCCTTGTTTACGGCCGTGTCCCAACGGGTAGGGATACGGTATCGGCTCGATCACAACCGAAAGGCAGGATCATGGCACAGCAAGCTTTCAACCCGACGACGGCGATCGTCACGGGTTCGGATTCCGGCATTGGCCGCGCCACGGCGGTCGCGCTGGCCAAAGCAGGCATGGACGTGGGAATCACATGGCACTCGGATGAGCAGGGCGCCCAGGAGACGGCCGAAGAAGTCAGGGGCCTGGGCCGCAAGGCAGTAGTGCAGCAGCTGGATACCACCAGGATTCAGGAGACGGCGGCGACGATCGATCGGCTGGCCGACGAACTTGGCGGCGTGGATGTGTTCGTCAACAACTCAGGAACCGGAGACGGAACCAAGTTCCTGGAGCTGGACTTTGAGACGTGGATGCAGACGTTGGACACCAATCTCAACGGTGCTTTCGTAGCCATGCAGGCGGCAGCCAAGCGCATGGTGGACGCAGGCCGCGGCGGGCGCATCATCGCGATCACCAGCGTGCACGAGTTCCAGCCGCGGGTAGGCGCATCAGCGTACGACGCTTCAAAGCATGGACTCGGTGGCCTCATCAAGACCATGGCACTGGAGCTGGCGCAGTACGGCATCACGGCCAACAACGTGGCACCCGGTGAGATCGCCACCCCCATGACGGGCCAAACGGACGAGGACCCGCACCGGGAAGAACGTCCCGGAGTACCCGTGGGCCGCCCCGGCGACGCACGCGAGATTGCCGCCGTCGTAGCTTTCCTGGCGTCCCCCGAATCCAGCTACGTCAATGGCGCCTCCTGGCCCGTGGACGGCGGGATGCTGCAAATGGGACCACAAGCGGGTTCGCACATCACCAGCAACGATTGGCGCGAAAACTAGCTCTGGCCGCACGAACTTCCGTGGGCTAGTCTGCATGGACGGCCTGCGCGCAGGCCCGATTTCCAGGATTCGTAACACGATGATGAGGAGCACCATGGCTGACCACACATACAGCGTTTCCGAGATTGTAGGAACTTCCACCGAGGGCGTCGACGACGCCATCAAGAACGCCATCGGCACAGCGTCGCAAACCTTGCGCAACCTTGATTGGTTCGAGGTCAAGGAAATCCGCGGCCACCTCGAGGATGGTGCGGTTGCCGATTGGCAGGTCACCATCAAGCTTGGCTTCCGCCTGGAGCGCTAGGCGCCAGCCACGGCCAACCGCTCGCCGAATTGACAGTTAATGCCAATAATCACCGCGAACATTGGCATTAACTGTCATCTCGGCGGGCGGGTTCTGGAACCTCAGTAACCGTGTCCGGCTCGCCGAAGCTGCTCAGCAGCGTCAAAGCGTCCGACGACGGCGAACCGGCCTTTGCGGAATAGACCCGCAGGTGCTGGTCGGCGTCGTCCGGGAGACTCAGGGTTTCGAAGTTCAGTTCAAGGTCGCCCACCACGGCATGGTGCAATCGGACTGTTCCGGCGGACCGCGAAGCTACCCTGTGCCCGGCCCACCATTGGCGGAATTGCTCGCTGTGAACGGCGAGTTCGCCTACCAGCTGGTTGGTTTGGGGATCGTTCGGGTGGCGGCCCACATCCATGCGCAGCGCTCCAACGGCCTCGGCGGCAACGGTCTTCCAGTCCCGGAACAGCGTTCCTGCGCTGGCATCCAGGATGAGCCAACGGGTCAGGTTCCTTTCCGCGGCGGGCAAGGAGGTGAAGTCGGTAAACAGCAGGTTGGCCATGCGGTTGGCGGCCAGGACGTCAGTCCTGCGTCCAAGGACCATCGCCGGCACGTCGCCCACTGCGTCCAGCAACTGCCGCACGGCCGGACGCACTTTCTGAACCGGCCCCGGCCCCGCGGCCGAGTTGGCGCAGTGCGCAAGAAGGTCCATCATGTGGGCCCGCTCCCCCGCATCCAGGCGGAGTGCCCTCGCCACGGAGTCCAGCACCGCCTTGGACGGATGGATGTTCCGCCCCTGCTCCAGGCGGGTGTAGTAGTCGGTGCTTACTCCGGACAGCCTGGCCACTTCCTCCCGGCGAAGCCCCGGGACCCGGCGGGAGCCGGTTGAACCGAGCGTGCCGGCGTCTTCCGGGGAAAGGCGCGCACGCATGACCTTGAGGAACTTTCCGAACTCAGCGCTTTGACCCATCCATCCATTCTGCCGGTGCAACAGCCGGCGCCACCACCTCTTTGGGTAGGACTGGCAGACCTAGGAAAAACAGGATCACGCACTTCTGCTGACGTAGTGGCCAAAACTGAATAGGCTCAAAGCAGAGCCTCCGAAAACGTTTTCCGGAGATCCGACAACGCACACCACTTTCGAAGGAGACCCTCATGCCAGAGTTGACATTGAACAACGGCGTCACCATTCCGCAGCTTGGATTCGGTGTCTTCCAAGTGCCTCCGGAAGAGACCCAGAAGGTAGTGGAAGACGCCCTCGAGGCCGGTTACCGTCATATCGACACCGCCGCGGCTTACCGCAATGAAGCCGGCGTTGGCGCCGCAATTGCAGCTTCCGGACTTTCCCGGGACGAGGTCTTCATCACCACCAAGCTGCGCAACGGCGAGCAGGGCGAGGCCTACGACGCTTTCCAACGCAGCCGCGACGCGTTGGGCCTGGACTTCCTGGACCTCTACCTGATCCATTGGCCCGTCCCGTCCCAGGGGCTGTACACCAAGGCATGGAAGGAAATGGAGAAGCTCTACCATGACAAGCAGATCCGCGCGATCGGTATCTCCAACTTCCTCGCCGACCACGTGGACACCCTCCTGCGCGAGTCCGAGGTAGTGCCGGCCGTCAACCAGATCGAACTGCACCCCACCTACCAACAGGCCGACCTGGCCGCCAAATGCCGCGACCTCACCATCGCCGTCGAGGCTTACAGCCCGCTCGGCCAGGGCAAGGACCTCAACGCCGAGCAGGTGGCGCTCGTCGCAGCGGCACACGGAACCACTCCCGCCCAGGTGATCCTCGCCTGGCACCTGGCCCAGGGAACCATCGTGATCCCCAAGTCCGCGGACTCCAGCCGCATGCGCGAGAACTTCGGCGCTGCGGACCTGAGCCTTACCGAGTCCGAACTTGCGGCCATCACCGCCCTTGAGGCGGGCGCGCGCATCGGTTCCGATCCCGCCGTCGCCTCCTTCACCCAGATGTAAGCCCGGCACTAACAAAGGACAACAGCATGCAGTACACGCATCTTGGCCGCTCCGGCCTGAAAGTCTCCCGCCTCTGCCTGGGCACCATGAACTTCGGCCCTAAGACCGAGGAAGAGACGTCCCATTCGATCATGGACTCCGCGCTGGATTCCGGGATCAATTTCTTCGATACCGCCAACGTCTACGGCGGCACGGAACATCGCGGCTGGACCGAGGAAATCATCGGCCGCTGGTTCGCCAAGGGCGGCGAGCGCCGGGAACGCACGGTGATCGCCACCAAGCTCTACGGCACCATGACGGACCGCCCGAATGAGTCCAAGTTGTCCGCCCTGAACATCCGGCGCGCCTTGGATGCCAGCCTGAAGCGGCTGCAGACGGATTACATCGACATCTACCAGTTTCACCACATCGACCGGGACACTCCGTGGGACGAGATCTGGCAGGCCATCGAGGTGGCCGTCCAGCAGGGCAAGATCCTTTACTCGGGCAGCAGCAACTTTGCCGGGTGGCACATCGCCCAGGCCCAGGAGGCAGCACACCGGCGGAACTACACGGGCTTGGTGAGCGAGCAGTCCATCTACAACCTGTTCCGCCGCGAGCTGGAACTCGAAGTGATTCCGGCAGCGCAGCAGTACGGCCTGGGCCTGATCCCGTGGTCTCCCCTGCAGGGCGGCCTGCTGGGAGGCGTGCTCAAAAAGGAAGAAGAGGGCGTCCGACGCACCGAAGGACGCGCCTTGGAGACCCTGCGCCAGCACGAAGACCAGATCCGCCAGTACGAGGACTTTGCTGACGAACTGGGCCATGCACCCGGCGACGTGGCTCTCGCCTGGCTGCTGCACCAGCCCGCGGTGACGGCACCGATTGTGGGTCCCCGCACCCAGGAGCAGCTGGACTCCGCCATCCGCGCCCTGGACGTCACTCTCAGTGACGACGCCCTCAAGCGGCTGGATGACATCTTCCCGGGCCATCGCCCCGCTCCCGAGGATTACGCCTGGTGACCGACCTTCACACAGGCATCCTCGGAAAAGCAGCGGACACCGTCTCGCCGCGGAACATCCTGTTCATCGGCGGGACCGGCGTCATCAGCACCTCGGCGGCTGAACGCGCCGTGGCGCTGGGCCACCGGCTGACCATCCTTAATCGGGGACGGTCAGCCGGGCGGCCGGTCCCGGACGGCGCCGAAGTGTTGCATGCGGACATCCGGGAACCGGCAGCGGTGCGTGAGGTACTTGGCGGCAGGGAGTTCGACGCCGTCGCGGACTTTATCTCCTACACTCCGGACCAGGCCCGGACTGCAATGGAGTTGTTCCGTGGACGCACGGGCCAGTATGTGTTCATCAGTTCAGCGTCGGCTTACCAAAAGCCGCCTACCACCCTGCCCATCAGGGAATCCACGCCCCTGAAGAATCCGTTCTGGCAGTACTCGCGGGACAAGATCGCCTGTGAGGAACTCCTGTGGGAGGCGTACCGTGAACAGGATTTCCCCGTGACGGTGGTGCGCCCGTCCCATACTTACGATCGCACCAAGATCGCGATGGTGGGTGGTTGGACGGACATCCACCGGATGCGTGCAGGACTGCCTGTGCTGGTCCACGGCGATGGAACGTCGCTATGGACGCTGACGCACAGCCGCGACTTTGCCAAGGCATTCGTCGGGCTCCTCGGGCGTCCGCAGGCAATCGGCGAGAGCTACACCATCACCTCGGATGAGTTCCTGCCGTGGAACCAGATCTATGGGCTTTTCGCCAGGGCCGCGGGTGTTGCGGAGCCGGAGTTGTTCCACGTGTCCTCGGAGACCATTGCGGCCCACAGCGCGGAACTGGGTCCCAACCTGCTGGGCGATCGTTCCCACTCGGTTGTGTTCGACAACTCAAAGATCAAAGCCCTTGTACCGGATTTCACTGCCACTATTCCTTTTGCCGATGGTGCCCGGGAAATCGTGGAGTGGCACGACCGGCATCCTGAACTGCAGGTGGTGAAGGATGACTACATGGAGTTGACTGACCAGCTCTACGACTGGTCGCGGCGGACACTGTTGCCAAGCACCACGTCCGCGGCGTAGAAAAGCAAGGAACCTGTCTTTTTCGTTCAGCAAAGGAGATCGTGCCCATGGCGTCAGCCCCGCTCATAGAACTCAATGACGGATACAAGATCCCGCAACTGGGCCTTGGCACGTGGCCGCTGGATGACACCCAGGTTGCGAAGGCCGTTGAGGAAGCCGTGTCGCTCGGCTACCGGCACATCGACACCGCGGTGAAGTACGGCAACGAGGCCGGGGTGGGCGAAGGAATCCGGAACAGCGGGGTGGACCGCGGCGAACTGTTCATCACCACCAAGCTCGACGGTGAGTTCCAAGGCTCCGGCAAGGCCGTCGCCGGCCTGGACGGCTCCTTGAAGCGTCTTGGCCTTGAGTACGTGGACCTGCTGCTCATCCACTGGCCGCTCCCCCGGCGCGATGAGTTCGTTTCCACCTGGAAGACGTTCGAAGAACTGCAGGCATCGGGCAAGGTCCGTTCCATTGGAGTTTCCAACTTCAAGCCCGCCCACCTGGACCGGCTCTTTGCGGAGACGGACGTGGTTCCCGCCGTCAACCAGATCCAGATCAGCCCGGCCATTCCGCGGACAGCCGCCCGCGCCTTCAACGAACGCAACGGCATCGTCACGGAGTCGTACAGCCCGCTCGGCGCAAGAAGCGATCTCCTGAACGCCCCTATTTTGGCCAGTCTCGCCGAAAAGCACGGAAAGACCCCCGGCCAGGTGGTACTTCGCTGGCACGTCCAGCAGGGCCTGGTTGCCATCCCCAAGACGGCCAACCCGAAGCGCATGCAGGAGAACCTCGACGTCTTCGATTTCGAACTGGACAGAGAGGACCTGGACCGCCTGCAAACCCTCGACGCCGGGCCAGACGCGGGAGTCGATTCCGACGTCCAAGGACACTAGGGGAGGAACTGAGCGTGGAATCAATGATCTGGACCGGATCCTACACAGCAGACCGCAACGCCAAGGGCGAAGGCATCGGCGCCATCTCCATCGACGGGCAGGGAAACCTCACCTCCCTGGGCCTGGCCGTCTCCGCCGATTCGCCCTCATTCCTGGCACCGCACCCCACACTGCCCATCCTTTATGCGGTAGCCGAGGAGGCCGGCACGGTGCAGGCCTACCGCCGCACCAGAGTGGCCGAACTGGAACCCTTCGGCAAGCCTTGGCCCACGGGTGAGGCCACGTGCCACGTGGCAGCAGACCCGCAGGGCCGCTTCATCATCGCCACCTGTTGGGGCGATGGGCAGGTCATTCTCTTTGAACTGGACGACGACGGCGCCATCACCTCGCGCTTCAGCGCGGAAGCCGCCGTCGACCCTCACCACAATGGACCCACCGACCAGCCGCGGCCAAGCCGCGCGCATTCCAGCCTGATGCTCCCCGACGGCCGGATCCTGACGGCGGACCTGGGGAACGACTTGGTTCGCGTCTGGACTTACCAGCCCGGCAGTGGCCTGCAGGCCGACCACCACGTGGTCCTCCCCAAGGGCAGCGGACCCCGGCACATGGTCCGGCATTCCAGCGGGACAGTGTTCGTGGACACGGAATACTCCCTAGAGGTGGCCGCCATCCGCTCCGAACCGCAAGGCGTCTTCGAGCTCACGGCCATGGTTCCCGTGAGCGTGAACAAGCCGTTCGACGGCGATGCCGCGGCTGAAATCGCGCTCTCACCGGACGGGCGCTTCGCCTATGTGGGGGTTCGCGGGTCCAACCGGATGTGCATCCTGAAGGTGAGCGCCGAAGGAACCAGCCTCGAACCCCTGGCGGACGTTTCCACCGGTGGCGACTGGCCACGTCACCACTTGGTTCGCGACGGCTGGCTGCTGGTAGCGCACGAGGGGTCCAACGACGTCGTGAGCTACAAGCTGGACCCCGCCTCCGGCCTGCCCGACGGCCCTGTCAGCCGCGTGGAAACCGGCTCGCCGAGCGTGCTGGTGCCTGCCTCTTAAAGACGCCGAGATGACATTAGGTGCCAATGCTCCGCTCAAACATTGGCACCAAATGCCATCTCGGTGTTGGTTCTAGGCAGCCCAGACTTCGACGTCGTCCGTGCCGCAGATGAGCCTTCGGCCGCCCGGCTCGAGGATCACCCACAGGAGTTCCTGGTGCTGGGAAACATCGTCCACGCGCCCGGTACCCACACCCCACGCAACGTCATAGATCCACACGCGGTCGCCGGACTGGAGATCGGTCCACTCCGACGCCGGAACGTGCCGGTAGCCGTCAGGCCGGTTGAGAAGGCTCGCCGTCATGATGCTGCCGCGCGACGACGCCACACAGTGGGTACGCCGTTGTGGGCCGGGAGGACGTGGCCCTCGGTAAAGACGTGCACCGTTTCCGGATCGGAGTCCGGGCTCCACAAACCAGAAGCCGGGCAGTGGGAACCGGTAGGCATGACGCGGGTGGCTCGTTCGCGCAGGAGGGCGATGCTCTTCATCGTTGAAACTCGTCCTTGGGTAGGTCTGGCTCTGCCTATGTGAAGCAGATCTCCTCCACCCTATGAAACTTAGGGGACGTTTGTTATGGGCAACTGCACAACCTTCTTTAGTGACGGCGTGCAATTGCCCATAGGGTTTTTACTTGTAGCTCAAACTAAGCAGCATGGCCTTGAGCCGGGCGTACTGCTGGGTTCCTATCCATGCCTTTGCGGCGGCGGGGGTGGCGAAGGTTGGCTGCTTGGTGGAATCGAACACTACGTAGGCGCTCATGATCCCATTCGGCACCCTCACCTGATTGGTTCCCGAGGTCGTAGCTCCCGCCTGCAACTCCGAGGAGATCCTGACATCCATGATGTAAACAGGCGGATCGTTTACCGGGGCCGTTGGCGCGGTTGGCATTCCCTCGTAGGCCGGCCCGTCGTAGGGAACGTACCGGGACTGAGTCGAGGAGAAACCAAATTCGACCTTCTCACCGGAGTTGTCCCTGACTCCCGCAACCACGGCGCGGTCCAGAATCGTCCTCTCCACTGGACCCGCTGTGCCATCGCCGTAGTTTCCGTTGAACACCCGGGCAACTTCGGATCCTGCACCGTCGGAGACACGGGCAATGACTGAGTTCGCTTGGTCCTCCGGCGCAGCGTATGGCCCCTGTTCGGTTCGGATAGTCCAGTCAGCCGGGTATTCGAAGGACAAGTGGCCGTCCGGGAAGGTGAAAGTCTTGAGCGTGGGTGCTTGGACCGGGGGCGTCACCGGTGCTGTCGTGGCCACAGCGGGAGCGGTGGGGGTTGCCGATTGGGTGGGTACCGCCGTCGGGGTGGCCGAAGGCGTTGCGGTAGCGCTGGGTGATGGCGTGGCTGAAGTGCTCGGTGTCGGCGCTGCAGCCTCGGACGATATTGCCGGCGCGGGTGCCGGGCTTACCGTGCCAAAGTTCGATGCCACCAGGACTCCGGCGGTGACGGCAGCTGCACCCAAAAGCAGGCCGCCGGCAATCCGGGCTTTCCGGCGTCGTTTGTCCTCGAGCGAAGAAACGTTCCGCAGCGGGTTGGTGTCGCTGTAGACGGTGGAGCCGGAAAGCATCCTGTGGAGGGCTTCTTCACCGCTTGGTTCCGTCCCGGGTTCGAACGGGTCGATTGCGGCTATCTGGTTCGTGATCGGATCCATGATGTTCAGACCCCCAACTTTTCTGTAGCGGATGCGGAACCTGCAGGCAGTTGTTTCCGGAATGCTGTGCGTGCACGGTGGAGCCGGACCTTGGCTGCGGATTCGCTGCACTGGAGCACTTGGGCGATTTCGGCGGGGCCGAGCCCGTCCCAGTACGCCAACTGGAGGATGTCGCGTTCCTTGTCGCGGAGGCGGGACATTGCATCCTGTACCGCAACGTTGCCGGAGTCGTTCCCGACACGCTCCACCGCCGTCGTACGCAGCTTCTCCTGGAGCGCCCGCTGGCGGTCCCGGCTGCGGTAAGCGTTACCCACCAGGTTGCGGGCGATGCTCAGCAAATAGGGCAACTCCGGATGTGAATCGTCGGCCCATTTCTGCCAGACCACCCGGAAGACATCGGCGGCTATTTCTTCTGCCGCTTCGGCCGACTCGACGCGTCGGCCAACAAACCTAAAAACCGCTGGATAGCTGTCTTTGTGAATGGCGATAAACGCCAGTTCGCGCTCGGAAAGCACGATTTCCCCCTGATTGTAGAGCCCGGAACCTGCAGGATACCCGTATAGTTTCCGGCTCAACCGCGGGGGTTACAGGTGGCCGGAAATATTTGGTTTATTCTTGCCGCGCCATGCGGAAAATCCCCACGCCACCACGAAGAGCCCAACCAGGATCAGTCCGGCGTCACCGAGGTCCATCCCGACGAGCCAGGTGGTTATGGGATCTTCCAAGTCAAACGCCTCGTTCAGGAACCCACCCAACGTGATGACGGAGATAAACAGCGCCGAGACCGCGGAAATGCCGGTAATAACGGCGTTGAACCCGAGCTTCCGTTGGGGTTCGTGAATGGCCGACGCGTACATCTTCATCATGACCACGCCGTTGGCTGAGTCGCAGAGGGTCATGGCTGCAGTGAACGCGAGGGGCAGCGCCATGAGTGCAAGGGGTGAGACTCCGGCCAGCGAGGCTGTGGTGGTGATGACCAGGAGCCCGATGGTCGTGGCGGTGTCGAACCCCAGGCCGAAGAGGAAGCCGATGACGTAGATATTCCGCGGCCTTTCCACCCTTGCTAGCGGCTTGGCGAGCAGCCTCGCAACGAAGCCTTTCGTCTCCAGATCCTCGGCCTGGACCTCGCCGCCCGCTTGGACCTCCCTGTACAACTGCGCTGCACGGATGAACGCCGAGCCGTTGAACAACCCCATGATCAGCAGGAACAGCCCAGCAACGCCGCTTCCGATCAATCCAAGGATCTTGTTCCCGGCGGTGCCATCCTCCATGAACTGTCCGATCACCGTAACGCCCAGGACCACCAGCATCCCGGCCAATACCACCACCGAACTGTGCCCCAGGCTAAAGGCGAATCCGACGCTCACCGGGTCTTTGCGTTGCGCAACGAACTTTCGCGTGGAGTTGTCGATCGCAGCAATGTGGTCCCAGTCGTAGCTGTGTTTGACGCCGGCAACGTACGCCGTGGCCACCAGGCCAAGTGCCAGGGGTTCGGCGCCGCCGGTGGTGCCCACCAACAGAAGTACGACGGCGGCAAGATGCAAGGCGGCCACCGCACCGAAGGTGAAAAAGAGCCGGGTGCGGAGGGACAGCGTTTCACGGTCCCGGTACAGGGCGGCAAACCCGGTGAGCGTCGTCATCAGTACTTCCTTAGATTCAAGGGTTCTTGCCCGTACCAGCGTCCCCTGAGGAATCCGGTACAGGCGTCGAGCAGACCGTTGAGTTCCCCGGTGCTGTTCGACAGCGAACGCAGGACAAGCCCGCATGTCCCGCCCACACTCTGGGTCAATGAAACACCCGAATGCGCACCATAGTCACGGGCAATAAGGTCCAACTCATCCGTAAGCGCTTGGTCTACGCGCGGGTCCACCACCACGAGGGAGCCCACATGGCTGAATCCCTCCATGAAGCCCACGCCTGTCACATCGTCCAACGGCGGCCTGATCACGAGGTTGTCAAGGACCAGGAGCTGGGGGCCGCCCTCCGTCTCCACGTGGATCTCGTTCCGAAGCCCCAGCTCCCGGAACGCGAAGGACGCTCCGTCCGGCGACCACCCGGGTGTGATGACTTCCGCCATGACAAGGCTCGACGACGGGTGGAGACTGGCGTGCGAAACCTGCCTGTAGCGGGCCTCCCTGTAGGCGATGAGCTGGTCGGGAACCAGCTCCAGCCGGGCGCCCTCCCCCAGCCGTATGGTCATGCGCTGCTCTGCAAAGGACCGCGGCGTCCGGTAGATCTTGGTGGCCGATTGCGTGGTCAACAACAACTCCGCCCCGTCCCCGACCTCCACGTCGATGACGAACAGATCAGCACCCAAATAGGCCCCGCCAGGATTGACCATGACATAGCAAACCTGCCCGGTTCCATCCAAATAGTGCGGCCGCAACACCCTCAATGCGCCCTCATGGAATTGATGCGAGGCAACGGATCTGCCGGCCCTCATAGTGATGCCAAGCTCCAACCGTCCCCGCACGGGGCGATCCGGGGAAGCTGCCGGACTAGCGACAACGCTGCTGGCGCTACTCACGACGCCAAGTCGAGCATCAGGACGTCCCGCTTGATCCAGCCAAGGACTTCTTCAAGCCCTTGGTCGGTCTTGAGGTTGGTGAAGCAGAAGGGCTTGTTCCCGCGGAACTCCTTCGAATCCCGCTCCATGACAGCCAGGTCCGCCCCTACGTGCGGCGCCAAATCCGTCTTGTTGATGACAAAGAGGTCGGACTTGATCATGCCCTGGCCGGCTTTCCTGGGGATCTTCTCGCCTTGGGCCACGTCGATGATGTAGATGGAGAAGTCCACGAGTTCCGGGCTGAACGTGGCGGAGAGGTTGTCGCCGCCGGATTCCACGAAGATCACCTGCAGGTCAGGATGCCGGGCTTTGAGCTCCTCGATGGCGGCTGTGTTCATGGAGGTGTCTTCGCGGATGGCGGTGTGCGGGCATCCTCCGGTTTCGACGCCGATGATGCGGTCTTCGGGCAGGACCCCGTTGGCGGCCAGGATCTTGGCGTCTTCGATGGTGTAGATGTCGTTGGTGATGGCGGCCATGGAGATGTCACCGCTCATGTGGCGGGTGATGCGTTCCACGAGCTGGGTCTTTCCGGCTCCGACGGGTCCGCCGACGCCGATGATGATGGGCTCTGTCATGTGTGTCCTCCTTGGTTTAGCTCATGAACATGCGGGCACGCTGCCGCTCGTGCCGCATTTGTGAAATTTCCAGGCCCGGGGCAACCGCCCCAAAGTCGTCCCAGCACAGCCGTGCTACATCCTGGACGGCGGCAGCAACGGCGTCGTGCGCGTTTCGGAGGACGCGCTGCCCGGCGTTCTGGCCGAGCGGAACCGCACGGACGGCGTTTTGCGTCAGGGAGGTGATGGCGGCGAAGAAGTAGGCGGCGAGCGCTTCCGGAAGGGGAACCCCCAGTGAACGCGCGACGACGGCGAATGCCAGGGGTTGATGCCCCGCCGCTGTGCCCTCCCGCACCTGGTTGCGGTACCCGGAAAGTTCGGCGGACGGAAACACCTCCGCCCCGATATCCAATAGCCGGCCACCCATCTTCAGCGAGGCCTCCCGGACTTCCCGGGCCAGGAGGCAGGCGGAGAGCCTGCCGTCCAAGTCCTCAAGGCCGGCGCCCTCGTACAGGAACCGAATGGCGAGCCCGTCGGAGTAGGTGAGCTGCTGGGCCAGGAAGGCATGGAGCCACATGCTGAAGGTATGGTGATCGCGCATTACCCCGCGTTCGATGTACCCCTCAAAGCCCAAAGAATGAGCGAATGCCCCTGTAGGCAAGGCGGAATCCGTGAGTTGCTGGAGGGCCAGCTGGTAGTCAGTGCGTGTGTTCGGCATGGCGGAATGGCACCGGCATCACCCGTTCCTGCCTCTGATATGGCACGCCCACATGCTTGAGGTAGTCCTCCACCGTGTGGTCATACTGGCACACCATGACGTCGGCTTGATATTCGGAGGCGGCATCGAAGAACTGTGCCTGCAGGTGCCTGTTGCCGAGGGAGTGCGCCACGACGCCCATTTCATGGATGGTCCCGGGGGCGATCACCAGGACGTCGGTGGGAAGCACGGAGACGACAATCAGGTTGGCCTCGTCTGCAGCGAGGATGTCGCCGTCGCGAAGGTGGCCGGAGCCGGAGGGGAGCCGGATTCCCAGCTCCTTGCCGTGGTCGGTGGTGACGCGTTGGATGCGTTTCACCAGCAACGAACCGGGAAGGACCACCCGCTCTTGGTGGCGGCCCGCGTAAGCGTCCCGGGGCAGCTCGTGGAGGTTGCCAAGGATTTCTTCAATGATCATGTGAGTCCTAGAAGAGGAAGTACCGCTGGGCCATGGGCAGCACGTCGGAGGGTTCGGAGGTGATTTCCTGGCCGTCAACGGTGACGGTATAGGTTTCGGGGTCGACGGCGATGTCCGGAGTTTCGCCGTTGAATTTCAGGTCCGCTTTGCTCAGCGTGCGGATACCGGATACGGGTTTGATGATCCGCTCGAGTCCCAGTTCTTCCGGAACACCGGCTTGGATCGCGGCTTTGGACAGGAACGTGATGGACGTCTGCCGAAGTGCTTTTCCATAGGCCGCGAACATGGGCCGCATGGTGCGCGGCTGGGGCGTGGGGATGGAAGCATTGGAGTCGCCCATGAGCGCATAGGCAATCTGGCCTCCCTTGATCACCAGTTCGGGCTTTACCCCGAAGAAAGCCGGATCCCACAGCACCAGGTCGGCAAACTTACCGGCTTCCACCGAGCCGACCACGTCCGCCATGCCCTGTGCGATGGCAGGGTTGATGGTGTATTTGGCAACGTACCTTTTGATCCGGAAGTTATCGTTGTCCGGGGATCCGTGGGCGGCGCCGGACGGGTCCCGCAGCACACCACGCTGCCTCTTCATGGCATCGGCTACTTGCCACGTACGGGTCACCACTTCGCCGACGCGTCCCATGGCCTGGGAATCGGACGAGGTGATGGAGAAGATGCCAAGATCGTGCAGGACATCCTCTGCGGCGATGGTTTCAGCACGGATGCGGGAGTCCGCGAACGCCACATCTTCCGGAATGTCAGGGTTGAGGTGATGGCACACCATCAGCATGTCCAGGTGCTCTTCCACCGTGTTCCGCGTGTACGGAAGAGTCGGGTTGGTGGAGGCTGGAAGCACGTTCGGCATCCCGGCGATCTTGATGATGTCCGGCGCATGCCCGCCGCCGGCGCCTTCGGTATGGAAGGTGTGGATGACCCGGCCATTGATCGCCCGGATGGTGTCCTCCACAAAGCCGCACTCATTGAGCGTGTCGGTGTGAATGGCAACCTGGACGTCGAATTCGTCGGCGACGCGCAGGGACATGTCAATCGAGGAGGTGGTTGAGCCCCAGTCTTCATGGACTTTCAGTCCGACGGCACCGGCGCGGATCTGCTCCGCGAGGGGCTCGACGGCGGATGCGTGGCCCTTGCCGAACAAGCCGATGTTGACGGGGAGGCCTTCAGCCGCTTGGAGCATGCGTGAGATGTGCCATGCCCCGGGCGTAACGGTAGTCGCCTTGGTGCCCTCGGCCGGGCCGGTTCCACCGCCCACCATAGTAGTGATGCCGTTGCAGAGTGCTGCGGGCACCTGTTCCGGAGAGATGAAGTGGATGTGGGTATCGATGCCTCCTGCAGTGAGGATCTTCCGTTCCCCGGCGATGATCTCCGTGCTTGATCCAATAACAATGTCCACGCCGCCGGTAATCTGCGGATTACCGGCCTTGCCGATTCTGAAGATGTGGCCGTCTTTAAGGGCCACATCAGCTTTGTAGATGCCGCTGTAGTCCACAACGACCACGTTGGTGATGACGGTGTCCGGGATGTCTTCCGAGCGGGTCAGCTGCCCGTTTTGGCCCATGCCGTCGCGGATCACCTTGCCGCCGCCGAAGACCACTTCTTCGCCGTAGGCCGTGAAGTCTTTCTCGATTTCCAGGAACAGCTCCGTGTCGGCCAAGCGGATCGCGTCGCCGGTGGTGGGGCCGTATAACTCTGCGTATTGCCGGCGAGGAATCTCGAAGCTCACTGGGCAGCCTCCCCGGTGACGTCGGCCGGTGCCGGAGTGCCGCCGTCGAGCCTTCCATTCACGGCGTTGCTGAGTCCGAAGACCTGCCGCGTGCCTGCAAGGAGGATCAACCGGACCGTCTTCCGGTCCCCCGGCTCGAACCGCGCGGCGGTGCCCGCCGGGATGTCGAGGCGACGGCCGTAGGCGGCCTCGCGATCGAACTCAAGGGCGCTGTTGGCTTCGGCGAAGTGATAGTGCGAGCCAACCTGGACCGGGCGGTCGCCGCGGTTCACGACGTCGACGGCGATCGACTCGCGTCCGCTGTTGCACACGACCACACCCTCCTGAAGCCGGTACTCTCCGGGAATCATGGCAGCCTCCTAACGGATGGGGTTGTGGACGGTGACGAGCTTGGTTCCGTCGGGGAACGTGGCCTCCACCTGGACGTCGTGGATCATCTCCGGCACGCCTTCCATCACGTCTTCGCGGCCGAGCAGGGTGGTTCCGTAGCTCATGAGTTCTGCCACGGTCCTGCCATCGCGTGCGCCCTCGACGAGTTCGTAGCTGATGATGGCGATTGCCTCCGGATAATTCAGCTTCAGCCCCCGGGCCTGCCTGCGCCGGGCGAGATCGGCGGCGACCACGATCATGAACTTTTCCTGCTCACGCGGTAAAAGATGCATGGGTTTCCTCTGGCTTCGGCATCATCCGGACGGGTTGATTGCCAGCCTAGGGAGCGGAGGTTTCAGCTGTATTTCCGGAATGTCTCAGGCGGGGGTCGGATGCTCAGCGGCGTCGGGGACCCAGGTCCCGGACAACGGCGTTGGTTCCCGAAAACCGTAGACAGGCTAATACATCTCTAATATATTAGTTGCGTACTTCAAGCTACCGCTTTGATCAGCTCGATGAGGAGTTACCAGCACATGCAGAAACTCGCACGCCGGCTTGAGCGCCTGGGCACTGAAACTGCTTTCAGCGTTGCGCAGGCAGCCGCCGCTTGGAAGGCGAAGGGCAACCTCGTTTACCCCTTCCACCTTGGCGACATCAACATCCCCACCGCCCCGCACATTATTGAGGCGATGAACAAGGCCATTGCCGATGGATACACCGGCTACTGCCCCGGCCCCGGCATCCCCCAGCTGCGCGAAGCGTTGGCCGAAGACATCGGATCCCGCCGCGGCATCGAATTTTCTCCCGAGAACGTGGTGGTCATGACCGGCGGCAAGCCCGTGATCACCAAGTTCCTCCAGGCCGTGATGAACCCGGGCGAGGAAGTCCTCTACCCCAACCCCGGTTTCCCGATCTACGAATCCCAGATCGAATACCTTGGCGGCACCGCCGTGCCTTACCGCTACGTGCCCACGTCCAAGGGTTTCGCGATCGACCTGGACCAGGTCCGGGCCTCGATCACCCCGAACACCACCGCGATCATCTACAACGATCTGCAGAACCCCATCTCGGCCGAGTCCACTGCGGCCGAACGCGAAGCAATCGCACAGATCGCGATCGAGCACGACCTGTGGGTCCTCTCCGACGAGGCCTACTTCGAAACCCGGTACGAAGGCGTCTCCTCCTCCGTCACCTCCATCCCGGGCATGGCCGAACGGACCGTGATCCTCTACACGTTCTCCAAGAAGTTCGCCATGACCGGTTCACGCCTGGGCTGTGCCGTGGCCCCGCGCGACATCGCGCAGGTTCTGTCCACCCTGAACACCAACGATGAATCCTGCACCACCCACTACGTGCAGTGGGCCGGCATCGAAGCGCTCCGCGGACCCCAGGAACCCGTCCAGGACATGCTGGACATCCTCAAGGGCCGCCGCGATGCTGCCTGCGGGATCGTCAACAGTATCCCCGGCATGAGCGTGGCTGTTCCGCAATCCACGTTCTACCTGTTCCCGGACGTCACCGAGGCCATGCAGAAACTCGGGTACACCGCCGTCGGCGACTTCGCCTCCGACGCCCTCTACAAAACCGGCGTGTCCTTCTGCACCCGTGAACACTTCGGCCGGCGCCTGCCCGGCGAAGACCGCCAATACATCCGCCTGGCCTACTCCGGCATCGAAACCCCCGCCATCGAAGAAGGCCTGGGCCGGCTGCTTGAATGGATCGAGAACGCATGAGCCGCGTCGTCGTCACGGGACGCATCCCCGAAACCGCCCTCGAGAACCTCCGCGCCAAGCACGACGTCATCGCCTGGGAAAGCGAAGGGTCCATCAGCCGCGAGGAACTCCTCCGCCGCGTGGCCGGAGCCGACGCGATCGTCAGCCTCCTCACCGAACGCGTCGATGCTGAACTGCTCGACGCCGCCGGGCCCCAACTGAAGGTCGTCTCCAACGTCGCCGTGGGCTACGACAACATCGACGTCCCGGCCTGCACAGAACGCGGCATCATCGCCACGAACACCCCCGGCGTGCTCACCGAAGCCACCGCGGACATCGCGTTCGGGCTCATCCTCATGGCCACCCGCAGGCTCGGCGAGGGCGAACGGCTCATCCGCGCCGGACAGCCCTGGAAATGGGGCATGTTCTTCCTCCTCGGCTCCAGCCTGCAAGGCAAAACCCTCGGCATCGTCGGCATGGGCGGCATCGGTATCGCCACCGCGCGCCGCGCCAAGGCCTTCGGCATGGACATCGTCTACCAATCCCGCAGCCAAATCGACCCCGCGATCGCCGTTGAACTCGGCGCCCGCCGTGTGGGACTCGACGAGCTCCTGGCGATCTCCGACGTCGTTTCCCTCCACTGCCCCTACGGGCCGAACACCCACCACCTGATCGGTGCCGAACAACTCGCTGCCATGAAGGACACCGCCTACCTGGTCAACACCGCCCGCGGACCCATCATCGACGAAGCCGCCCTCGCCCTGGCGCTGCGCGAAAACCAGATCGCCGGCGCCGGACTGGACGTCTTCGAACAAGAACCCAAGGTCCACCCCTGGCTCCTCGAGTTGGAAAACGTAGCCCTCGTCCCGCACCTTGGCTCCGCAACCGTCGAAACCCGCACCGCCATGGCGGTCCTCGCCGCAAGCAACACCCTCGCTGTCCTGGGCGGCGAACAACCACCAACACCCATCAACGGCTAACTCCGCCACCCACGACGGCGGACGCGCGCCCCACGGTCACGCGTCCGCCGTCGTTGGCGTATCCGCAGCGGTAACTATAGGTCTTGCGGCCGGTAACTATAGGTCTTGGAGGGCACAAGGGATAGTCTGGTAGAAATGCTCGGGAGTCTAGCGATCCTCGGGCAGCCGGCTAAGCAAAGGCCACAGGACATGGGCTTCGACCGCAACGAACCAGAGCAGAGTCGGGGGCTCCAGGAAGTACTGACAGCAGGACACATCAGTACTGAGTCGTTATGGCTCCACTACGTAAGCATCGGCGGGATGCTGGGGGTAGTGGAAGTCGAAGCCTACGTGAAGGGCTTGTTGTCCGTGCCGACCTTCCAGCGGGACGTCCTTGCGGCGGCCGCCAACGAACTATCGGATGGCCCCTTCGCGCTTCGCGCTCCCTTTGCCATCGATTTTGACCCGCCGGCTACGACTCCGGTTCTCCCCTGACCCCGCATCTTCACACGCAGAACATCACCCCGCAATGAGTCTGCAACATGGATGCGGGAGGCTGGCTCCATAGCCAAAGAAGCCAGCTGAGGGGAGCGACCATGGGCATCGCACATACAGACCTGTTCCAAGCATTGAAGACTCAAGCCAGTTTGGCCCAGGCCTTCGGCACGCTGCCGGGCAGCGATGAGGAACCGCATCCGCTGACCGAGGGCGAACACATCGAGGCCTGGCACAACGGCCGGCTCTACCACCGCGGAACCGTGGTCAAGACGATTTCCGGAACCGGGTTGTTCTGGCTCCAGGACGACGGCGGCAACCGGCGGCTCCTGGACGTGGAATCGCTGGACATCATCCGCGAGGGGCTGCCTCCCGCACCTGCGCCGGCTGCGGAACCTGCCGCCGTCGCAACGGTTACGCCGCTTTCGCTGTATCCGATCTTCCAGGACGGCACCCAAGCCATCGCCTGATGGGCCACAAAGAAACCCCCGGAACCGTGTGGTTCCGGGGGTTTCTGCGAGGGTGGGCCCTGTGGGGCTCGAACCCACGACCCACGGATTAAAAGTCCGATGCTCTACCAACTGAGCTAAAGGCCCTCCAGCTGTAGAAACAGCCATGAATACTGTACCTCACTGTTTGCGGGGCAGTAGAACGCAGGAACCCGCGTGCGGCTACGACCCCCTTTGGGCAGCTAACGACGGCGGAGCGCAGCCACAGCGGCGTGTCGGCCGGCCGACTGCGGCAAAGTGGGTCGTGACGGCACACCGTCTGAAGGCGTTCCGGCCGGGAGAACCGTTACTCGACCCCGTCAGGGCACAGGAGTACGGTGAACACATGAGCGAACAGCCAGGATCACGTGCGTACGGCGGAGCGAACCGGCACCACAAGCCGAAGCCCTTCGCCCCCATCGACTTTGAGCCGTTTGCGGGCGGCGCGGACCCGGCCAGGGTCTCCGAGGCTGCCCACCTGGCGGCCCAAGCACTGGTCCGCCGCGGCAGGGACAGCGATGATCCCACGGTCACCCGTCGCCTGGTGAAGCTCGCTGACGAACAAGGCCTGGACGCCATCGCCGAGATGTGGGCCGAGAGCCCTGCCCGCTCCCTGCCCGGTGCACTGTGGCGGCTCTACGCACTCCGCGCAGCCACCATCCAGAACCCGGAGCGGATCTCCGTCTACTTCCGCGCAGGCCGCGACACCGCCCAGGTCTCCAATGTGGTGGCAGGAGCCGCTGAGCCACCGGGCGCCGACGAGATGAAGACCATGGCGGACGCCATCCTCTCAGGAGCTTTCGACGGCGATTTCGACGTCGCGCTGGAACGTTCGGCGGCCTTCTGCCGGGTTGTGGCACTCGGCCAGGCGACACTCGCCGACGGCGCCGAACACGCCAACGAGGGCCACGCCAGCAAGCTCACGCGGAACTCGCACCAGCTGGTGAAAACTGCCGAAGACCTTGAGCATGCCGCGAACGCGTGGCGCCTGGGCGAGTTGGACTAACCCTCCGGACCCACCCAAACGCAGGCAACAGAAAGGCCGGAAGTTACCCACTTCCGGCCTTAACTGTCAATGTTGACTTAGCTTCCACGACGTAGAACACTGAAACTGGTGTCGAACCGCGAAACCCCCGGGCTTCAACTTATAGCCGCTTCGAGCGGCCTACCGCCGAGAGGCGTATCCGGTTCGGCACCATTTTTATGCCCTACTTCAGGGTGATGGTCGTTTCGGCCTGTTCCTTCTTGTCGTGGTCGAGCTTGCCGTCGGCACCCTGCGGCGTCAGCGTTGCCTTCACTTCAGCTTCCTTGCCTGCGGTGTAGGCGAAGTTTTCGGCGATGTTGAAGGACTCACCCGGGCCCAGCTTGAAGGGAGCCTCTTCCTTGAGCTTGGTTCCGCGGCTGGTGAGCCCGTGCTTTTCGAACTGGTCGCTGCTGGAGTCGGAGGGCATGCCGCCAAGGTACTTCCAGTCCGTGTACTTTGCGCTCGGCGAGACCAAGGAGTGGCTCAGCGGAATCTCAGCGGACGAAGTGTTGGTCACCACGTAGTTCAGGTACACCACGGGATCGCCCTTCTTGAGCAGGTTCTCCTTGGTTTCCTTGTCCACGAACATGCTGTCCTTGCTGGCAACGTCGGTAGCCACCTGGAAGATGTCCACGTTGAAGCTCTCGCCCTTGATGCTGCCCAGCTTCTGGCCGGCATCAGTGATGGGCAGGGCCCAGGAGGCAGCTTTGTATGCGCCGGAGGAGGTGCCGGCGTTCCCGGATTCGGATGCCGAGGAGGACGACGACGGCGAGGCTGATGAAGAAGCCGACGCAGAGGAGGACGGCGACGACTCGGAACCGGCCGCCGTCGTGCTTTCCTTGGAACCGCAGGCAGTCAGCGCGAGCAGGCCGGCGAGCGCAACACCGGTGAACTTCACTACATTGTTGATACGCACAATTCCCCCATTGAGTTGATTTATTGAATGGCGCCCTCAGCCTTTCATAAAAGTAAGTGGGCCTTCCATGGGGAGAACTTCCCACGTTCGCCTCGTCCTGCCGTCGACCGGCCTGCCGCTGCCGGTAAAGTTGTGACGGAAAGGGCAGCATCACGTCGAGCAGCCCACTCCCCATCCGCCCCGAACCGGAAGCGTCATGAAGCTGCGTCTTTTTCCCCAAGAGCCCGCCGGACTTGCCCTGCTCTCGCAAATGGCCGGCGTGATCGTGGCTGCCACCGGGACGCTGTCCGAAATCCTCGGCGCTCCGGCGAGCGAACATGAACGGCTCAGCGAGGAACTGCACGAGCACGAGTCGAAGTCCCTGGACCTGCACTTTGCCCTCCTGACACACATGCGCACGAGCTTCGTCAATCCGCTCCCCCGCGAAGACATGTACACCCTGTCCCGGTTCCTGAACGAGGCCATGGAAAAGCTGGATGCGGCAGGCGAACTGGTGGCCCTCTACAAACTGGACCGCTTGCCAAAGCGCGCGGCGGACCAGCTGGAGATCATCAGCCGCCAAGCCGAGCTCACCGTCGATGCCATGCGCAAGCTCGAGGACCTCGACGAGCTCGAGGACTACTGGATCGAGATACTGCGGCTCGCCAAACGCGCGGAGCGGACGCACCGCATATGGGTGGCGGAGATGCTGCAGGACATGAAGTCCGCACAGTACGCCCGGAACAGGGACATCGCCAACCAGTTGGTGGAAGTCACCAAGGACATGCGCCGGATCGCCACCCAGGTAGGCAGCATCATCGTCAAGGAATCCTGACGTGACCACTGCCGTCCTGGTCCTGGTGGTGGGGTTGGCCGCGGGATTCGCGTTCCTCAACGGTTTCCGCGATGTCTCCAACGCCGTCGCACTGTCCACGCGGACCCGCGCCCTGACGCCCTCTGTTGCCGTACTGCTGGCGGTCATCTTCAACTTTGTTGGTGCGATGCTGAGCGGCGGCTTCGTGCTCGCCTTCACGCAATCCTGGATCACGCTGCCGTCCGGAACGGGCGGGCTGACCATGCTTGCCTCCGCGCTGTCTGCTGCGATCCTGTGGGGCGTGTACTCGTGGTGGCGGGGCATACCGCTTTCCTCCACCAACTCCCTCATGGGCGGACTGATCGGGGCAGGCGGTGCAAGCGTCCTGGTGGGCGGAAACTTTGTGGACGGCGTGGATTCGGTCCTGCTGACCCAGGTGGTCCTGCCTTTGGTGGTCTCCCCGGTGGTGGCTTTCGTCGCCGCGTACCTGCTGGTCTGGCCCGTCACGTGGGCTGCGCGGTATGCCCAGCCGGACGTCATCAACCGGCGCTTCCGCCTGGCCCAGGCAGTGTCCTCGGCGGCGGTTGCGTTCGGTCACGGCCTGCAGGACGGCCAACGCACGACGGCGGTGCTCCTCCTGGCGCTGGTGGCGGCCGGACTGGAATCCGGGGGAAGCGTACCTTTCTGGATCCTCCTGCTCACCGCCGTCATGTTGACCGGGGGCACGCTTTTTGGGGGCTGGCGTATTTCGCACAACCTCGGGTACAGAATGATCCGGATCGATCCGTTACGCGGCTTCGTTGCCCAGACACTGACGTCGGTGATGCTGTTCGTGGGCGCGATCGGCCTGCAGTTCCCGCTCTCCACCACCCACACGTTGACGGCGTCGGCGCTGGGCGCGGGCACCAATCAACGGTTCCATGTGACCAACCGCCGGCTGGTCCGGAGGATTCTCATGTTCTGGGTGCTCACGCCCTTGGTGACCGCCGCCGTCGCCTTTGTCCTGGAGCTGGCGCTGTCCCCCCTCGCGACCCTGCCCAACTAGGTCGCATTTGTGCGCGTTTAGAGCGGTCAAAACGCGCACAAATGCGACCTAGTTGGGTGCGGGGGCGGGTACGGAAAAGACGACGGCGGCCGTACCCCCAAGGCGACGGCCGCCGTCGTGATCCGCCGGTCCCCTACGGAAACCGGAGCCTGGACAACCCTTATCCGAAGCGGCCGGACACGTAGTCCTCGGTGGCCTTCTGGGACGGGTTGTTGAAGATGGTGGTGGTGTCCGCGAACTCGATGAGCTTGCCCGGCTTGCCCGTACCGGCAATGTTGAAGAACGCCGTCTTGTCCGAAACGCGGGCGGCCTGCTGCATGTTGTGGGTCACGATCACCACGGTGTACTGGTCCTTGAGCTCGTTGATGAGGTCCTCCACGGCGAGGGTGGAGATCGGGTCCAGCGCGGAGCACGGTTCGTCCATCAGGATCACCTGCGGCTCCACCGCAATGGCGCGGGCAATGCACAGACGCTGCTGCTGGCCGCCGGAAAGGCCGGAACCGGGCTTGTCCAGGCGGTCCTTGACCTCGTTCCACAGGTTGGCGCCCACCAGGGACTTCTCCACGAGTGCGTCGGCTGCGCCCTTGGAGATCTTCTTGTTGTTCAGCTTCACGCCCGCCAGCACGTTGTCACGGATGGACATGGTGGGGAACGGGTTGGGGCGCTGGAAGACCATGCCAACCTGCGTGCGCACGGTCACGGGGTCCACGCCGGGGCCATAGAGGTTATCGCCGTCGAGCAGGACCTCACCCTCGACACGGGCGCCGGGAAGGACCTCGTGCATGCGGTTCAAGGTGCGGAGGAAGGTGGACTTGCCGCAGCCTGACGGGCCAATGAAGGCCGTGACGGACTTGGCTTCGATGTTGATGTTGACGTCCTCAACGGCCAGGAAGTTGCCGTAGTAGACATTCAAGTCTTTGACGTCGATGCGCTTGGACATGGTGTTCCTTTGTTCCTTGGGGGTCTGGAAGTTTTGGGGCGGGACGTGCCGTGGGCCCGGTCAGCGGCCTGTTTTCGGAGCGAAGAGACGGGCGATCAGGCGTGCTCCGAGGTTCAGGAGCATCACCAGGATGATCAGGACCAGGGCCGCACCCCACGCACGCTGGTCCGAGGGGCCGGGGTTGGACGGCGACGTCGGATTCAGGATCTGCGTGTAAATGAACGTGGGCAGGGAGGCCATCCAGCCGCCGAACACGTTGTTGTTGATGGTGGTAGCGAAACCGGCCGTCACCAGGATCGGCGCGGTTTCGCCGATGACCCGGGCGATTGCCAAGGTGACGCCCGAAGCAATACCGGAGATCGCCGTCGGAATAACAACCTTCAGGATGGTGCGCCATTTCCGGACACCGAGCGCGTAGGACGCCTCGCGAAGCTCGTTCGGGACAATCTTGAGCATTTCCTCGCTGGAGCGGACAACCACCGGAATCATCAGGACTGAAAGCGCGACGGCGGCCACCGCACCGGTCTTGGTGCCGGGGCCCACGACTGCGAAGAAGAACGCAGCCGCAAACAGGCCGGCCACGATGGACGGGATGCCGGTCATGACGTCCACGAAGAAGGTGATCGCCTTGGCCAATGGTCGGTCGGCACCGTACTCCACCAGGTAGATGGCGGTGAGGAGCCCGACGGGCACGGAAATGACGGTGGCCAGGAGCGTGATCTGTACGGTGCCCAGCAGTGCGTGGTAGATACCGCCGAAGACCGCGCCGCCTTCCTCGACTGCTTTGTTGTCGTAGGCGCCAGTGACCCCGTTCATTGACGTGCTCAGGAAGCCCGGCGTGACAAGCCCGGGGATGCCGTTCACCAGGACGGTCCAAATCACGGAAACCAGGGGCAGGAGCGCCACCAGGAAGGCCCCGACCACCAGGCAGGTGGCCAGCTTGTCCTTGGCTTTGCGGGCACCTTCAACAACACCGCTCCATGCCACCAGGCCGACGGTGAAGAGGATCGCGGAGACAAGCCCCCAGCCGAAGGCGTTGAAGCCGATCAAGGCCAGGATGGCCGCGCCAACGATCAGCGCGACGGCCAGGACTACGTAGGGCGCGAACTTCGGCAGTTGGCCCCTGGTGAGCGCGGAGCGCTTGCGGACTGCTGTGGCGGTCATTTAGTTGGCTCCCGAGAATTCTTTGTGCTTGGTGATGATCCAACGGGCGATCATGTTCACGCCAAGGGTGATGACGAACAGCACCAGGCCTGCGGCGATCAGCGTGTTGACCTTGAGGCCGCTTGCTTCCGGGAAGTTCAGGGCAATTTCGGCGGCGATGGTCTGGTTGCCGGACTGGATCAGGCTCGCAGTCAGGGCGCCGGAGGAGAGCACCAGAGCGACGGCCATGGTCTCGCCGAGCGCGCGGCCCAGGCCCAGCATGATGGCGCTGATGATGCCCGGACGGCCGAACGGGAAGACGGCCATGCGGATCATTTCCCAACGGGTCGCTCCCAGGGCCAGCGCGGCTTCCTCGTGCAGCTTGGGGGTCTGCAGGAAGATTTCGCGGGACAGGGACGTGATGATGGGAAGGACCATGACGGACAGGACGATGCCTGCGGTGAGGATGGTCTTGCCGGTAGCGGAGGCCGGGCCTTGGAAGATCGGGACCCAGCCCAGGTTGTTGGCCAGCCAGTCGTAGGCCGGGGAGATCTCCTTGGCGAGGAACGCCGCGCCCCACGCACCGTAAACAACGGAAGGGATGGCGGCAAGGAGGTCCACCACGTAGCCCAGGCCTGCGGCAAGCCGGCGGGGTGCGTAGTGCGAGATGAACAGTGCGACGCCGATTGCCACAGGCGTGGCGATGACGAGGGCGATCACGGCGGCAATGAGCGTACCCACCACGATCGGGGCGATGTAGGCAAAGAAGCCGTGCCCGCCTTGGATGTCCTCCGGAGGTGCGACCAGTGCCGGGATGGCCTGGACTACCAGGAACAGCGCGACTCCGAAGAGAACCGCGAGAATCAGGCACCCTGCGGCCAAGGCGGCCCCGGAGAAAACCTTGTCCCCGGCGCGTCCTGCGCCTTGGGAGGTTGTCAGGGAGTTGGTGGTCACTTCACGATCCTTAAGTCTGGAGTGAACTGGTCTTGCATGGCTAAGTTCCCTGCCCCGGAACGGTGGCTTCTGGCCACCGGCATCCGGGACAGGGAACTTCAGTGTTCAGCCGGTCCGGGCAAGCCCGCCGGGAAACCTTAGGCTTTGGCCTTGATGGTGTCGATGGCGGCCTTGGCCTTGTCCTGCAGCGCCTTGGAAAGCGGTGCGGACTTTGCGGCGTCAGCTGCGGTCTTCTGGCCCTCGTCGGAGACGACGTAGGTTTCGAAGGCCTTGACCAGGTCAGCCACGTCCTTGGTTTCATACGTGGTGCACACAACGTGGTAGGAGACGAGCACTACCGGGTAAGCGCCGGAAGCGGTGGTCTTGCGGTCCAGCTTGATGGCAACGTCGTTGGTGGCGCGGCCTTCAACGGGCTTGCCTGCTTCAACAGCCTTGGCAGCGGCCTCAGCGGAGATCTTGACGAACTCCTCGCCGACCTTGATGGATGCGGTGCCCAGCTTGCCGGAGACGGCGGAGTCATCAGCGTAGGTCACGGCACCGGGGGTGTCGGTGACGGTCTTGACGACGCCGGAGGTGCCCTTGGCGTTCTCGCCCTTCAGGGATGCGGGCCAAACGCCTGCAGCCTTATCCGTCCAAACCTCGGGAGCAGCAGCTGCCAGGTAGTCGGTGAAGTTGGAGGTGGTACCGGAGTCGTCAGAGCGGTTGACCGGGGTGACCTTGAGGTCCGGCAGGCTGACGCCTTCGTTGAGGGCGGCAATAGCGGGATCGTTCCAGTTGGTGATCTCGCCGCGGAAGATTTTGGCTACGGTGGTGGCGTCAAGCTTCAGTTCAGTGATGCCCGGAACGTTGAAAGCAACAGCGATCGGGGAGATGTACACCGGGATGTTGATTGCGCCATCGGGACCGCACTTGGCCTTGGAGGCTTCCAGCTCCTCATCCTTCAGGTAGGCGTCGGAACCGGCGAACTGGGCCGAACCGTCGACGATGGCCTTGCGGCCTGCACCGGAACCATCCGGAGAGTACTGAACCGTGGCGCCCTGGTTGGCGGCAGAGAAGCCGGCCTTCCATGCGTCCATGGCGGCGCCGGTGGAGGAGGCGCCGATGCCCGTGAGGGTGCCGGTGACCTTGGTACCGGATGCGGCGGACTGCGTGCCGGCGGAGGTGCCGGTTGCGTTGTCGGAACCACAAGCGGTGAGCGCGAGTGCGCCAGCTGCGATGACCGCGATGGCCGCGGTACGGCCGAAGTGAGTTGCCTTCACTTGTATGTGCCCCTTCCAGGGATTTCAGATGCTGCCGAACGGAGATTTCGGCGCGGGTGATCTGTGGACCTTTTGTGCCTTAACTGAAGGTATGGAGCGCAGGTAACGGGACCTGTGGCGGAATGTGAACGGAAAGTGAACGACGGCGGACCATTGGGTTATGTGGCGCGTGCCACCTTGAGGTTGGTGGCAGGTTTCCGCAAATAGACTGGAAGGCATGGCCGCCACGAAGGGACTCTCCGCAAGCAAGAGGTTTGTGCGTACCCGGCTGAGGACCGGCCTGGTGCGGAGCCGGAACTCACTGGTGCCCGCCATCCAGATGACCGTGTGCGCGGTGGGTGCTTACGCGTTTGCCGAATACGTCCTCGGCCACCAAGGCCCCCTGTTCGCCGCAACGTCATCCTTGATTGCGCTGGGGTTCTCCCGCGATCCACGCCTGCGTCGCGTGATCGAGGTCGGTTTGGGCTGCACGCTCGGCATCGTTGTAGGCGACCTCCTGCTCCACTGGCTGGGCGCCGGAATCTGGCAGGCCGCCGTCGTACTTCTTTTCTCCATCCTGCTGGCCAGGTTCCTGGACAGCGGCACCATCTTCACCACCCAGCTGGGCCTGCAGTCGCTCTTGGTGGTGCTGCTGCCGGCGCCGGCCGGCGGGCCGTTCACGCGCAGCCTGGACGCAGTGGTGGGCGGAGTGTTCGCGCTCCTGGTGACCGTCCTCATGCCGAAGGACCCACGCCGGGAGCCGCGGAAGGACATCCGGAAGATCTTGGACGAGCTCGCGGAAATCCTGCGCGACTGCGCGAAGGCGATGATCGACAGTGACTCCACCGCCGCGTGGCATGCGCTGATCCGCGGCCGCAACTGCCAGGCGCTGGTGGATCGTATGCGGCAGACGCTGCGGGCATCCGGGGAGGTGGCAACGCTCGCTCCCGCGCATCGACGGCACAGGGATGAACTGGCCGGGCTGGAGCATTCCCTGGAGTACATCGACCTCGCGCTGCGTAACAGCCGGGTCTTTGCCCGCAGGCTGACCAGCGCGATCAACCACGCGGCGCTCTCCGATGAGGCGATCGACAACATCGCCGAAGTCCTGCAGGAGACCGCCGCAGCAATCGATGAGTTGACCCTCGGTTTGGCGGAGCAGAACGACGGCGCCCGACGGGCCCACATGCGGCGTGCCCGCACCGAGCTGACCATGGTGGCCTCGCGCGTGCACCCGAAAATGCTCGATGTGCAGCGGTTGGAGGGGGAGGCCGTGGTGATGCTGTTCAGGCCGCTCCTGGTGGACCTGCTTGAAGCCAGCGGCCTGGATCCGGAAGAGGCGCGCTCGGTTTTGCCGCGGCTCTGACTTGGGCCTTGCGCGCCCGCTCCCAGCGAAGGCCCAAGTCCGCTGTGGATAATGGAGCGATGCTCCCTGCGTCATCAATGCGTTCCCCGGCGCGATTCCGGCCCGGCCCTCCCCTGCGGCCGCGCCAGCGTGTGCTGTTCCTTTGGGCCGGCGCCCTGTTCGTGGCCGGAGATGCCATCTTCTGGTTGATGTTTGCCGCTGTCCTGTCCTCCAGCGGGCTGGCAACCCTTGACGGAACAGTCCACACGTTGGTCGTGGATTCGCGCAGTCCCCAGGTAAACGGCTTCCTCGCGGCGGTTTCCGGACTGACTTCGCCAACGGTCACGTCGATCGCCGCGGGAGTGATTGCCGTGGTCTGGGCTGTATGGAAGCGGGAGCTGTGGCGTCCTGCCGTGCTGTTGGGGGCCATGCTTGTCTCAGTGGTGCTTGCCACCGTGGTCAAACTGGAAGTGACCCGCTCCCGGCCGCCTTCCACGGATTTCCTGCTTGGGCCCGACGACGCCCTGTCCTTCCCCTCCGGCCACACCCTCGGCGCCTCGGTACTGGCGTTCGTCCTCGCCTACCTGCTGTGCTCCCGTTCCTGGACGCGTACGACGGCGGTCCTGGCGTATGGTGCCGCCGCTGTCCTGACGCTGCTGGTCGCCTACAGCCGGCTCTACCTGGGATATCACTGGCTCACCGATGTTGTGGCTTCACTGGGAGTTGCACTTGGTGTCTTGGGCTTGGCGGTGTTCGTGGACGCCGCGAGGAACGGGCGGGGCGGGTAGGTTCTTGCGGCCGACGAGTAGGACCAAGTAGTGGGCCCCTGTGAGGCACCGATATAACGAGTACCGACTACTGGTGTAACCGGTTCCGCCGGACGGTTAACTGTTTCTTGGAAGGCCGGACAAGCCCCAAGCATCGCCGGAATTCCACTTCGCAACACCGCATCGGTGGTCTCCACAACCGGTGCTCCGGCCGCCGCAGGGCGGTCCGGCCCATGACGAAGCCGGCGGCGACAGAGTCTTCTGAGACCGAGACTCTCCCCCCAGCCGCCGCCGGCTTCAAGGCCGGCTGGCCGTCACTTCATCACTTTAATTGGGCTGGTTTTGGCCCGAACGCCCGTGCGCCAGCCCGGTCGGGAACCCGACGAACGCCGGCTCCGGAGCCGAGCAGCAACCTTGGGACTCTTGCTCTTCGGTCGCGGGGGTCGTGTTGGCGGGGACGTCGCAGCTGGCGCCGATATCGGCGGAGCAAACACCCGTTTCGGGCAGATCCAGATGGACAGTGTCGGCGGCTTCGTGGTCTCCGGCAAGGGCGGCCGCGACGGAGCGGACTTGCTCGTAGCCGGTGGCAAGCAGAAACGTCGGGGCCCGGCCGTACGACTTCATCCCGACAATGTAGAAGTCCTTTTCCGGATGGGCGAGAAGCTTCGCGCCGTGGGGTGGGACGGTCCCGCAGGAGTGGAATTCGGGGTCGATGAGGGGGCCGAGTTCGGTGGGTGCTTCAACGGCCGGGTCCAGGTTCAGGCGCAGTTCCCGCAGGATATCCAGATCGGGCCGGAAACCGGTGCACGGGACGATGACGTCGGCCTCGAGGGTGCGCCCGTCCACGGCCTCGACCGTGACACCCGTGTTGAGGGTTTTGATGGTGCTGATCCCGTACCCGGTATGCAGTTCGATGGTGCCTGCCTCGACAAGGCGGCGCAGCCGGGAGCCGAGCTGGCCGCGGGCCGGGAGCCCGTCGGCGTCACCGCCACCGTAAACCTTCTCAGCGCTCGCGCCGCGGACGGCCCAGAGGATCCGGGTGGCGGGCTCCGCTTTGGCCAGGTCGGCCAGGTTAATCAGGGTATTCGCCGCCGAGTGGCCGGCACCGACAACCAGCACGCGGCGGCCGGCGAATGCTTCGCGGTCCCGGCCGGTCACGTCGGGCAGGGGCGAGGAGATCCGCGCACCGGCTTGTTCTTCGCCGATGGCGGGCAGGCCGGACGTGCCCAGCGGGTTGCGCGTGGACCAGGTTCCGGAGGCGTCGATGACCGCGGCTAAGGTGTGGTCCCGGATCTCCCCGTTGCCGTGGTCGACGCGGACGGTGAATGCGGTGGTGTCCCGGTTCTTGCTGTGGGTTTTGTCCAGGCCCTGCCGGGTGACGGCAATGACCCGTGCGTTGGTGTGGAGGCGGGACGCGATCGGTTCCGTGGCGGCCAGCGGGGTGAGGTAGTTGTCTATGAGTTCGCCGCCGTAGGGCAGGGCGGTGGGGCGCGGGTGCTCCCAACCGGTTTGTTCGAGCAGCCGCACGGCTGCGGCGTCGGTGTTGAACCGCCACGGGGAGAACAGCCGGATGTGCCGCCAGTGCTCGTTCGCGGAGCCCGCGGTGGGGCCCGCTTCGAAGATGACCGGGTCCAGGCCCTGTTCGAGCAGGTGCGCCGCGGCGGCGAGCCCTACCGGGCCTGCACCGATCACGGCGATGGGAAGGGCGCTGGTGGCTGTATCCATGACTGTCCTCTGTTCTCTGTATCCGTTGGTGCGGTGGTTTCGGGGTGCCTGCCGGTCCGGCGGGGGCATCCAGTTCACCCCCTGATCGTGTGCTTAGGCGTGGGTGGGTTCTTCGACCAGGGCGGTGGCGATGCTGTCTGCGTCCTCCAGCGCGGCGAGGTAGCGTTCGGCGTCCAATGCTGCCGCGCATCCTGTGCCGGCGGCGGTGATGGCCTGCCGGTAGCGGTGGTCCACGGCGTCCCCGCAGGCGAAAACACCGGAGAGGTTGGTGAGCGTGGTGGGTGAGTCAACCTTGATGTAGCCCTCGTTGTCCAGCTCGACCTGTCCGGTAACCAGTTCGGTGCGGGGCAGGTGACCGATCGCGACGAAGATCCCGGTCGCGTCCTGGTGGCGGGTTTCCCCGGTGCGGGTGTCAGTCAAGGTGACACCGGTGACCTTGGTGTCGCCGTGGATGGCGGTGATGGCGGAATTGAAGGCGAAACTGATCTTGGGGTTGTCCTTGGCGCGCTGGGCCATAATCCGGGAGGCCCGGAGTTCGTCCTTGCGGACCACGACGGTGACGGACTTGGCGAAGCGGGTCAGGAACGTCGCTTCTTCCATGGCCGAGTCCCCGCCCCCGACGACGATGATGTCCTGGTCCTTGAAGAAGAACCCGTCGCAGGTGGCGCACCAGGACACCCCGTGACCGGACAGTTTCTTCTCTTCGGCCAGGCCGAGTTCCTTATAAGCCGAGCCAGTCGCGAGGATGACAGCCGGGGCCTCATGCGTCTCGCCGGCGCCCGTGACCACGCGCTTAAGGTGACCGGTGAGATCAACTTCGGTGACGTCGTCGAACACCACCTGCGCACCAAACTTCTCAGCCTGTTCCTGCAGACCGTCCATCAGTTCGGGGCCTTGGATCCCGCCTGGGAAGCCCGGGAAGTTCTCCACCTCGGTGGTGTTCATCAGCGCCCCGCCGGCGGTGACGGACCCGGCCAGGACCAAAGGCTTGAGGCCGGCGCCGGCGGCGTAAATGGCTGCGGTGTACCCGGCAGGGCCGGAGCCGATGATGATCAGTTGTTCGGTGCTCACGAAACTGCTCCTAAGAGAGAGACTGGAAGGGCCGGGTTATTTGGCGGCTGGGATCAGGGAAGCGATCAGGTCCTCGATGCGGCTCTTGATCTCGTCCCGGATCGGACGGACCGCCTCCACACCCTGCCCTGCCGGGTCTTCCAGGACCCAGTCCTCGTAGCGCTTGCCGGGGAAGTACGGGCATTCGTCCCCGCAGCCCATCGTGATCACAACGTCCGAGGCCTGCACGGCCTCGGTGGTCAGGACCTTCGGGATCTCGGCGGACATGTCGATGCCGAGTTCGGCCATGGCCTCGACGGCTGCGGGGTTGACCTTGTCCGCAGGCTGGGAACCGGCGGAGCGGACCTCGATCGCGCCGTGCGCCAGAGTGGTCAGGAACGCTGCGGCCATCTGGGACCGGCCGGCGTTGTGGACGCAGACGAACAGAACGGACGGCTTCTTGACGGTTTCGGTGCTCATAAGGAGTTCTCCTGGGTTTGGGTTGGGTGAGCTGTTCGGCTTGGCTATTCGGGGCCGCAACCCACACCCTCCAGATATTGATGTTCGTCGATGTAGGGAGTATTTCCCAAAACATTGATGATTGTCAATATTTAGATGAGGCGAGGTTTGGCCCCGGCGTTTGGGTGGTTGGCGTGGGTGTTCAGGCGGCGTGCAAACGTGGGGCGAGGTCGCTGATTCGGCGGGTGATGTCCTGGTAGGCGTGCTCGAAAGCGGCGGGGGTGCCGGACCGGACGGGGTCCGGAACGGACCAGTGAATATTGCTTGGCGGGGCGGCGAGCTCTTCGTGGGCACTGTCGCAAACGGTGATGATGAAGTCGCGCCCGTCGGCGACGTCATCCAGGTGCTGCGGAGCACGGTGGCCGAGGTCCAGCCCATGCCGGGCCGCGATCTCGATGGCCCCGGGAGCGATGCGTTCGGCGGGGTGGGTGCCCGCGGAAGCGGCCGGGATATCGCTGGCCTGCCGCCAGAGGGCGGTAGCCAGTTGGGAGCGGGCACTGTTGTGGGTGCACACGAACAACACCCGGCGCACGGCATGCCCGACACCGGGAGTGAGACCATCCAGGGAGCCAGGGGTGAGGCTGAGGTAGCTGCGGCGCTTGTCTGCTTCGGAGCGGTGCCGCCCGACCAGGCCTGCAACCTCGAGGGTGCGCAGGTGGTGGGAGAGCAGGTTGGAGGGGATGCGAAGCTCGGCCTGCAGTTCGCTGGGCGAGTAGTCACCCAAGGTGAGCAGATCCACGATCCGCAGCCGGGCAGCGTCGGCCAGGGCCGCATGCTTCGCTAGCCGAACGTCGAAGGTGGTTCGCTCAGTTTTCATTGGTTCAATCTTGACTGAGATAATTTTCCCGGTCAAGCTTGTGGCATGACTTCACAGCAGCCGCCATTGTGGCGCCGCGCCTTGGCCGAACTGATCGGCACCTGCCTGCTTGTCGCCGTCGTGGTCGGGTCCGGGATCGCCGCGCAGCAGTTGTCCCCGAACGACGTCGGCCTGCAGTTGCTGGAAAACAGCACCGCCACGGTGCTGGGGCTCACGGTGCTGATCCTGGTGTTCGGCCCCGTCAGCGGGGCGCACTTCAACCCGGTCGTTTCCGCGGCGGACTGGTTCCTGGGCCGGCGCCATGGCACCGGACTGAACCTGACCGAACTCGGCACCTACGCAGTGGCGCAAGTCGCTGGTGCGATCGGCGGCAGCGTCCTGGCCAACGTGATGTTCGACCTCGGGACCTCGACCTCAACCAAGGACCGCACCACGCCCGGGCACCTGGTCGCTGAAGCCGTCGCCACCGCCGGGCTCATCCTTCTCATCTTCTCCCTGGCCCGCACAAACCGCGGACTGCTGGCCGCCCCGGCGGTCGGGGCATACATCGGGGCCGCATACTGGTTCACGTCCTCGACCTCGTTCGCGAACCCAGCCGTGACCATCGGCCGGATTTTCACCGATACCTTCGCAGGCATCGCCCCGGTCTCCGTTCCCGGCTTCATCCTCGCCCAGATCACTGGCGCCGCACTGGGCCTGGGCCTACTACTGGCCCTGTTCCCCGCGGCTGGGAGTGCCGCGGACGACGTCGTCGTTCCGCACCCCGCCAAAGAGACGGCCTGACCGCAACTTGATATTGATGCTTGTCAATATTCGGGCATAATGGGGAGATGACTTCTCCGCTGACCCTCGAACCGGATACTACCGCCGACCGTGGCTGCTGCGCCCCCGATGCTGCTGCCCTCGATGCCGAGGAAGCCAAGCAGCGGGCCATGGTCTTCAAGGCCCTGGCCGACCCGAACCGGCTCCGGCTGCTCTCCATCGTCAAGGCCTCATCCACCGGCGAAGCGTGCGTATGCGACCTCCCCGGGCCGCTGGAACTGAGCCAACCTACCGTGTCCCACCACCTCAAAGTGCTGGTAGAGGCCGGGCTGCTGCACCGGGAGAAGCGCGGCACGTGGGCCTACTTCTCCCTCGTCCCCGGCGCCCTCGATGAGGTCGCCGCGACGCTCGCCACGCTGTGAGCCCCGCAGCGCCGATCAGGGCAATGCAGCCCGGGGACTGGCCCGCGGTGCGAAGGATCTACCAGGAAGGGATCGACGGCGGCCACGCCACGTTCGAATCCACCGCCCCCGACTGGGAGGCGTTCAACACCACGCGGCTCCCCGGCCACCGCCACGTCGCCGGCCTACCAGGCCGGGCCGCTCTGGGCTGGGCAGCCGTCACGCCGGTGTCATCCCGGACCGCATACGCCGGAGCGGTCGAACACTCCATCTACGTCAGCACGGACGCCCACGGTCAGGGCATCGGCGCCGCCCTGCTCCAGGCACTGATCGCCTCCACCGAGAGCGCAGGGATCTGGACTATTCAATCCAGCGTCTTCCCCGAAAACGAACCCAGCCTCAAACTCCACCAGACCCACGGCTTCACAGTAGTCGGACGCCGCAATCGCATCGCCCGCATGCCGCACGGTCCACTCGCCGGGCAATGGCGCGACACACTCCTCATCGAACGGCGTTCCGCACTGATCTGATGGCCTCGTAGCACTGCCGGCCGGGCCACGGCGAAGAGTCGCCTCGGATGCGTTCGATTAAGAAGCTATTTTGTCGGCCGCCTGCAGTACAGTTAATTCGAACATAAATTCGAATAAAAGGTGTGTTGTGGGCGTGATAGTTGGCCCCCGCGTGATAGATGCGGGACTGTCTCTGGTGAGGATCCTGGTGGCGCCGGTCGCGGTGGCCGCCGGTTATCCCTCGCCGGCGCAGGACTACTTTGAGGGCCGGATCGACCTCAACGAGCACCTGATCAAAGATGTGACCAGCACATTCATCGTCCGGGTCACCGGGCAGTCGATGGAGCAGGCCGGGATCAGTGACGGGGACGAGCTGATCGTCAACCGTGCCTTGGAACCGAAGGACGGCTCCGTGGTGATCGCGGTGCTTGACGGGGAATTGACCATCAAGCGGCTCCGGATCACTCCCACGGCCGTGCTTTTGCAGGCGGACAATCCCCGTTTTCCGGACATCGTGGTTCCGGCGCTGTCCGAACTCACCATCTGGGGCGTGGCCACGAGGTGCCTGCACCATGTCTAGGCCAGCACTAATGCGCCGGATGCAGGAAATCGCGCACGTGGACGTTAACTGCTTCTACGCTTCGGCCGAGCGCGCCTTCAACCCTTCCCTGGAAGGCAAACCGGTAATCGTGCTCTCCAACAATGACGGCTGCGCCGTCACCCGTTCCCCTGAAGCCAAGAAGCTGGGAATCGGCCTCGGCGAGCCGTGGTTCAAACTCCGGCCCCGCGCCAAGGAATGGGGTCTGGTGGCCCTCTCCAGCAACTACGAACTCTACGGCGACATCTCCGCCCGGGTCATGGAATTGCTGGGCCGCTACTCGGCCTGGTTGGAGGTCTACTCAATCGACGAAGCATTCCTGGGCGTCAAAGGCGAACCGGAGCAACTGCTGGAGTTGGGCCGGACCATTCGTACGGCCTGCCGGCGGCACGTCGGCGTGCCCGTCTGTGTCGGCATAGCCCCCACCAAGACCCTGGCCAAGCTGTGCAACAAATGGGCCAAGCACAATCCGGCCTTCCGCGGCGTATGCAGGTGGGAATCAGTACCCGCGGAACAGCGCGAGGCGCTGATGGGGCGGCTTTCCGTGATCGAAATTTGGGGAGTCGCCACCCGGCTCACCAAGCGCCTGAACGCGATGGGCATCTTTTCGATTCTGGATCTGGCCCGGGCGAACCCCGTGGCGATCCGGGACAGATTCTCCATCGTCATGATGCGCACCGTCCTGGAACTGCAAGGCACACCATGCATCCCCATGGAAGAGGAACGCGTCGGCAGGGACCAACTGATCTTCTCCCGTTCCTTCTCCACGCCGATCACCACGGCGGCAGGGTTGCGGCAGGTCATGAGCGTCTACGCCCAGATGGCCTCTGCACGCCTGGCCAAACACGACCTGCAGGCCAAGGTCCTGACCGCGTTCGCCGCTACGTCCCACTTCAACCCCAACGAGAAATCCTTCCCGTCGGTCTGCCTGACCCTGCCCGCACCAACCGCCGACCCCGTGCTGCTCACCAGGGCCGCCCATGCACTGCTCCCCCAGATCCACGAAAACGTGAAGTACGTGCGGGCGGGAATCATGGTCACCGACCTGCGTCCCACCGGGAACCAGAAGCCGCTGGAACTGTTCCAAAATCCCCACGAAGAACGCGGCATCGGGACCCTGCTCGAGGACGTCTCCAAACGCTATGGACGCGGAACAATCGGCCTCGGGCACGCAGGCATCCGCGGCGGACCCGACTGGACCATGAAACGCGACATGCTCTCCCCCAGATACACCACCCACTGGGACGAACTCCCCCTCGTCAAAGCCGCCTGACCCTGCTGACAAGTAGAAAGAAGCCCCCATGACCCTGGCTCCCGAACACCCGAACTGCACACTCCATGAGGTCGCTGTCCGGTTCAGCCCCGGCGGCACCCCGATGGCCATCCGCCATGACGGAGTGATCTGGATGGTGGACCCGGACATCCACGCCGACCACTGGTTTACGCAGGACTCCGCAGGTGACACCCCGCGCGAGCACTGGCAAGTCCAAGCCAAACTCCCCACGGCAGGGGCGGAACTGCGGACTTTCACACTTCGCCGGGAGCCGCTGGACGTCGCTTGGCGGCTCGAATCAATCAGCTGATGCCCTATGATCCGTGCCGCGCCGCCGTGCCGGAACAACCCCGGGAACAGATCGCTGCCTTATCCTGTCAGTCCCCCCGGCTAACCTTGAACGCATGGCTTCCAAGACGTCCCGTGCTTCCAAGACACCCGCTTACAAATGCGCCGAATGCGGCTGGACGGCCATCAAATGGGTGGGTCGGTGCGGCGAGTGCCAGGCCTGGGGAACCGTCGAGGAGTACGGCGCCACGGTTGCGCGTACGACGGCGGCGGCTACAGTGCTGGAGCCGGCCCGCCGGATCGCTGAGGTAGACGGGACAACCGCAGCGTTCCTGCCCACAGGCGTGGACGAACTCGACCGCGTCCTGGGAGGAGGGCTGGTCCCCGGCGCCGTCATCCTGCTCGCCGGGGAACCCGGCGTCGGGAAGTCCACCCTCCTGCTGGACGTCGCCGCGAAGTTTGCCCGCACCGGGCAGGACGTCCTCTACATCACGGGTGAAGAGTCCGCTGCACAGGTGAAGTTGAGGGCCGAGCGGATCGATGCGGTGGCGCACACCCTTTACCTGTCGGCAGAGACGGATCTGGGCCAGGCGCTTGGCCAGGTGGAAAAGCTGGAACCCAAACTCCTCATCGTGGACTCGGTGCAGACGTTGAGCAGTGCCGACGTCGAAGGCAGCGCTGGCGGTGTTTCCCAGGTGCGCGAAGTCGCGGCTTCAATCATCGCCGCTGCCAAACGCCGCAACATGACCACTCTTCTGGTTGGCCACGTCACCAAGGACGGAAACATTGCCGGGCCGCGGCTCCTTGAACACCTGGTGGATGTTGTGTGCCAGTTCGAAGGCGAGCGCCACTCACGGCTTCGCTTGCTTCGCGCCGTCAAGAACCGCTACGGCGCCACGGACGACGTCGGCTGCTTCGACCTGAACGAGGCCGGAATCGAAGGACTGGCTGATCCGAGCGGGCTGTTCGTTTCGCGGACCCGCGAACCCGTCTCGGGTACCTGCATCACGGTCACTATGGAGGGGCGCCGCCCTCTCCTTGCAGAGGTGCAGTCGCTCTTGGCGGACAGCGCCAACGCCCAGCCGCGGCGGGCCACCAGCGGCTTGGAGAGTTCCCGCGTTGCCATGCTGCTGGCCGTGCTCCAGCAGCGGGCCGGATGCATGCTGCATAAGGATGATTCGTATGTGGCGACAGTCGGCGGGGTGAAACTGAGCGAACCCGCAACGGACTTGGCGGTGGCCCTCGCTGTCGCATCCGCCAAGTCCCGCAAGGCCCTCCCACAGCGTCTGATCGCCTTTGGCGAAGTGGGGCTGGCCGGTGAAGTCCGTCCTGTGCCCGGGATCAACCAGCGGATCCAGGAAGCCCATCGGCTCGGCTTCACGCACGCGATCGTTCCGGCCAGTCCTGCGGGAGCCGGGGTCATCCCCGAAGGCTTCTCGGTGCGTGAGGTTGGGCATCTTGCGGAGGCGCTGGAACTGCTGATCACCTAAGCTGTGCTACCGAGCTGCGCGGTACGGCCTTGAACGCGCCGCAGTGCAGATCGTCCGTGGACGATCTGCACTGCGAACAATAAAGCCTCTTATGGGACGGCGAGGTCTCTGCGGTAGATAGCGCGGCCCGCGAGCGCAGCCACTATGAGGGCCGTACCGGACATAAGCAGGGCGCCCTGGAGGTTGAAAGTTTCGACCGGCATGGCCGAGGAATGCCTGAACGGGCTAAGGTCCCGGAGCCAGGCGGGCAGGCCGAGAAGTTCGCCGAACTGTGCGAGGACGAGCGCGACCCCCAGTGCCGCCCACCCGACGGGGCTGGATAAGCGGGGCGTGAAGGCGAACACGAGCGCGGTGAGCGCTGGGAACACCAGTGCTGCAGGGACGTGCGCCAGGGACGCGGCCACCACTATGTCCGGGCTGCTCCCGCCTGCTTGTGAGACCGCAAGCACTGTGGCAGCCACAGCCCCGGTGATGACAGGAATGGCGGCAGTGGAGAGCGCTGCGACGGCCAAGGTGCCTGTAAGCCAGCGGATGCGTGGTGTGGGCACTGACAGCAGCAGTTCGGCCCGCCCTTCGACTTCTTCAACCCGAAGCCGGAGCACGGCCTGGATACCGGCGGCAGCTGCCATCACACCACCAAGGCCAAGCATGGCGGTGGTGAACAGGTCGATCATGTTGGCTTTGACGGGGACTAGCCGGGATATCAGCTCGGCGATTGAGGGGTTTCCTACGAGGGCGTCCCTGATCACCGGCCCCAGCGCTCCGGCCACCAGACCCAGCACGGCCGCCGTGAAGCACCACCCAACCAGTGTTCCCCGCTGGAGCCGCCATGCAAGGCCCATCACGGACCTTATGCCCGGCCCTGCGCGTTCGGGACCGTTATCTCGTGCGTGGATGTAGCTGTCCCCCAGGTCCCTGCCTTTTCTGAGTGTCACGGCAACTGCCGCCAAAACCAGTGCGGCGCCAGTGAGAACTAGCAAGGGAGACAGGTCTGTATCCGTATAAGGACGGATACGTTGGCCCCAGCCGATGGGTGAGAACAGCGAGGGCCACCCTGGGACAACGCGCAACATGGACTGATCCGGGGTGCCAAGGGCGTCCCCCGCACCACGCATCAGATCGGATCAACCCGAGGAGGATGCGAAGGGTCGTCGATTTTCCCGCGCCGTTGGGACCGAGGAAGCCGTGAACCTCGCCGGCACGGACGGACAGCTCCAGCCCTGAAAGGGCAACGGTACTGCCGAAGTTCTTGACGAGACGGGAAATCTGGATGACAGAAGAGGGATGTGTGCGCATGGCCGGACACGTTCCTTTGGGTCGCAGTGATCACGCCCCGGCGGTAGCCGCAGCGAACCGCACGCCGTCACGCGTGTGGGCCGACCAGGCTTCCCGGCTCTCCAAGCGACATACTACAATCGCCGTACAACGCGCGGAAGAGCCGGCCCAGGCACTAAAAAGGTCACGGTTTTGGCTGGTTAGCGGCGCCACCAGGGTTGTTCTGTGGTTTGTCTTGCTGGTAGACGTCGGGGATGCCGTCATTGTTGGCGTCAGCTGTTTCTTCGGCTTCAGCCATGCGGTAGTGGCGGTTTCGGGTGCTGAGCACTGCCGCAGCGAGCAGCGCTGCCACGAGGGATGCGGCAAGGATCGCAACTTTCGCGTGGTCATCATGGGGATTGCCCTGCCCGAAGCTTAGCTCTGCAACCAGTAAGGAGACAGTGAACCCAATCCCCGCCAGCATCGACACGCCCAGCACATCGATCCACGCCAGTGACTTGTCCAGTGCGGCCCGGGTGGCTTTGGTCAGGAGCCATGTAGTCGTCAGGATCCCGACGGGTTTTCCGACCACCAAGGCGATTATGATGCCCGCAGCGACCGGGTCAGTCATGGCCGATGCCAGTCCGTCCCATCCTCCCAGGGCCACCCCTGCGGAGAAGAAAGCGAAGACCGGCACAGCGATACCGGCGGAGATGGGCCGGAAGCGGTGTTCGAAGATCTCGGACAACCCCGGACCGGCGGTTGGGCCGCCGCTTGCTTTGGAGCGGATGACCGGTACGGCCAAGCCCAGCAAAACACCAGCGACTGTGGCGTGGATTCCCGAGGCATGGACAAGCGCCCAAGTCACAACGCCCAGAGGCAGCAGGATCAGCCACGCAGCGGCAGCTCTGGTGCCGAAGAATCGACGGTACTTCTGCGCCAGGAACGCGTAGACCCCAAGTGGTATGAGTGCCATAAACAACGGGGCCGGTTGGATGTCGGTGGAGTAAAAGACAGCGATGATGGTGATGGCGATCAGGTCATCGACCACGGCCAAGGTCAGCAGGAATATCCGCAAAGCGCCGGGAAGGTGGGAACCGATGATCGCCAAGACGGCGACCGCAAAGGCGATGTCTGTTGCCGTTGGGATCGCCCATCCAGGCAGCGTTTCCGGGCTGGCTGCGTTGACGAGGGCATAGATAAGAGCTGGTACCACCACGCCGCCGACCGCCGCAGTGATCGGGACGACGGACTTACTGAACTCCCGCAGGTCGCCGGCAACAAACTCGCGCTTAAGCTCAAGACCGACCAAGAAGAAGAAGATCGCCAGCAACCCATCGGCCGCCCAGGCGCCCAGGCTCAACTCAAGATGCCACGGTTCGTAACCGATCTTGAAGTCGCGCAGTGCAAAGTAACTCTCCGACGCCGGCGAATTTGCCCACACCAACGCGATCACGGTGGCAACGACCAACAGTGCGCCGCCGACGGTCTCTTTCCGGAGGATCGCACCGATACGCAACGATTCCGAATAACTGCCACGACCAAGGATTGAGGGCCGGGCACCGGCAGGTGGCAAAGGCATGGGATGCTCCTAAAGCAAGACGACAAGTAACCATGCCGACCAGACTTCCCGGCTCACCTGGATCCAAGTCTACGGGACGCAGCTGCCGGGCTCACGGCTGGCAGTGCGCGGGGCACGTTCCGTTGCTGCCATTTCTTGGCCCTCCCACCCAACGCGTTAAGGATTCGTAAAGGCTGAGGACTTTTCCCCCGGATGTCGCCAAGCCCGGTGCTACGCTGCTCAGGCCCAGAGCGGAACGACAACGAGGCGACGCCCGAATGCACGCACACGACACCTTGCACGACCATAGGCTTTCTCCCGCCGGACAGTTCCCGGTGCCTACGCGGCACGTCAGCTGAAGCGACATGAGGTTGCGTAAGGTAACACCGAAACCCGGAGCCGCTGGCATAAGCACTGATGAGTGGTGGAAGGAAGCAGGACGGCACAGCGGTAAGCTGGCCCGCGCCACTCTTCACCCGGTCCGGTCCGTTCCCCTGGCCTTCCTCGCCGTCATCCTTCTCGGGACAGGGCTGCTCACTCTTCCCATATCCAGGACAGCTACAGGTGATGACGCCGGGCTCCCGGCCCTGTTCACGTCAGTGTCGGCGGTGTGCGTCACGGGCCTGATCACCGTTGACACCCCCAGCTACTGGACGCCTTTCGGGCATGTCGTGATCCTGGGACTAATTCAGGTTGGCGGGTTCGGGATCATGACCCTGGCGACTCTGCTCTCACTGCTGGTCCGCAAGACAATCGGCCTCAGGGGACAACTGGTAGCCCAGACAGAAACGCACACCCTGAACTTCGGTGATGTCCGCTCCGTCCTCTTCCGTGTGGCACGGATTATGCTGACCGTCGAAGCGGTCACCGCACTGGTCCTGGCCGGCAGGTTCTGGCTCGCCTACGACGCAGACGCCGGCACTGCCCTTTGGCATGGGGTTTTCCACGCGATCTCCGCCTTCAACAACGCCGGCTTCGCCCTCTACAGCGACAACCTCATGGGATTTGCCTCAGATCCTTGGATCATCGTCCCCATCTGCCTCGCTGTGATCACAGGCGGACTCGGGTTCCCGGTGCTTATCGCCCTCTACAAGGACGGGTTCCGACCCAAAGCCTGGTCCGTGCACCTACGCCTGACCATCTACGGCACCATAGGCCTACTCATACTCGGTGCAGTACTCTTCGGCACCTTTGAATGGAACCGCGATCAGACCATTGGCCAGTTGCCCACTGGAGGAAAGCTACTCGCCGTGTTCGCCGGAACTGTGTTCCCGCGCACCGCCGGGTTCAACACCATCGACTACGGCGTCGCATCACCCGAAACACTCATGGTCACTAACATCCTGATGTTCATCGGCGGCGGCAGCGCCGGGACCGCCGGCGGCATCAAAGTCACCACTTTCCTTCTCCTGGCCTTCGCCATTTGGAACGAAATCCGCGGACGCGAGCACGTCACCATCGCCCACCGCTCCATCAGCTCATCGGCGCAACGCCAGGCCTTATCGGTGGCACTGCTCGGCGTCGGCGCCGTCATCACAGGCACCCTGCTCCTGCTCATCTTCACCGACCACAGCCTGGACCGGGTCCTTTTCGAAGCGATCTCGGCATTCGCCACCGTCGGCGTCAGCACCGGAATCACCTACGACCTGCCCGCGGACGCCCAATGGGTCCTCATCACACTCATGTTCGCCGGACGCATCGGGACCATCACAGTTGCCTCCGCCCTCGCACTCTCCAACCGGCCCCGTCTCTACCAACTCCCCGAAGAAAGACCGATCATCGGCTGACGTGGCATCAGCCGATGTCCAGACTCTTGGGCAGGAAGTGCGCTCCCCAAACAACGCCGGCCATCCACTTTCGGAGCCATCCCAAACATAACGAAATGGCCCACTTTGGGGCTTGCTGGTGCGGTTAAGGGTGTCCGGAAGCCATATCATGGTGCTAGCCGTCATCAGGGCATTTTTGTTCCATGCCGCCGGATGCCGGATTCAGCTTGTCTGTGAGCCGTGGCTTGCACCTTCGAAGGGAAACCCTATGGCCCGGAGCCCGGAAGAATCGCTCAAGGCGACTCTGGCCAGAGTCGCACCCGGAACTCCCCTGCGTGACGGTTTGGAACGCATCCTCCGTGGCCGTACCGGCGCGTTGATCGTACTGGGCTCGGACCGCACCATCGATTCGATCTGCTCGGGCGGGTTTGAGATCGGCATTGAGTTCTCTCCCACCCGCCTCCGTGAGCTCGCCAAGATGGACGGCGCAATCGTCTGTGACAAGGACGCCAGCAACATCATCAAGGCCGCTGTCCAGCTGGTCCCTGATTCCAGCATCGAAACCCAGGAATCAGGCACCAGGCACCGCACGGCCGAGCGCGTGGCCATCCAGACCGGTGTACCGGTCATTTCGGTCAGCCAGTCAATGCAGATCATCGCCCTCTACGTGAACGGTTTGCGCCACGTTCTGGAGGGTTCGGAAAAGGTTCTGGCCCGCGCCAACCAGGCCCTCGCCACGCTGGAACGCTACAGCGCCCGCCTGGACCAGGTCACCAGCTCGCTTTCGGCCCTGGAAATTGAAGCCTTAGTCACGGTCAGGGATGTTGCGGTGACGCTGCAGCGCCAGGAAATGGTCCGCCGGATCTCCGAGGAAATCGCCCAGTACGTGTTGGAACTGGGCGAGGACGGCCGCCTTCTGTCCCTCCAGGTGGAGGAACTCACCATGGGCCGCGGCCCGGGCATCGACGTCATCATCCGCGATTATGCCGATCCGGACGCAACGCCCGAAGACATTGAGGCCTCCGTTCAAGCGCTTCTGAACCTCGGCCCCACCGAACTCATCGACCTCAGCAAGATCGCCCACATCATCGGCTTCGCCGGTGGCGTTGAGCAGCTGGACGCCGTGGTCCAGCCGCGCGGCTACAGGCTTCTGTCCGGTTTGAAGTCCGTTCCCAAGGCCGTGGCCGACAGGTTGGTGGATTACTTCGGCGGCCTCCAGAACCTCATGGCAGCCACCATTGAGGACCTCATGACCGTGGACGGCATCGGAGACCAGCGCGCCCGCACCGTCCGTGAAGGCCTGAGCCGCATGGCAGAGGCAAGCCTGCTGGACAGGTTCCTCTAAACAACCGGAGACGGGCCTAGTTCAGCTGGAACACGGCCTTCGGGCTGGTCTTGTTTCCCAGCCGCGCCTCGAACGTGTAGTACGCACCGCCCCCGCCCGGCTTGGCGTTGATCGCACCGCAGCCTTCCAGTGTCCGGTTGCGTTGCCATGGGAAGTTCGCGGTTTCGCTCTTGCCTGGCTGGATGGTCTTGATGAGGTCCACGCCGCCTGTCTGGCAGTCCTTGGAGGAGAAGATGCGGTCCGATCCGCTCATCACCAGGTACTCCATTTGGGACGTGCCCACGTTCACCTCGCAGGGCGCGGATCCGCCGTTGGTGATGGTCATGGTGAGCAACGGCATTTCCTCAGGCCCGTATGCCGGCTTGTCGGTTTTTGCCGCCACCGTCATGCCGTTGAAGTCGCAAACGGGCGTTGGGGAGGCAGAAGGCGTGGCGGTCGCGCCGGACGGAGCAGCAGCCGGGGACGGCGGCGTGGTTTGGAAGGGTGTAGCCACAGCCTCGGGCTCGGAACCGCTGGCAAGCGCACGGGTGATGGCTGAAATACCAGCAACGAGCAAGGCGACCACCACCAGCAGGCCGATGAGGACAACAAGACGCCGACGCCGGTACACGGCCGGGCTTGGGCGCCGCTTTTGCGTCGGCGCAGAAGAGCGCGCTGACGACTGCTGCTTACCCTGGGTGGCCATATTTCTAGGCTAGGCGGCTGACCCTCAAGGGACCTCACCACCACGCCGCCTGCGGGCAATGTGACGTCCGCCATGGTGCCCCGGCCGCCAAACGGGAGGCCTCGGGTCAACTACAGTAGAGGGCAGCATGACACCGAAAAATACCGGCCATCTGTGGCTGCTCCACGAGGCTTTGGACCAGTGGTTTGACGCCAATGCCCGCGACCTTCCCTGGCGTGAGCCTGACTGCAGCCCGTGGGGAATCCTGGTCAGCGAAGTCATGCTCCAACAAACCCCTGTGGTCCGCGTGCTCCCTGTCTGGCGCGACTGGATGGAGCGTTGGCCAACTCCCGCGGATCTCGCGGGCCACCCGTCGGGCGACGCCGTCCGCCACTGGGGCCGGCTCGGCTACCCGCGCCGGGCCCTCCGACTGCACGCCGCCGCCGTCGCCATCCGGGACCAGCACAAAGGTGCGGTGCCGGACAACTACGCGGAACTGCTGGGCTTGCCCGGCGTGGGTTCCTACACCGCAGCCGCCGTCGCGGCTTTTGCATTCGGTCGACGGGAAACTGTGGTGGACACCAACATCCGGCGGGTGCATGCCCGCCTCATCTCCGGGCAGGCCCTCCCGGCACCGGCCCTGACGGCGGCGGAAATGCGCCTCGCGGAGGCGCTGCTACCCGAGGACCGTGGGCTGTCCGTCCGCTGGAACGCGTCCGCCATGGAGCTTGGCGCGATGGTTTGCACGGCCCGCAATCCCAAGTGCGTGGACTGCCCGGTCCGCGCCGGCTGCGCGTGGCTCGCGGCAGGTGAGCCGCCGCCGTCGTACACCCCCAAGGGCCAGGCGTGGCACGGCACCGACCGGCAGGTCCGCGGTGCCGTGATGGCCGTCCTCCGCGAAGCCGCGGGTCCCGTTCCGCGCGAGATGTTCGAGCAGGCGCCTGCGGATCTCGGGTTCGCGCCCAGCGGCGTCGGAGTCCCGCTGGCCGCGCTGCACCGGCTCAATTCAGCCCCCGAACAACTTGAGCGCGCCCTGGACGGGCTGTTGAAGGACGGTCTGGCAGAAATGCACGACGGCGGTTTGCGGCTTCCGGCCTAGTCCTCGCCGGGGTGTGCGCCTACCCTGAAGCCATGGGCAGGATGACATTGGCGTTGACGCTGGCGGGAACCGTGGGATTGCTGCACGGTTGCTGGGAAGGCCCTGTTGCCTGCCCTGCCATGGCGCAAGTTGCCGGAGTATCAGTGGCGGTGTCGTCCGGGTACTCGGCTTCAGTGGGCAAGCTCTACCTCAAAGCCTGCCAGGACGGAGTGTGCACGGAAGGCGACGTGGCGCTGTACCCCGGCTCGGTGTCCGTCGATCAGGGCTGCACACCCGAAGGAGTGTGCTCCGCGAAGTCCTCCCCTGACGGGACCATGCGTGGATTCCTCGAGTTGCCGGCGTTGGCTGAATCCCCCTTGGACGCGACGGTGAGCGGCACCGCGCCGGCAGGAACTGCTCTTCCTTCACGGACGCTGACCTTCACCCCCAAGGGTGGATTCCCCTTCGGTGAGCAGTGCCAGAGAGTCGTGACGGCCAGCCTCGTCCTGGATGAAACGGGACTACGGCAGGAATAGTGGCATGGCTCTGGCTAATTAATTCCCCGCCGGGTAGTCTCGCTCCTGCGTGTAGGTAACGGTTGGGAGGCGTCGTGCGCAGTATGGAAAAAGCCATGGATACGCGCGTTGCCTCCGCAACGGAATTGGCCGCCCGCATACAGCGCGCCCATGGGCCGGAGCTGAAGAGTCTCCTGACAGATCTCACATCGCCGAGTGACCACCGCTCCGGTCGCCGCCTCCACCGACTGGGACCAGTCCCTTCCATGGAGGACGCCACCATCAAACTGACGCTGGTTGCAGAAGCTGTGGAGCTTGGCTGGTTCGCCCCTGGACCCGCGCCGTCCGGGACCTGCGTCACGCTTTCCCTGGCCGCCCACCACGAGGAAACCGGGCTGCACGCTGAGATTCCGGCGGACGAGTGCGAAGCCTGGGTGCGGGCGCTGGTCGGTCATGCCTGGATGCGTTTCGTTTACAGGTGCGAGTGCTCAGCCGGGCCCGCGAGCGCCAGCGTAGACTCCTACAGACTGTATTTGGATTCCTTCCACAGGCCTGCCGGCAAGCCCGTGGAAGTGCCGGCCGAGGGCTGTCGACCGCTGGACGGATAGGGCCTGCCCCCCCGAACACCCGGGTTTCTTGACCCGAGGACTCCGGCGTCCTACGCCGGCAGCGTTTGATGGTGCAAGACTGTGAGTGTGGCAAGAGGTACTCTTCGCGTTTTTCTGGGCTCGGCGCCTGGTGTGGGCAAGACTTTCGCCATGCTCCAGGAAGCCCGTCAGCTTGCGGCGCTGGGCCGGGATGTTGTTGTCGGCATCATCGATGATCACGGGAGGAACGACATCCAGGGCCTCGTCTTGGGTCTCGAGGCCATCGGGCACCGCCAAGGCGACCTTTCCGGCGGCCCGGATCCGGAATGGGATGTGGACGCAGTGGTAAGCCGGCACCCGGACATTGTTGTTGTGGACGACATCGCCCATTCCAACTCCCCCGGGAGCCGGTTCGCGCATAGGTGGCAGGACATCGAACTGCTGCTCGCGTCCGGGATTGATGTGCTGTCGACCGCCAGTATCCAGCACTTGGCTTCGCTGAGCGACGTCGTCTCCTCAATAACTGGACAACCGCCAACGGAAACCATTCCGGATGACATTGTGCGCCGCGCGGACCACATTGAACTCGTTGATATTGCGCCGGAGCTACTCCAGGAACGGCTGTTGGCCGGGAACATCTACCCGCAGGACATGGTGGACGCTGCCCTAGCCAATGAATTCCGGCTTGGCAACCTCACTGCTCTTCGCGAGATCGCCTTGATCTGGCTGGCGGACAGGGTGGACGAGGGATTGGCTGAATACCGGGCCAATGAAGGCATCACTGCGACGTGGCCTGCCCGCGAGCGCGTTGTGGTGGCGCTAGGCAACGGCCCGGACGACGAGGCGTTGATCCGGCGGGCTTTCCGTATCCTGTCCCGGATCAATGGCGGGGACTTGCTGGCTGTCCATGTAGCCCGCCCCGGAGAGAACCCGACGGCGGACTCCCGCTTGTTGGTTGAGCAGCGCCGGCTGGTTGAGGAGTTGGGCGGCAGCTATCACACGCTTGTCGGAAAGGACGTTGCAAAGTCCTTGCTGGAGTTTGCCCGGAGCGTGAATGCTACGCAGATTGTGGTGGGCGTACCGCACCGCCGGCTCCCCGGCCGTGTGTTGGGCGGCAACGTGGGCTACAGGGTCGTGAGCGGATCGGGAGATATTGACGTTCACATGGTCTCCCGTTCGGCCGGGCCGAGGACCCTCCCGCAGCTCCCGTCCGGCTCATTGGGGCGGACCAGGACAATCGCGGGATTCATCCTGGCGTTCCTCCTGCCGGCCCTGAGTACCGCTGTGTTGGCAGTTGTCCCCGATCTGAACCTCGCCACGCACGTACTCATCCACTTGACCGGGGTAGTGACCGTAGCGTTCGTTGGTGGCCTGTGGCCGGCAGTGCTGGCAGCCCTTCTGGATTCGTTGCTGTTGAATTACTTCGAGACGGAGCCGGTAGGGACGCTGGGCATCAGCAACCCCCAGAACTTCTTTGCGTTGCTGGTATTCCTCTGCGCAGCAGTATCGGTGTCACTGCTCGTGGACATCTCGACGCGAAGGACCCGTGAAGCCGCCCGGGCCCAAGCCGAGGCCGGGACCCTGGCCGGCTTGGCCAGGGACGCCTTGATATCGGACGATTCCGTGGAAACCTTCCTCGGCAAGACCCGGGAGACCTTCCAGGTGCAATCTGCAGGCCTTTTCACCAGGCCGTCCGATGCGAACGACCGGCCCTGGCAGCTGCAAGCCTTTTCCGGAAGCAGGCCACCCTCACCGGACGCAGCAACGCCAGGTACTGACGCCGTCGAGCTGGCTGATCCCCATACTGCGCTGGTGCTGTCCGGCCGGACCTTAACGGCGAGCGACCGGCGGCTCCTGTCCGCCCACGGCGCCCATCTTCTCCTGCTGCGCCAGCGGGAGCTGCTTCACAACCGGCTCAGAAGCACCAGGAAACTGGCTGAGGGCAACAGCATCCGCACGTCCATCCTGCGGGCCGTCAGCCACGACCTGCGGACTCCCCTGGCCGGCATCAAACTGGCCGTCACGGCCTTGCAGCGGCAAAAAGGGCGGCTGCCCCAAGCCTTGGAGACGGAGATGCTGGACACCATCGATTCCTATGCCGACCGGCTCGACTCACTGATTGCCAGACTGCTGGACATGTCCCGCATATCCAGCGGTTCGGCCACTCCGTTGTCCGCCCCGGTGACGTGGCGCGATGCCATTGAGGACGCCTTGCGGGGCCTGCCTTCAGGAGGGATCCGGGTAGAGCTCGCCCCCAACATGCCGGTGATCGAGGCGGACATCGGCATGCTTGAACGGGTGATAGCCAACATCGTTGAGAACGCGCTGAAATATGCACCCGGGTCCGACGTCGTCATTGTTGGCGCGTCCGGCGCAGCCGGGGTTGCCATGGTGAATGGCCGGCCCTGCGGCGAGCTCCGGATTGTCGATCACGGCCAAGGCGTCGCGGAGGGCGGCGTGGTGGCGATGTTCCAGCCTTTTCAACGGCTCGATGATGCCCCGGAAGGCTCGGGCATAGGTTTGGGTTTGGCTGTGGCGAAAGGCTTCACCGAAGCGATGGGCGGTGAGCTGATTGCCCAGCCGACGCCGGGTGGCGGCCTGACGATGGTGATCCGGTTGCCGCTCTCCACAGGCCCGGGCAGCAGCGGCCCGGGCAGCACCGGCCCGTCCAAGAGGGCCGTGGGGAGCGCATCGTGAGGACCGTTCTGGTGGTGGATGACGAACCGCAACTCCTTCGGGCCCTGCAAATCAACCTGCAGGCAGAGGGCTACCGGGTGTTGACGGCGTTGGACGGACTGTCAGCTTTGAACCACGCCGAAACCAGCGCGCCCGATGTCATCGTCCTGGATCTCGGGCTGCCGGACATCAACGGCGTGGACGTCATCGCCAGGATCCGCCGCACCAGCATCACGCCGATCATTGTCCTTTCAGCCCGCCACGGGTCCGTCGACAAGGTGCGGGCGCTGGATGCCGGTGCCGACGACTACGTCACGAAGCCGTTCGGACTCGATGAGCTTCTGGCGCGGCTCCGCGTCGCCGGGCGCCGTTTGGCCCCCGACGTCGGGGCGCACGGCCCGACGGTCGACGTCGGGGATTTTGAGGTCGACCTGGCCAACCGGAAGGTGCTTCGGAACGGAGCCGCGGTCCGTTTGACGCCCCGGGAGTGGGCGATCCTTGAACTGCTGGTGCGGAACCCCGGCAAGCTCATCACCCAACAGCAGATGCTGGCGAAAGTGTGGGGGCCGGGCTATGCCGACGAGACCCATTATCTGCGCGTCTACATGGGGCAGCTGCGCCGGAAGCTTGAGAGCGACCCGGCCCGGCCCAAACATCTGCTCACCGAGGCCGGGATGGGGTACCGCTTCGAGCCCTGAAACCGGCCGCGCGCGTGCCCGCGGAGACTCCGAAGTGGCGGGCGTAAAAGATTTATCAAGAAAAACTCCTTTCCCGATCCGCAGTTCATGGCCGGTGTTAGCTTCGCACTGAACGCGGTGCCGACGTCTTGCAACGCGGAAAGGAATCCATGACCACGTTGAGCAGGCCCCCGGCAGATCCGTCTGCACTCCGCCCAAAAGGCGGGGAGGCCCTGAAGAACTGGCTGCTGTTCGGGCTGCAGGACAGTAAAGGCCTCCACCAGGGCCCGGGTGCTGTGGGCGATGCCCATACCAGGAAGCATGCGTGGTGGCAGGTCATGTGCCTGACGGGTGTGGACTACTTCTCTACCTTGGGCTACCAGCCGGCCATCGCTGCCCTCGCTGCCGGCGTCATCTCGCCGCTGGCTACCTTGGTGCTGGTCGCCGTGACACTTCTCGGTGCCCTGCCGGTCTACCGGCGCGTGGCCGGTGAAAGCCACCGGGGCGAAGGGTCCATCGCCATGCTCGAACGTTTGCTGCCCCGCTGGCGCGGCAAGCTACTGGTCCTGGTCCTGCTTGGCTTCGCCGCAACAGACTTCATGATCACCATGACGCTTTCCGCTGCCGACGCCACTGCGCACCTGATTGAGAATCCTGTTGTTCCCGGCTGGTTGCACGGGCAGAACGTGCTGATCACCCTGTTCCTGCTGGCACTCCTGGGCGCTGTTTTCCTGCGGGGATTCAGGGAAGCAATCGGGGTCGCCGTCGTTCTGGTTGCCTTGTATCTTGCACTCAATGCCGTGGTGGTGGCCGTGACCCTGGTCCAGGTCTTCACGCATCCGCTGGCCGTCAACGGTTGGTGGAACACCTTGGTGACCTCCCATGGGAACCCGCTCATGGCCGTGGCGGTCGCGTTGGTTGTTTTCCCGAAACTGGCCCTTGGCCTGTCCGGATTCGAAACCGGCGTTGCGGTGATGCCCCAGGTCCGCGGCGATGCCAGGGACTCCGAAGCCAACCCGGCAGGCCGCATCAGGGGAACCCGGCGCATGCTCACCAGTGCCGCGCTGATCATGAGCGGCTTTCTCCTCACCACCAGCTTCATCACCGTGGTCCTCATCCCGGAGCACGAATTCCAAGCAGGAGGAGAGGCGAACGGCCGCGCCATGGCCTACCTCGCCCACGAGTACCTGGGGACCGGTTTCGGCAGCGTCTACGACATCAGCACCATCGCGATCCTGTGGTTCGCCGGCGCCTCCGCCATGGCCGGTCTGCTGAACCTGGTACCGAGGTACCTTCCCCGGTACGGCATGGCCCCGGACTGGGCAAAAGCCGTCCGACCGTTGGTGCTCGTTTTCACGTTCGTGGCGTTCTTCATCACGGTCATCTTCGACGCCGACGTCGACGCCCAGGGCGGTGCCTACGCCACCGGCGTCCTGGTCCTCATGACCTCCGCCGCCGTCGCCGTCACGCTGTCGGCCCGTCGGAAGCAACAACCCAAACGAACCGTGGGCTTTGGTGCCATCGCCGCTGTTTTCATCTACACCACCATCACCAATGTCATTGAGCGCCCGGAGGGCATCAGGATCGCGGCAATCTTCATCCTGGGCATCGTGGTGATTTCCCTGCTCTCCCGCGTCCGGCGCTCTTTTGAACTTCATGCCACCCGGGTTCACCTCGACGAGCAGGCACTGGAGTTCATGTCCACCACCTGGGAAGGCCCCATCGCCCTCATCGCCCACGAGCCGCTGCGTGTTTCTGCTGCGGCCTACCGGGATAAGCTCGCTTCGGCCATCGAGGTGAGCCACCTTCCCCTCGCTCACGATCCCCTCTTCCTCGAAGTGATCGTGGACGATTCATCCGATTTCGAAACAGAACTCCACGTTCGCGGCGTCACCCGCCACGGCTACAAGATCCTCGAAGTCCATGGCCCGGTGGTTCCAAACACCATTGCCTCCGTCCTTCTCCACATCAGGGACGCCACCGGGCTCATGCCGCACATTTACTTCCGTTGGACCGAAGGCAATCCCTTGACGAATCTCTTCAGGTTCCTGGTCCTCGGCGAGGGCGAAATTGCACCCGTTACCCGGGAAGTCCTTCGCGAAGCAGTTCCCGATGTCAGCAAGCGCCCGTGGGTCCACGTCGGCTGAACGGGAACCGGTCAGGAGCCTCCACCGCTGCAAAGAAGGGCCGGCTCCACCCGTGCCATTCCACCAAATACTAAGTACCCTTAGAATCATGGAAACCAGCGACAATCCCCTGGCCTTGGTCACAGGAGCTTCCTCCGGCATCGGCTACGAGCTTGCGAAACAGTTCCTCAGCAACGGCTTCGACACCATCATGGTGGCCGACGGAGAGGACATCCGCAGCGCGGCCGAAAGCCTGGCTGGCTTGGGCGGAACACCGACTCCGCTTCAGATAGACCTGGCCGAGAGGTCCGGTTCCGGAACCCTGCAGACGGCGGTCAGTGCGTTCGGCAAACCCCTCGAAGCCGCTGCCATCAACGCCGGCATCGGCGTCGGCGGGCCCTTCATCGAGACGGACCTCGCCCAGGAGCTGAGGATCATCGACCTCAATGTCGCCGCCGCCGTCAGCATCGCGAAGTGGGTGGCCAGGGACATGGCCGCCCGCAGCAGCGGCCGGATCCTGTTCACGTCGTCGATCATTGCCCGCACACCCGCGCCCTTCCAAGCGATCTACGGGGCTTCCAAGTCGTTCGTTCAATCCTTCGGACAGGCGCTGCGAAATGAACTGAAGGACACAGGCGTCAGCGTCACAACGCTCCTGCCGGGCCAACGGAGACGCCGTTCTTCGAGAAGGCAGGCCTCCTGGACACCAAAGTGGGAAGCGAAGAGAAGGACGACGCGGCGCAGGTGGCGGAGCAAGGTTTCAGGGCCCTCATGAAGGGTGAGGGAACGGCCCTGGGAGGCTCCGTCAAGTCCCGCACCATGGGTTTGGGTTCCAACATCCTGCCCGACGCCGCCGGCGCCGCCTTTGGCCGCCGGCTCAGCGAACCCGGTTCGGCAAAGGACTAATTCCGGCTAGGAGAGGCAGAGGCAGAACGGATGCCCGGCCGGATCGAGGAACACCCGGAACGTCTCGCCCGGTTGATGGTCGGCCTTGCTGGCTCCCAGCGCCAGGACGGCTTTTTCAGCCTCGTCGAGATCCTCCACCACCACATCGAAGTGCATCTGCTGCGGAATGGTCTGGCCGGGCCACACCGGTGCCTGGTAGACGTCTACTTGCTGGAAGGAAATACAGTTGCTGCCGTCGGCGGGACGGATGTCCATCCAGTCGCCCTCTTCGTTGGACACTTCCCAACCCAGCAGCTCGCCATAGAAGTTGGCCAGGGCGCGCGCGTCCGGGCAATCGATAACAACACTGGGATGCTTCGCTATAGCCATTTCGCTAGACCTCATCTGCGGTTTTCTTCATGCGCTCAATAGCGCTCTTGGTACCTCGCTGGGTAAGGACGTGGACCACGGCTCCTACTGCGGCGGAGGCGACGGCAAAAACAAGAACGCCCGGAAGTGCATCGTCCAGGTCGGTTCCGTCCTTGGGAGCAGGCCTGCCCGTTTTCTTCTCCCAAAGTCCCTCAAGGGTTTTGTTCGCAAGCGCACCGGCTCCGAGGCTGATCACCAGGCCGAAAAGTTTAACCAGAAAGTTCACGGAATCTCCCTCGGGTTCAAGATCGTCAATGCGTAGAAACACGTCAGGGCCGCTGTGACACAGCGGCCCTGACGATGTGAAAATTAGTCCTTCTTGAAGGCGTCTTTTACCTTCTCGCCGGCGCCCTTGAGGTCGCTCTTGACCTGATCACCCTTGCCTTCGGCTTCGAGGCGCTCGTTGTCGGTCAGCTTACCGGCGGCTTCTTTTGCCTTGCCTGCGATCTTGTCGCCAGCGTTCTCCATCTTGTCATCGGCACCCATGCTTGCACCTCTTTCTTGTAGTGAACCTGTACTACTACAACATCACTAATCAGGATACTTATCAATCTCTTGGCGCAAAATGTCGCGAATTAGAGTTCGCCGAATCCGTCCGCCACCAAGCCACGGACGTAGTCAACGGCCTTCTGCGCATCCTCGCCGCGCGCCTCAACATGGAGCGTGGCACCCTGCCCTGCAGCCAGGGTCATGAGTTCCATGATCGATGCTCCATCGGCGCCGTTGATGGTCACCTCTGCGTCCATCCCGGAAAGTCCTCCGGCGATCTTCGCAGCAGGCCGGGCGTGCATTCCCAGCGGATTGATGAGCTCAAAATCGGCCGTTACGTCCGGTTCCTGCACTCCCGCTGCCTCCGGCGCAGCGACGGCACCCCCGGCCGCTTCAGCGGCCTTCCGCACCTCCTCGACGCCGGCACCGCCCTGGGCAGCGACGGCCGCGGCAACGAGTCCCTCGACAAGGGGCGCGTCAGCCAGGTGCACCGCGTCCGGTTCGCTGGCAAACTCCTTCACCGACTCCGCGGTCATCACCGCCGAACCCAGATCCGTCAGCACCACCACGCCGTCGCCTGCGGCTTCGGCAAGGGACTGCTCGACGGCGGCCAGCACCTTCTCGAAGCTGGTGCCGATCCGCCCGTCGTCAGTTCCCCCGGCGGCGACGAGTCCGACGTCGGACGCCATCTGGGTGGCCAGCTCAACCGCACCCTCAGCGATCTTGCTGCTGTGCGAGACGACCACGATCCCAACCGTCATCCGCCGGTACCGCCGGATGCGCCGTCCGCCGCCGTCGCAGCCGCCCGGAGCAAAAGCGCCGTGGACGCAGCCCCCGGGTCCCGGTGTCCTGCGCTGCGTTCACCCAGGTAGCTGGCCCGGCCTTTGCGGGCGACGAGCGGGTCGGTTGCCACGGCACCTGTTTCCGCAGCCTCTGCGGCCGCCTGCAGGGCGGACAACGCGTCGTCGCCGTTGTCCGCAGCCTTTTGGGCTGCTTCCACGGCCGGCGTCCAGGCGTCCACCATGGTCTTGTCACCCAATTCGGCCTTTCCGCGCGCCACCACTCCGTCACGGGCAGCCGCCAAGGCGGACGCCACTGCTCCGGCGTCGAGCTCGGACGCATCCCCCAGCGAGGTGGCGGCACGGAGGTAGGCAGTCCCGTAAAGCGGCCCTGCGGCGCCGCCCACCTTGGACATCAGCGCCATGGCCGCAGCCTTCAACGCTGCCCCGGCCGTTTCCGGTGGTGACTCGTTGAGTTTCTGCAGGACTGCCTGGAAGCCGCGGTCCATATTTTCGCCGTGGTCCGCGTCCCCGATTGCCCGGTCAAGTTCAATCAGTTCCACACGATGTTCGGCCATGGCCTCAGCTGAGAGATTCAGCCACTTCACAGCCCAATCAACACCCAACCCCACGTCTCACACTCCCCAACGGAGGGCCGCAGTATGGACGGGAGCGTCCCAAAGGGTGGTCAGTTCATCGTCCAGGCGAAGCACCGACACGGAGCATCCCTGCATCTCCAGGGAGGTCACGTAATTGCCAACCAGCGAACGCTCCACAGTGGCACCCCGTTCGGCGAGCACCTGCGCCGCCCGGCGGTAGACGATGTACAGCTCACTCAGGGGCGTGCCGCCCATGCCGTTGACGAACAGCAGGACCTTGTCCCCGGAGGCGATGGAAAGATCCTCCAGCACAGGTTCCAGCAGCCGGTCGGTGATGGCATCCGCGGGTTCCATGGCAATCTTGTGCCGGCCTGGTTCGCCGTGGATGCCGATTCCGATCTCAATCTCGTCATCAGCGAGTTCGAAGCTCGGCGTGCCCGCGTGCGGGACCGTGCAACCGGAGAGTGCCACGCCCATGGTCCGGACGTTCGCCACCACGCGCTCGGCGATGGCGGCTACGGCATCAAGGTCGTCGCCCCGTTCGGCGGCGGCCCCCGCGATCTTCTCCACGAGGACCGTCCCGCCGACGCCGCGCCGCCCGGCCGTGTACAGCGAGTCCTCCACGGCAACGTCGTCGTTCACGAGCACCGAGCGGACGGCCACGCCTTCGGCCTGGGCCATTTCCGCTGCGGTCTCGAAGTTCAGGACGTCACCGGTGTAGTTCTTCACGATGTGTACGACGCCGGCACCGGAGTCCACCGCGGTGGTCGCCGGGATGATCTGGTCGGGTGTGGGTGAGGTGAACACGGCTCCCGGCACTGCGGCGTCCAACATGCCGAGTCCAACGAAGCCTGCATGCAGCGGTTCGTGGCCGCTGCCCCCGCCCGATACCAAGGCGACCTTTCCCTTCACCGGCGCACCCTTGCGGACGACGAATTTGGGGTCGGGGTGGACGTCCACGAGGTCGGCATGCGCCATACCGAAACCCTCGACGGATTCGTCCACCACCGCACGTGGATCATTGATGAGCTTTTTCATGGTCGATGCTCCTGAGCCTGCAGTGGTCTGGTGCTCTGACCCTACTACCGGCAGCCGCGGCCATGGTAGGCCTCCAAGGGGTCCTCTTAGCCGCCTTGTTTGGCAACGTCGGAGGGCTCCCGATCATGGCTGGCCTGCACGTCGGGCCAGAAGTCGGAGGAGATCTCGTGGGACGGGTGCCCTCCGGACCATCCCGACTCGTGGAGCCAGGAACCGTAAGGGATCTCAATCTGGAACGCGGAGAAGTCCGGGAACGTTACTCGGTCTTGCACGGCGTGTTCCTAGTTGCCCGGCACGGCGTCGCCGCCGGTCGTGACAACGTCCTCGAGCAGTACGGTCTGATCGATGACCGGCAGCCCTACGACATGTCCGAAGCTGAACATGTTGTTCGGGTCGACTTCCGCTTTGGCCCTCTTCAGGCGCTCCCGGATGCGTGGAGCCCAAGCCCGGTCGCGGTCCTCGGCATCAACAAAGTGCCCGTGCAGGTTCACGAAAGTCGAACCGCTGGAGGCCTCGCGCAGATCCTCCTGGACGGCGTCGTACACCTGCGGAAGCAGCTCCGCCAAGGGCGGGACGGCTATCCCTGCCATGAAGAAACTGAATGCCGCGTCGCGGCCGCTGACGCTGTCCTCACCGTCGGCCGAAACCGCCAGGGCACCGCCGAGGAGGCGAAGCTCCGCCATGAGAACGGGACTTTCGACGCCGGGACCGAAGTGCCGCAGGATGGCCTCCTTGGCCTGGTGATCCAGCCGGTCCAGCAGGAAACCCCGCTCACGGGCCGGAACCGGTTGGTCCGGGTCCTGGTGGATTGAATCGAACTGCGTGGACTCAAGCGGACCCGTGGCATCCATCATGAAGGGGGCGCACTGGCGCATGGGCTCCAGAAGTTGGGTGGCCACTGCGGCATCACCTTGGTACGCATAACGGAGGTGCACCACGAACTTCCCGCGGAGTGGTTCCGGGATGATGTCCATGTCCGGCAGCCGCAGGAAAGCCAACGACGCCGATGCTTCCGTTGGAAGGGTGTCCACCCACCGGCTGAACTGATCGAGGACTGTTGCCGCATGCTGGCCGTCAAAATAGACGCCGCCGGCAAAGATGTCTTCGCTGGGAAACAGGTGGAACTCGATTGCCGTGACGATCCCCAAGTTGCCCTTTCCTCCCCTGAGGAGGAAGAACAGTTCCGGGTTCTCGTCCTTGGACACGCGTCGTTGGGTGCCGTCGGCCGTGACGAGTTCGAAGGCGATGACGTGGTCGGAAGCGAAGCCGTACTTGCGGCCCATGATCGGCAGGCCGCCGCCAAGCGTGTAGCCCACCACGCCCACGTCCGTGGTGGAACCGCACAGACCCATCAGGCCGAAGGTTGCAGCGTGGTCAACCACCGCCTTCCATCGGACGCCCGCACCAACGCGGGCGGTCCTTTCGACGGGATCTATGCTCAGTTCCAACATCCGGCGGGTGCTGATCAGCAAGCCGCCCTGAATTGCATTGGAGGCACCGTGGCCGGTGGACTGGACGGCAACGGGCATGCCCTGCTCCGCTGCCCATTTCACCGCGGTTGCGACGTCCTCGGCGTCGAGGGCGCCGAACGCAACATCCGGCTGGTGCTGTGTTGAAAGGTTGAAGGCCGCTACTTCTTCAGCGAACCCTGGATCGGTAGGCGTGAACACTGGACCGCGCACGCTGAGTTTGAGTTCTGAAACGCTTGAAATGCCTAGAAAGGACGCGTGGGACTGCATGATCTTCTCTCGATGAACCGATGTGGCGGAAGCTCCCCAGCAAGCCTGAATCAGTTTATCCATCAAATTTAGATAAGAGAAGATACTTTAAATCACCCATAATTTCGGCGCCTGTCCGGGAATTGTTGGAGGTGGGGCTAGAGGTGCTTGATCATACGGGTGTTGCCCAAGGTATTTGGTTTTACCCGGGCAAGATCAAGGAACTCCGCCACGCCTTCGTCATGCGAGCGCAGCAGTTCCGAATACACCTCGGGATCCACGGCGGACTGGTCGGCCATGACTTCGAATCCATGGCGGACGAAGAAGTCCACCTCGAACGTCAGGCAGAATACGCGGCTGACGCCGAGGGTCCGCGCCTTTTCCACGAGGCTTTCCACCAGGACGTGGCCCACGCCTTTGCCCCGCCAGGAGTCGGCGGCCGCGAGAGTGCGGATTTCGGCGAGGTCTTCCCACATGACGTGCAGGGCGCCGCAACCAATAACTTCGCCATCGTCCGACTCGGCGATCTGGAACTCCTGGAGGCTTTCGTAATACGCCACGGTTTCCTTGGAGATCAGGATCCTCTCCTCGGCCAATGGAGCCACGAGCCCCTTGATCGCCGCGACGTCGCTGGTGCGGGCAGGGCGAATGCTGAAGGCGGAATCCACTCCACCATCCTAGCCAGCCGCACAGGTGCTTGTTTCCGCCGCCCGTCATCGGCTGTCATCCGTAACTTAGGCACGACCCAACCAACACTTATGCGGCTAAGTGTTGGTTAGACCCTGATTAACCAACACTTAGGGCCGTAAGTGTTGGTTAATCAGCCTACTCATGAGGCAGCACCCCGGCATCCTTGAGGTCCTGGACGCCTACGCTGCCGGCATACGCCGCATGTCGCAGGGCTGAGTGCCGGCAGCTCCTTACAGCCCGAGCTCCTCCGGCAGCTCCACGTCGAAGCCCAGCACCTGCTTGGCCAGGAAGTGCTCAACCACCTCGTACCAGATCTTCGTATGCCGGGGTTGGAGTACCCAGTGGTTCTCGTCCGGGAAGTACAGGAAGCGGTGCGGGCTATGGCCATTCCCGTCGGCCGGAAGCTGCGAGGAGGAGAGCAGCTCGTACCAAAGCCGCAGCCCTTCCCCGATCGGCACCCTGTAATCCTTGTCCCCGTGGATCACCAACATGGGCGTCTTGATGTTTCCCACGTTGAGGTGCGGCGAATTCTCCATCGCCATCTCCGCCGTCATTTCCTTGAGCCAGTACTGGGCAGCGTCGGTGGTAGGGCCGAATTGGTCCAGTGCCCAGAGGCTTGCGTGGGTAACGATCGCTTTGAACCGATCCGTTTTCCCCGCTACCCAGTTCGCCATGTATCCACCGAACGAGCCACCCATGGCCGCGGTCCGCGTTTCATCGATGTCCGGCCGTGCCACCACGGCATCGGTGATGGCCATCAGGTCCTCGAACGGCCGTTTGCCCCATTCACCCCATCCGCGCTGGATGAAGTCCTGCCCGTAGCCGGTGGACAATGCCGGGTCGGGAAGCAGCACGGCGTACCCCTTGGCCACCATCAGCCACGGGTTCCAGCGCCATGTCCAGGCGTTCCAGGAATTGAGCGGACCGCCGTGGATCCAGAGGAGAAGGGGTACGGGCTGATCACCGGAGGCGTGATCCGGCAACGCAAGAAACGCCGGCACCCGCGAACCGTCGGCAGTGGTTGTTGCCACCAGCTCCAGGCGGCCGGGATGCACGGGACGTTCCGCCGGGGCAGGCAGGCGGACCACATCGCCGGTGGCACCATCGATCCGGACTGCTTCGGCCGGGAAGTCATAGGAACTCCGGAGCGCAAAGACGCTCACCCCGTCCGGCGAGGCCACTACGTCCGTGTAGGCCGCTGCGTCCTTCGTCAGGCGCGTCACCGCACCGTCAGCGACGTTGATTCGGAAAACCGGCGACGCGCCGTCGTCGTCCGCTGTCACCAGGACCGCGCTGCCGTCCGGAAGCCAGGCGACCGGGTGCGCCCAGCGGTCCCAGTCGTGGGCAAACGGGATCAGCTCCGTGGTTTCGCCGCCTGAAACGTCCAGCAGGTGCAGTTTGACCTGCGGGGCCTGGGTGGGCGTGGTGTCGCTTTCGCTCTGCACAACCAGGGTGCGGTTGTCCGGGCTGACCGGCCCGGGGAAGTAGCTCATGCCTTCGCGGTCCAGCAGTACCTTCACGGCTCCGGTGGCGACTTCGACGGCGGCGAGCACCTCGCGGCTGTCGGCCTTGGCGAGCGCCTTCGTGAGGCTCGTGTAGATGGTCTTCCCATCGGGGCTCACCACGGTTTGTGCTTCCCGGAGCGAACCTCCGACGCCGGGGGTCAGGTTCCGCAGTTCGACCGGCGGTTGGGCGTCCACGGTGGAAGGCTTTCCGGGCTCGTTCTGTTCGCCGGGTTCCACAGCGAAGATGCGCGGTTGCGACGGGCCCAGGTCCGCGTCCCAGTATCGGACGGGGTAGCCGCTGTGCAGGATCGCCGAAACTTTGTTGTCCTTGCGGGCTTTCCGCCGCTCCTTGTCATTCTCTTCGTCGGTGGAACCGGCCAGGACCTCCCCCACAACGAACGTCGCATCGGCGTCCTTGGCGGCGAGGACTGCATTGACTCCGCCTGCCCGCGAGTGCACCACCCGGGCCTCTCCCCCGTCCGCCGGCAGCAACCACAGGGCGCTGACAGGGTCCTCATCGGGGGTCTCCGGGTCGGGGCGTGCGGACGTGAAGTAGAGGTCGCCGTTGGCTGCGAAGGCGGCGCCCGCCTCTCCCTTGGCACTCCTGGTGATGCGCCTGGCCTGCTTCTCCCCGGCAGGGTCCAGCTCCCACAGAGCCGTGACGTATTCGGTTCCCTTGCCATTGAGGGTGGCAACGGTGGTGACCAGCCGCCTGCCGTCGGGGCTGATGGTGAGTCCGCCCACGCGGGGAACTGAAAGATAGTGCTCCAGATCGTGGAAAGGCGTCTCCGGTTGCGTGCCCGGGTTGTCAGAGTCAGTCGAGTCCATACTCTGATTCAACAGGGAATGTGCCGCGCATCACAGGGTAGTTCACTAAGAGTGAAACAGTGCTTTCACATACTTTGGACTCTCCGGAGTGCATCCAGCACCGGCGCCACGCCGTCTTCCGCGACGATGCTGGCGGCCAGGACCCGCGCCCGGTCAGCGTACGATGACGTGCTGACCGCGGCTTTGATTGCCGCTGCGAGGCGCGCCGCTGTCAGTCGCTTGAAAGGGATGGGTCCAGGGCCTGCACCAAGGGCGGCCACCCGGGAGGCCCACAAGGGCTGGTCCGTGAAGACCGGCACGCAGACGGTGGGGACCCCGGCGAGGAGGCCAGCCGCCGTCGTACCTGATCCGGCGTGGTGCACAACGGCCGCCATCCGGGGAAAGAGCCACTCATGGGGCACATCCTCGATGCTGATGGCATCAGGCTCCTGCACGCCCCCGCCCTGCAAGACGGCGCGCTCTCCGGCGAGCCTGACGGCTTCCAGCGCCAGGTCTGCGTCCAGCTGCGCGCCGCTGCCAAATCCCACGTAGACAGGAGGCGGTCCGGCGGCCAGGAAATCCACCAATGAGGAGTCCGGCTTCCACTCCGGCCTTGCCGGCGGCCACCAGTAGCCGCCCATCGTCAGGCCGTCGTGCCAATCCGCCGGGCGCGGCAGGACTGTGGGGCTGATGCCATGGAGGATGGTCGCCTTGGTGCGCCGCCGACGTCGGTCAGCCGTCTGGCGCGACAGTTTTGGAAGCCCCAACTCCCGGCGTATGCGTGCGCTCGGGGCGTCGTACGGCGCGGGCCCGGAAGCCACCCGTTCACCAATCAGCCTGTTGCCCAGCCGTCCGAGGTTACGTGCGGAGCCCAACATCACCGGCGGATACGCAGCACTTGGCTCAACGGGCTGCAGGTGGGCACCGATGACCGGGATGCCCAGCGCTTCGCCGACGTCATAAGCGTAGGGAGCCACGGAGTTGGCCATGATGAGGTCCGCTCCACGTTCCGCCGCAGCCAAAGTCCCCGTGGCCGCCTGGTCCATGTAGGTGCGCAACCCACGCCAGGACTCAAGCATCCCGCTGACGGCCGGCTCCGCTCCCGCCGCACCGCGTTGGATAATCCGGGTCAGGCTGCCAGGGAGTTCCCTGTACTCGCATCCGGCCGACACCACCACCGATTCGTAGGCAGGATTGCCGGCCACGGCAACCTCAAACCCGTGCTCCTGCAGCTTGCTGCCCAGTCCTGCCATGGGAGCCACATCTCCCCGCGTTCCCGGGGCCACCATCAATACCCGCATCAACCCTCCTGCTGCCTGTTACCCGGGCCCGTTCAATTCCGGATCCCAAACAAGCAAGTGCCCCGCACACTCCTAGGAGAATGTGCGGGGCACTCTGCTTTATGGCGCTTCCACCTTTACGCGGACGGAGCGATCTCCGGGATCCGCGGCTTGGCGTTGCCTTCGAACGTGAACTTGGCGTCGTCACCTTCACCCTCGACGTCCACCACAACGATGTCGCCGGTGTGGATGTCGCCGAACAGGATCTTCTCGGACAGCTGGTCCTCGATCTCGCGCTGGATGGTGCGGCGCAGCGGCCGGGCACCCATTGCGGGGTCGTAACCACGGGTGGCGAGCAGGACCTTGGCGGCCTTGGTGAGCTCGATGCCCATGTCCTTGTCCTTGAGGCGGCGCTCCAGGCGGGTGACGAACAGGTCCACGATCTCGATGATCTCGTCCTGCGTCAGCTGCGGGAACACCACGACATCGTCAACACGGTTGAGGAACTCGGGACGGAAGTGCTGCTTCAGCTCTTCCGTGACCCGGGCACGCATCCGGTTGTAGCCGGTCTGGGTGTCCGTGCCGGACTGGAAGCCCGTTGCGACGCTCTTGGAGATATCGCGGGTACCCAGGTTGGTGGTCATGATGATCACGGTGTTCTTGAAGTCCACCACGCGGCCCTGGGAGTCGGTCAGGCGGCCGTCTTCGAGGATCTGCAGGAGCGAGTTGAAGAGATCGGCGTGCGCCTTCTCAACCTCGTCAAACAGCACCACGGAGAACGGACGACGACGGACCTTCTCGGTCAGCTGGCCGCCTTCTTCGTACCCGACGTAGCCCGGAGGGGCACCGAAGAGGCGCGAAACCGTGTGCTTCTCGGAGTACTCGGACATGTCCAGCGTGATGAGGGCGTCCTCTTCACCGAACAGGAACTCCGCAAGTGCCTTGGCGAGTTCGGTCTTTCCGACGCCGGTGGGGCCGGCGAAGATGAACGAACCACCCGGACGCTTGGGGTCCTTCAGGCCTGCACGGGTACGGCGGATGGCCTGCGACAGGGCCTTGATGGCCTCGTCCTGGCCGACGACCCGCTTGTGCAGCTCGTCTTCCATCTTCAGCAGGCGCGAGGACTCTTCCTCGGTGAGCTTGAAGACCGGGATGCCCGTGGAGTTCGCGAGGACTTCTGCGATCAGGTCCTCGTCAACCTCGGAGATGTCGTCCATGCCGCCGGACTTCCAGTTGCGCTCCTTCTCTGCGCGCTCGGCAATGAGCTTCTGCTCCTTGTCGCGCAGCGAAGCGGCACCTTCGAAGTCCTGGGCGTCAATAGCCGATTCCTTCTCCAGCTTCACGTCGGCGATGCGCTCGTCCATGGCCTTGAGCTCCGGCGGAGCGGTCATGCGGCGGATGCGCAGGCGGGCGCCGGCTTCGTCGATGAGGTCGATCGCCTTGTCCGGCAGGAAGCGGTCCGAGATGTAGCGTTCGGCCAGCTGCGCTGCGGAGGCGAGGGCGCCGTCGGTAATCGTCACGCGGTGGTGTGCCTCGTAACGGTCCCGCAGGCCCTTCAGGATCTCGATCGCGTGCGCAACCGAAGGTTCCTTGACCTGGATGGGCTGGAAGCGGCGCTCCAGCGCAGCATCCTTCTCGATGTGCTTGCGGTATTCGTCAAGCGTGGTGGCACCAATGGTCTGGAGTTCGCCACGGGCCAGCATCGGCTTGAGGATGGACGCGGCGTCAATGGCGCCCTCTGCAGCACCCGCACCAACCAGGGTGTGGATCTCATCGATGAACAGGATGATGTCCCCACGGGTGCGGATTTCCTTGAGGACCTTCTTCAGGCGCTCTTCGAAGTCACCACGGTAGCGGGAACCTGCAACCAGGGAGCCAAGGTCCAGCGTGTAGAGCTGCTTGTCCTTGATGGTCTCCGGAACGTCCCCGCGGACGATCGCCTGGGCAAGGCCCTCGACGACGGCGGTCTTGCCGACGCCGGGCTCACCGATCAGGACCGGGTTGTTCTTGGTGCGGCGGGAGAGGACCTGCATGACTCGTTCCATCTCCTGCTCGCGGCCGATCACGGGATCGAGCTTGTTTTCGCGGGCAGCCTGCGTCAGGTTGCGGCCGAACTGGTCCAGGACCACGGAACCGGCAGGGGTGCCTTCCTGCTGGCCCTGGCCGGATCCCGCACCGGCGGTTTCCTTGCCCTGGTAGCCGGAGAGCAGCTGGATAACCTGCTGGCGCACGCGGTTGAGGTCCGCGCCGAGCTTCACCAGCACCTGGGCTGCCACGCCCTCGCCCTCACGGATGAGGCCGAGGAGGATGTGCTCCGTGCCGATGTAGTTGTGTCCGAGCTGAAGGGCCTCGCGAAGGGAAAGCTCCAGCACCTTCTTTGCACGCGGGGTGAAGGGGATGTGACCGGACGGAGCCTGCTGGCCCTGGCCGATGATCTCCTGCACCTGTTCCCGGACGCCGTCGAGCGAAATGCTCAAGGACTCAAGCGCCTTGGCGGCAACACCTTCACCCTCATGGATCAAACCCAAGAGGATGTGTTCAGTACCGATGTAGTTGTGATTGAGCATCCGTGCCTCTTCTTGGGCAAGGACAACCACGCGACGGGCACGGTCCGTAAATCTCTCAAACATTTCGCCACACTCCTAGCTACGACGTACTTTGATGCTACGTGCCGAAGCGGGACTTTTGGAGCGTGTTCGCCACAGGGGAAACATGGCCCCCCGCTCCCGCCCGGGAAGCGGGTTCTTGAACGTCCGCGTTAAAGACCAAAGCCCCGGCACTCGGCCGGGGCTTTGAGGCGACGAATCAGGAATTCGCCTTCTGGTACGCTTCCTGAATTTCAGCTTGAATACGTCCACGGCTGTTTACCGTGTAACCGTTGTCACGGGCCCACTGGCGGATCTGCGCGGAATCCTGGTTGCGGGTGGTAGCTGTGCGGCCCCTCGTTGCGCGTCCGGAAGAGGTCTTCCGGGCTTTGGCGACGTAAGGCTCCAAGGCTTGACGCAGGGAAGCAGCGTTGGCCGAGGACAAATCCATCTCGTAGCTCACGCCATCCAGGCCAAAACGGACAGTTTCATCAGCTGCCCCTTCATCCAAGTCATCGACCAGGATGATTTTTACTTTTTGTGCCATGAGTAGCCTCTCTTTTGGAGGGTTGATAATCAGAAATCCCCATGTTGTATTTCTGATTATCGTTCACAGCGAGCATGCGCGTCAAAGGCATATGTGGATAAAACCCCAATGCCGGCCAATTCAGAGGCTATTTAGCCGCGTTGCCTTCGGCATCAGGACCCGAATTACGCAGATTTGCTTCCGCCTGCGCCCGGGCTTCAGCCTCACGCTCGGATTTGTCCGCATTGAATATGGACTTCATGGCAAACCAGAAGATCAAACCAACTACAACAGAGGGCGCCAGGACGGCAATGTACTCCATGATCAGTGCCCCTCAGGCTTCAGCAACGGGAACAGGATGGTCTCGCGGATGCCCACGCCGGTAAACATCATCACAAGGCGGTCGATGCCCAGGCCAATGCCGCCCATCGGCGGAGCGCCGTATTCCAGGGCGCGGAGGAAGTCCTCATCCAACTGCATGGCTTCGTCGTCGCCGGCCGCCGAACGCCGGGACTGCTCCATGAGCCGCTCGCGCTGGATCACCGGGTCAATCAGCTCGGAGAACGCTGTGCCGCGCTCCATGCCGCCGATAATGAGGTCCCAGGCTTCGATCAACCGGCCGTCCTCACGGTGCGGACGGGCAAGGGGCTGCGCCGACGGCGGGTAATCATAAACGAACGTCGGGTTCAACAGGGTCGGTTCGACGATTTCCCCGAACAATTCCACCGCGAGCTTCTCGGCATCCCACTTGGGGTCCACCTTGACGTCGTGCTTGGCAGCAATGTCCCGCAATTCCTCCACCGTGGTGTCCGGGGTAATTTCGACACCCACTGCTTCGGAAAGCCCCGGGTACACCGCAAGCCAGGACCATTCGCCGTCGAGGTTGATCTCGCCGGCTTCCGTCTGAATGGTGCGCGTCCCCACGACGTCAGCCACATTCAGGATGATTTCCTTCATGCGCTCGGCCATGACGAATTGGTCCGCCCAGGCTTCGTAGCATTCCAGGGTGGTGAATTCCGGGCTGTGCGTCGAATCCACGCCTTCGTTGCGGAAAACCCTGCCCATGTCATAAACGCGGTCAATACCGCCCACCACAGCGCGCTTCAGGAAGAGCTCGGTGGCAATGCGCAGCGTCATCTTCTGGTCAAAGGCATTCATGTGGGTTTCGAAGGGGCGGGCCGTTGCGCCGCCATGCACCAATTGCAGCATGGGGGTTTCGACTTCCACATAACCGCGGCGGTCCAGGGTGTCCCTGATGGAACGGGTAATTGCCGCACGCGTGTAAACCATTTCACGGGCTTCGTCGCGGACCATCAGGTCCACGTAGCGCTGACGGACCCGGGTCTCCTCGTTGAGTTCCGCGTGGAGCACCGGGAGGGGCCGGAGGGCCTTGGACGCCATGGACCAGGACTCGGCCATGACGGACAGTTCGCCACGGCGGGAAGAGATCACTTCGCCCTTGATGAACACGTGGTCGCCCAGGTCAACCAGGGCCTTCCACTCGGCCAGGGCTTCCTCGCCGACGTTCGCCAGGCTCAGCATCGCCTGCAGGCGCACGGCCTTGCCGTCCACGCCGCCTTCCTGGAGGGTGGCGAAGCACAGCTTGCCGGTGTTGCGGATGAACACGACGCGTCCGGTCACACCGACGACGTCGCCGGTGGTGTCGTCCGCCTCGAGGTGGGCGTACTTTTCACGGATTTCAGCAAGGGAATGAGTCCGCTCAACGCCCACGGGGTAGGCCTCCGAACCACGCTCAATCAGCTTGGCGCGCTTCTCCATACGGATGCGCATCTGTTCGCTGGCATCGGCAGGCTCTGCGGAGGTGTTCAGGGCGGGGGTGTTTGCGGAAGTCACAGTCCTTAAGTTTACCGCTGATTACGGGCCACTACTTCCGGACATAGACTCGGGCTGTGGAGACGTGGACTGTTGAAACGAACGACGGCGGTGGGCAGCTTGAGGTGCACACCTTCCGACCCCTGTCGAATGCCGCCATTCCGGGCTCGCAGGCACCCGCTGAACCGTCCGGCGTCGTCATGATCCATGGCACCCTGGTGACCGACTCCCTGTACTGGCCGTTCGCGCGGAACCTGAGCCGCATGCTGGGCCGCCCCGTTCACTGCTACAACCGTCGCGGCCGCGGGAGGTCCGCGCCCCAGCCACCGGACTACTCAGTGGAGACTGAGGTAGCCGATCTCGGTGCAGTGATGGACAAGAGCGGTTCCACTGACGTGGTGGCTCACAGTTATGGCGGCTTCGTTGCCCTGAACGCGGTGCTGAAGTCGAAGATAAACCGCTTGGTGACCTACGACGCCGCGGTGTCCCTGTCCGGCAACCTCCACGGCCGGTGGCGCCCGGAGCTGGAAGAAGCCGTCACGGCAGGGCGGCTGGACCAAGCCTGGGCCCATCTGGTCCAGGGCCTGGGCACCGCAGGACCCATTTCCTACCTGCCCATGGGCGCATTGCGAACACTCAGTATCATCTCCGCCCAGACCCGGCTGGGGTTCGAGATGCGCTCGCTTCTGCCCACCGCGGTGACCGAGATGCGCGCGGTCCTGGCAGCGGACGTTTCACTCGACGATTTCCGGTCGCTGCACACACCGACACTCATGTTGAGTGGAGGGTGGAGTCCCTCCTACTTCGCCGAAACCGGGAGAACCCTCGCCAACGCCGTTCCCGCTATCGACTTCGCAATCGTCCCCCTGCAATTCCACGAAGGTCCGCTGCGTCCGGGCCGGCGGCTGGCCTCACGGGTGGCACGGTTCCTCTCCGGAGGTCACGTCCCCGCACCCGTAGGCGCCTAGGATAATCCGGGTGAGGGAACAGGAAGTCAGAACGCACGACGGCGGCAAACTCGCCTTATACAGCTACGGGACGGTGGACGCGCCCGGGGATCGGCGCGTGATCCTGATCGGCGGGGCGTTCCTGACAGCTTTGATTTACCGCCCGTTCTCCGTGGCCTTGGCGAAGGGACTCGGCGAGGGCTGGGCCGTGGACGTCTATGACCGCCGCGGCCGGGGCAAATCCACAGACCAGCCGCACAATTACTCCATGGCCACGGAGATCGCCGACGTCCGGACCATCATGGACGCCACCGACGCCCGGAACATCCTTGGCCACAGCCTTGGCGGGGCGGTCGCCCTCAACGCTGCACAAGCCTTTGCCGGTACGCGCAATGAGCCGGCCAAGCTCGCGGTCTATGACGCCGCCGTGAACATCGACGGAAGCATGGACACGGACTGGCTGGACGGCTTTGCGGATGCCGTGAATAAAGGCGACGTCAGCCGCGCCATGGCCCGCATGAAGCGGGGAATGAATCCCGGAACCGCGCTTTCCCGCGTGCCCGAGCCCATCCTCGCAGGACTCATGGCAGTGGTCTCCAGGACCAAGGTCAACAAACTGTTCCTTGATCTCCTGCCCTCGGGAGTAGGAGAACTCAAGGCTGCCTTCGAAGCCGACGCCACGCCCCGGGACTTCTCCGTACTCCCGCCCACGACGCACTTCATGGTGGGCAAAAAGAGTCCGCAGTTCTACAAGGTGGCTGCGTCCCGGCTCAACAGGGCGGTCCCGGGCAGCACGCTTGAGGTCTCGCCCAAAGGCTTCCATGGTTCGGTCCCCGCGGCCGTCAAGGAACTGGTCAGCGATATCTCCGAGTACTTCAAGAAGTAGGTTTCAGCGGTCGGTGGACACAGTGTTCGTGTTCAGGTGCCTCAGCTAGGCTCGGTTCATGACGCGCGAGATTATCACCACACCTGACGGCGGACACCTCGAACTCTTCACCACGGGCGGTGACCTGGCAGCGAAAGGGTCCGGCGTCGTCGTCGTGCCCGCCTCCATGGTGACGGCCTCGGACTACACCCGGTTCGCGCAGAAGCTGAGCGAATCCCTTGGGCGTCCCGTTCATACGTTCAACCGCCGGGGGCGCGGCGACTCGTCTCCGCAGCCGGAGGATTACACCCTCGAGGCCGACATCCGGGACTTGGATGCCGTCATGAAGCACACCTCCAGCACCGATGTGTTCGGCCACTCCTTCGGCGGCGCAGTGGCGTTGCACGCCGCTCGGACCTTACCCGTGGAGCGATTGGCCGTCTACGACCCCGCAGTTTCCGTCAACCACAGCGTCAAGGCGGACTGGACACCGGAGTATGAACGCGCGACGGCGGCCGGCGACTATGACCGCGGCCTTGCCGTATTGATCAAGGGAGTTGAGACCGGCGGCGCCTTCTCGCGCATGCCGTTGTCCATGCTGACACTGGCCACCAAGCTGACGGCCGGCACTCCACTGGGTAAGCAGATGCGGGAGTTGATGACCTGTGGCGTGCGCGAGATCAAAGCAGTGATCGCGGCGGACATGCCGGCGGAGCCGTTCCTGGAGTTACCGCTGGAGACGCTCATTGTGGTGGGCGAGAAGAGCCCGGCGTACTTCGGGGTGGCCTGCGGCCAGATCCACGACGTCCTGTCCGGCTCCAGCTACACCATCCTCCCGGGGTTCGGCCATGACGGTCCGAACAGGGCTCCGGACAAGCTGATCACGGAGTTGTCGGAGTTCTTCGCGGGGTAGCCCGTCTGGGTGGTTAAACGTTGAAAGCCCCGTCTGTTGGCGGGGCTTTCGTGGTGTTTTGGTGGTTGATGTGGGAGACCCCCCGACCCGTGTGGGTTGGGGGGTCTCGACCTAATGGTTGTCCGGCGGTGTCCTACTCTCCCACACCCTCCCGGGTGCAGTACCATCGGCGCTGTGGGTCTTAGCTTCCGGGTTCGGAATGGGACCGGGCGTTTCCCCCACGCTATGACCGCCGTAACCTTGTTACCCGTCCCCCCTGTGTGTGGGGGTGGGAAGTGTGTGTGGTTACAACTGTGGTGCTTGGTTGCTGTTTAGTTGTGTTGTTGTGTTGGTGTTCCCGGGTTGTTGGTTGGGAACCACATAGTGGACGCGTGCAGTGTGTTGTGTGTGGTGTAAGTTGTTGGCCTATTAGTACCGGTCAGCTTCACGAGTCTTTAGTCCTCGCTTCCACATCCGGCCTATCAACCCAGTGGTCTGGCTGGGGGCCTCTCACACATAAATGTGTTTGGAAATCTCATCTTGAAGCGAGCTTCCCGCTTAGATGCTTTCAGCGGTTATCCCATCCGAACGTAGCTAATCAGCGGTGCACTTGGCAGTACAACTGACACACCAGAGGTTCGTCCGTCCCGGTCCTCTCGTACTAAGGACAGCCCTTCTCAAATTTCCTGCGCGCGCAGCGGATAGGGACCGAACTGTCTCACGACGTTCTAAACCCAGCTCGCGTACCGCTTTAATGGGCGAACAGCCCAACCCTTGGGACCTACTCCAGCCCCAGGATGCGACGAGCCGACATCGAGGTGCCAAACCATGCCGTCGATATGGACTCTTGGGCAAGATCAGCCTGTTATCCCCGAGGTACCTTTTATCCGTTGAGCGACGGCCATTCCACAATGTACCGCCGGATCACTAGTCCCGACTTTCGTCCCTGCTTGAGATGTCTCTCTCACAGTCAAGCTCCCTTGTGCACTTACACTCGACACCTGATTGCCAACCAGGCTGAGGGAACCTTTGGGCGCCTCCGTTACTTTTTAGGAGGCAACCGCCCCAGTTAAACTACCCATCAGGCACTGTCCCTGACCCGGATCACGGGCCGAAGTTAGATGTCCAAAGTGACCAGAGTGGTATTTCAACGATGACTCCACCCGAACTGGCGTCCGGGTTTCAACGTCTCCCACCTATCCTACACAAGCCACTCCGAACACCAATACCAAACTATAGTAAAGGTCTCGGGGTCTTTCCGTCCTGCTGCGCGTAACGAGCATCTTTACTCGTACTGCAATTTCGCCGAGTTTATGGTTGAGACAGCGGGGAAGTCGTTACTCCATTCGTGCAGGTCGGAACTTACCCGACAAGGAATTTCGCTACCTTAGGATGGTTATAGTTACCACCGCCGTTTACTGGGGCTTAAATTCCCAGCTTCGCCCGCAAGGGGCTAACCGGTCCTCTTAACCTTCCAGCACCGGGCAGGAGTCAGTCCGTATACATCGTCTTGCGACTTCGCACGGACCTGTGTTTTTAGTAAACAGTCGCTTCCCCCTGGTCTCTGCGGCCCACACCCGCTCCACAAAGCAAGTCTGTATCACGGGGCAGGCCCCCCTTCTCCCGAAGTTACGGGGGCATTTTGCCGAGTTCCTTAACCATAATTCTCTCGATCGCCTTGGTATTCTCTACCTGATCACCTGTGTCGGTTTGGGGTACGGGCGGCTAAAACCTCGCGTCGATGCTTTTCTAGGCAGCATAGGATCACCGGATCCCCCCATGCGGGGGTCCCATCAGATCTCAGGATCGTGCTCGAAACACACAGGAACGGATTTGCCTATCCCTGACCCTACATCCTTGGACCGGGGCTACCATCGCCCGGCCCGGCTACCTTCCTGCGTCACACCTGTTAATACGCTTGCCTCCCGGGATCAGGTCCCAGCACCAGCCCAACCATCACACCACAAGTGGCGCAACAAGAAAGACCGGCGGTGGTTAGTATCCCCCGTTCAACATGGGCGGTTTTTCGCCGGTACGGGAATATCAACCCGTTGTCCATCGACTACGCCTGTCGGCCTCGCCTTAGGTCCCGACTTACCCAGGGCAGATTAGCTTGACCCTGGAACCCTTGATCATTCGGCGGACGGGTTTCTCACCCGTCTTTCGCTACTCATGCCTGCATTCTCACTCGTGTAGGCTCCACCGCTGGTTTACACCGCGACTTCACCGCCCACACGACGCTCCCCTACCCATCCACACCCCTGAACCACGAAGGCTAGGGTAATGCGTGAATGCCACAACTTCGGCGGTGTACTTGAGCCCCGCTACATTGTCGGCGCGGAATCACTTGACCAGTGAGCTATTACGCACTCTTTCAAGGATGGCTGCTTCTAAGCCAACCTCCTGGTTGTCTAAGCAACTCCACATCCTTTCCCACTTAGCACACGCTTAGGGGCCTTAGTTGGTGGTCTGGGCTGTTTCCCTCTCGACTATGAAGCTTATCCCCCACAGTCTCACTGCTGCGCTCTGACTTACCGGCATTCGGAGTTTGGCTGACGTCAGTAACCTTGTAGGGCCCATCGGCCATCCAGTAGCTCTACCTCCGGCAAGAAACACGCAACGCTGCACCTAAATGCATTTCGGGGAGAACCAGCTATCACGGAGTTTGATTGGCCTTTCACCCCTACCCACAGCTCATCCCCTCCATTTTCAACTGAAGTGGGTTCGGTCCTCCACGACGTCTTACCGTCGCTTCAACCTGGCCATGGGTAGATCACTCCGCTTCGGGTCTAGATCACGCCACTGAACACGCCCTGTTCAGACTCGCTTTCGCTACGGCTTCCCCACACGGGTTAACCTCGCGACGTAACACTAACTCGCAGGCTCATTCTTCAAAAGGCACGCCATCACACCCATACAACCCCGAAGGGCTGCAGATGCTCTGACGGATTGTAAGCACACGGTTTCAGGTACTGTTTCACTCCCCTCCCGGGGTACTTTTCACCTTTCCCTCACGGTACTGGTCCGCTATCGGTCATTAGGAAGTATTTAGGCTTATCAGGTGGTCCTGACAGATTCACACGGGATTTCTCGGGCCCCGTGCTACTTGGGATCCTCTCCAAAGGCGGTGCCACACATTACGGTTACGGGACTCACACCCTCTCTGGCCGGCCTTTCAAGACCGTTCACCTATACGCACACCCACACCCCACCGGTCCGGCAGAACCAGCACGGAAAGTCCCACAACCCCGCCCACGCAACGCCCGCCGGCTATCACACATGGAACGGTTTAGCCTCATCCGCGTTCGCTCGCCACTACTAACGGAATCACTCTTGTTTTCTCTTCCTGCGGGTACTGAGATGTTTCACTTCCCCGCGTTCCCCCCACGCACCCTATGAATTCAGGCACGGGTCACACAATCACCTTGCAGCGTTGTGCGGGGTTTCCCCATTCGGACATCCTGGGATCACCGCTCGGTTATCAACTCCCCCAGGCTTATCGCAGATTCCTACGTCCTTCTTCGGCTCCTAATGCCAAGGCATCCACCGTGCGCCCTTAAAAACTTGACCACACAAAACCACAACCCAAACAGGCTGCGGCTGATGCACTCAATCAATTCGAGAGAACCACGACCACAAAAGGGCCAGGTTCATTCATCAAAGAAATTGCTAGAACACACAACCCACACCCCCAAAAAGAGTGCAGGACCATGTGTCCAGATGCTCGCGTCCACTATGTAGTTCTCAAACAACAACCCCGTCAACCACACCCACCCCACACAAACACGAGGGGGTGCCGGCCGCAGGAACAACAAGAAACACCAAGGATTCCCTGCATTGCTGCAAAAAGGCCCTGTTGCCTCAGGACCCAACAGTGCGCCAAACACAACCCGGCAACCAACACCCCGGACCGCTTTCCCAACAACCCCCCCACACACAAAAGTGCGAAAAGAGGGCCGCCGTACTCACGCCAGGACACCACCACCAACAGGCCATGCCAAAAAACTTGATTTGCTGATATTCCACCCATGAGCACCCACCGCAGAACAGACGCCTGCGCAATGGGCAACACTGACAACCCCGGAACCCGCCCATGCAGGCAGACCCGGACGCCGTTAGCAGCTCCTTAGAAAGGAGGTGATCCAGCCGCACCTTCCGGTACGGCTACCTTGTTACGACTTAGTCCCAATCGCCGGTCCCACCTTCGACGGCTCCCCCCACAAGGGTTAGGCCACCGGCTTCGGGTGTTACCAACTTTCGTGACTTGACGGGCGGTGTGTACAAGGCCCGGGAACGTATTCACCGCAGCGTTGCTGATCTGCGATTACTAGCGACTCCGACTTCATGGGGTCGAGTTGCAGACCCCAATCCGAACTGAGACCGGCTTTTTGGGATTAGCTCCACCTCACAGTATCGCAACCCTTTGTACCGGCCATTGTAGCATGCGTGAAGCCCAAGACATAAGGGGCATGATGATTTGACGTCGTCCCCACCTTCCTCCGAGTTGACCCCGGCAGTCTCCTATGAGTCCCCGGCCGAACCGCTGGCAACATAGAACGAGGGTTGCGCTCGTTGCGGGACTTAACCCAACATCTCACGACACGAGCTGACGACAACCATGCACCACCTGTAAACCGGCCGCAAGCGGGGCACCTGTTTCCAGGTCTTTCCGGTCCATGTCAAGCCTTGGTAAGGTTCTTCGCGTTGCATCGAATTAATCCGCATGCTCCGCCGCTTGTGCGGGCCCCCGTCAATTCCTTTGAGTTTTAGCCTTGCGGCCGTACTCCCCAGGCGGGGCACTTAATGCGTTAGCTACGGCGCGGAAAACGTGGAATGTCCCCCACACCTAGTGCCCAACGTTTACGGCATGGACTACCAGGGTATCTAATCCTGTTCGCTCCCCATGCTTTCGCTCCTCAGCGTCAGTTACAGCCCAGAGACCTGCCTTCGCCATCGGTGTTCCTCCTGATATCTGCGCATTTCACCGCTACACCAGGAATTCCAGTCTCCCCTACTGCACTCTAGTCTGCCCGTACCCACTGCAGAACCGGAGTTGAGCCCCGGTCTTTCACAGCAGACGCGACAAACCGCCTACGAGCTCTTTACGCCCAATAATTCCGGATAACGCTTGCGCCCTACGTATTACCGCGGCTGCTGGCACGTAGTTAGCCGGCGCTTCTTCTGCAAGTACCGTCACCCCCAAAGAGGGCTTCTTCCCTACTGAAAGAGGTTTACAACCCGAAGGCCGTCATCCCTCACGCGGCGTCGCTGCATCAGGCTTTCGCCCATTGTGCAATATTCCCCACTGCTGCCTCCCGTAGGAGTCTGGGCCGTGTCTCAGTCCCAGTGTGGCCGGTCACCCTCTCAGGCCGGCTACCCGTCGTCGCCTTGGTAGGCCATTACCCCACCAACAAGCTGATAGGCCGCGAGTCCATCCAAAACCACAAAAAGCTTTCCACCCCCCACCATGCGATGAGGAGTCATATCCGGTATTAGACCCAGTTTCCCAGGCTTATCCCAGAGTCAAGGGCAGGTTACTCACGTGTTACTCACCCGTTCGCCACTAATCCCCGGCGCAAGCACCGGATCATCGTTCGACTTGCATGTGTTAAGCACGCCGCCAGCGTTCATCCTGAGCCAGGATCAAACTCTCCGTTCAAAAACAAAAAACGAAACACAACCACCCCCACCGGAAATCACGGCAAGAAGCAGCTGCAAATCTGAAACCAGCTGAAAACCAAACCACCACACACGGGGGTGCGCAATGGCCCGGCAAAAATTCAACCAATCAAAAAACAATCGGTATCAACAAACTTGGCACACTATTGAGTTCTCAAACAACAGACCCTCCAAAACATCACCCCGAAGCCACACCACACACAGCAGCGCAACCCAACCAGGGCCATTGGAAAAGAAGAGTTATTTTTGGCCGCCTGCCCGAACCGTACACACCTTCCGGCTTTCCGTTTCGCTCCCGGCGACTCAGAAAACAATACACGCCCCCAACCCCCAACGCAAATCCACCCCCAAACAGCCAAACGAGGGCTGAAATCACCCCCTGGTACTACGGGCTGTCGCGGCCATTTGGCTCTGCGGGATGGCGCGCAGCGATGTTCCCGTTGCCGGCAGACCAACTGGCGAGGAAGTCGAGTTGGTCCTGGGCGTGGCTGCCCGGCTCGGCTGAGTAGGCGATCAGTATCAGCCCTTCGCCAGGGAGTTCCAGCGCGTCTCCGGTAAGTTCAATCTCTCCGACGAGGGGGTTGCGCATGGTCTTGCGGGCGGTACGGTGAAAGCGGACATTATGGCGCGCCCACCGGGTGGAGAATTCAGTGCTGCCCGCAGCCAGGTCGCCGATAAGGCTGTTGAGCGCGCGGTCGCGGGGGTTCCTGCCGGATTCGGCGCGCATGGCCGACGCAAAGTCATCGGCGAGAGTATCCCAGTCCACAAAGAAGTCCTTGGACCGCGGGTCCAGGAACATGAACCGTGCAAGGTTCACAGGAAGCATCCCGGGGCTGAGGATCCCGGTGTAGAGGGCGAAGCATAGGTTGTTGGCAGCGAGCACGTCGGTGCGGGCGTTCCGGACGTAAGCCGGTGTCCCGGTCATTCCGGCGAGGACTCTTTCGATGCTGGGGCGAACCTCCGCCCGTGCCCGCCGTGGTCCGGACGCGCGGTCTGGCGCGGCGGCCTTGGCCAGATCGAACAGGTGGGCGCGTTCTGCCTCGTCGAGCTGTAGTGCCCGGGCGAGGGAGTCAAGAACGGAGTCCGACACTCCCCGGAGGTTGCCGCGTTCGAGCCGGGCGTAGTACTCGCTACTGACGCCGGTGAGCATGGCGACTTCCTCGCGTTTGAGCCCGGAAACCCTTCGGGTTCCTCCATAGTCGGGCAGCCCTGCCTGGGTCGGGGTGATGCGGGACCTGCGGCTCATAAGGAACTCGCGGACGTCGTTGGTGGTGTCCATGGCTTCTAGGCTACGGCGGGGCGTGATGGTCTAACAGGAACTGCCAGTACACCGCACAACAGACACTCCCGCGCGAATGAGGGGGCTGGTTTTCTTGAATCAGACCGTCCCCCCTCATCGAAAGGACACCATGTCCGTGTCTACCGACAACCGCCCGACAGTGGATGCCCGGCCCAGGGCCTCCCTGGCCGTGGCGATGCTCGGGTTCTTCGTTGTCGCCCTAGATGCCCAAATCGTCAACGTCGCACTGCCCGCGATTCGCAACGACCTCGGCGGGGGCCTGTCAGGTCTGCAATGGGTCGTGACCGGTTACACCCTGATGTTTTCCGCCCTCCAACTGTTCGCCGGAACATTCTCTGACAGGGCCGGCGCGCGACGCGCCTACGGGATAGGCATGATCGTCTTCGTGGTTGCTTCCGCTGCCTGCGCGTCAAGCCCTTCGCTCCCGGTACTTGTCGGAGCCCGCATTCTGCAGGGCATTGGCGGGGCGATGATCACCCCGGCGTCCCTGGCCCTGATCCGGGAAGCACACCACGACGCCGCAGCCCGCGGCCGCGCCATCGTGTACTGGGGGCTGGGCGGTTCCGTGGCCGCTGCAGCAGGTCCGGTACTGGGCGGGATACTCACGCAGCTCGACTGGCGGCTGATCTTCTTCGTCAACCTGCCCGTCGGAGCCGTCGCCCTGGGAGTCCTCTCGCGCGTCGCAGTATCGCCCCGCCGGCCGGCACCCTTCGACTGGGCCGGACAGATCAGTGCCGTCGTCGGGCTCGCAGCCGTGACCTATGGCATCATCGAAGGCGCCGAGTCCGGGTATGGAAGTACTGCCATTGTTCTCATGTTCGCCCTCGCCGTCGTGTCCCTTGCCGTTTTCGTCATCGCGCAGACCCGGGGGCAGCATCCGATGATTCCGCTGGACCTGTTCCGCCCCCGCGCCGTGTCCACCGCACTGATCATCGCGGTGGTCACGATGGCCGGTTTCTACGGACTCGTGTTCGTTCAAAGCCTCTACTTCCAGCAGGAACGCGGGGCGTCCGCCCTGGAAACCGGGCTGCTGTTCCTCCCGATGACGGCCCTTGTCGCCATCCTGAACCCTTGGGTTGGCCGTCTCATGACCAGGTACGGGCATGTGGCCATGATCGCCGCCGGCCAAGTGATCATGGCCGCAGGCCTGATCGGACTGTGCCTGCTGCCAGCGGACGCTCCGGTGCTGCTGGTAGCAGCGCTCATGGTCCCGGTCGGGGTCGGCGGGTCCTTCACCGTCCCGTCCATCATTTCCCAGGTCATGGACAACTTCCCTGCCGAACGGGCCGGCACCGCCAGCGGACTGGCCAACACCGCCCGGCAAGTTGGCGGCTCCCTCGGCGTGGCCATCTTCGGCGCGGTACTCGCCAGCGGCGGGTTCATCACCGGGTTGCGCGCCAGCCTCGGCGCAACCGCGGTGGTCCTCATCGTCCTCGTCACGGCATCCCTGGCATTGCAGCGGCGGCGGCACACAACCGCCTAACAGACCCAACCAGAAGGAAAGGAACAGGCATGCGCCTCGCAGTTCCCGGACCCACGACCAAGGGCCCGGCCGAAAAGTTCACCGGCAACGTATACCTCAACCCACTGCACTCAGCTGCGAGCCCCTCCCGGCTAGGGTTCGCGATGGTCCAGTTCGCCCCCGGCGCCCGGACCCACTGGCACTCCCACCCGCTGGGCCAAACACTGCACTGCACCGGCGGAACAGGACTCGTGACCACCAGGGACGGCAAAGTCATCCTCATGCGCGCCGGAGACACCGTGCATACCCCTCCCGGAGAAGAACACTGGCACGGCGCGACTTCGGAATCCCTGATGTGCCACTTGGCCCTGGTCGAACACGACGACGGCCATACGGCAACGTGGCTCGAACCCGTCAGTGACCAGGACTACCAAGCCGCACACTCCAAAACCCACCCACAACCCACAGCAGAACAACGCTAAGGAAAACCATGAAAAACGTCACCCTCAACAACGGCGTCGAAATGCCGATCCTCGGCTTCGGTGTCTTCCAGATCCCCGAAGAAGAAACCCAGGCCGCCGTCGAAGCAGCCCTCGCCACCGGCTACCGGCACCTCGACACCGCCGCGTCCTACGGCAACGAAGAAGCCGTCGGCGCCGCGATAAAAGCCAGCGGCATCAACCGCGACGAACTGTTCATCACCACCAAGCTCTGGATCCAGCACGCCCCGACCGGCAACGTCTACAACGACACCAAGGAGTCCTTCCAGAACTCCCTGAACCGGCTCGGACTGGACTACCTCGACCTCTACCTGATCCACCAGCCGCTCGGTGACTATTACAGCGAATGGCGCGCCATGCAGGACCTGAACAGGGAAGGCCTTTCCCGGGCCATCGGCGTCTCAAATTTCCACCCGGACCGACTTGTGGACCTCATCGGCCACAATGAGATCGTCCCGGCCGTGAACCAGATCGAAACCCACCCGTTCCACCAGCGTGCCTCCGACCAGGAACTCATGCGCGAACGCGGCGTGCAGATCGAATCCTGGGGGCCGTTCGCCGAAGGCAGGAACAACCTGTTTACCGACCCGGTCCTTAGCGTCATCGCCGACGAACAGGACAAGTCCGTCGCCCAGGTCGTGCTCCGTTGGCTCATCCAGCGCGACGTCGTCGTGATCCCCAAGTCAGTCCGGCCCGAGCGCATGGCCCAGAACCTTGACGTCTTCGACTTCACCCTCACCGAAGAGCAGATGAATCAAATCGCGACACTGGACACCGGCGCCAGCCTCTTCTTCGACCACCGCGACCCCGCCATGGTCAGCTGGCTTGGCAACCGCCGCTACAGCTGAGCACCGCAGGAACCACAGCCTCGGCGCCTGCCCCGTGAGCGGCCTGGGCAACGCAACACTGCACAACAACTCCCTTAGGAAGGACAACCCATGACCGCCCCGCAACAGACCAGGGCCCAACAACTCATCGGCGACTTCGCCCCCAAGCTCGTCGAACTGACAGACGACGTTCTCTTCGGCGACATCTGGGAACGGGCAGAACTCTCCCCCCGCGACCGCAGCCTCGTAACGGTGGCCAGCTTGGTCACCAACAGCAGCACTGACCAGCTCCGCGGACACCTCGCCCGCGCACGAGCCAACGGCTTGACCGAGGCTGAACTCAAAGAAGCGATCGTCCACCTGGCTTTTTACGCCGGATGGCCAAAAGCCATGTCAGCAATCACGGTTGCCAGGGAAGTTTTCGCAGGACCCTGACTGGAGGGTAGCCCGTCCGGGTGGTTAAACGATGAAAGCCCCGTCTGTTGGCGGGGCTTTCGTGGTGTTTTGGTGGTTGATGTGGGAGACCCCCCGACCCGTGTGGGTTGGGGGGTCTCGACCTAATGGTTGTCCGGCGGTGTCCTACTCTCCCACACCCTCCCGGGTGCAGTACCATCGGCGCTGTGGGTCTTAGCTTCCGGGTTCGGAATGGGACCGGGCGTTTCCCCCACGCTATGACCGCCGTAACCTTGTTACCCGTCCCCCTGTGTGGGGGTGGGAAGTGTGTGTGGTTACAACTGTGGTGCTTGGTTGCTGTTTAGTTGTGTTGTTGTGTTGGTGTTCCCGGGTTGTTGGTTGGGAACCACATAGTGGACGCGTGCAGTGTGTTGTGTGTGGTGTAAGTTGTTGGCCTATTAGTACCGGTCAGCTTCACGAGTCTTTAGTCCTCGCTTCCACATCCGGCCTATCAACCCAGTGGTCTGGCTGGGGGCCTCTCACACATAAATGTGTTTGGAAATCTCATCTTGAAGCGAGCTTCCCGCTTAGATGCTTTCAGCGGTTATCCCATCCGAACGTAGCTAATCAGCGGTGCACTTGGCAGTACAACTGACACACCAGAGGTTCGTCCGTCCCGGTCCTCTCGTACTAAGGACAGCCCTTCTCAAATTTCCTGCGCGCGCAGCGGATAGGGACCGAACTGTCTCACGACGTTCTAAACCCAGCTCGCGTACCGCTTTAATGGGCGAACAGCCCAACCCTTGGGACCTACTCCAGCCCCAGGATGCGACGAGCCGACATCGAGGTGCCAAACCATGCCGTCGATATGGACTCTTGGGCAAGATCAGCCTGTTATCCCCGAGGTACCTTTTATCCGTTGAGCGACGGCCATTCCACAATGTACCGCCGGATCACTAGTCCCGACTTTCGTCCCTGCTTGAGATGTATCTCTCACAGTCAAGCTCCCTTGTGCACTTACACTCGACACCTGATTGCCAACCAGGCTGAGGGAACCTTTGGGCGCCTCCGTTACTTTTTAGGAGGCAACCGCCCCAGTTAAACTACCCATCAGGCACTGTCCCTGACCCGGATCACGGGCCGAAGTTAGATGTCCAAAGTGACCAGAGTGGTATTTCAACGATGACTCCACCCGAACTGGCGTCCGGGTTTCAACGTCTCCCACCTATCCTACACAAGCCACTCCGAACACCAATACCAAACTATAGTAAAGGTCTCGGGGTCTTTCCGTCCTGCTGCGCGTAACGAGCATCTTTACTCGTACTGCAATTTCGCCGAGTTTATGGTTGAGACAGCGGGGAAGTCGTTACTCCATTCGTGCAGGTCGGAACTTACCCGACAAGGAATTTCGCTACCTTAGGATGGTTATAGTTACCACCGCCGTTTACTGGGGCTTAAATTCCCAACTTCGCCCGCAAGGGGCTAACCGGTCCTCTTAACCTTCCAGCACCGGGCAGGAGTCAGTCCGTATACATCGTCTTGCGACTTCGCACGGACCTGTGTTTTTAGTAAACAGTCGCTTCCCCCTGGTCTCTGCGGCCCACACCCGCTCCACAAAGCAAGTCTGTATCACGGGGCAGGCCCCCCTTCTCCCGAAGTTACGGGGGCATTTTGCCGAGTTCCTTAACCATAATTCTCTCGATCGCCTTGGTATTCTCTACCTGATCACCTGTGTCGGTTTGGGGTACGGGCGGCTAAAACCTCGCGTCGATGCTTTTCTAGGCAGCATAGGATCACCGGATCCCCCCATGCGGGGGTCCCATCAGATCTCAGGATCGTGCTCGAAACACACAGGAACGGATTTGCCTATCCCTGACCCTACATCCTTGGACCGGGGCTACCATCGCCCGGCCCGGCTACCTTCCTGCGTCACACCTGTTAATACGCTTGCCTCCCGGGATCAGGTCCCAGCACCAGCCCAACCATCACACCACAAGTGGCGCAACAAGAAAGACCGGCGGTGGTTAGTATCCCCCGTTCAACATGGGCGGTTTTTCGCCGGTACGGGAATATCAACCCGTTGTCCATCGACTACGCCTGTCGGCCTCGCCTTAGGTCCCGACTTACCCAGGGCAGATTAGCTTGACCCTGGAACCCTTGATCATTCGGCGGACGGGTTTCTCACCCGTCTTTCGCTACTCATGCCTGCATTCTCACTCGTGTAGGCTCCACCGCTGGTTTACACCGCGACTTCACCGCCCACACGACGCTCCCCTACCCATCCACACCCCTGAACCACGAAGGCTAGGGTAATGCGTGAATGCCACAACTTCGGCGGTGTACTTGAGCCCCGCTACATTGTCGGCGCGGAATCACTTGACCAGTGAGCTATTACGCACTCTTTCAAGGATGGCTGCTTCTAAGCCAACCTCCTGGTTGTCTAAGCAACTCCACATCCTTTCCCACTTAGCACACGCTTAGGGGCCTTAGTTGGTGGTCTGGGCTGTTTCCCTCTCGACTATGAAGCTTATCCCCCACAGTCTCACTGCTGCGCTCTGACTTACCGGCATTCGGAGTTTGGCTGACGTCAGTAACCTTGTAGGGCCCATCGGCCATCCAGTAGCTCTACCTCCGGCAAGAAACACGCAACGCTGCACCTAAATGCATTTCGGGGAGAACCAGCTATCACGGAGTTTGATTGGCCTTTCACCCCTACCCACAGCTCATCCCCTCCATTTTCAACTGAAGTGGGTTCGGTCCTCCACGACGTCTTACCGTCGCTTCAACCTGGCCATGGGTAGATCACTCCGCTTCGGGTCTAGATCACGCCACTGAACACGCCCTGTTCAGACTCGCTTTCGCTACGGCTTCCCCACACGGGTTAACCTCGCGACGTAACACTAACTCGCAGGCTCATTCTTCAAAAGGCACGCCATCACACCCATACAACCCCGAAGGGCTGCAGATGCTCTGACGGATTGTAAGCACACGGTTTCAGGTACTGTTTCACTCCCCTCCCGGGGTACTTTTCACCTTTCCCTCACGGTACTGGTCCGCTATCGGTCATTAGGAAGTATTTAGGCTTATCAGGTGGTCCTGACAGATTCACACGGGATTTCTCGGGCCCCGTGCTACTTGGGATCCTCTCCAAAGGCGGTGCCACACATTACGGTTACGGGACTCACACCCTCTCTGGCCGGCCTTTCAAGACCGTTCACCTATACGCACACCCACACCCCACCGGTCCGGCAGAACCAGCACGGAAAGTCCCACAACCCCGCCCACGCAACGCCCGCCGGCTATCACACATGGAACGGTTTAGCCTCATCCGCGTTCGCTCGCCACTACTAACGGAATCACTCTTGTTTTCTCTTCCTGCGGGTACTGAGATGTTTCACTTCCCCGCGTTCCCCCCACGCACCCTATGAATTCAGGCACGGGTCACACAATCACCTTGCAGCGTTGTGCGGGGTTTCCCCATTCGGACATCCTGGGATCACCGCTCGGTTATCAACTCCCCCAGGCTTATCGCAGATTCCTACGTCCTTCTTCGGCTCCTAATGCCAAGGCATCCACCGTGCGCCCTTAAAAACTTGACCACACAAAACCACAACCCAAACAGGCTGCGGCTGATGCACTCAATCAATTCGAGAGAACCACGACCACAAAAGGGCCAGGTTCATTCATCAAAGAAATTGCTAGAACACACAACCCACACCCCCAAAAAGAGTGCAGGACCATGTGTCCAGATGCTCGCGTCCACTATGTAGTTCTCAAACAACAACCCCGTCAACCACACCCACCCCACACAAACACGAGGGGGTGCCGGCCGCAGGAACAAGAAACACCAAGGATTCCCTGCATTGCTGCAAAAAGGCCCTGTTGCCTCAGGACCCAACAGTGCGCCAAACACAACCCGGCAACCAACACCCCGGACCGCTTTCCCAACAACCCCCCACACACAAAAGTGCGAAAAGAGGGCCGCCGTACTCACGCCAGGACACCACCACCAACAGGCCATGCCAAAAAACTTGATTTGCTGATATTCCACCCATGAGCACCCACCGCAGAACAGACGCCTGCGCAATGGGCAACACTGACAACCCCGGAACCCGCCCATGCAGGCAGACCCGGACGCCGTTAGCAGCTCCTTAGAAAGGAGGTGATCCAGCCGCACCTTCCGGTACGGCTACCTTGTTACGACTTAGTCCCAATCGCCGGTCCCACCTTCGACGGCTCCCCCCACAAGGGTTAGGCCACCGGCTTCGGGTGTTACCAACTTTCGTGACTTGACGGGCGGTGTGTACAAGGCCCGGGAACGTATTCACCGCAGCGTTGCTGATCTGCGATTACTAGCGACTCCGACTTCATGGGGTCGAGTTGCAGACCCCAATCCGAACTGAGACCGGCTTTTTGGGATTAGCTCCACCTCACAGTATCGCAACCCTTTGTACCGGCCATTGTAGCATGCGTGAAGCCCAAGACATAAGGGGCATGATGATTTGACGTCGTCCCCACCTTCCTCCGAGTTGACCCCGGCAGTCTCCTATGAGTCCCCGGCCGAACCGCTGGCAACATAGAACGAGGGTTGCGCTCGTTGCGGGACTTAACCCAACATCTCACGACACGAGCTGACGACAACCATGCACCACCTGTAAACCGGCCGCAAGCGGGGCACCTGTTTCCAGGTCTTTCCGGTCCATGTCAAGCCTTGGTAAGGTTCTTCGCGTTGCATCGAATTAATCCGCATGCTCCGCCGCTTGTGCGGGCCCCCGTCAATTCCTTTGAGTTTTAGCCTTGCGGCCGTACTCCCCAGGCGGGGCACTTAATGCGTTAGCTACGGCGCGGAAAACGTGGAATGTCCCCCACACCTAGTGCCCAACGTTTACGGCATGGACTACCAGGGTATCTAATCCTGTTCGCTCCCCATGCTTTCGCTCCTCAGCGTCAGTTACAGCCCAGAGACCTGCCTTCGCCATCGGTGTTCCTCCTGATATCTGCGCATTTCACCGCTACACCAGGAATTCCAGTCTCCCCTACTGCACTCTAGTCTGCCCGTACCCACTGCAGAACCGGAGTTGAGCCCCGGTCTTTCACAGCAGACGCGACAAACCGCCTACGAGCTCTTTACGCCCAATAATTCCGGATAACGCTTGCGCCCTACGTATTACCGCGGCTGCTGGCACGTAGTTAGCCGGCGCTTCTTCTGCAAGTACCGTCACCCCCAAAGAGGGCTTCTTCCCTACTGAAAGAGGTTTACAACCCGAAGGCCGTCATCCCTCACGCGGCGTCGCTGCATCAGGCTTTCGCCCATTGTGCAATATTCCCCACTGCTGCCTCCCGTAGGAGTCTGGGCCGTGTCTCAGTCCCAGTGTGGCCGGTCACCCTCTCAGGCCGGCTACCCGTCGTCGCCTTGGTAGGCCATTACCCCACCAACAAGCTGATAGGCCGCGAGTCCATCCAAAACCACAAAAAGCTTTCCACCCCCCACCATGCGATGAGGAGTCATATCCGGTATTAGACCCAGTTTCCCAGGCTTATCCCAGAGTCAAGGGCAGGTTACTCACGTGTTACTCACCCGTTCGCCACTAATCCCCGGCGCAAGCACCGGATCATCGTTCGACTTGCATGTGTTAAGCACGCCGCCAGCGTTCATCCTGAGCCAGGATCAAACTCTCCGTTCAAAAACAAAAAACGAAACACAACCACCCCCACCGGAAATCACGGCAAGAAGCAGCTGCAAATCTGAAACCAGCTGAAAACCAAACCACCACACACGGGGGTGCGCAATGGCCCGGCAAAAATTCAACCAATCAAAAAACAATCGGTATCAACAAACTTGGCACACTATTGAGTTCTCAAACAACAGGTCACTAATCCAAAGCAGTACCACCACCAACCACAACGGCCAGCAGATCGCTCCGGAGCAACTTTTCAAACTTACCCGAACCAGCCACACAAAGCAAACCAGCCCGGAACCCCCCACCAGCACCAACAGCGCACCAAAGCACCACCGGAAACCGGCCATTCGAAAGGGAGAAAGTCACCGTCAAACCCGCATCAGCGGCGGCAACTCGAATAACTTTACACACCCCCAACCTCCGAAACAAATTCAAGAGCCGTGAAGCCCGTCACACGAGAAAGTCCCTCGAATTATGAAATCAATGCAGCTTGGACCGCAATTGGAAAAACCGGGAACTGCACGTGGGAGCCCCAGCAGGAATTCCAGACTTTCGCATGCTGGCAAGAGTCGACGGGAAGTGATAGAGCAACGCCGGGAAACCAACGGGATGTGGCAGACCAACGCCGGGAAGGGGGCGGGAGGTGATAGAGGAACGGGAGGGGCATGCGGAAGGCCGGCAACCTTGTCGGCTGCCGGCCTTCGCGGGACTTGATAGAAGGTCCGGGGTCAGTGGCCTCCGTGGGCTGCCGAGCCTTCGGTCCGGCGCATCATGGCACCCAGCACAACTGCGGCCAGGGCGATGACGGTGGCTACCAGGAATGCCGACTGCATACCGGCAACCAGTCCGGACGATGCAGACACCACGGCAAAGACGGACACCAGCAGCGCGGTTCCCGCAGCGCCTGATACCTGCTGCGCCGTGCTCATGATGGCCGACCCGTGGGAGTACAGGTGCGGCGGCAGCGGGTTCAGGCCCGTTGTGAACGCCGGGGTGAAGAGCAGCGCGAGGCCAAGGCTCAGCAGCACATGCAATGCGATGACCCAACCGAGCGCACTTGCCTCGTCCAGGCGGGAGAACTGCCACAGTGTCAGGACCATCAGGATGGAGCCGGACAGCGTGAGCGGCAGCGGGCCGACTTTGTCGAAGATCCGGCCAATGACGGGACCCAGCAGCCCCATGGCCAGCCCGCCCGGAAGCAGGGCCAAACCGGTTTGCATCGGTTCCAGGTGCAGGGTGTTCTGCAGGTAGAGCGGCAGCAGGATCACGCCGCCGAACAGTGCCATCATCGCCACGACCATGAGCAGCGTGGACACAGTGAACATCCGGAAGTTGAACGCACGGAGGTCCAGCAGCGGTGAATCGGAGCGCTGGAGCCGCAGTTGGCGGAACACGAACAGTGCCAGGGCGAGTACGCCCACAACCAATGCGATCACAGGGACGATTCCCGCCTCGGCGCCACCGATCTGGCTCAGGCCGTAAACCAAGCCACCGAAGGCAGGCACTGTCAGGATCACCGATGCGACATCCAGGGTGGTCTTGCCCCGCTCCCCTACGTTGGTGAGGAACTTGGCGCCGATCGCGAGGGCAGCCAACGCGACAGGCAACACGAACACGAACATGAAGCGCCACGAGAAGTGGTCAAGGATGATGCCGGAAACCGTAGGCCCCATGGCCGGGGCCACCGAGATGGCGATGCTGACGTTGCCCATCACGGCACCGCGACGGGACATCGGTACGAGCGTGAGGATGGTGGTCATCAGCAGCGGCAGCATGATGGCCGTACCGCCGGCCTGGACAATGCGCGCCAGCAACAGCACCGTGAACCCGGGAGCCAGCGCGGCCAAAAGCGTCCCGCCGCTGAACAGGCCCATTGCGAGCATGAAGGAAGCGCGGGTGCTCAACTTCTGCAGGATGAACCCGGTGGTCGGGATTACCACGGCCATTGTCAGCATGAAGCCGGTGGCCAGCCACTGAACGGTGGGTGCATTGACGTTGAGGTCGATCATGAGCCGTTGCAGGGCAACGTTCATGATGGTCTCGTTGAGGATCACCACGAACGTGGCAACCAGCAAAGTGACAATGACGGTGACCGACTCGCGGGACATCTTGCCGGACACCGGCGCCTGCGGCCTCACCGGCTCCTTGGAAGCGAGAGCGCCGGAAACAGATTCGCCGGAGGCGCCGGGCGTGACGTCGGTAGACATGAGGATCCCTCAGGTAGGAATGTGGATTCCGGCGATCGTTGCCGGTGAAGACAGCAACAGTCTAAACTCCTCCAGCATTCCCGTCAGCGGAAAATTAATGCCTCAGGAGTCCAGCGGGATGTTGTCGATCAGGCGCACGGGGCCTACCTTCGCCGCGATGATGGCAAGCCCTTCGCCGCGGAACGGCGTCTCTTTGCAGTTCTCCGCCAGCGGTTCGAGCGTGGTGGGATCGACCACATCGAAGTAGTCCAGTTCCACCAGCGGCTGGGAGTCAACAAGCGCGACGGCGGAATCCAGGTCCAGCGGTTGGTGCGCGTTGGCGCGGGACTCGATGAGGCGCAGGGCCCTGGACAGGACGAGCGCAGCTTCGCGTTCCTGGTCCGAGAGGAAACGATTGCGGCTGGACAGGGCGAGGCCGTCTTCGCTGCGGACTATAGGAACGGGCACAATCTCCACGGGGAAGTTGAGGTCGGCCACCATCCGCTTCACCAAAGCCAACTGCTGCGCGTCCTTTTGCCCGAAGTAGGCGCGGTAGGCCGCCGTCGTACCGTCTGCTGCCGGGCCGCCGGGCAGGCCGTAATGCAGCAACTTGGCGACCACCGTCAGGGCGCCGTCAAAGTGGCCTGGACGTGAAGCGCCCTCCCACTTTTCGCCCAGTGGCCCCGAGGTCACCCGCACCAGCGGCTGGCCGCCGGGGTAGACCTCGTCCACGTCCGGCGCGAAGACGAGGTCCACGCCTTCTGCATCCAGCAGCGCCATGTCCGCCTCAAGCGTCCGCGGGTAGCGGTCAAGGTCTACGGCGTCGCCGAACTGCAGGGGATTGACGAAAATAGTGGCCACCACGACGTCGTTTTCGGCAACAGCGGTCCTCGCCAAGGACGCGTGGCCCGAATGCAGCGCCCCCATGGTGGGCACCAGGCCTTGCGAGCTGCCTCCCTTCTCCGCCAGGAGACGCGCGCTCTCTTTGCGGAGTTCAGCCACAGTGGTGACGAGCTTGATGGCCATGGTGTTCAGTTTCCTTCCGAAGACGAAAGCCCGTTGTGCGGTTGGGACCCGCTTTCCAGCGCCTCGTTGATGTCGTTCAGTTGTTCCTGCCGCAGGAGTCCACGGTTTCCGGCACGGCGTGCAGTGGCCATGGCCATCGCCTGGTAGGCCTCAAGGACATCGCCGCCGGCACCGGCGTCGTACTCCCTCAGCGCCTGCGCGTGCGCCGAAACGGTGCCCACGTCCCCACGGGCCACCGGCCCGGTCAGGGCGGACTCCCCTGACGCCAGCGCGTTCTCAAGGGTCGCCCGAAGCAGCGGACCGAGCATGGACTCGGGCGATTCGACGCCGATCTCCCGCAGGAGCTGCGACGCCTGGGCCACCAAGGTGACCATGTGGTTCGACGCGTGCGCCAACGCCGCGTGGTAAATGGTGCGGTCCGCCTCCGCTATGGCAACAGGCTCTGCGCCCATCTCCACCACCAGGGCCTGCGCGATCGGGAGCATGGCCGCATCGGCGGTAACGCCGAAGGTGCAGTCCAAGAGCCGTGTCAGGTCCAGGCTCATGCCGGTGAACGTCATGGCCGGATGCAGTGCCAGCGGAATCGCACCTGCAGCGCGCACTGGCTGGAGGATCCCGACGCCGTACCGGCCGGAGGTGTGCGCCACCAGTTGGCCCGGTTGCCAGGCTCCCAGCTTCGCCAGGCCCTCCACCAACTCGCCGAGTGCGTCGTCCGGAACAGCCAGCACGACCAGTTCCGCCCGCTCCACGATGTCCTGGATCTCGAGGACCGGGACGCCCGGCAGCAGGGTTTCGGCCCGCTCCCGGCTCGCCTCCGACACAGCGGAAACCCCGACGACGGCGTGCTCGGCAGCGCGCAAAGCGGCGCCCAGGACGGCACCCACCTTGCCGGCGCCGATGATCCCGACGCCGAGTCGTCCTGGCCTAGCCATGATGGCGGTCCTCCTGGTTTGCGGTGGTGGGAGTGGATTCCGGATGTTCTTCCAGAGTGGGCACTGGCGGCGGCGTGGCAGGTCCGCGCTGCAAGGCCAACTCGGCCAGCCATTGCTCGCTGGTCTGGCGTTTCCTGGCCTCGCGGGCACGTGCGGCTTGTTCGTCGAACAGTTCCACTGCTTCCCGGACCCCCGCTTGGTACAGCCGCGGGGCGACCGGACCGGCAGTGGTATGGAGGACAAGATCAGTGACGCCGAACCATCGCGCCAGCGGCCCCTGCTGCAGGGCCATCGACTGCGTGCGTTGGTGCGGTACCAGGACCAATGCACGCCACCAGCGTCCGGAGCGGAGCAGGAGCGCTGTTCGGGTGGCCAGGTATCCGTTGCGGCGCCAACCGAGCGGCGCCAGCAGGCGGGCCCGCCGGGGTGTGGTGACAAAGCCGTCAGCACTGCCCGAAAGTGGCGAAAGGCCTTCCAACCCGGCCGTGAAAACACGTTGGGGGTCGTCGACGCCGGGGTCCGGGAGAACCAGCGAGAGCATCATCATGACGTCGGCCTTCATGCCAACAGGAAGGAGCGTGGTCCGGGCCGCGTTCTCGTTACCCGGGGTTCCGCCATAACCGGCAACGTTGACGTGCATGCGATACCACCCGAAAAGGCGCCACAACGGCGGCTGGGTAATCTTCAGGGCCTGGATCCGCCCCGGCGGCACGGTCTGCGCCTGGGTGTCGAGGAGTCCGTACCGGAGCCGGATGCCGTCCGGAGAGATCGCGGCCGTGAAGTTGTAACCCTTGTTGAAGGAACTCCAATACGTGGCCGCGATACCCACGATGGCAGGGATCAGGGCGAGGAAAATGGTGCTGTTCTCCGTCAGGACGGACACTGTGATCGACGCTGCCGCTGCGAGGATGATGCCCACGGTCTGCTCACTGAACAGCAGGGCTCCAATGAGCCGGCCCGGGGGAACCGATAACACATGTTGCTCAGGTGCTTCGGGTATTTCCTCCACGGTTTCCGGGCCGGTTACGACGCCCGCGGCGCGAGCCAGGATGGCCGCCCGCAGTTGCTTGGCCTGGGCGAGCGGAAGGTAAGCCAGCCGGACTGCCGACTCCCCGGCGTCGGCCACCTCGAACTTGAGTTCAGCGAGGCCAAATATGCGGGCCAGCAGCGGCTGCACAATGTCGATCGCCTGGACGCGGTCCAACCGTGCCTGGCGTTGCTGCTTGAAAAGGAAGCCGGTATTGACGCGAACATACCCTTCGGCAACCTGGTAGCGGGTGAAGTACCAACTCAGAATGAACCCGCCCACAGCCAGCATGAGGACGATGCCACCGCCGGCCAACAACCACAGCACCCTGCCGTTGAGGGGGTCCACAATGTCCCGGCCCTGCAGCACACGCTCGAAGGCGTCCCTTCCGAAGAAGTAGAGGACGGCCGCCAACGCAACCCAGCCACGTACGAACGGTGAGGCAGGATGGACCCGCCGCCAGTCGCCGTCGACGGCTTTGCCGGGAAGGGCCACGTCCGGGCTCACAGCCCGGCCAGCCTGGCTTCTCCGCGGGCAGAGAGTTGCTCCCGCAGCCGCGCGCCCTCGGCGGCTGGCAGTCCGGGCAAGTACGCGTTGGTTCCCGGCGACGCCGTGTGGAGTTTCAGGGTGCACAGCCCGAGGCTCCGCTCCACCGGGCCCACCGCAACGTCCACATATTGCATCCGGCCGTACGGGACAACCATGGTGCGCTGGAAGAAGATGCCCCGGCGGATGAGGAGGTCGTCATCCCGCTCGGCGTAGCCGATGGCCCTGACCTGGCGCGGAATCAACACCAAGCGCCACAGAGCAAGGACCAACATGGCCGCCGGAACCGCGATGGCAAGCCAGACCGGAGGCCATCGCCACCAACCCAGCTGCACAAAGACCAGCGGCAAGCTCAGAAGGCCGATCATGATGACGTTCCCCAGCGCCCACTCCACCAAACGGACGGTCACGTACTTCGGCGAGACCCGCAACCACTCAATACCGGGAGGATCAATCGGCTCGGTAGGCATACTCGCCCTCCCCCTTGGTCTCGCCCCGGCGCTTTTCCTGCCCGCCGGGCGCTCCACCTTCAAGATCCTCGGGCGGTATGCGGCAGAACCTCTCCACCACGAGCCCGACGACGACCATCACCACACCGCCGCCGCCCATCAGCAAGGCGTTCCAGAGAACGCCCTCGCCCGTCCGCAGGGTTCCGATCCGCAGCAGGTCCAAGGCGATTCCGGCATGCCAGCCCAGCAAAAGCGTGCCTGCATAAGCACAGGCCTGGGCAAGGATGAGGGTCCGCGCGGCCATGATGGGGTCCAGCATGGCCTTCTTCTTGCCGTTCCTCCACCGCAGCACGCGGACACCCATGACCAGCGTCAACAACGCAATCACGCCCATGGTTACCAGCGCGGACTCCGGCAGCACCGGCGTAGGCATGCTGAAGCGGTTGGTCGCCGACGTTGCCAGCCAGCCCACCAGGGCGGCGGCGACGGCGATGACCACCAGGATCAACGGGCGCATGGCTTTCATAGGCTACTCAACAGCCCCCTTGGCGGGAACGCCGGCAGTATCGCCGAAGCCGTCAAAACCGCGGATGTCCGACATGTCATGCGCGACGGCGGCCAGTTCGGCAACGCTGCGACCGTTCAGTTTGGCGTTCGGATCCAGCAAAGACCATGGGTAGAGGACGAAGGCACGCTCCGCAGCCCGGGGATGGGGCAGCGTGAGGACGGGGTCGTCACTGATCAGGTCCCCGTAGGCAATGATGTCCACGTCCAAAGTCCGGGGACCCCAGCGCACTTCCCGTGTCCTGTGATGTTTCTGCTCCACCTGGTGGCAGTGTTCCAGCAGCTCCAAGGGAGCCAGCGTGGTCTCGACCGCCATGACCATGTTGAGGAAATCGGGCTGCCCCTCGGGGCCGCCAACAGGCTTGGTCTGGACAACCGGGGAGACGCCAAGCAAGCGCACCTCCGGGGGGTCCACCAGATCCGCGACGGCGGTGGTGAGGGTGTCGTTGCGCTCCCCCAGGTTGCTGCCCAGCGCCAGGATTACCTTGGTGTAACCGGCGGTCATGTCCGCTCCCGATGCACGCTGACAGCGACGTCCCCGAACGGCACCTCAATGGGCGCCTTGGGCTTATGAACCGTCACGTCGACGGCGGACACACCGTAATTGGCCAGGATGTCCTCCGCGATGCGTACGGCAAGGCCCTCAATCAGGTTCAACGGCTCACCCTCGATGTGCTTGGTGATGAGCCCGGCCACCTCGCCATAATGCGCTGTGAACTGCAGATCGTCCGTCTCGGCGGCCTTGGTGAAGTCCGTGTAAAGCACCGCATCCACCACGAATGGCTGGCCCTCACGGCGTTCGAAGTCGAACACTCCATGGTGGCCGACGGCGGTGACACCGGTCAGCGTGATCCTGTCCACAGCGTCTCCGATCAGCGCGCGATGCGCGCGGCGACCTTGACCGCATCAAGGCTTGGTCCGACGTCGTGCACCCGCACTGCCCAAGCGCCCTTAGCGGCGCTCAAGGCAGTAATGGCGGCCGTTGCGGCGTCCCGCTCCTGCGGGGCTGCGGCCTTGCCGGCGACTGTCAGCAGCGAACCGAGGAAGCGCTTGCGGGAAGCAGCCACCATGACTTTGTGGCCCAGCTCGAACAGCCTGTCCACGTTCTTTAAGAGCTCCCAGTTCTGGGCCTCGTTCTTGGAGAAGCCGATGCCCGGATCCACGATCACCTGCTCCGGCGACACTCCGGCCGCGTACAGCTTGTCGCGGACACCCTTCAGTTCGGCAATGACGTCTTCCGTCACGTCGTTGTAGTCCGTGAGGCTGTCCATGGTGCGGGCGTCGCCGCGGCGGTGCGTGAGGATGTATGGAACCTTGGTACGAGCCACCAGCTCGGGCATGCCCTCTTCGATGGTGAGGCCGGAAACGTCGTTGATGATCGCCGCCCCGGCTTCGACGGCGGCAGCGGCCGTGGACGTGTGCATCGTGTCAATGCTGACCAGGGCACCCGCCTTGACCAGTGCTTCCACCACGGGAATGACGCGGCGCTGCTCCTCCGCCGGGTCCACGGGTTCCGCGCCTGAACGCGTCGACTCCCCGCCGACGTCGATAATGTCAGCCCCGGCATAGAACATCCGGAGGCCCAGGGCGATCGCTGAATCGGCCGTGGGGTGCTTGCCGCCGTCGCTGAACGAATCCGGGGTCACATTCAGAATTCCCATGACCAAGGTCCGGTCCGTCGGGAGATCCGCGAACCTGGCCGCCGGCCGCGGCTTGCGGAGAATCGGCAACGGGCTTGTGGCCGGGCCGGTTCCGGGTGCTGCTGCGAGGGAATCCATATATTGCTTACCTTCCGAGTATGAGGCTCATGGCCTCGGCGCGGGTGGCCGGGTCATGGAGCTGACCGCGCACCGCACTGGTGACGGTCTTTGCGCCGGGCTTGCGAATGCCGCGCATGGACATGCACATGTGTTCACATTCGACGACGACGATCGCCCCGCGCGGGTTGAGGTGCTCTACCAGCGCCTCAACGATCTGCGTGGTGAGGCGCTCCTGCACCTGCGGGCGGCGGGCGTAGATATCTACGAGCCGGGCGAGCTTGCTGAGGCCGGTCACCTTACCGTCATGGGACGGAATGTAACCGACGTGGGCCACGCCATGGAACGGAACGAGGTGGTGTTCGCACGTCGAGTAGAAGGGGATGTCCTTGACGAGGACAAGCTCTTCATGGTCGAGGTCGAACGTTGTGGACAGGACATCCACGGGGTCATGGTGAAGGCCCGCGAAGACCTCGGCGTAGGCCTTGGCCACGCGCTTCGGCGTGTCCTTGAGGCCCCCGCGATCGGGGTCTTCGCCAATGGCAAGCAGGATCTCACGAACCGCTGCTTCAATGCGGGGGCGGTCCACTTTGTGGCCCCCCTTGGAGTCGCCGGCTGGGCCGTGGGCGGCGGCGAGGTCTTCGTCGTCGAAATGAGTCACGTCAGAAAGCTTAGCCGTGAAGCGGAGAGTCGTTGCCGCCGTCGGGTCCCGGTGCATGGAAGGTTTCCTGGCTGCTGACACCCTGGGCGTGCGGAGCAACGGTGTCCAGCGGCTCATCCAGGCGGGCCTTCTTCGCTTCCTCCTGGGCCTCCCGCTCGGCCCGCTCCGCGCGGGTTTCCACCGGCGGGATGGTCTGGACGGGACGGGACTCCTTGGACAGCCAGATCTCGCGGAAATCGCGCTTGCGCACGTCACGGAAGATGTCGGCAATCTCTGCCTGGTTCAGGGTTTCACGCTCAAGCAATTCGAGGGCGAGACGGTCCAGGATGTCGCGGTTTTCAGTCAGGATGGCGTAAGCCTCGTCGTGCGCCTGGTCGATGAGGCGGCGCACTTCCTCGTCCACCACATAGGCAATCTGGTCAGAGAAGTTACGTTCCTGAGCGGCATCGCGGCCAAGGAAAGGCTCGCCGCCGCCCTGGCCCAGCTTCACGGCACCAACACGCTCGCTCATGCCGTACTGGGTGACCATCTTGCGGGCCGTGGACGTTGCCTTCTCAATGTCGTTGGAAGCGCCGGTGGACGGATCATGGAACACGATCTCTTCGGCCACGCGGCCACCCATCGCGTAGGCCATCTGGTCCAGCAGTTCGTTACGGGTCACCGAGTACTTGTCGTCATCGGGGACCACCATGGTGTAGCCAAGGGCACGGCCGCGCGGCAGGATGGTGATCTTCGTGACCGGAGCCGAGTTCCGCAGGGCAGCAGCCACCAACGCGTGGCCACCCTCGTGATAAGCGGTGATCTTGCGCTCAAGTTCCTTCATGACCCGGCTGCGCTTCTGCGGGCCGGCCATGACACGGTCGATTGCCTCATCAAGTGCGCGGTCATCAATAAGGTTGGCGTTGGAGCGGGCCGTCAGCAGGGCGGCCTCGTTGAGGACGTTGGCGAGGTCCGCGCCGGTGTAGCCCGGGGTCTTCTTTGCAACGGCCCGCAGGTCGATGCCCTGGGCCATGGGCTTGCCCTTGGCGTGCACATTCAGGATCTGCTCGCGGCCCACGAGGTCCGGGGCTTCGACTGTGATCTGGCGGTCAAAGCGGCCCGGGCGCAGCAGCGCGGGGTCCAGCACGTCCGGGCGGTTGGTGGCTGCGATCAGGATAACGTTCGTCTTGACGTCGAAGCCGTCCATTTCAACCAGCAACTGGTTCAAAGTCTGCTCGCGTTCGTCATTTCCGCCGCCGATGCCGGCACCACGGTGACGTCCAACGGCGTCGATCTCATCCACGAAGATGATGGCCGGCGAGCTGGCCTTCGCCTGCTCGAAAAGGTCGCGGACACGGGACGCGCCGACGCCCACGAACATCTCGACAAAGTCCGAACCGGAGATGGAGAAGAACGGAACGCCTGCCTCGCCGGCGACAGCACGGGCCAGCAGGGTCTTACCAGTACCAGGAGGGCCATACAGCAGCACACCCTTGGGGATCTTGGCGCCTACGGCCTGGAACTTGGCGGGCTCTTGGAGGAACTCCTTGATTTCCTGAAGTTCTTCCACGGCCTCGTCAGCACCGGCAACGTCGGCAAACGTCACCTGCGGCATGTCCTTGTTGACCAGCTTGGCCTTGGACTTGCCGAACTGCATCACCTTGGATCCGCCGCCCTGCATGCGGGAGAGCAAGAACCAGAACAGGACACCCAGCAGCAGCACCGGGATGAGGAGGGAGAACAGACCGGAGAACCAGTTGTTCTCGACGGGCTGGTCCGTGAAGCCCTTGTCCGGGTTGGCGTTGGTGACGGCCTTGACGACGTCCGGACCACGGTCCGTGACGTAGAAGAACTGGACGTTCTTGCCCTTGTCCTGGCCGTCGATGTTCAGGTTGTCCTTGAGCACCAGGTCGACGCGGTTCTCGGCGTCGAAGATCTTGGCCTGCTCCACCTTGCCGCCCTGGGCGAGGAGTTCAAGACCGTCCTTGGTGTCAATCCTCGTAGAGCCGCCGGGAGCCAAAGTTGCGAATGCCACCAGGAGCAAGCCAACGACGACAACAATCCAGATGCCCGGGCCCTTGAAGAAATTCTTAGCTTTCATCTGATCGGGGTTGTGCCCCGTCCCTCCTGGTAGTGCTGCAACGCGCAACCTCTGCGCGCAATGGTGCTGCTTCAGTTTCTAGCTATACACCGTTCCCCGTAATTCACGCACTGGAAAGCACAAAAGTTCCCTCTGGGCGTACAGCCGCGCGCCGGGTTTCCGCCGTTGGAGCCGCGGCTGGCTCCATCGTTGGCGGAGCACCGCACCCCTACGCGCCAAATGCCCCCGCTCCGGCCAACACCCCCGGAGCACCGCGCCCGTTCCCGCCAAATGCCCCCGGTGTTGCGGGTGCGCGAGGTGGAAGCGGATGCGATGACCACGCCGCAAGGGTGCGCGGGGCGGAAGCGGCTGCGGCGTTCCCTTGACTTAGTACGGACTCCGGTTTTCGGGCGATACGCATTTGGCGACCCGGATCGAGTGAATTGTCCACATACAGGTCATCAGGCCTGTCTATGGGCCCGGACCGGCCAGCACCGTTAACCGCATGCCTTCCTCAAAACTGATCTTCAGCTCTGACGCTACCCGGATCGGGCAAGACCCGCGTCTTCTTGCCAAGCGGGCGCAGCGGGGTGAGCTCATACGTGTGCGCAGAGGAGCCTATGTTCCGGCAGGGATCTGGGCTGCCCTTAACGAGCGCCAACGGCACGGAGTGTTAGCCGCGGCTTTGGTCCACACCACCCTCAAATCTCCGGTGTTCACTATGAAAACGGCAGGACTTCTGTGGGGACTGGGTGTGGTTGGGGTTCCACGGCAACTACAGACGCTTACCGATGATCCTCGCGGGGGACGATCCAAGAACGGAGTCCACCGGACACTGGGGCCCCTCGATCAGGGTGTCTGCCAACTCGGCGGATTCCAGGTCACCGATAAGGCCCGCACAACAATCGAACTAGCAGGCAAACTGAATTTTGGTGAGGCCTTGGCCGTGGTCGACTCGAGCCGCCGGGATCTATCAGTTCGGACGGGTCAATATCCTTGGTCCGGGCTGACTGCTCCATCCCCGGCTGACGCTGCGGACTGGGACAAGGAAAGCCCTTGGGGTCCGGCACTCCAACTCGAAGCCCTTGAGGAGGCGGTGTCGAACATTGCAACCACATCCCGGCAGCGACGTGCTTCGAAAATCATCGAGTTCTCGGCCGCCGACTCAGAGTCCCCCGGTGAGTCAATCAGTCGGGCAAACATGATTCTTCAGGGTTTTCCGGCGCCCCGGCTTCAGGCCACCTTCACTTTGAAGAATGGGAAGACCGCGCGGACCGACTTCTGGTGGCCCGAGTTGGATTTGGTTGGAGAATTTGATGGCCAAGGGAAGTACTTGCGGAGCGAACTGCGCGGCGGCAAGACGATCCAGCAGGTAGTCATGGATGAAAAGGCCCGCGAAAACGCATTGCGTGCACTCGGTTTGACCGTCATCCGCTGGGATTGGGGAGAGATGATGAACCCGAGGGCATTCGCCAACATCCTCATCGACGGCGGATTGCGGTCCAGCCGCACCCCTTAAGCACACACACCGCAGCCCTTCGCGCCGCATGCGCCCGGTGTTACGGGTGCGTCGTGCGGGAAGGGGCGCGGCGGTGACAGCACGCCCGCGGAAACGGGTGCGCGTGGCGGAAACGGGTGCGGCGGTGACCGGAAGCGGGAAGCGGCTTACTCGTAAACGTGCGGAGCCAGCGTGCCCACGAAGTCCAGGTTGCGGTACTTCTCGGCGTAATCGAGGCCGTAGCCGACCACGAATTCGTTGGGAATGTCGTACCCGACGTACTTGACATCGATCTCCACCTTGGCGGCGGCCGGCTTGCGGAACGCCGTGCAGATCTCGACGCTGGCCGTGCCGCGGGATTCGAGGTTGGACTTCAACCAGGAAAGGGTCAGGCCGGAGTCGATGATGTCCTCGACAATCAGGACGTCCTTGCCCATGAGGTCGGTGTCGAGGTCCTTGAGGATACGGACAACACCGGAAGACTGGGTACCCGAACCATAGGAAGACACTGCCATCCAGTCCATGCTGACGTGGCTGTGCAGGGCGCGGGCGAGGTCGGCCATCACCATGACGGCACCCTTGAGGACCCCGACCATCAGGATGTCGCGACCCTCGTAGTCCTTGTCGATCTGGGCCGCCAGCTCAGCGATGCGGGATTGGATCTGCTCTTTGGTGTAAAGAACGTGCTTGAGATCTGCCTGGACGTCGTTTGAATCCACCAATGGCTCCTGTTAAATGCTCGGTGCGGCTACTGTTGGGACGATTTGTGATGCCGGAATACTAGCTTCCCACAGCGCGTGGCTTCCCGGGGAACGCCGTCGGGGGTTCCGGCACCGGGAGAAGCATCCGCAGTGGCCCGTTCCTGCTCCAGATCGCTGAGGGAGAGCCGGTACACGCTCACGTGGCCGGGAAGTTCAACGGGCCCTGCCGAACCCTTCCTGCGAAGCAGCGCTTCCGCGGCTTGAAGGCGCCCGTAGCCGGGTTGTTGGCCTCCGACGTCGGCCGCTGCCTTCGCGATAACGCGGAACCGGAGCGCGGGAGGCAGGTCCCGGACGGCATCTTCAGGCAGCCAGGCACCGTCGGAAGTCTTTTGCACGAGCGAGAGATACGTCTCGCTGGCAAGTTCCTCAAGGAAATCGGCGTCCTGCTGCAGGATTGCCGCGGTACGGGCCAGGGATTCGGCGACGCCGGGTCCCAGTTTCTCCTCAAGAACCGGCATGACTTCCACACGGGTCCGGGACCTGGCGAACGACGGATCAGAGTTGGTGGGATCATGCCAGGGTTCGAGTTCCTCGACCGCGCAGATTTCCAAGGTCTCGGCCCGTCGAAGGCCCAGAAAGGGGCGCAGCAAACGGCCGCGCGCCGGGCGCATGCCGGCCAACGACCGCGTGCCGGAACCACGGGCGAGCCCGAGGAGCACCTGTTCGGCCTGGTCGTCCAGGGTGTGGCCCAGCAGGATCGCTTCACAGCCAAGGTCATCTGCTGCAGCGTTGAGCGCAGCATGCCGGGCGTCGCGGGCCGCCGCTTCCGGTCCGAAGCCGGTGGACGCCACCTGCACTGTCCGCACTTCAACGGAAGAAAGACCCAGTTCGCGCAATGCCGCCGCCGCCTTCGCGGCAACCTCCGCAGACCCAGGTTGCAGTTGATGGTCAACAACGACGCCGGCCACGGACACCGGGTGCCCGTCAACGTGGCCGCGGCGTGCAAAGTAGGCGGCCACAGCGGCCAACGCCATGGAATCCGGCCCACCACTGCAGGCCACGAGTAACCGCGACGGGTATCCGGCGTCGGCCAAGGCGTCCTGCAACAACCTGCGCGCTTTGCCGACGACCGGAGCCAAACGGCCGGGCCGGCGTCGTCCTTTACCCGGCAGGACAGCAGGTGAACTCAAAGCCCCATCCGCTCAAGCCAGAGCTTGGAGTCATGGATTTCTTCTTCCGTGGGCAGGTTCCCGGCGTGTTCCCAGACCTTGTTGAAGCCGTCCATTCCGGCCACATCCACCACGCCGCGGACAAACTTGGCGCCGTCGGTGTACTGGCGCATCTTGGCATCGAGGCCAAGGATGTTGCGGATGAACTTCTCGATGATCCCGCGGTCCTTGCCGCGATCGTTGAACCGCTGGCGAATGGTCTTCACGGACGGAACGATGCTGGAATCGACGGCGTCCATGACCACGTTCGCGTGGCCCTCGAGCAGACTCATGACGGCCGTGATGTGCGAGATCGCTGCTTTTTCCTCGGGGTCCTGGAGCAGGTCCAGGATGGCACCGCGGCCGGGAACGTTGCCCGAAGCCGTGCGGTCCTTGAGCGACTTGGCCACTGCACTGGCCCGTTCCACCAAGGAATCCATGTTCCCCAGCAGGTGCGTGCTGAGCTTCTCGATCTCCTCCAGCATGTGATGACGCAGCCACGGCGCCGCGGCGAACTGCACGCGGTGTGTCTGCTCATGCAGGCAGACCCACAGGCGGAAGTCGTCAGGGTGGACATTCAGTTCGCGTTCCACGGAGATGATGTTCGGCGCCACAAGGAGGAGGCGTCCACCCGGCGGCACGTTGGAACCGGGCGCCATGGCGGCAAAGGGATCGTACTGGCCAAGGACCTTGCTGGACAGGAAGGCGAGGATGGCACCGAGTTGGCTTCCCGTGATGGCGCCGCTGGCGTTGGCCGCCGCGGGGCTCATGGAGGACCCGTGCCGGTGTTCCAGCATCTTCTGCAGGGCCGGCTGCAGCATGACGGAGAAACTTTGGGTGTTCGCCTTCGACCAAGACGCCCGGTCCACCACCAAAACATGGGAGTCGCGGAGGTCCCGCGCCGCGTCGAGACCCGTGATGTCATGGACATGCGGCACGGAGACATCGGCGTTGAACCGGAGGTTCTCCACGGCTTTGCCGATCTCCCCGGCACTGAGCGCCGGGCCTGGAGGGGCCAGCCGGGCGGCCGTGGAGGCAGCCAGGTCCCAATTGATCAGGGAAGGTGTCCCTGCTGACGAATCACGGGCGGAAGTCACCATAGGGTCCATCACACCACACCTGGCTGACAGCCAGCGCTTAAGTTCGCTCCACGCGGAGCTTCAAGCCCCCACCAAAGGCCCAGCAAGAGCAAACCCCTCAGCGGCAACCGCACGAAGCCAACACCGACGCCGAACGGTCCATAGCCACCTTGTTCCCTGCAGCCCCCGGCTCCAGCCCATTGCCAATGAAGGAGAAGACCAGGAGCCGGCCGTCGGCGTCCACCACGTAGCCGCTGAGGGCGATCACCGTATTGAGGGTGCCCGTCTTGGCCCTGACCAGCCCGGCACCTTCGGCCGTGCCCGCGTCGATGTACCTGTCATCCAGCGTGCCCGTCAGCCCCGCGACGGGAAAGCCGTCAAGGGCCGCCCGCAACGAAAGCTCGGAACCGCTGGTGATGGCCCGGACCACCTCGGCAAACTGCCGTGCGCTGACCTTGTTCTCCAAGGCAAGGCCGGACACATCGGCCAACTCCATCGAATCCGTGGTGATTCCCAACTCCCCCAGCCGTTGCCGCACGGCCGCGGTGGCGCCGTCGTACGTTGGTTCCTGCCGGGAGGCGGCGGCAGTCAGGCGGCCCAACGCTTCGGCGAGGAAGTTGTCCGAGACTTCCAGCATCAGGTCCACTTGCTCGCTGACCGTGGCTGATTCCGCGCTGGCCAGCACTTTTCCGGGAACCCCTTTTCCGCGTTCGACGCCGGGCGCCACCTTGACGCCCGCAGCCGCCAGTTGCTCGGCAAACGCCTGGGCTGTGGTGGCGGCGGAGTCCTGCGGCCGCGGCCCGGTGGTGACGGTGGGTGAATACCGTCCGGAGTTGAGCGCCAGCGGATAGAGGGGCGCCGTTTCACCCGCGGCGACGTCGTCCAGGCTCCATGCGGGGTTCAACGCGGGACCGGAAAACAGGGAGTCGTCCACCTTCACGGTCACGGGTCCCGTCACCTTGGAAGCTGCCAAGGCCGAGGCGGTATCCGCGGCCAGCGACGCCAGCCCCGCCCGTCCCATGACGGCGGAGGGATCAGATTCGCCGGCACCCAGCAGGACATCCCCGCCACCGGTGAGCACCACGGTGGCGGGATCGCCGGCACCCACTACGCGGGTGGTCAGTCGGGTGTCCGGGCCCAAGGCTTTCAAAGCAGCGACGGCGGTCAACAACTTCATGTTCGACGCCGGGATCCGGTTGGCGTCCGCCTGCCGGTCAAAAAGGACCTCGCCGGTGGCGGCATCGAGCACTACGCCCGTCATGGATCCCTCGCCGTCGGGCTTCAGCGTGGCCTCCAGGAGACGTGTGAGCTCAGCCCTGGTGGGTTTGGGGGCGTCCTTGTCCAAGGGGAGAACAGCTTTTGTGGTGGCCAGGCTGGTGGGTTGCTGTTGCCACGCGGGAACAGGGGGCGGCGGTTTGGGCGCATTCCAGAGCCCGGGTGCGAGTCCGGACCCGATCAGCACTGCGGCACACAACAGGACGACGGCCAACAGCATGGGCCATTTAAGGCGCCCCCACGCCGCGGACAGTCCCCTGCGGGCAGCCCCGTTTTCAACGCCCTTCATGCAGTTGCTTGGTCCTGTCAGTCTTGAAATGTCCCCCGCCGGTTCAAGAAACCCGGGTGTCTCCCTATATCCTCAATAGTAGTCGGCGGCGTCGGCTGTACTTTTGCCTGCCGCCAGCCCTGGACTGAGCAGACTGCCTGGGGGCTGCCGGTTTTCGGCGGTCTCCGTTACAGGCGAAGCCAGCCCCACCCACACCCGTCAAGGAGCATTCCATGAAGCACGACGTGACCATCGAGATCCCCAAGGGATCGCGCGTCAAGTACGAAGTCGACCACGAAACCGGCCGTGTCCGCCTGGACCGCGTGCTGTTCACCTCCATGCAGTACCCCACGCACTACGGCTTCTTCGAGAACACGCTGGGCGAAGACGGCGACCCGCTGGACGCACTGGTGCTCCTGCAGGACTTCGACCTCCACCCGGGCGTCATCGTTGAATCCCGCCCGATCGGCGTCTTCAACATGACGGACGACGGCGGCGGAGACGCCAAGGTTCTCTGCGTTCCCGCGGATGCACGCTTCGACCACATCCAGGAAGTCAGCGACGTCAACGAGTTCCTGATCAAGGAAATCGAGCACTTCTTCACCCGCTACAAGGACCTCGAGCCGGGCAAGTGGGTCAAGGCCGAGGGTTGGGGCGACCGTGCCGCCGCCGAAGCCGAGCTTGAGGCTTCCATCAGGCGTTTCGCAGCAGAAGGCCACTAGTCCTTCCCCATGTAGGTCGCAGCAGTGCACGTTTTGAGGCTTCTAAACGCGCACAGCTGCGACTCAGTTGGGTTGCGACGGCGGGCGGTGCGGTTCTGAAGGGGACCCCACCACCCGCCGTCGTACTTTAAGCGCTGCCCTTTAAGCGCTGCCGCGATGGGCACCGCTCCCCATCGCAGCGCTTGCCCGCCCCGCCTAGGGTGGGACGAGACTCTCATCGACTCATGCAACAAAAAAGGGGTTCCACATGGCCGGGTTCTATGGCGCCGACATTGCGCAGCTTCGCAGTCTGGCCGGCGTGATGGGTAAAGCGGCGGACACGATCACCATGCAAAGCGCCCAGCTGTCCAACGCCATCAACTCGGCCACGGCCTGGCAGGGCCGTGACGCCACCATGTTCAAGAACGACTGGAACAGCCAGCACCGGCAGAGCCTGGTCAAGGCCGCCACCATGCTCCGGGACAACGCGAGCCTGCTGAAGAAGAACGCCAACCAGCAGGAATTCGCCAGCAACAACGACGGATCCCGGAGTTCCGTGGGTGTCCTCAGTGACGTCTACGGCACCGGGATGGGCGTCAAGGACCTCGCGGCCCAGCTCTGGACTGCCTACAAATACGGAAACCTGGGCCACGCCGAATGGGTCAAGACCCGCGAGGTGCTCACCAACTGGCGTGCCGGGGGCACCGTCATCAAGGACGCGTTGACCGCACTGCGCAACGGGGAAAAGGTCACCGACGTCATCACGGACCTCAAAGCCAACATTCCCTTCAGCCAGGCTTTCCAGGATGCCAGCCGCCTCTCGAAGGGCCTCCGGGTGGCAGGCGCCCTCGCGGCCCCGCTCAATATTGTTGGCGGCATCAGCGACATGATCAGTCCCGAGCACAACGGCTGGCGCGGCACAGGCGACCGTGTTGCCGGCGGTCTCTCCGTGGTGGGCGGCGTCGGCAGCGTCATGCTGATGACCGCGGGTGGCGCGGCCTTGCTGGGACCGGTGGGCGCCCCGATCGTGATCGGGGCGGGCGTCGTTGCCGGGGCCTGGGCACTGGGCAACCTGGTGGCCGACAACTGGTCCTCCATCACCAATTTCGCCCGCAATCCGGGCAGCTACCTTGCCGACGGCGCCAGGGAAGTGGGCAATTTCGCCAAGGACGTAGGCAGTAAGGTGGCAGACGGGGTTAGTGATGCCGCCAAGTCAGTCGGAAAGTTTGTTGGAGGGATATTCGGATGACAAGCACCACCATGAAATGGACCGCCAGGGACATCGAAGCGGCAGCGAAAGTCCTTGCCTCGGCCACCTCGGAGGGAGCTGCCCTGCCCACGCTGACGGACGAGGAAGTAGTGGCCCTCGATGGGGTGCAGCACGAGCAGATTGTGGCGCTCCCTTGGCTGAGCTCGCAGGACGCCAGCAAGGATCTCATGTGCGCGGTGGCCTTGCGCGGGCTGCTCGCCAAGGAACTGGTGTACCCGGTGGTCTTCGAAGGCGAGACCGAACCTTCGCGCCTGCACGCCACTGAGGACATCACAGGCGCCCTCACCCTCCGCCGCAGCGGTAACAGCGTGGTCTCCGTGGAGCGCACCGTTTCCACCGGAAAGCGCTGGCTGTATGGCTACGTGCACGACGACGGCGTCCTTATCGAGGAAGTGGACGAGGGCGGGCTGCACGGCTTCACGGTTGTCACCCGTGATCAGCTGGTACCCCGCCTCGCGGAGTTCGTCGACCCCAAGAACGCAGCCCGGCAGGACACTGAAGCCACCGTCTACACGGAGGCAAAGTTCGAGGAGTACGCTGCAACCGCCCTCGCTGACACCGAGGCAGCCAGCAACATTGTGGCCTTCAATACCGAGTCCAACGACTTCCCCACCATCACCGTGTACACGGGTCCGTCCGGTGTCCACGTCCTGACTCCACAGGTGGAGGGCGACGCAGTCTCGCTCGAAATCAAGGAAACGTCGGCGGCCGGCCTGGCCGGCATCCTGGGCGGCCTCGCCGCATGAGCAATTCGACGTCGCAGACCGCCACCGGACTCGTGGACGCGGCCAACGGCCGGCAGGTCCGCCGCCACACCGAGTCCGGCGCCTTGTACGTCAAAGCCTCCGGTGCCGCCCATTTCTGGGGCCGGGTGCTGGACGCGTTGGTGTTCGTGGCGGGCTACTGCGTCATCGCCGTGATGGTGGCGGTCGCCAGGAATGCCATGATGAACAGCGGCTCACTGCTTGCCTTCAACGACGGTTTCTGGCTCGCGCTCTACGTCGTCCTGTGGTTCGTCGGGCTGTTCGTTTACGGCATGATCTGGGGAACGTCGGGCAGCGTCGGGGACGCCGCAGCGGGTATGCGTTCGGTGCGCATCAAGAACGGCACGACGGCGGGAGCCTGGTTGGGCGGTTGGCGCGCGGTTTGCTGGTCCTTCTTCCCGTTCTACTTGTTCATGATGATCGCTTCTGCGCTGAGCGGCGGTTCCGGCGACACTTGGGATCCGAAATTCGTGGCAATCGACCGCCGCTCGGGCCTGGCACAGGGACAGCAGCCGATCGCCGATCCAAAGGCGGCACCAGCCAACCAAGCCGGGCAATAACCGGAACGTCCGCCCGCCGTCGTACTTTTCAGCCAAACCGCACCGGACCGGGTAACACTGAATCCGCAGCCTTGCGGAGCAGCTACCAGCCGGTAGCATGTGATCCACTATGTTCACGCTGACCATCAACCAACGCGACAGTCGACGCGACGGCGATCTGGTGCCGAAGCTCCTGAAGGACCTGCGGCACATACCGGCGCTCATCGACTTTGACCGTTCGGTTGAGGATGAAGTGCAAGGCATCGTCGACTCGAGCCACCAAGCCGTTGAATCGGCCCTGATAGCCCTGCGCAGCGGGCAGTGGTACGTGGGAATCGGCGTTGGACCCATCAATGAACCCCTGCCGAACCTGGTGAAGGATGCCTCCGGCCACGGCCTGGTGTACGCCCGGCGGGCTGTTGAACGCCTCCGGTATGGAAAAGAGCGCGTGCCGGTAGCGGTCGACGGACCGTATGCGGACCAAGCCGCGGAAGCCGAGGCTGTGCTCCGGCTGCTCGGACATATAGTGCAGGAACGCAGCGTGGCGGAGTGGCGGGTGCTGGACCTGTTGACGCCGGGCGTTCGGGGGCAGCAGAAGGCCGTGGCTCAGGAACTGGGCATCAGCACGCAGGCCGTGAGCAGGGCCGTGGCGCGGGCGCAGTGGGCCGAGGAGCATGCAGCCCGCCCGGCCGCGGCCCGGTTACTGCAGCTGATTCTCGAGGTGCGCTGAGGTTTAAACCCAAACTGAGTCGCAGCTCTGCGCGTTATGGACGTTCTAAACGCGCGGAGCTGCGACTCAGTTGGGTGAGGCGGGCAGTTACTGGTTGCCCAAGTTGTCCTTCGCGGTAGTGGCACGGTCCTGGACATCGGCGGCCGCAGCCTGGCCTTCGTCCCTGACGTGACCGGCAGCCTCGGCGGCGGTTTCCTTGACGTTCTGCACAGCCTCGGTAGCCGGTTCCTTGAGGTGTTCGGCGACTTCCTGGGCGGCGTGGCTCAGCTCGTCGGTCAAGGGCTGCGCGGCTTCCTTCACAGCCTGGGCGGCTTCCTTCTCCTTCTCCGACGGCGGGAACAGAGCCGAAACGAGGAGACCCGCACCGAAAGCGATCAAGCCGGCTGCCACAGGGCTGCCCTGGGCTTTCCGCGTGATGGCCTGCGGCGCGTCACCGATATCGGAAACCACACCGGAAACGGCGTCGTGAGCCTGGTGCGCGGCATTGCCCGCAGCATCCTGGACATCGTCGCGGGCGCCGAACACGGCCGTCTTGATCCGGTCAACACGCCGGTTGACGATGTGCGAGGGAGTGACCTTATCCGCCACGGCGTCAACGTTGGTGCTGAGCCGCCTGCGGGTTTGTTCGATGTCGGCGCGCAGGGCGTCGGGATTCTGCGTCATCGTGTCTCCTCAGTGTTCGGTTTGAAGGTTGGAGGTATTTCCTTGACTGTCTCAGCGGTACGCGGCATGCCGTTGATGGTCTTCAGTTCCTTCCGGCCGATGCTGGCCAGCACTGCCGCGACGATGCCCCAAATAACGGCAACGATCACGGCCGACCATCCCAGGCCAACAAGCTGGCCCAGGGCCCACCACAAGGCGAGGGAAAGGAACACGACGGCGAGGTGCCCGGCCCATGCGGCTCCGGCCAGCATGCCGGCGCCCTTCCCTGCCTTGGTGGCCGACTCTTTGAGCTCGGCCTTGGCGAGTTCGACTTCCTGGCGCATCAACGTGGAGACGTCGCGCGTCAGGTCGCCCAGCAATTCCCCGAGGGGTACGGTTTCCGCTTTGAGGTGGGCTTCCGTGGGAGGCAGGTCAGCGGGACTGGTCATCGGGAACCTCCATAGGAGGGGTCATCGGGATCCAGCGGTCCGGCCAGCGGGTCACCCTGCGCCTTGGTTCCACCATCGGTTTCCGGGTAGGCGGCCGTGGAGCCCTCCAGCCCACCGGTAGTTCCGGCGTCGTAACCACCGGCTCCGTAGCCGGCTGCTCCTGCAGCTCCGCCGGCAGCCGTGACTCCGGCGGTGGTGCCGTAGCCCGTGGTGGGCGTGGTGCCGTAGTTTGCCGTGGTGGCATCCGGACCCGGGAGGTCGACGGCGGGTGGCGGCACTGCGCCGCCGGAGCTCGGGTAGTACTCGGCCCTCGGTGCGGAAGTGGCAGTGGCCCCGGTGCTTTCAGCGGAGGCGTTGTCTGCCATGCCCCGTCCCAGACGGCCGGCAAGGACACCGGCTCCGGCTGCGAGCAGGAGGAAGGCACCCGGCCGGCGGCGGGCGAAGCTCTTGACTTCGTTCAGCAAGGATCCGGGATCGCGGTTCTCCAGCCACTGGGCAACCGATGATGAACGGTCGGCGGCTTGCTGGACGAGGTCCGCGGCCACACCGCCGTTGTTCGACGCACCTGCCATGGTGGACAGTTCATCGGAGATGGACCGCAGCCCTTCGGCGACGCGCTGCTGCTGCGTAGCGGCTTGGTCGGTCAACTCGCCCTTGGTCTGCGTCAGCAGTTGGCGGGCGTTGAGTTTGACTTCCTGGGCCACGTTCGCGGCCTCGCCCTTGGCGGTATCAACCACGCCACCGGCGGCGTCCTTGGCTGTACTGGCCACTCCTGCAGCTTCCTGCTTGGCGGCATCAACAGTGCCGGACCCCGAGTTATCAACAGTGCCGGATCCCGACGCGCCGCCCTGGTATCCGGCCGTGCTGGTGGTGGCGGTGTCGGCCTCGGTTTCAACTGGTGAGTCCAGGTAGCTTCCGGAGTAAGGTTCGGTCCCGGCGGGGACCCCGTTTCGAGGCGCCGCGAAGCTTCCGTCCTGCGGCGATTGGCTCTCAGTCATTGTCGCTCTCTTTCCACAGTTGGCAGGCTGCGGACAGCAGCCGGGATAGTAAGTATCGTTACTATCAATGGGGTGTGTACCCGCTGTCCGGGGATTCAATCGCACCAATCAAAAAACATTCGCTCTCCTTTAGCGCCGGTTCGACACACCATGCAAGACCTGCGAATCTTGGGAAGATGCGCCTTATCCCCAACAGGCGACGGCTGATCTCCGCGCTCCGAAGGACTTTTACCCGCCACAGATTGCTGTTTGCCGCCAAAACCGCCCTCGCTGCAGGACTGGCGTGGTACTTGGCCCCCTTCATGCCCGGACCGGCTGCCGCCTACCCTTACTACGCGCCGCTGGGTGCCTTGGTGAGCATGCACCCGACGGTGGCCGACTCCGCCAAGCACGGGTTCCAGAGTTTGCTGGGACTGTCCTTGGGCATCGGCATGGCTTTTGCGGTGACCACGTTCGCCGACCCCTCCAGTTTCTCCGTGGCACTGGTGATCGGCCTCGGCGTGCTCATTGGCGGCCTCCCCCGGCTGGGCACGGCTTCCGAGTGGATCCCCATGGCCGCGCTTTTTGTGCTGTTACTGGGTGATTCCAACGCGGAGAGCTTCTCCTTCGGATACGTCCTCCAGATGGCCCTGGGCGTAGCGGTCGGATTGACCGTGAACTGGCTGATCATCCCGCCGTTGCACCTGGAACAGGTAGACCCCGCCTTGGAAGGGCACCGGAACGCACTGTCCCGCCAGCTGAGGGACATGGCACAGGCGATGCAGGAATCGTGGCCGCCAAACCATGAGGCCTGGGCCAGCCGCAGCGACCTGCTGGACACAACAGCAGCGGGAGTGCGGACTGCCGTGTACCAAGCGGAACTGAGCGCGAAAGCGAATCCCAGGTCCCACCGTCGTGCCACCCGTCTCCCCCAAGACCTTGCCGGCTTGCGGACCGTGGAGAGGCTGACCTTCCACGTGCAGGACATCACCGACGTGCTGCAAAGCGTGATCTGGGAAGAAGGCGCCGGGACCGTCATCCCGGACAGCGTACTCAGCAACCTCTCCGAAGCGCTCGAATCAGTAGCTGACGTGATCGACCGGTGGCGCAGTGACGAAGAGCTCGAACTCGAACCCGCTTTGGGCGAAGCGCGGGACTGCGTGGCCGCGCTGGGCGATGCCATCAACGAGGCAGCAGCGGGTCAGGCATCCGTGAACGCGGCAGCATCGGTGGCCATGAGCCTCCGGCGCATGATCACCGTGCTGTCATCCAGGTAGCGCCCGAACAAGTCGCTCCCGAACGCCACCGGCAGCAATACGGGTTAACGGGGTGTCAGCGGCGGTGAAGCTTTCCGGCCTTTTCCCGCGCCCAGTCCGTCGACGATCTCGGTCAATGCCTCCAGCGACGATTTGTGGGGCATCCACCCCAAAAGGGTCCGCGCACGGCTTGTGTCCATGATCGGCGCGCCCGCCGCCATGTCCACCCACCCGGGGTCGGTCACCTGCATCCGCAGCCGCCATGTAGCGCTGACGACGGCGCGCAGCAACGACACCGGGATGGGCAGGTGGCGCCGGGCATGGAGGATCCATGCGAGCGCATTGGGATCCAGCACGGGTTCGGCTGCGATGTTGAAGGCCCCTTCGGCACGTTCCCTGAGGACCCGCCAATACGCGTCGGCCACATCATCTGCGTGCACGGCCTGGAAGATCAGGTCCTTGGGGACGGGAAGGACGGGGAGCCAGGGCCGGCGGGGAATCAGCCGCGGGAGGACCCTGCCCAGGAAATAGCGTCCGATTTCGCTGCCGGCTTCCGAGGTGAAGATCAACCCCGGCCGCAGCCGCGCAACCACCACATCCGGGTTTGCCTTGGCGAAGTTGTTCAGGAGCCTCTCCTGCGCGGCTTTGTCCACACTGTAGTGGGAGCCCTTGATTCCCCCGGCAGGCCAGCCTTCTTTGGTTCTCTGGTCCTTCGGCGCCGGTGAGTAGGCCCCCACGGAGGAGGCGCACACGACGTGCCCCACCCCTGCCTTGCGGGCAGCACCCAGGACGTGGGCAGTACCCGCCACGTTGGTGCGTCGCAGAAGCTTGCGGTTATGGTTTGGCTGGATCGCCCAAGCCAGGTGCACCACGGCGTCCGCCCCGGCCATGACCTTGTCCAATGCCTCACGGTCGCGGTGGTGTCCGATGTCCAAACTGTGCCACTCGACTCCCTTAAAGGGCGCGGCTTCCAGATCGGGTTGCCGCCGGGCAATGCCTACCAGCTGGAGGTCGGCCCCCTCCTGGGACCGGGCCTTCTGGAGCCGCTTCAGCAGGGCGGTGCCCGCGTTTCCCGTAGCTCCGGTGATGACGATTCGCATGGACCCTCTTTCCGTCAGCTGGTGGTTTCGCCTGTGGAGCGGATGCGTTGCAGGACGGCCGTTGTGGAGTGTTCCGGCACGTAATCCAGAATAGTCACCGTTCCTCCGTAGCTTTCCACGGCAGCTGTTTCGGCGAGCATTTCCGGCGTGTAGTCGCCGCCTTTGGCGTAGACGTCCGGTTTCAGGAGCTCGATCAGCGGGATGGGCGTGGGGGTGTCGAACACGGTGACATGGTCCACGCAGCTGAGCGCCGCGATCACGGCTGCACGGTCGGCCTCGTGGTTGACGGGGCGGTCCGGTCCTTTCAGTTGCCGGACCGAGGAGTCGCTGTTGAGGGCCACCACCAGTACGTCACCGAGTTGCTTGGCTTGGTTGAGGTAGCGGGTGTGGCCCCTGTGGAGGACATCGAAGCAGCCATTGGTGAGGACGATCCGCCGCCCTTCCTGCCGGTGTGCCTCAACTTGTTTGGCCAGCTCGGTTGCGGTCAGTGCGGTGTCCGCGAATTCCCGGAGGTGCCGGCCCAGTTCTTCGGTGCTGCACACGGATGTTCCGGGCCGGTGGACCACAACGTCGGCGGCTGCTTGGGCAAGGTCAACGCTGGTGGTCAGGCGCAGCCCGGCTGCCCGCGCCAGGCTCAGCGCGGCAACAAAGGTGTCCCCGGCGCCGGAGGCCTGCTTCTCCGCTTCCGGCCGCGCCCAGGTCCGGTGGGTGGCCACCTCGCCGTCGCTGCCTTGGCGCACGGTCAGCGTGCCGTCCCGGTCCAGGGTTACGACGACGGCGGCCGCACCGGAGGCGGCCATGAGCTGGGCAGCGTGGGCCTCCACGAAGGGGCACCGCGCAGCACCACCGGGCAGCTCAACGCCGAGCAGCAGGGCAGCTTCCTGGGCGTTCGGGGTGGCCAGGTCCGGTGCCAGCTCCGCCCACTGTTCGGGGTGGTGGGCATCCACCACCACCAAAGGACTGCCGCTCCCTGCGGGTTTCTGCCTTCCCGGTGATCCGGGATCCAGTTCCCGCTGCAGCGCTTCGCGGACCGGACCAACCAGTGCGCCTGCGCCGTAGTCGCAGAGGATCACCGCGTCCGAACCCGCCAATGCTCCTGGGATGAGGGCCGCCAGCTCCAGCAATCCGTCCTCAGGCACTGACGCCGATTCATCGTCCAGCCGAAGCATGACCTGGCCGCCGCTGCTGACGCGGTTCTTGGTGGTGGTGGTCATGCCCGGGTGCGACAGGACGCCGTCCACATCGATCCCGGCGGCTGCGAGCCGTTGCCGGAGCTGCCGGCCGGCTGTGTCCTCGCCGACCATGGAAACAAATCGAACACGGGCACCCAAGGCAGCCAGGTTCATGGCCGTGTTCGCTGCGCCGCCTGGAGCGTAGTCACGGCGCTTTACCTGCACCACGGGAGCGGGCGCTTCCCGGCAAAGACGCTCAATCAGCCCGTCCCACCAGCCATCCAGGATGGCGTCGCCGATGACGGTGATAACGGGTTCTTCTTCGGCCAGGCGGCCTGGCAACCATTCGGCCAGACCTTCTTGATTGGAGAGGCGTGCCATGGGGTACCTTCCGGTTGAGGCGGCAAGTTCCTGCTCTCCCTCAGGTACCCAACGGCCCGCCCTTCACACACCTGCACAGCAGTTTTCCGCACCGGGTCCGCGGCCGGTGCCGCAAGAGCCGGCAAGCGCTGCGGGACCCCCGATTTCCTCCCGAAGGGATGTACCACATGGACACTTCTCCGGCTTCTGCCATCTCGCTCGAATCAGGTGTTGGCCCCGTACTGGCGAAGTTCCAGGATGTGCAGCGGATCGCAGTATTGCGCGGCGGCGGGCTGGGCGACCTCATCTATACCTACCCGGCATTGTTTGCCCTTAGGCGCGCCTACCCGGAAGCCCGCGTGACCCTGCTGGGAACACCCATCCATGCGGCGTTGGTGGCCGCAACGGAAGGCCCCGTGGACGACGTCGAGGTCCTTCCGTTCGCAAAGGGCGTCCGCGACGGCGACGAAGATCCGGAAGCGCTTGAACAGTTCCTCCAAGACATGCAAAACCGGAAGTTCGATCTGGCTGTCCAGATGCACGGCGGGGGCCGCTTCTCCAACCCGTTCCTGCTGAAGCTGGGGGCGAGGCACACCGTGGGGACGCGGACTCCGGATGCCGAACGGCTGGAGCGGAACCTGGACTACATCTACTACCAGAACGAGCCCGACCGCTGGCTTGAGACGGTAGGACTTGCGGGCGCGCCCACCATCATTGCGCCCCTGCTGCGGCCAAAACCGGAGTACCGGCAGGACGTAGCAGGGTTGAAGGACCAGGCCCGTTCCTCCCTGGTGATCATCCACCCCGGTGCCACCGATCCCCGAAGGCGCTGGCCGACGTCGTGCTTTGCTGACGCGGCCGCGAGCCTTGCAGCCGAAGGTGTCCAGGTATTGGTGGTCGGCGACGCATCGGAGAAGGCACTGGCCCAGGAAGTAGTCGGACTCGCGCAGTCAAAGGTTCCGGAAAGGGACCGTGAGGCGGTGCGTTCGGTGGCCGGGGAACTGGACCTCGGGCAGTTGGCAGCCCTGTTGGACGAGGCCACGGTGATGCTCGCGAGCGACAGCGGGCCGCGGCACCTGGCCCAGGCCTTGGGAACCCCCACCGTGGGCATTTTCTGGGTGGGCAACGCCTTCAATGCGGGGGCGCGGGGCCGGAGCATGCATCGGATCCACATGTCGTGGGTGACCACGTGCCCCCGCTGCGGCGCGGACGTCACCCAGGTTGGGTGGACCGCTCCGCACTGCGGCCACGACGACACCCTCATTGAAGGCATCGCCGTGGCCGACGTTGTCCAGGACGTGCGGGACCTTACGGCCACGAGCCTTCTTCTGCGGGGGTAATGAGAAGTTCGCGGACCTCGCAGCCGAACGGTTGCGAGAACGCGAACACCACAGCCTGTGCCACATTCGCGGGATCGTTGAGCTTTGAGTCGTCCTGCGGCTTGTACTGCTCGTCGCGGTCGTCGAAGAAGTGGGTCTTCATGCCACCCGGAATGATGGTGGTGACGCCGATGACCCCGCCGGTTTCGGCGGCGAGCGCGCGGCTGAAGCCGATCACGCCGAACTTGGAGGCGCAATAGGCGGTCGCGTCCGGGAGGGCACGCAGGCCCAGGGTGGAGGCGATGGTGATGGCCCGGCCCTTGGATTCCTTCAGGTACGGCAGAGCGGCCCGGACGGTGGAAACGGTGCCCAGGAGGTTCACCCCGATGACCTTTTCCCATTCTTCGGCAGCTACGTCGCCCAGCTTTCCGCAGCGGTCAATGCCGGCAGCGGTTACGACGCCGTCCAGGCCGCCGAGGCTTTCCGCGGTTTCCTTCACCGCGGCTTCCACGGCTTCCCGGTTGGAGACGTCCACTTCCAGGGCCTTCACGCCGGAGACGTTGCTGACGTCCCGGTCGAAGACGACCGGCGTGCCGCCGGCGTTGCTGATCGCTTCCACGATCGCGGCCCCCAGGCCGGAGCCGCCTCCAGTAACGATGACGCGGCCAGGTGTTTGCGTGTTCATGCGGTTCCTTTCGTTAGGCGGTTCTGTACAGGTTCAGCCGACCTTGGCGAGCGCTTCCGCCAGGCCGCTGGTCGATCTGGCCGGGTGGAAAGGCACGGTGACGCATTGCCCTCCCCACGTGGCCAGCAGCCGGGCTTCCGGCAGTTCATCGGGTTGGTAGTCGCCGCCCTTGACCCAGATATCGGGCCGGATGAACTCGAGGCAGTCCTCCGGCGTGTCCTCGTCGAAGACCACCACGGCGTCCACGCATGAGAGCGCGAGCAGCAGCTCTGCCCGGTCTTCCATGCTGACGATCGGCCGGTGCGGGCCCTTGAGGCGGCGGACGGACTGGTCCGAATTGAGGCACACGATCAGGCAATCCCCCATGGCGCGGGCAGCGGCGAGCGTCCGCGCGTGCCCCGCGTGGAGAAGATCGAAGCAGCCTCCCGTTGCGACGACGGTGCCGCCCTGCGCCCGCACTTCTGCGGCGAGTTGGACGCCGTCGGGACGGCTTGGCTGGTTGCCGAAAAGTTCGACGACGGCTCCGGCGCCTGCGCGCGGTCCAGCCGCCGCGGGGCCGGGTTCAACCGCACCGGCGTCCACCGCGAGCGACGCGGCCCCACCCTCGGCGAGGAACGCTGATGCGTCGGCGACGGCCCGGCTGGCAGCTTCGGGCAATGCGACGCCAAGGCCGAGGTAGGCAGCCAGGCTCCCTGCCAGTCGGTCTCCGGCGCCACAGGGATCAGCAACGCTGGTCCTGGGCGCGGGAATGTCGGTAGCGGGTCCCGTTGCTTCGACCAGGACCGCCCCTGCTTCGCCCTTGGTCACCAGGACGGCGCGGCTGTTCCAGTGTTCCAGCAGTCGTGTCCCGGCTTGGGCGGTTCCGGCGCCGGGGTCCACCCCCGGTTCCACCCCGGCCGCTTTCGCGAGGGCTTTCGCTTCGGCAAGGTTGGGGGTCACCACCGACACCCCGGAAACGGGCTGCGAACCGGAAGGATGCGGATCCCACACCACGGGAATCCGGTGCGCTGCCGTGGTGAGGGCGTCGCGGATGTCCTCGTTGAGGGTGATCCCCCTGCCATAGTCAGCCACTACGATCGCCTCTGCTGAGTCGATGGCCGCCCGCATTTCCCCGGTACAGTCCGGGGTTGGCGCAGGGGCACAGCCTTCGTCGAACCGGACTACGGGATGCGAACCGATCCGGACCCGCGTCTTGGTGGGGGTAGGGGCAAGCGGGGCTCCGGTGAGCAGCTCCACGCCGGACAGTGCGCGCCTGAGGTGGGCGGCGCCGTCGTCGTCGGACACTGCGGTGACCAAAGTGACGTCATGGCCGTCGCGCATGAGGAGGGTGGCTACCAGCCCGGCACCGCCTGCCCGACGCCGGACGCCTCCCACGTCAACCACGGGAACCGGCGCGTCCGGGCTCAGCCGGGTGGCGGTTCCGTTGATGTCGACGTCCAGGAGGAGGTCGCCCACCACGGTCACTTTCATGGCTGGACTCCCCTGCCCGAGGTTCCGGTCCGCCGGGCAACCTCCGCGTCGAAGGCCCTGCAGACCGCGTGGACGGCGATCAAATGGCCCTCCTGCGCGTTGGCCGCAATGGCTTCCACCGTGACGGCCTCGTCGCACGCCGTGGACAGCGGGTTGGGGCCCGGCCCCGTGAGGGCCCACGTTGCAATCCCGCGTTCATTGGCTGCCCGGACCGCCTTGAGGAGGTTGGGGCTGCGTCCGCTGGTGGACAGGAGGACCAGGACGTCGCCGGCGCGGCCGTGCGCCCTGACCTGCCTGGCGAAGACTTCGTCGTACCCGTAATCGTTGGCCAGCGCCGTGACTGCCGAGGATTCTGCATGCAGGGAGATGGCTGAGAACGGAGCCCGCTCCGAGTCGAAGCGCCCCACGAGTTCGGCGGTCAGGTGCTGGGCTTCAGCGGCGGATCCGCCGTTGCCGGCTGCAAGCAACCTTTGGCCGGCCAGCAAGCGGTTGGCAAGCTCGGTACCCCATTCGGAGAGCCGGCCTGCCTGCGAGCGCAGCGATTCGAGGGCAGGAAGAACGTTGTCCAGATGCTTGGTGACCTCGGTGTCCGTAGCGCTGGAGCCGGTCCACCCCGCGGGGATGGTGTCCGGGACTGACTTGAGTTTCGCCGGACTCTTGACGGTGGTGTTCGTGGTGTGGCTGTTGATGGTCACAGTGCCGTTCCTTCCAGGGGTTCAAGAGCTTCCCCGGCCTGGCGGGAAAGCCCGGCGGCGAGGACGGATCGGTACGCCTTTTCGGTGTCAGCGGCAATGCGGTCCCACGAGTAGCGCGAGCGGGCGCGGCGCAGGCCGGCCTTGCCCATGTCGGCACGCAGGGCGGGGTCGCCCAGGAGCTGACCGACGGCGTCGGCGATTGCCTCCGGGTCCCGCGGCGGGACCTGCAGGCCGGTCTTGTGGTCAACCACTGTTTCGCGCAAACCCCCGACGGCGGCGGCCACCACGGGCACGCCACTTGCCATCGCTTCCAGCGGCACAATGCCGAAGGGCTCGTACCAAGGGGTGCAGATGACCGCGTCAGCGCTGCGGAGGATGCCCGGCATTGCGTCGCGCGGCACCTGGCCGCGCATGGTGACCTTGTCTTCTACGCCCAGTTCCTTGGTGAGCGCGCGGAGCCTCTGGGCTTCGGGGTCTTCCTCGAGGGTCAGGGCATCGCCGGAACCGCCAACGACCAGGAGTTCGACGTCGTCGAAGCCTGCCTGTTCCAGATGCGGCAGGGCCTGGATGATGAGGTCGACTCCCTTCCGGGGAACCAGCCGCCCGACGCTGAGGATGCGGTGGGTGCGCGGCTTCGGTTCGGGTTGGGCCGTGCCGTCAAAGAGTGTGAGGTCCACGCCGCAAGGAGCGATTGAGACCTTGGATTTGCTGATGCCGAGGGCCTTCAGTTCAAAGACCTCGTCCGGGCACGTGGCGATGACCCAGTCGGCCGTCCGGCCAACCCAGGGTTCCAGCCAGGCGCGTGCGGCAGGGCTGGTGTCCGCGCTGCCCTGATGGCGCCGCTTGACGGAGCCCAGGGCATGGAAGGTCTGCACCACGGGGACGGGATCGGCCGCGCCGGCCCGCCGGGACGCCTGGATCGCGGCCAAGCCGGACATCCAGAAGTGCGCGTGAACGACGTCCGGAAGATCGCCGGCCCAGTCCTCGCAGATACCGTCCGCCAAGGCACCCATGAACGGCAGGAGTTCGTCCTTGGGGATGTGCCGGGCGGGACCGGCGTCCACGTGGACCACGGTGAGTCCCGGTGCCACCTGCACCTTTGCAGGCAGCTCCGGATCGTCACGGCGTGTGTACACAGTGACTTGGTGGCCACGCTTGGCCAAGCTTGAGGAAAGTGCGGCGACGTGGACGTTCTGTCCCCCGGCGTCCACTCCTCCCAAAGCCGCCAGCGGACTGGCGTGTTCGGAAACCATGGAGATCTTCATGGGTGTGTCCTCTCTGCATCATGGCTTGGCGGTGCCGATCGGGGCCCTTCACCGGCCGCTGTTGCTGTTGGTGCGGCGCTCCCCCGTGTTCTCAAGTCCCCGAGGAGCTCATCCCAGGCCCGGAGGAATGCGTCCAGCCCGTAGCGTTCCAAGGCAGCTTCGCGGGCCCGGAGGCCCATGGCGTAAGCGTCGTCCGGGTCATTGAGCAGTCGGCGGGCGAATCTCTGGAGTTCATCGACGTCGGTAGAGACGAGCCCTGCGCCGCGGGGAACGGCGCGGTAGGCTTCCGTGGTCCCGAGCGCCAGCACGGGCATGCCCAGGTGCATCGCTTCCAGCAGCGCAAGGCCCAGTGACGTCCAACGGAGCGGATGCAGGTAGAGCCGGCAACGGGCCAGCTCGGCGTGGAGCTGCGACGCCGGAACGTCCCCGGCAATCCTCAGCCGTTCCTCGCCAAGACCCAGCCCCTTCAGGTTCAGCGCTCCAGGCAAATGCTCCGTTCCCATCCCGAAGACCCGCAGCGGACCCACTCCGGCGAAGCCCGGCAGGAGGTCGGTGCCGGTGACACGCCCGCGCCGCACCGGCTCGTTGACCACGATGCCCATTTCTTCCTGCTCACCGGTATAGAGGCGGCCGGGATCCGGGATGCCGTGTTCGATCACTACCGTGGCGGCCGAACCGGTGTCCCAGAAGAGCTGGTTGAAGTGGGTCACGTGCACTACGGGGATAGTGCGCTGGTCAGCCATCGGGTGCACAGTGAACGGCACGTCTCCCTTGGGCGTATTGTGCTCGAGGTAGACGGCAGGCAGATCCACGCCGGGCTTACGTCCCAAGGAACGGGCCACTGCGGCGATCTCCTCCGGCCGTTGCAGGACTACTGCGTCCACGCTGTCCGGGTCCAGTGTGGCCAGGTCCACTTCCACGGCGTTGTCCGGCCAGTTGCGGCCACCGCGCCCCAAGCCCCAGGGACCGCCGTCGGGTTCTACCGGAAGCAGGTATTCATGGCGTCCGCGGACGAATGCCTCCATCCATCCTCCGTGGACGTGCCACACCAGGATTCTCATGGTTTCCACACCTTTCGTCGGGTAGCCAGTGAAGCCACGCCACCCAGCAGGCGTTCTACGGCTTCGAGGACCTGTTCGGGCGTGACGGAACTCAGGCAGGGATGGCCGGGGACGGGACAGTTCCGGGCACGGGTGTTCTTGCACGCCGCTTCCTGGTCGCCCAGAAGTTCCAGCGGCACCCCGTACGGTGCCCAACGGATGGCAGGGACCACGGGGGCGAACAGGCAAACCACCGGCACGCCCACGGCTGCGGCCAGGTGCGCGGGTCCCGTATTGGCAGTGATGACGACGGCGGCCCGCTCAAGAACCGCTGCCAGCGTACGGAGGTTGGTCTTGCCGCTGAGGTTCTGCGCGGAAGGACCGGCAACCGTTGCGGTGAGCGAAGCCTCGGAAGGCCCTCCGGTCACTACGACGCGGTGTCCATAGGCCTCCAGGAGCTCCACGGTGGCGGCGTGGTGCAGTGCGGGCCATTCCCGGGCGGGGGCTGCGGCGCCTGGATGCACCACAATGTAGGGGCCCTCGTCAGCGAGCTTGGTGGCGAATTCGTCATCTGCAGCGGTGTTCACGCGCAGTTTGCCGTCGTCGCCCTGCGGAAGGACAAAGCCCCCCGCATGGGCGATACCAAGGGCACGCACTGCTTCCGGCTGGTCCTCGGGGAAATCCTCGCCCGGCCTGAGCCGGACATCCAGCAACGAACCCGCGTAGTCGGTGGAGGCGCCTGTAATCCTCTTTACCCCGGCCAGGCGCAACAGCATTGCCAAGGGCAGCGGGGATTGGTGGAAGGACGTCAGGATCACGGCTTCCTCAATCCGGGAACTGCGGACAAAGTCCACCAAGCCGCGGGTGGAGTCTTCGGTAACGGGCGGGGCCGGATTGACGATCCAAGGACACTGCCAGGTGTGGACTTCAGTGACGCCGGGAAGCATTTCCGCCGCACCGGTCCCCTCCGGACCGCACAGCAGTACGACGTCGTTGGGCCGGCTGCCGTCGGGCCTGCTGCCGTTGGCCACGGCACGTATTGCCGGCCCTGAAACGAGGACGTCGCCCATGCCGTCCAAGCGGGCTACCAGGACGCGGCTCATGCAGGTGCACCTTGGGTCGGGTTGCCGCCGGTCCGGGCTGCCGGCCCGGCGGAAAGAGCCGCATCTTCGGGCGGCGCCAGCAGCAACTCCACGGCATGCCACAGATCGTTCGCCACCAGGTCCGCTGCAACGATCTCTTCCTCGCGGGTCACCGGAGTGGGGACCAGGACAGCCCGGGCACCAGCAGCCTTTGCGGCCCCAAGGTCCGCCCCGATGTCACCTATTACTGCAACCTCCGACGGTTCCACCCCTAACGCCTCACAGGCCCTGTGGACGAGGCCCGGCGCGGGCTTGCGGCATGGACAGCCATCCTCCGTTCCGTGAGGACAGAATTCCCACACGTCGAACGGCCCCAGCAGCTCATCGACGCGCTGGTTCACGGCTTCCACCTGGGCCGGAGTTATCAGCCCCCGGGCAACACCCGACTGGTTGCTGACCACACCTGTGGCCAGTCCGGCCTCGCGCACCCTCGCAACTGCCGAACGGGCACTCTCCATGGGCCGCACCAGTCGCGGGTCGCCGTTATATGGCACGTCTACGACGAGCGTTCCATCGCGGTCAAACAGGACCGCCTTCAACGTTCCGGTTCCTCCCATACCGGCAAAAGTTCCCCAGTTCTCCTTGCCCTAAACAGCGCGACGAGGAGAAGTTTCCTGCCGCTAGACTCCTAAGCGGGAGGCCACCTTGAACAATGTTGAAACCGATGGACAACCCATACTGCTCGCCCTGCGCGCACTGAAACTGGGGGACCTGCTGGTTGCGGTTCCTGCCTTGCGCGGCCTGCGCCGGGCGTTTCCGGAACACCGCATCCTCTACGCCGCACCCACGTGGGTGGCGGAGGCAGTGGAGCTTGTAGGTGGCGTCGACCACCTGCCCACCCCCGGGCTGGACGACCCACTGACCATCGCCCCGGGCGTGGTGGACGTTGCCGTGAACCTCCATGGCAACGGAGCCGAGAGCCGGCAGCGCATCAATGAGCTGCAGGCCAAACGGATTGTGGCGCACCGGTCTCCCGGCATGGACGGACCCGAATGGACCACGGGACTTCCCGAACGCGAGCGCTGGACCAGGCTGCTCGCGTGGCACGGCATCGACGCCGATCCCCTGGATTACCGGCTCAACAAGCCCCGGGCGGCTTCCCCTCGCCCCGGCGCCACCGTCATTCACGTCGGAGCCGCGTACGGGAGCAGGTTGTGGCCGGTGGAGCGGTTCGCGGAAGTGGCCGTGGAACTCACCAAGGCGGGACACGACGTCGTCTTCACCGGCGGCACGTCCGAACGCGAACGGGCCGAAGAGACGGCCGCTTTGGCCAAGCGCCAAGGAGCAAACCTCGACGCCGGTGTGCTCGCCGGACGCCAAGGGCTCGCCGAGTTCGCCGCAACAATCGCCGAGGCGCGGCTGGTTGTTTCCGCCGACACGGGTGCCGCGCACCTGGCATCCGCCTATGAACGCCCGTCAGTTGTCCTGTTCGGTCCTGCGCCCGCTGAGGAATGGGGACCGCCGCCCGGGCCGCACGTGGTCCTCACCGCCGTCGAACTCCGCCGCGGCGACGTCTTCGCCGCTGATCCCGACCCCGCACTCCTGGCAGTCACGGTGCGCGACGTGCTGGATGCAGTGGACGGACTCCGCTGCTGAGTTGGCGCCGGCGTGGCCCAGGGCGGCGGCATTGGCCACCGCCCTGCGGGCGCTCTCTGGTACCCCCGGCGGATTAGAGAGCAGTGTTCCTTGGAGGGCAGTGTTACCTAGAGTGCTGTGCCGTCCCGTAGTTCGGCCTGGCCCTCGAACAACTGCGCCTGCAACGTCACCAGGATCTTGGACAACCTCCGCGATACCTGCATTTGCGACATTCCGAGGGCCTCGGCGATGGTCGACTGGGTTTCCTCGCGGTAGTAACGCCGGTACAGAAGATGGCGGTCCTCGGGGCTGAGGGTTCTGATGGCGTTCCGCAGGGCGAGGACGTCTTCCAGTTTGTCCGTGGGGCAGCCGGCACTGGAGAGGGACCCTTGGAGGCCGTCGCCGCCGGCCACTGCCGGAGCGTCCAGGGAATCGGGGCGCTTGCTGGTTCCCGCCATCAGGGCTTCACGTACTTGGCACGGCTCCAAGCTGAGGTCCTCTGCGACCTCTTCCGGGGAAGGCGTGCGTTGCAGGGCCTGGGTCATTTCTTCTGTCCTGGCGAGGACCTGGCGCCGCATGTCCTGGATAGGACGCGGGGGACGCACCACCCAGCAATGGTCCCGCAGGTACCTCTTCACCTCACCGGCAATGGTGGGGGCTGCGTAGGCCGGGAAGCTGACGCCCTTGGCCTCGTCGTAGCCACGGGCGGCCTTGATGAGGCCCATGAACGCGACCTGACGGACGTCGTCCAGATCATGGGTGTGGGCTGAGTACCGGGCGGCAATGGACTTCGCCAGGTTCAAATGGTCCAGGACCAAGCCGTCCTGAAAACTTTGCCGGAGGCTGCTTTCCGGCGCATTCGCGTGATAGGGGTTCTGGAAGGGTCGAGCTTGCCGCATCGGCTTCAATCCTTAGACCTGCTGATTGATGTTAGGAGCCCCCTGCAAGACTCTTAAAAAGAGAAGCATACTTATCATAAAAAGAGAAGTACCCTTATTATTAGCTTCGTTTGAACTTCAGGGCTACCCTCAAAGAAGAGCTATCGTCCAAGGTTCGGAGATCCGGATGGAAGACCAACAACAAGCCGCGCCCCACCTGGTGGCCGGCGAAATCCAGGACCTGCTCCTGGATAATCCTGACGTCGAGGCATTCCTCACCGAGCTGACCCGGCATTCCGCTGCGATGTTCAGCACTGCCGATGCCGACGTCTTTTGTGGGGTCACCCTGCTCCGCCACCGCACCGCTGCGACGGTCGCCAGCAGCGGAGAACGCGCTCTCCTGCTTGACGAACTGCAGTACCAGTTCGCCGAGGGTCCGTGCCTGCTGTCAGCCAGGAAAGGCGTCCAGGTACACGTCCCTGACCTTGCGGCCGACGACACGTGGCCCGATTACAAAGAGGTGGCCCTGGCTCAAGGCATACGCTCGATCCTTGCCCTGCCGATTCCGCTTCCGGACGACAGCGCCAAAGCCAGCATGAACCTCTACTCCGAACGTACAGCCGGATTCGATCAGGCGACGGTGCAGCGGGCCACGGACTACGTGCAGCAGGCTGCGAAGGGGCTGAGCCTGGCCGTCATGATTGCCCAACACAGCCAGACTGCGGCCAACCTGCGCGCCGCCATGGCTTCACGCACCGTCATCGACGTAGCCACCGGCATCATCATCGCCCAGAACCGTTGCACCCAGGCCGAAGCCGTGGAGCTCATCAAGAGGGCCTCCAGCAACCGGAACGTCAAGCTGCGGGAGGTTGCCGAGGCGATCGTCAAGGCCGCGGGCGGCGGAAACGTGGAGACCCACTTCAAGTAGGCCTCCACACGCGAAGACGACTCAGGCCTGCAGGGCTCCCACGATGGCCCCCATCACTGCGAACGTCACCACGTTGTAGCTGGCGTTGATCGCGAAAAGCACCGGGCTGCGGCGTTCGAACAAGTAGTTGACGCCCAAAGCCGTTGCCACCCAGCCAATGCCTGCGGCCAGCCCGGCTACGAAGCCGAAAACAAGGCCGCCACGGCCGATGAACGCGGCCAGGAAGACGGCCATGATCGCGGCAAGTACAAAGGACCCGGCAAAGACCCTCGCCGTTCCGGACTTCAGCTGCTGGTCACTCACGCCTGCTGCCTTTTGCCAGGGCTTGGCGAAGAGCACGGAGTACCACAGCCCGCCTACGACGAACGTGGCCAGCGCTGCCAACAGCACTGCGAGCCAATTGATATGGATTTCCACGGCCTTCCCTTCCTGGTGGTTCCCTGAGGAGAGGGTAGGCGGCGGGACGTGGGGCGGTCTTGTAAAAAACCCGCAACCTGCTGCCGAGAGTTGGCCGGACTGCGGTTCGTCTAGGCGAGTTCCTCCACGGGCACGAACGTGGCGTACTCGGGACCGTGCGTCTGGATCACGCGCAGGTATTCGGTGGGTGTAAAACCGCTGAACCGTCGGAACGCACGGATCAGGTGCGGCTGGTCGTAATAGTCCGCCAGGCCCAGGAGTTCACGGCCGGGCGCCGAACCCGCCGGCATGAGGGCGGCTTGGTTGACGAACCTGAAGAAACGGCACACATCGGAATACACCTTGGCCCGCAGACCGCAATCCCTCATCATGATCCGCTCCAGGGTCGAGGAGCTGATGCCCAACCGTCCGGCCAGAATTCCGATCTCTACGTCCTCTTCAGCAAGGGTTTCCACGGCTTCCATGGTCCTGGGATCGGCCTCGTAGCCAGCACTCAGATGCCCCGGCAGGAACGATTCCAAGGCATCGAAGGCCTGCTCCGGCTCCGCATCGAGCAACTGGCTCCGAAGGTCCGCGAAACCCGGGAACACGTACTGCGCATCCACCACATTGCCCTGAAACTCCGACGGCAGCTGAGATGTAAATGCCGCGAGGGCGAAGGGCGCCAGGCGCACCCCCACGTTGTGCAGGCGCTCCGGATTCTCGCTGATCAGGTAACTGGACTGGACGCCGGCGTAAAACCCGGCGGCAACCTCCGCCGACGCCCGATCCATACCGGTTGCCTCCCGTGGCCTGATCAGCCGGTAAGGCTCTGACAAGTTCAGGATCAGGTGCGCCGATGGGCCGGGCAGGATCTTCTCATACCTGGCCTTCGGCTCGGCCCGCAGGAACCAAAAGCCTTCCACGAAGGGACGCAACGCCGCCGGGGCAGGAATTTCTGCATACTCCACGCAGCCAGTCTAGAAGCGCCGGGCGCCCGTCGCAGTTGCCGCGCGGCAGCTACAGCACGCTGCGCAACACCAGGGCGGCACCGTCGTCGAGCACTGACCCGGTGACCTCGTCCGCCACGGCGAGCACCTCGTCGGGGGCTTGGCCCATGGCTACGCCGCGGCCCGCCCACGTGAGCATTTCGATGTCGTTGCGGCCATCACCGATCGCGAGCGTGTTCTCCTGATCGATGTCGAGTTGAAGGCGCAAGGCTTCCAAAGCGCTGGCCTTCGTGACACCTTCGGCGGCGATGTCCAGCCACGCCGTCCATCCCACCGAGTACGTCACCCCGGACAAGCCGATGTGCCCGATTGCGGTGTTGAACTCCTCCGAGGTGTTCTCAGTGCTGAAGACCACGACGCGCACTGCGGTGGAATCCAGCAACGTCCGGAAGTCGACAGGGATCGATTCGACCCCGAAACTGACATCGTGGAAGCGCTCGGTGGACAGGAAGTTGCCGGCTTCGTCTTCCAGTGCGTACTTGGCGCCGGGCAGCCGCTCGCGGAGTGCTTCCAGGGCCGGAGCGGGATCGAACGTGGCTTTGTGGACGATCTCGTAGCCGTCCTCCAACGAGGGGTCGAGCCGCAAGGTGACGCCACCGTTGCAGCACACCACATAGCCGCGCTCCAAGCCGATCAGCTCAACAATGGGCAGCGCCGCATTCAGCGAGCGGCCGGTAGCGATGATGACGTCATGGCCCTTGGCTACGACACCTTGGGCGGCTTCCCTGACCGCCGGGGACATATGGCCGTCGTGGTCCACGAGGGTGCCGTCAACATCCAGCGCGATCATGAGTTTGTTCTTGGCATCGGGCTGGTCATCGATGCCAGCAACTGCAGTATCAGTCAGAATAGTCATGGTTCCAGTAGAACAGACTCAGATGAACTCTTTTCCAACTGACTGCCAATAGTGGTTGCTCTGAGAGCTCAGAACAACCACTAATGCCAGCTACTTGGGCTGCAGGACCGGCAAGACCTCGAGGCCGCCAAGGTACTTCTGCAGCGCCTTGGGAACATTCACGGAACCGTCCGCATTCTGGTGGTGCTCAAGGAGCGCAACGATCCAGCGCGTGGTGGCCAGCGTGCCGTTCAAGGTGGCCACGGCACGGGTGCCCTTGGCAACGCCTTCCTCGTTGACCACGCGTTCGCGGATGTTGAGGCGGCGGGCCTGGAACGTGGTGCAGTTGGACGTGGACGTGAGCTCACGGTACGCGTTTTGCGTGGGAACCCAGGCTTCGCAGTCAAACTTGCGGGCCGCGGACATGCCCAGGTCTCCGGCAGCGGTGTCGATCACGCGGTAGGGAAGCTCGCACTTGGCCAGCATCTCCTCTTCCCAGGCGAGCAGGCGCTCATGCTCGGCCGCTGCTTCCTCAACCGTGGTGTAGATGAACATCTCCACCTTGTTGAACTGGTGCACGCGGATAATGCCGCGGGTGTCCTTACCGTGCGAACCCGCCTCGCGGCGGTAGCAGGAACTCTGACCGGCGTAACGGATGGGGCCGGCGGAGAGATCCAGGATCTCGTCTGCGTGGTAGCCGGCGAGGGCCACCTCCGAGGTGCCCACAAGGTAAAGGTCGTCTTCGGCGAGACGGTAGATCTCGGCGTCGTGCTTTACATCGAAACCGGTGCCCTGCATGGTTTCCGGACGCACCAAAGTAGGGGTGATCATGGGGACGAAACCAGCCTCGATGGCCTGGTCCATGGCCATCTGCAGGAGAGCCATCTCCAGGCGGGCTCCAACACCCCTAAGGAAGTAGAACCGGGCGCCGGAAACCTTGGCGCCACGCTCCATGTCGATCGCGCCGATCAGCTCGCCGATCTCCAGGTGGTCCTTGGGCTCGAAGTCCGGGAACTCCCGCGGCGAGCCGACGGTCTTGACCACCACGTAGTCGTCCTCGCCGCCCTCGGGCACACCGTCAACAACAAGGTTCGGGATGATGCGGAGGAGCTCCTCCTGCTTGGCCTGCGCGGCGTCAGCCTCGGCGGAAGCGGCCTTCACCGAATTCGCGAGTTCCTTGACCTCTGCCAGCAGGGCCTGCTTCTCCTCGCCCTTGGCCTGCGCCACCTTCTTGCCGAAGGCATTCTGCTCGGCGCGGAGGGTTTCGTAGCGGATCAGCGCTGCGCGGCGGTCGGAGTCTGCGGAGATGATCGCGTCCACAACGGACTCGTCGGCGCCACGGGCGCGCTGGCTGGCACGGAACTTGTCCGGGTTTTCGCTGAGGTCTTTTACGTCGATCACCACACAAGAGTATCGAATCGGACGTGTGCCCCCATGACGATAGGGTTGGAGCACAATGAGCGACTGGATCCTGTGGGTGATTCTGGCTGGATGCGTGGTGTTTGCCGTCTCCAGTTGGTGGGGCGTGCGCCGACTTAAAGCCAGGCATATACGGAGCGCCGTCGCGGCCGATCCGCACAAGCCGGACCCTGGCTATCAAAAGGTGGCCGTGGTCCTCAACCCGGTCAAGAACAAGTCCGCCGAGACCCGTGCTGCGATCACCGAAGCCTGCGACCTGGCGGGCTGGGACGCCCCAACGTTTTACGAGACGACCCCCGAGGACCCGGGCTACGGCCAGTCGCGCCAAGCGCTGCAGTCCGGAGCCGACGTCGTTCTTGCCTGCGGCGGCGACGGTACCGTCCGCGCGGTAGCCGAGTCACTGACGCACCAGCGCGTAGCCATGGGCCTGATTCCGCTGGGCACGGGCAACCTGCTGGCCCGGAACATCGAGTTGGACGTCTATGACGTTGCCGATTGCATCCAGGTGGCCCTGTTCGGCCACCAGCGCTACATCGACACCGCCACCATGGGCATCCAGAACAGCATCACCGGAGAAGCGTCGAGGCACACGTTCCTGGTGATCGCCGGCATGGGACTCGATGCCGAGGTAGTGGGCGACACCAAGGAAGACCTCAAAAAATCCGTGGGCTGGCTCGCCTACACGGAAGCCGGAGTGCGGCACTTGCCCGGCCGCCGGAAACGCGTATCGATCACCATGGATGACGAACTTGAACAGTCCCGCAAGATCCGGAGCGTCCTGTTCGCGAACTGCGGGCTGATCCCCGGCGGCATCGACTTCATCCCACAGGCAATGCTTGACGACGGCATGCTGGACATCGTTGTGATGAGCCCCCGGAGCGCCGTTGGCTGGCTCGCCATGTACGCCAAGGTACTTTTCAAGCACAAACGGAACCTGCCGGTCATGAACTTCTACCGCTCGCGGAAGGTCACCATCCGGAGTCAGGAACCTATGGCAACCCAGATCGACGGCGACCCCATGGGCGCAGCGACCAAGGTCACCGTGCAGGTGGAACCGGGGTCGCTGCTGGTCCGGGTACCCAAGGCAGTCGCTTAGACAGCGCCCTTGTCTGGTTGGGCGGCATTGTCTTCCGCCTCTTCCATGGCAGCCTTGGCCGCGGCATGGGCCTCTGCCTGTTCGCGGATCATCGCCTGTTCTTCTTCAAAGCGAAGGCGATCGGCACGGTCGGCATCGTCACCGTCCCAGTCGTCTTTGTTGTCTCCGGAGGGCTTCGGATTCACAATCATGCCCTGGCCGTCCTGATCGTCGCGGTGTGCAGTCATGACCGCTCCCTTCGTTTGGGCATTTGTCCATCGTCTATGGATCAGGCAAGCATACGCAGACTTAGGTTCCGGCGAAAGGGGCTTGAAACGTCAATCAATTTTCCTGATTGTCCTGGTCGCGGGGAAGCTGAGTCAGCCCTTCAGGATGGCCTCAACCCACGCATGCGCAGCGGCAAAAGAGGCATCCGAGGTGTGCGGTGCCACCACGGCCGCCTGCTTGTCGGCACGGGCATAGGAACCCAGGAAGCGGGTGGCGGGGCTGATCCGGTGGAGTCCGGCGAGGGCATCCGCCACCCTCGCATCTGAGATATGACCGTCGGCGTCGATGCTGAAAAAATACTGGCCAAGGTATTGGCCGGTGGGTCGAGACTCGATGCGGCTCAGATTCACGCCCCGCGAAGCGAACTGGTCCAGGATGTCCATCAGGGCGCCGGGATGGTCCTCCGGGAGCGGAACCACCACCGTGGTCTTGTCCGCGCCGGTCCGCTCCGGCAAGGGCCCGGGCCTGCTCACCAGGATGAAGCGGGTGACGGCGTCCGGGTTGTCGCCGATGTTGCTGGCCAGTACGTTCAAGCCCGGTTGCTCCGCTGCCACCAACGGCGCGCAGATGGCGGCGTCGTAATGGGCATTGTCCTCCAGCAGGCCCATGGCGGCCGCGGCTGTGGACGAGCCCGGAACGTAGTCCGCGTTCGGAATATTCGCCTCCACCCACAAGCGGCACTGCGCCCACGCGTGCCCGTGCGTTGAAATGCGCTTGATGTCCGAAATTTCGACGCCGGGCCTCGCCACGATCACGAAGACGATGGGAACCAGCGCTTCGCGAATGATGCGGAGTTCCGTGCCGGTGGCGATGGCATCAAGGGTGGCCGTAACGCCGCCTTCCACGGAGTTCTCGATGGGCACCATGGCGGCGTCCGCGGCGCCGGCGCGGACGCGGTCCAGTGCCGTATTCACGTTGGTGCACGGAATCCGGGTTGCGTGGGCAGCGCCGGGTACCTGCATCAAGGCAGCCTCGGTGAAGGTGCCCTCGGGCCCGAGGAACGTGAACGTGGGGACTGCGGACATCTATATATTCCTTATGAGGTATGTGACTACAGGACGACGGGTTTGAGGCCGTTGTCCGAAACCATCGGCTTCCCTGCCTCCAGCCACATGTCCATGCCTCCGGCAACATTCACGGCGGAATAGCCCTGACCAACCAGCCACTGCACAGCGCGGAATGAGCGCCCGCCCGTACGGCAAATGACGAACAGGTCATCGTCGGGGTCCAGCTCGTCCAGACGGGCCGGCAACTGGTCCATGGGGATGTGGCGCGCGCCCTCGGCATGGCCGGCTACCCACTCGTAGTCTTCGCGAACGTCGAGGATGCTGGCACCCTCAGGGATATCCCCCACAGTTACAGTTTCGAAGTCGCTCATAGCGGTCCCTTCCATCGGTTCAGGAGTCTCCATCAAGCCTAGTCCCCGGAGTCGACAGCCATGGTCTGCGGAGGTCCGGCGGCTGACCCGCCCGTGGACATTGCTTGCATGCTGCGGTCCCGCCGCGAAGACTGGGTGCCAAAGCAAACCGGACCACACAGCAACCGGACCACACACCGGTAAGGAGAAGCGCCATGGCTGCAGGCCAGCCCACCATCCTTGCAACCTCGGGCGGATACAAGCCCGGAAGCCGCACCCGGATCGAGTTCGACTCCGTGATGCACTACGCGGTGGAACTAGCGGGTGTCACCGGCCGGGCACCGCGCGTAACGCACGTCGGGACCGCTTCCGGCGATCAGCGATGGTGGGCCGCCGAGATGGACCAGGCCGCGCGCATTGCGGGTTTCGATTTCAGCCACCTGAACCTGTTCACCATGCCCAACGTCGAGGACCCGGAAGCCCACCTTCTTGAACAGGATGTGGTGTGGGTCAACGGCGGCTCCGTGGTGAACCTCCTCGCGGTGTGGCGGGCGCATGGTCTGGACCGGCACCTCCGGAAGGCCTGGGAGAACGGAGTGGTCCTTGCGGGCGTATCGGCCGGGTCCATCTGCTGGTTCAAGGGAGGGGTGACCGATTCCTTCGGACCGGAACTCAAACCGGTGACCAACTCGCTCGGCTTCCTGCCCTTCCATAACGGCGTGCACTTCGATTCGGAGCTGCGCCGCCGGCCCTTGGTCCACAAGCTGGTGGCCAATGGAACGCTCGGGGAGACGCACTGTACGGACGACGGCGTTGGGCTGGTTTATCACGGCACCGAACTGACGGAGGTGGTCTCCTCCGTCAAGAACAAGGCGGGCTTCCGGGTCACCGCGGGCGCCGGCGAGAGCGTTGACGCGATCGCAGTGGAGGAACGACTGGAGTCACGCTTCCTTGGCTGATTCCACCAGCACTTCCACCGACTCCATCGCCGCCCTGACCGCCGTCGGGCTCCGGGATGCGCTGGCCGGCGGCGAGCTCTCGGCGCTTGAGGCCGCGGAGCATTTCCTGTCCGTCATCGAGGCGCACAACAAGCATCTGGGCGCCTTCATCACCGTGACCGCCGACCAGGCACTTGAGGATGCACGGGCCGCTGACCAAAGGTATGCCCACGGCAGGAGGGAAGACCTCCCCCTGCTCCACGGAATGCCGGTGGCCTTCAAGGACCTGACCGATGTGGCGGGCGTGCCCACAACCCACGGAAGCGCGGCCCTGGAGCACAAACCCGCCCCGGAGGATGGCGCACTCGCGGCAACGCTGAAGACCCAGGGCGTGATTTCGTTGGGCAAGACCCAAGTGCCGGAGTTCGGGCTCACCGCCTACAGCGAGAACCGCGTTGCGCCGCCGTCGCGCAATCCGCATTCCCTGGCGCGCAGTTCCGGAGGGTCCTCGGGCGGAAGCGCTGCTGCGGTGGCGGCGGGCATGGTGCCGTTTGCTCCCGGGACGGACGGCGGCGGTTCCATCCGCATCCCGGCGGGCGCCTGCGGCTTGGTCGGTTTGAAGCCCGGCCGCGGCCTTGTGCCGTCGGGGGCGAGCGCCGGGGATGCGGCGAAGTTGGTGGTTGCCGGGCCGCTGGCGCACACTGCGGCGGATGCCGCGTTGCTGCTGGACGCGTTGGTTCCGGAGCAGGACAGGCCCGACGGCGGCTACCTCGCCAACGTTGACCGGGCGCCGGAGCCGCTGCGCATCGGGATGTCGTTGGACAGTCCGTGGTCGCGCATCTATCCGTTCCACATCGAACCGGAAGCGATGGATGCCTTGGAGCTGGGACGGAGCCTGCTGGAAAAGGCCGGCCACAGCGTCCACGAGGCCGACGTCCGTTACGACAATCGCTATCCGGAAGCCTTTACCGCTGCCTGGACCGCCGGCGTCGGGAGTGCCCGGATAGCACCCCGGCGGGAAGCCCTGCTGACCCCGTTGACCCGCACTTTCCGGCGTCGGGCCCAACAGCGGAGTGCGGCGAAGGTCAATGAGGCCCTTCGATTCCTGCGCGGGTTCCAGCACGACACCGTTGCGCAGTATTCGCAGTGGGACCTCATTCTCATGCCGACCCTTGCGCAGACGCCCCGTCCCATCGGCTGGTTCACCGGCGGTGGCCACAGCAGCAGGCAGTGGCCGAGCGAGTGGACCGGCGATGCCGATGAGGACTACAAGCGGCAGTGCGAGTACGCGCCGTGGAGTTCCATGGTGAACGTGTGCGGGCTGCCTGCCATCAGCATCCCCGTACACACCACGGAAGGCGGATTGCCGATGGGAATCCAGCTGATCGGCCGCATGGGGGCTGAACTGCAACTCCTCCAGCTCGCGGCGGCTTTGGAGGCCGTTTAAGCCGGGTGTCTAACATATGGAATGCGGTTGCCATGGGTATTGCCCGATGTGACAATGCCCGCAGTCAGTGCCAGCATTGAAGAAATGAGCACACCTCAAACCACGGCTCCGCCCGCCAAAACTCCGGGCGATACGTCATTCTTCGGCCACCCAAAGATGTTGGCCAGCCTTTTCTCCGTGGAAATGTGGGAGCGATTCTCCTTCTACGGCATGCAGGGCATCCTGCTTTACTACATGTACTTCACTGCCGATCAGGGCGGTCTTTCCATCGACAAGGGCCTCGCTGCAGGCCTCGTGGGTGCCTACGGCGGCGGCGTCTACCTGTCCACCATCCTTGGCGCCTGGCTCGCAGACCGCGTCTTCGGTTCCGAAAAGGTCCTGTTCGGCTCGGCCATCATGATCATGACCGGCCACATCGCACTCGCGCTGATTCCCGGAATCCCGGGCCTGATCGCCGGATTGGTGCTTGTGGGCATCGGCTCCGGAGGTCTGAAGGCGAACGCCACGGCCTTGGTGGGCACCCTGTACGGCGAAAAGGACGAGCGGCGCGATGCCGGCTTCTCCATCTTCTACATGGGCATCAACATCGGCGGCCTCATCGGCCCCCTGGTGACCGGGTGGTTGCAGGAGAGTCGCGGGTTCCACTTTGGCTTCGGCGCAGCGGCAGTCGGCATGGCCATCGGCCTGGTGATCTACGCCCTCGGCCGCAAGCGGCTTCCGGAGGAGGCGCACCGCGTCCCCAACCCGCTCCCGGCATCGGACCGGACCAAGTACGGCCTGATCTTCCTGGGCATCCTGATCGTCATCGGCGTGCTGCTTGCTACGGGCATCGTCAACGCCAACAACCTGGCCAGCAGCATGGCTTACGCAGCCATCGGCGCCGCGGTGATCTACCTCTTCCTGATCTTCCGCAGCCCGCTGGTGTCCGGCGTGGAGCGTAAGCGCGTCCTCGCTTTCATCCCGCTCTTCATCGCTTCTGCGGGCTTCTGGGCACTGTTCCAGCAGCAGTTCACTTTTATCGCCGTGTACTCCGAGGAAAAGCTGGACCGGAACCTCTTCGGCTGGGAAATGCCCGCCGCCTGGGTCCAGTCCATCAACCCGGTGTTCATCATCATCTTCGCCGGCGTCATGGCCGCCCTGTGGACCAAGCTTGGCTCCAAGCAGCCGAGTTCGCCGCTGAAGTTCTCCGCAGGCCTGCTCATCATGGGACTGGCGTTCCTTGCGTTCATTCCATTGGCCGGCGAAGGCAAGACCCCCTTGCTGGCCTTGGTCGGGATTCTGTTCCTCTTCACCCTCGCGGAACTGTTCCTCTCCCCCATCGGCCTGTCCGTGAGCACCAAGCTCGCGCCCAAGGCTTTCCACACGCAGATGGTGGCTCTGTTCTTCCTGTCGGTTTCGCTCGGCACCACCTTGGCCGGCATCCTCGCGGGGCTCTACAACCCCGAGGATGAGCTCCCGTACTTCCTGGGCATCGGCGGCGTGGCCGTGGTGCTCGCGGTGGCCCTCGCCGCCGCGACTCCCGCGATCAAGAAGCTGATGGCAGGCGTGCGGTAAAAACCAGTCCTTAAACGACGACGGCGGCCCTCGCCTCCGGTGGATTTTCCACCCGGGGCGAGGGCCGCCGTCGTTCGCTTTTAGTAGCGGTAGCTGCTGGTTGAGGCGCCGATCGCTGCGAAGAAGAAGATGGCGAAGATGATGGTCAGCGCGATGCCGATGTAGCCCATCACCAGGCCGGCGATTGCCATGCCGCGGCCCGCAGGCTCGCGGTTCAGGGCGAGGTGGCCCAGGATGACGGCCGCGATCTGGGGCAGGATGAAGAACCCGAAGCCAACAAAGATCGCGATGCCGCAGCACATGCTCGCAATGCTCAGGCCCTTGGGTTGGGACGGCATGGCGTAGTACGCGGGCTGTCCGTACGGGCTCGGCTGGCCATATGGCTGCTGGTACGGGCTCGGCGGCTGGCTCTGCTGGCCGTACGGAGACGGCGGCTGCTGGCTGTAGTCCCCCGGCGTGTAGCTGGACTGGAAGTCGTTCTGGCCCTGCGCGTTCCGGGTGTAGGCGCTTTGGTCGTACGGCGGGAGCGGTTGCGTGGCGCCCTGGGATGAAGAATCGTACGACGGCGGTGGCGGTACGGAACCGCTCTGGCCGCCGGATTGGCTGCCGCTCTGACCGGGCGAGGTGAATTCTGCGGGCGGCACGTATTGCGGCGGTTCGTAGCCTGCGGGCTTGTCTTCGTTGCCCTTGTTTGGTTGCTCTGACATAGGTTTCCCCCTGTGAATGGTCTTTGAATCCCACACTACCGCCGTGGGGTGCAGCGCATAAGGAGGCTGTTGCGTGGCATGGGCGCTTGTCCGCCATTCGGAGTCACAGCGCCCGCATCACGGACATTTCCCCCACGGGCGGGCGGGGGTCTGGCATGCTGGTCCAATGGCTAGCCGAGCGGGCACAGTTGCCCTTCCCCAGGACCTTGTTGACATTACTGCCCTGCTGGACGCGTACTTCGACGTCACCCCGGATCCGGGCGACCCATCACAGCGCGTGGCATTCGGAACGTCGGGCCACCGTGGTTCCAGCCTGAAGGCTTCCTTCAACGAAGCCCACATTCTTGCCATCACGCAGGCGATCGTTGAATACCGGGGCCGCCAGGGCATCACCGGGCCGTTGTTCATTGGCCGCGACACCCACGCCCTGAGCGAGCCCGCGCAGAACTCTGCGCTGGAGGTGCTGGCTGCCAACGGCGTCACCGTCCTGGTTGATGCCCGCCACGGCTACACGCCAACGCCCGCATTGAGCCACGCAATCCTCAAGTACAACCGCGAAGCAGCGCCGGGCACTCCCCAGGCAGACGGCATCGTAGTCACCCCCAGCCACAACCCGCCCGCCGACGGCGGGTTCAAATACAACCCGCCGCACGGTGGCCCTGCCGACACCGATGCCACCGGCTGGATTGCCGAACGTGCCAACCAACTCCTGGAAAACGGCCTTCGCGGGGTCAAACGCATCCCCCTGAACGATGCCCTGGCTGCTGACACCACGGGCAAGTTCGACTTCCTCAGCAGCTACGTCGACGATCTCCCTTCCGTGTTGGACCTGGACGCCATCCGCAACGCAGGTGTCCGGATCGGCGCGGACCCCATGGGCGGAGCCTCCGTGGACTACTGGGGCGAGATCGGCGAGCGCCACCAGTTGAACCTGACGGTAGTGAACCCCACGGTGGACCCGCAGTGGGCCTTCATGACCCTCGACTGGGACGAGAAAATCCGCATGGACTGCTCGTCGCCGTCCGCCATGGCTTCCCTGATTCAGCGGATGTCCCTGGGTGCTGATGGCAAGGCTGCCTACGACGTCGCAACCGGTAACGACGCCGACGCCGACCGCCATGGCATCGTCACCCCTGATGGTGGCCTGATGAACCCGAACCATTACCTCGCCGTCGCCATCGACTACCTTTACCGCAACCGCAGCGGCTGGAACCCGGATTCCGTGGTGGGCAAGACGCTGGTTTCTTCATCCATCATTGACCGGGTTGCTGCCGGGCTTGGCCGCAAGCTGGTGGAGGTGCCGGTGGGCTTCAAGTGGTTCGTGCCCGGCCTCCTGTCCGGTGAAGGCGCGTTCGGCGGTGAGGAATCGGCAGGAGCTTCCTTCAACAAGCGCGACGGCAGCGTCTGGACCACGGACAAGGACGGCATCCTGCTGGCACTGCTGGCCTCGGAGATCACTGCGGTAACCAGCTCTTCGCCCTCCCGGCTGTACAAGGGACTGACCGACCAGTTCGGCGCGCCCGTCTACGCCCGTATCGATGCCGCTGCCACCCGTGAGCAGAAGTCCAAGCTCGGCAAGCTCTCCGCAGCCGACGTCACCGCCACCACACTGGCCGGCGAGGAGATCACCGCCAAGCTCACGGAAGCCCCCGGCAACGGTGCGTCCATCGGCGGCCTGAAGGTCGTCACGGAGAACGCCTGGTTCGCAGCCCGCCCCTCCGGCACCGAGGACGTGTACAAGATCTACGCCGAGTCCTTCAAGGGCGCCGATCATCTGAAGCAGGTCCAGGAAGAAGCCAAAGCCTTGGTGGACGCAGTCATCGCCTAGCTTTGGCGGCACGGGAAGTGCACGGGACGTGAGAGAGCGTCGGCGGAAGTGCGTTGGTAAGTGATAGAGCGACCCTCCAGTCCGGTTCCTCTATCAGATCCCGGCCCCTTTCCCCATCGCTCTTTCACATCCCGGCCCTTAAACGCCGATGCTCCTGCACTTTCGGGTGCAGGAGCATCGGCGTTTAACCGGGACCAGATTAGACCGTGCGTACCACGTCGTCGTAGTCGAACTTCGGCTTGGCTTCGCCCCAGGCGTCCGGTCCGGGCTGGCCGATGTTCACGATCAGGAAGCTCTTCTGGTCGCCGGCGGGGAAGAATTCAGCGTCGATGGCACTGAAGTCCGCACCGGTCATCGGGCCGGCGGCGAAACCGAGCGAGCGGACAGCCAGGATGAAGTAGCCGGCCTGCAGGTGTGCATTGTTGTTGCCGGTGGCGGCGGCGAGTTCGGCGTCGCCGTCGTACATTGCCTTGGGCGCGCCGTAGGCGGGGAGGAACTTATCCCACTGACCGTGCCAATCGGTGTCGTAAGACAGAATGGCCACCAGCGGAGCGGAAGCGGTCTTGGCCTGGTTGCCGCGGGAAAGGTGGTCCACCAACTTGGCGCGGGCCTCGTCCGAGCGGACGTAGGTCACGCGGAGCGGCTGGGAGTTGAAGGCAGTAGGACCATATTTGGTGAGCTCGTAGATGGCGCGGGCCTGCTCGTCCGTGACCTCACCGGAGAAGGTATTGGCGGTACGGGCTTCGGCAAAAATGGCGTCGACTGCTGCGGCGTCAATGACTGCTTCTTCGTGTGCAATCGTCATGGATGAACCTTTCGCTGTGTCCTTGCCTTGCGGTGCGGCCCGGACGCTTCTGCTTTCCATGGTTGCAACGGGGGCCTCGGCTGTCCTCTTCCCATGACGGCCCGTGACGTTGGGCACAGTTGGCGACGCCGCGTGTCGTGCCGTAGCGGGACAGGACGACCTTCCGGCCCCAACCGCAGATACGGCGCCTAGGGCAAGCCACGCAACGGCGGTAATGTTGCACCGAACCCAAAACATTCTTCTGAGGAAGGCCTGCCATGAGCATGCTCGGCATCAAATGGAAGCTCCACGCCGACGGCAAGACCATTCGGCCAGGTCACGTGGTGTCCCCCGACGAGCGGCTCGCGTGGCCCCTGACCATCGGCATCGGCATGCAGCACGTCGTAGCGATGTTCGGCGCGACCTTCCTCGTACCGATCATCACCGGCATGCCCCCGGCCACCACGCTGTTCTTCTCCGGCGTCGGCACACTGTTGTTCCTGGTGATCACCAAGGGTCGGGTGCCCAGCTATCTGGGGTCGAGCTTCGCATTCATCGCACCCATCATGGCGTCCCAGCAGCAGTACGGCGTTGCCGGCGCCTTGGGCGGCGTGGTGCTTGCCGGCGTCGTACTGGCGCTTATTGGCGCCGTGGTGCAGAAATTCGGTGCCGAATGGATCAACCGGCTGATGCCGCCGATCGTCACCGGTGCCATCGTGGCGCTGATCGGCTTGAACCTCGCGCCTGCAGCCAAGAACAATTTCGACCTCGCCCCGGTGACGGCGCTGATCACCCTGGTGACGATCATCCTGGTCAGCGTCCTGTTCCGTGGGATCCTGGGCCGGCTCAGCATTCTGGTGGGCGTCGTGGTGGGCTATCTCGTGGCGATGATGCGCGGCGAAGTCAGCTACGAAAAGATGGACGCCGCCGCGTGGATCGGCCTCCCGACGTTCCAGACGCCCGAGTTCCACCTCGGCGTGGTGGGCCTGTTCGTCCCCGTCGTCCTTGTGTTGGTGGCTGAGAACGTCGGGCACGTGAAATCTGTAGCTGCGATGACGGGGCAAAACCTCGACGGCGTCTCCGGACGCGCGTTGATGGCCGACGGCGCCGCGACGGTACTTGCCGGATTCGGCGGCGGCTCCGGCACCACGACGTACGCGGAAAACATCGGCGTTATGGCCGCTACCAAGGTCTATTCGACGGCGGCCTACTGGGTGGCTGGTATCTTCGCGATCCTGCTGAGCTTCTCACCGAAGTTCGGTGAACTGATCGCAACCGTGCCCCCGGGCGTCCTGGGCGGTGCCGCCACCACGCTGTACGGCATGATCGGCATCCTCGGCGTGAAGATCTGGGTCCAGAACAAGGTCAACTTCTCCAACCCGATCAACCTCACCACGGCTGCAGTAGCCTTGATCATCGGCATCGCGGACTACACATGGACCATCGGCGAACTGAAGTTCACGGGCATTGCCCTTGGCTCTGCTGCTGCCTTGGTGATCTACCACGGCATGAAGGGCCTGGCCCGTTGGCGCGGGACCGTGGCCGAACCCGAAACCGAGACTGAGGGGCTGCCGCCGGCAGTGAAGTCGGCGATGAACGCCGCAGCGAAGCGCAGCGGGAAGAAGGGGAAGTAGGAGGCTGGGACCACTTTCGTGGCTTTCTTACCGCGACCCTGTCCTCGCTTCCGGCGACCACTCGCATCTCATGATGCGGCGAACTTCAGTTCAGCAGCTACTAACAGCTTGTGCGCCCACTCGACGCACTTGGATGACTTAGCCCGCGTAAGGCTTGAGACGTTATACGGCGATTCCTGCATGCACCTCCGCCGCTTCCAAGAAGACCCGCGCGTCCTCCAAGCGCGCCTGCGCATCAGTAAGTGCACTCACTAGGCCGCCGTCTTACCGGCAAGCCGTCGCCTGAGCCAACCTTCGTCGCCATAGACATGAATTCCTTCGCTTGTGATGGAATCAAAGATTGGCGCAACGTGTACTTCTGCGGCCTCATAGGTCATGGGCCGCACATCGTTGCCCGTGAGGCCGTATGCTTCCACAGCCAGGTCAGCAATCCTCTCGTAAAGGTCATCACTGGCGCCGTCCGGAATGATGAACAGCAGGTCGATGTCGGAGCGATTCCCCATGTCCCCGCGAGCAGCCGACCCAAAAAGCGTGACCTGCAGAGGACTCAAAGGCCACAGACCTATCCTCTGTGAAAGGAACTCGATGAAAAGATCGGTCCCCTTTGCCGCTTGGATCACCAAGTCCGCCAACATATGGCGTGGGTTCAGTGCGAACTTGGTGCGGTTCCCCACGTGAGTCGCAACGACGACACCGTTTTCTTCGAGCCTCTCCAGGCATCGACGAGCACCCGAGACTGAGGCCTGGATCGCACGTTCGCGGACGAGCTCTCCGGGTGTGCTCGGGTGACCGTCCGCAAGCGCCACCAAGACATCTGCCTCCAGGGTGGGGCATATGGCACGCAGAGGGTTGTGAAGTTGCATCGACTACCTCCCAATCGCTTCTAATTGTACGCGATTTCTCACTCCTTGCAGTCAGCCGCGAGGCCGAAGGCCTCGGCGTCAGCGGTTGGCCGGGACCTCAGCCTCCCAGCGCAACAAATCCCCCGGCTGGCACTCCAGCACCTCGCACAGTGCTTCGAGGGTAGTGAACCGTACAGCCTTCGCACGCCCGTTCTTCAACACGGCAAGGTTGGCAGGAGTGATTCCAACCCGTTCCGCCAAGACGCCGGCAGGCATCTTCCGCTTGGCCAGCATCACGTCAATGTCCACGACGATCGGCATCAGATCACCTCGTCGAGTTCAGCGCGGAGACCGGCAGCCTCGACGTCTCGCGCTACAGCCTGGGCCAGCAGGGTCCGCAGCACCAGAATCACCAAGGCGACACCGCCAACCATGAGCGCTGCACCGCAGATCAACAACACGACCCCCGGGGCTACGTCACCCGGAGCCAGCAGAACGGCGATGGAAAACACCAACCCCGCCGCTGCTGAAACAGCCCAAAAGATGATGTCCACGAATTTGAAGGCCCCGTTCGAGAAGACCGTGCCGCGGCGCACCATTGTCAGTAGCCTCCAAACACATACGGCCACTACCTGCACGCACAGGATTCCCAGGACAACGATCACCAGGAAGGCTATCCGTGCTGCCTCCGGCGCGCCGGCCTGCTCCAGATCTGCTGAAAGCAATGGAACCATCCACACCTGAACAAACAGCGACCCCGCCAACACAACGCCGATCACCAACCGGAGCGCCAGCACTGCCAGCTTTCCCATAGCTACCCTTCCTATCGAACAACAATCAAATGTTATCGTTAAGCGATAGACAGGGTAAGCGGCTGTGCCACAGAACTTAATAGTCAGCTTGCTTATTAGTTTCGGTTTTCCTAGGCTGGATCAGGTCAGGCAAACAACTCTCAGAGCAACGGCAGCACCTTGTGCCAGCCGGGGTTTCGGACGCCACAAGCGTTCGAGACCTAGCAGCAAACAGGAGGAGGAAGAATGTCAGAACACAACATTGCAGGCAAGAAGGTCGCCTTCCTGTTGACGGACGGCGTGGAGCAGGTGGAGCTCACCAGCCCATGGCAGGCCGTTAAGGACGCCGGAGGCGAACCCACCCTCGTCGCCCTCGAAAAGGGCAAGCTCCAAGGCTTCAACGGCGTGGATAAGGGTGACACCTTCGATGTCGACCTCGCCATAGCAGACGCCGACGCATCAGACTTTGACGCCTTGGTCCTCCCGGGCGGCGTGGTGAACGCCGACCATCTCCGCGTCGACAAGGACGCGCAGAACTTCACCCGCGCTTTCTTCGAGCAGCACAAGCCGGTGGCATCAATTTGCCACGGCCCGTGGATCCTCATTGAAGCCGGCGTCATCAAGGGACGCAACGTCACGTCGTACCACACGCTCCAGACGGATCTCCGCAACGCCGGCGCCAACTGGAGCGACGAGGAAGTCGTCGTCGATCAGGGCCTGGTCACCAGCCGCAACCCTGACGACCTCCCGGCCTTCAACAGCAAGCTCGTCGAGGAAATCTCCGAGGGCCAGCACGCTGGCCAGACAGCGTAGCGCTACCCGCGCACGACCCACACACGGCAAGTGCCGCCGTCGTAGTTCACAAGACTTACGACGGCGGCACTTGCCTCCCCCACGCACCGCACCAAACAGCAAATGCAGGACCAGCTTCTCGTCGTAATGTTGCGTAGATCACATTCGATGCTTAGGCTGGGGAGGCTGCAGCGTGGCAGCTACCCAATGAAAGGCAACACATTGACCAGCGAGAAGCTCTCCGTAGTTGTTCGCGTCGACGTTGACGGCGAACAGATCCAGATCGCAGCGACCGGTCGCGTTACCCTCACCAGCCTTCAGGGCCTCTACCCCGTGGTTCAGCGCACCAGGAGCCTGGGCAGCGGCCTGGACGTTCGGATGGATCTTTCGGAAGCCACAGTTGATGCCGATGCACTGGACGAACTGCAGCTTTACGCGGGCCTCTGCGAGATTCCCGTTGTGTTCAGCCCGGAGAAGAGCAACATAACAGCGCTCCCCACCCGCGCACCGCGACTGACGACCGCCGCCGCCTAGCGGAGGCATTCATGCGCAAAGTCACCGCCGGGCTCTTCCACTCCGTGGACGGCGTGGTTCAGGACCCTTTCAAGTTTCAGTTCGACAGCTTCGATGCGGAGCTCGGTCAGGGTCTTGGCAAGATGATCACCACAGTAGACACCGTGGTGTTGGGGCGGGTGAGCTACCAGGAATGGGCCCAGTACTGGCCCAACGCGTCACAGGATGACGACTTCGCGAACTTCATCAACCCCGTCGAGAAGTACGTCGCATCGCGGACGTTAACCGAGCCGCTGGAATGGCAGAACTCGCACCTGATCGACGGCGACGTCGAGGATTTCGTCACGGAACTCAAGTCCCGTGACGGCGGGGAAATCGCAGTCTGCGGGAGCATCTCCCTGGTCCGGCAGCTATTCTTCGCCGGCGTCCTGGACGAATTGACCCTCATGACCCACCCCGTGATTGCCGGGAGCGGCCGCCGCCTCTTCGAGGAGGGCGACCCCCTCAATCGGCTGCTACTCAAGGACCAGTACGCCACCTCAAAGGGCAACGTCATCACAACTTACAGTCTGCGCAAGGACTGAAAGCCCGACGCCAAAATCACCTACGGCGGGCAGCGAGCCGAATCCGCGCCAAAAGGGACCCAAAATTTCCCTTGGAATCTAGAAAAAGAGGCCGGGTCCACCTTAAGCGGACCGCTCCTCGGAGCTTTTAGTGCCGCGCTTTAAATCCGCTCAAATAAATAGACAAGCAGGCTTTACTAAACACATCAGAAACTCTGCATCTACCGCGAGCCGCAAGGAGGGCCCCGTCGCGGCTAGGAGTCCGGACGGGGCCAGCTCTTGCTAGCGCTGGTTCTTGCGCGGCTTGGTGAAGATGTTGCCGCTGCTTTCAGCCTTTGCCCTTTTTTCGGCGCGCTTTTCCAGGATGGTCTTTCCAGCCTTCTTGGCAGCACCGCCGCCAGGCGTTTTTCTGGCCATGGATAATTACTCCTTTCAAACTCGCAGTAACTTCACCATACCGACTTTTATTTTTTTATCCAGTCCGCTCATTTTGCATGAAAAACTTTTGCCCAGAAACTCACCAGGCGGACCCGCTTGACCGCCCAAGCACCGAAGCACAGGCCCACCCTTGCCCGCAAATACTAAGGATGCTTATGGTAGGAAATGATCTGAGGTTCGCGCGGCGGGTGCCCTCATCGCAAAACCCCCTGAGCACTAGCCAAAGAAAAGCAAGCAACAAAGGAGACAGTCATGGACAACCAAGACATTCTGGAACGCATTCAGTCGCTGGTGGAAGAAGAACACCGACTTCGCGACGAAGCAGTGGACGACGGCGATGACAACCGGGCACGGCTTGCCCAGGTAGAGGCCCAGCTGGACCAATGCTGGGACCTCCTGCGCCAGCGCCGCGCGAAGCGGGATGCCGGTGAGGACCCGGACGAAGCCGAAGCCCGCACCATCAGCGAAGTGGAGGGCTACCGCCAGTAGCTCCTAAGCGCCCTCAAGCACCTGGCTCGTGGCCCACGCAACGTACTTTCCGGCGTTGGCCACCGCATCCGCAACATCGGGAAGTCCGTCCTTGCGCTGGGCTACGTCCAGCAGCTGGGCGGCAGCCACGATTCCGTGTTTTGCCAAGTCCTCGGGCGTGACCGTGATGCGGCCGGCAACAGCCACCACCGGGATGCCGTGCACGCTGGCAGCGTCGGCCAGTGCGATCGGGGCCTTACCCGTGAGCGATTGCTCATCCATGGACCCCTCGCCCGTGATCACCAGATCGGCCTCAGCCAAGTGCTTCGCCAAGCCCGTCAGGCCCGCCACGAGGGCGAACCCGCCTTCCAGCGCGGAATCGGTGAAGGCAAGGAACGACGCCGGGAAGCCACCTGCCGCCCCCGCACCCGGAACGTTCACGTCGCGGCCCGTGGATTCCCGCAGGAGCGATGCCCAGTTGCGGAGTCCGGCGTCGAGCTTTTCGACAGCCTCTTCATCGGCACCCTTCTGGGGGCCGAAAACATGGGCGGCGCCTTCGGTGCCGTACAGCGGGTTTTGGACGTCGACGGCGATCCGGAACTTGACGCTGGACAGCCTCGGGTCGAGCCCGGATACGTCCAAGGCGACGACGTCGACCAAGGAACCTCCGCCAAGCGGCACTACGTTGCCTGCCGAGTCCACGGGCTTGAGCCCCAGGGCACGCAAGGCTCCGCTGCCGCCGTCGGACATTGCCGAGCCGCCCAAGCCCAGCACTATCTCGGTGGCACCGGCGTCGAGGGCGGCGGCGATGAGCTGGCCGCAACCGTAGCTATGGGCGCGCAGGGAGTTCTCCGGGGTGGGTTCCATGTGTGCGAGGCCGGAGGCCTGGGCAGTCTCGATGACCGCTGTCGCTCCACCGAAGGAGTTCTTTTGAATGGCCCACGAGGCGCCGACGGGTTTGAGGATCGGGCCAACAACGGCGTTGTTCCGCTCTTCGTAACCAGCGGCGATGGCGGCGTCGAGGGTGCCTTCGCCGCCATCGGCTACGGGGAATTGGGTAGTGACGGCGTCCGGGTAGACGCGGAGGGCACCTTCTGCCATGGCTGACGCGGCTTCGGCGGCGGTCAGTGATCCCTTGAACTTGTCAGGGGCGATGAGGATACGCATGGATCTATCTTGCCAGCCCTTTGTGGGAAAGCGCTTGCCGATCGCGTAATGAGTCGCATAATGAGACGTGTTTCGGCGCCGGGTTAGTTGGCGGCGAGGGCGTCGCATCCTTTTCCGCCAACCGCTACCGTAGCAACGAGAGCGATCAGCGCGAAGGGGTGCGCCGTCGCGTCGCAACGGGTGCGATCAGCGCTAACGGGTGCGCCACAGCGCCCTGGCTCAGCCGTTCAACACCCGGACAGGGGTGTCCGCCAGCCAGCCCTTGACGTCCTCGAACGCCCCTCCGTAGAACTGGCGGTAGCTTTCGTGCGTCACATAGCCGATGTGCGGTGAGAGGACCGTCCTTGGAGAATGCAGCAGCGCATGCCCTGCGGGGAGCGGCTCATCGTCGAAAACGTCCAGCGCAGCCCCGCGGATCCACCCCTCCTCCAGCGCCCGGATCAGCGCAGCCTCGTCCACCAAAGGTCCGCGGGCGGTGTTGACCAGCAAACCTTCGGGACCAAGGAGGCGCAGCTCGTTGGCTCCCACAATCCCCCTGGTACGCTCCGAAAGCCGCAGGTGGAGCGTGACGACGTCGGACTCGCGGAACAGCTCCTCCTTAGTGACCTTTCGGGCACCGGCAGCCTTCGCGGCTTCAGACGTAAGGTTCTGGCTCCAGGCCAGGACGTCCATGCCGAACGCCTGCGCGTACCGGGCGATCCGGGAGCCGATCTTGCCGAGGCCAACAATTCCGAGCGTCTTTCCTTCGAGTTCAAACCCGACGGCGGACTGCCACCCGCCTGCCCGGAGCGAGTTCTCCTCCGCCACGAGGTTGCGGGCGAATGCCAACAAGAGGGACCAGGTCATCTCCGGAGCTGCTGCCGGGGACCCGGCCGTACCGCACACCACGATGCCACGCTCGGATGCGGCATCCATGTCGATCGCCGCGTTGGCCATCCCCGTGGTGACCAGGAGTTGCAAGTTGCCCAGCTCTTCGAGGACATGACGCGGGAATCGGGTGCGTTCGCGCATGGCAACGATGATGTCGAACGGCGCCAATGCCGCCACCGCCCGCTCCTCCGACACGAAAGGTGCGCTGAAGACCGTGACCTTCACGCCGTCGTCGAGCAGTGAATCCCACGGAGCGTAATCGCTGGAGACCTGCTGGTAGTCGTCAAGGATGGCCAAGCGGTACTGGGTCACGTCAATCTCCTTGCGGCGGCTGGACTGTATTATCCAGACTCTCATGCCACGACTTTCCTCGCGGATAATCCACATAGCCGTCCAAACCCTCGCATCCGGACGCGAAAGATTCTAACGTTGTAAAAACGAGCCTGCCTTCTAAGGAGCTGCCTTGACAGTCGCCAGCAACCACGCCCTTCCCAAACCTGAGCACCCGCGGCCGCAACTGGTCCGGGACACCTGGTTGAACCTCAACGGCACGTGGGGATTCGAGATCGACGCCGGTGACTCAGGATGGGAGCGCGGCCTCACCACACGGGAGCTCACCGGGGAGATCCTGGTTCCCTTCGCTCCCGAGTCGGCCCTGTCCGGCGTCGGGCACGTGGACTTCATGGAGGCCGTCTGGTACCGGCGCACCATCACCGTTCCCGGGGAATGGGCCGGGAAGAAGGTCCTGCTCCACTTCGGCGCCGTGGATCACGATGCCACGGTATGGGTCAACGGAGTGGAGGTGGCCCGGCATCGCGGCGGCTTCACCCCCTTCACGGCAGATCTCAGCGGATTGGCCGAACCCGGCGAGGACGCAGTGCTGGTGGTGCGGGCCAGGGACTCCCGGCATGAGATACAGGCACGCGGCAAGCAAGCCACCTGGTACAACAACACCCACTGCCAGTACACGCGCACCACGGGGATCTGGCAGACGGTGTGGCTTGAAGCCGTTCCCGAGGTCCAGATCAAGCACCTCCGGATCACTCCCAACCTTGCCGATTCCAGTCTGGCTCTAGAGGTGCCCCTCTCGCAGAACCGTGCAGGCCATACCATCAAGGCCATCCTCAGGAACGCCGGCACCACCGTAGCGGAAGCGTCGGTGCGGGCGGACCTGGACCTATCGCCATCGCTCCGGCTCGGCATACCGCAGGATGAACTCCGGCCGTGGTCACCCGAGGATCCCTTCCTATATGACCTTGAGGTGGCCATCGAGGACGCCACTGGTTCGCCGGTGGACCAGGTGGCCAGCTACGCCGCCGTCAGGTCCGTGGCACTGGACGGCAAAGTGGTGCGCATCAACGGCAAGCCCGTATTCCAGCGGCTCGTTCTGGATCAGGGCTACTGGCCGGACTCACTCATGACGTCGCCGGACGATGCGGCGCTGGTCAAGGACATCGAACTCTCCATGGCCGCAGGTTTCAACGGTGCCCGGCTCCACCAGAAGGTCTTCGAAGAGCGTTTCCTCTACCACGCGGATCGCTTGGGCTACCTCGTCTGGGGCGAGTTCGGGGACTGGGGCGTGTCCGGCGGAGGAACGGTCGGCCACAACCAGAAGCCCACTGCGAGCTTCGTTGCCCAGTGGTTGGAGGTGCTGCAGCGCGACTTCAACCATCCGTCCATCATCGGCTGGTGCCCGCTCAATGAAACACACCAACTCCTCCATGACCGCATCACCGTGCTGGACGACGTCACGCAGGCCATGTTCCTAGCCACCAAGCTGGCCGATCCCACGCGCCCGGTGATCGATGCCTCGGGCTACTCCCACCGCGTCCGCGAGACGGACATCTACGATTCCCACTCCTACGAGCAGGATCCGGACAAGTTCCGCCTCCAGCAGGAGGGCCTCGCCGACGGCAAGCCTTTCCTCAACCGCACCCCCGACGGCGGGGATTACTCGGTCCCCTACGCCGGCCAGCCCTACTTCGTCTCCGAGTTCGGGGGTATCTGGTGGAACGAGGAAGAGGCCAGGCAGGCCGCTGAAGCCGGCAATGATGTGGCAAGTTCCTGGGGCTACGGTCAGCGCGTGGCCAGCGAAGAGGAATTCCATGAACGGTTCGAAGGCCTGTGCCGCGTCCTCCTGGAGAACGCGGATATGTTCGGGTACTGCTACACCCAGTTGACGGACGTCTTCCAGGAGAAGAACGGTATCTTCACGTTCGATCGCGGCCCCAAGTTCGACCTTGAGCGCATCCGGGCAGCACAGCTGCGCCCTGCGGCCATCGAGGGCGAACAGGATCTCTGACTCGACTAACGGGTGGCCAAGTTCCTCATACCCAGTCGTCCCGCTCAATCAGCACTTGTTTGAGCAGGTCCAGCCGGTCGGACACAATTCCATCCACGCCCAGATCCAACAGCCGCTCCATCTCCGCCCGCTCGTTGATGGTCCATACGTGGACGAGGCGGTCGATGCGATGTGCGCGGCGAATGAAGCCTTCGCTTACTACGCGAAAGCGGCCGTAACGGACGGGCACTTGGAAGACGTCGACGTCGGCAAGCAGCCTACGCGCCAACGCAGCCGGAAGTATTGGGCCCAGGAAGACAAAGAGGGCCGTGAGGGTAGAGCCCGCCGAGGACGCAACCCGTTTGTCCAAGCGCTTCAGGACGGCCCGTCTGCGGCGGTCCGAGAAGCTGGTGACGAGGACCTGGCTGTGGATGCCGTGCCGTTCGATGGCTTCCGCCATGGGACCCACCGAGTTCCAGTCCTTGAGGTCCAGATTCAGTTTCGCGCCGGGAAGGGCTGTGACGAGCTGGTCGAAAGTCGGCACAGGTTCGACGCCGCCGATGCGGGCTTGGGTCACCTCGTCACCGGTCAGCTCGGCGATCCGTCCTGCAGCATTCGTCACCCGGTCCAAAGACGCGTCATGGAAAACCACCAAAAGCCGGTCCGCGGTCGTGTGCACATCGGTCTCAACGTGGACGGTCCCCAGCTCAACAGCCGCGTGGAAGGCTGCCATCGAGTTCTCCAACCCATCCAGGGAGAACCCTCGATGGGCCAGTGCCAGAGGACCAAAAGAACCGTCCTTGCGAAGAAAGTAGGGCAGCGTCACACGGGTAGCGTAACTGAGGAATCCGGCCGCCCGCGGTGACGGCTGGCAGACTATTGGGATGACTGTGTTGATTGCCGGTTGCGGCGACCTCGGAACTGAAGCAGGCCTGCGGTTCGCGGCGGCGGGACATGAAGTGATCGGCCTCCGGCGTTCACCGGAGAAGCTGCCGGGGGAAATACGCGGCGTCCGCGCCGATTTGTCGCAAGAGGTACCAGCGCTGCCGGCAGATGCCGGAACCGTAGTGATTGCCCTGGCCGCTGATGCTTCCACCGAGGAGGCCTACCGGGCAGCATACGTGGACGGGCTGACCCACGTCCTGGATGCCGTGGACCGCCAGGCTGTTCCGCCCCGGCGCATCTTGTTCATCTCCTCGACGGCCGTCTACCCGGACGCAGGTGGAGCCGTGGTGGACGAATCGACCCCCACCGAACCAACCCGTTTCAGCGGAAAAATTCTCCTGGAAGCGGAGGAGTTGCTCTTTGCCCGCGCCGGGGAATCCCAAGCTGTAGTCCTGCGCCTGGGAGGGATCTATGGCCCTGGAAGGACCCGGCTCATTGACCAGGTCCGCTCCGGCAAGGCCGTCATCCCGTCCCAGCCCAAGCACACCAACCGCATCCACCGCGACGACGCCGCTGCCATGATCGTCCATTTGGCCACCATGGAACAGGAGCCGGATGCGGTCTACGTGGGCGTGGACAACGAATCGGCTGAACTGGGCGACGTTTTGCGCTTCCTCGCCAAGGAACTGCAGCTTCCGGAACCTCCGGCAAGGCCTGCCTCCGACGACGGCCCAGGAGACAAACGCTGTTCGAACCAGCGGCTCCTGTCTACCGGCTTTACCTTCACCTACCCGAGCTACAAGGAGGGCTACCGGGCAATCCTCGCCGGTGAGGGCGTGCGGCACCCTTGAGGGCTTAGACCTTCTCCCCGGCCAACTTCGCTTCGAGTATCTGGGCCACACCGTCGTCGTCGAAACGCGGAGCCTGCCGGCCGGCAGCGAGGATCGCCTCCGGATGTCCGCTGGCCATGGCATAACCGTGGCCGGCCCAACGCAGCATCTCGATGTCGTTGGGCATATCCCCGAAAGCCACGACGTCAGCCGCTTCAATGCCCAGCGACTCGGCATACTTTGCAAGCGTCACGGCTTTGTTGATGCCTGGCACGGACATCTCCAGCAAAGCGGTCCGGGGCGCAGAGTGCGTTGTAGCCACCAAGTGCGCGACGGCGGGTCCGACTTCCGCGAGGAACTCGTCCGGGGTGCCTTCCCGGGTGATGGCCAGGAACTTCACCACTGCGTCAGCGGCCGTCAGTGTCCGGTCCAAGGGGGCGGGAGTGAATTCCCCGAGCAGCTCGCTGGTTTCGTTTTCGATAAAGCCGGGTTCAAGGTGGAAGCCGTGGAGGGTCTCCGCCCCGAACAAAGCGTCAGGCCTGATCGACTTGATGATTCGCCGCGCTTCAAAGACAGCCGTGATGTCCAGCGCCGTCGACGAGATGGGCTTCCCGGCAGCAGGGTCCCAAACAACGGCACCGTTGGAACAAATGACGATTCCGCTGTGGCCGAGCTGCTCCTCCAACGGGTACAGCCAGCGCGGCGGGCGGCCGGTAACAAAGACGAGTTCCACCCCGGCGTCGCGGCAGGCCTGGAAGGCCCTGATGGTCCTGGCGCTGATTTTTCCGTCGTGACCGAGGATGGTGCCGTCAATATCACTTGCTACGAGCCGCATCATGCCAGTCTACGTGGGTAGCCCCGGCGTTTCCCCCGGCCCTCGCCTGCGGAGAGAAGCACAACATAGTGTGGGTCCATGAGTGAGAAAACGACCCAGGAGTACAGCACAAAAGGCGCATACGTCACCGGCGGCGAGTTCAACCGGGACACCAACTACATCGAGGACCGCATCACCCGGGACGGCACGCAGGGACCAAACGGCGAACCCGGCTGGCCCGTGGAAGCCGGGCGGTACCGCCTCATCGCCGCCAGGGCGTGCCCGTGGGCCAACCGCACAGTCATCGTGCGCAGGCTCCTGGGCCTTGAGGATGCCATCAGCCTCGGCCAGCCCGGCCCGACTCATGACGCCCGTTCCTGGACGTTCGATCTCGACCCCGACGGCAAGGACCCGGTGCTGGGAATCGAACGTTTGCAGGAAGCTTTCTTCCGTCGTTTCCCGGACTACCCGCGGGGCATCACGGTCCCCGCGATTGTGGACATCCCCAGCGGCGCCGTAGTCACCAACAACTTTCCGCAGATCACCCTGGACTTCTCCACCGAGTGGACGGAATTCCACCGCCCTGGAGCTCCCAAGCTGTACCCCGAGCACTTGCGGCAGGAAATCGACGAGGTCAACAAGCGGGTCTTTACCGAAATCAACAATGGCGTCTATCGCTGTGGTTTCGCGGGGTCCCAGGAGGCATATGAAGCCGCCTACCAACGGCTATGGGCGGCGATGGACTGGTTGGAACAACGCCTTTCCCAACAGCGCTACCTCGTGGGAGGCACCATCACGGAGGCCGACGTCCGCCTCTTCACCACCTTGGCAAGGTTCGACGCTGTCTACCACGGCCACTTCAAGTGCAACCGGAACAAGCTCACCGAGATGCCGGCATTGTGGGCCTACGCACGGGACCTGTTCCAGACGCCCGGGTTCGGGGACACCATCGACTTCGTGCAGATCAAGCAGCACTACTACATCGTCCACGAGGACATCAACCCGACGCAGATCGTCCCGGCGGGGCCGGACCTGTCCGGATGGTTGACTCCGCACGGCCGGGAGTCCCTCGGCGGGCGTCCCTTCGGTGACGGCACTCCCCCGGGACCGGTCAAGGCGGGAGAAGAAGTCGCCGAAGGACACGGCGCCGCCTGAATTTTAGGCGTGGTTCAGTTCAGCCCGCGACGGCGGATTGGCTCCGGCGCGGGAAACGGTGACGGCCGCAGCCCTCGCCGCATGGTCCATGATGGCGGCGAGGGTTTCGGCCGGCATGGCGCGGAGTTCATCGCGGTTCTGGGCGCCGTCCAACCCGCGGTCCACAATGGCTGACAAGAGACCGGCCATGAACGAGTCACCGGCGCCCACCGTGTCCACCACATCTACCAGCGGCGCCGGAACGTGGGTTTCGCCCGCACGGGTGATCCCCCAGGGGCCCTGCGACCCCCGGGTAACCACCACCATGGCGGGCCCCTCATGGCCGCCCAGTCCCATCCAGCGACGGGCCGAGTCCAAGACATCTTCGCCCGGGTAGAGCCATTCAAGATCTTCGTCCGATGCCTTGACCACGTCCGCGAGACTCACAAAGCGTTCGGCCTGCTTGCGGGCATATTCCCTGTCAGTGATGATGCTGGGGCGGCAATTGGGGTCGAAGCTGACGGTGCATCGTGGGTGGGCGAACTCGACGGCGGCCAGCACTTCCCCGGCCCCGGGTTCCAGGAAAGCGGCGATGGATCCCGTGTGCAGCAAAGTGGCACCTTGCAGCATGAGGGGCAGCCGCCCGATGAGTCCGGGGACATCCCAGGCGAGATCGAACGTGTAGGTGGCGGCGCCGTCGTCGTCCACCAGGGCGGTGGCCACGCTGGTGGGCTTGTCGTCGGGCGGAAGCGGAACCATGACTGAACTGGACCGCAGGTGGGCGCCCACGGAGTCCCCGAAAGCGTCCTTTCCGTACCGGCCCAGGAATTGGACGGGATGATCCAGCCGGGCCAGGCCCACGGCAACGTTGAGCGGGCTGCCGCCAACGTGGGCCTCTATCCCGCTGGAACGCTGGACGACGTCAACAAGGGCCTCGCCAATAACAGTCAGCATGGGACAACTCTGCCAGAGGACGTTGGGCTGAACCAGCGGTCAGGAGAGCAGGCGCTGGACCAGTTCGCGGCACTTCTTGTAGGCCACGGCCTTCGGGTCGATGAGGTCGAAGTGGTCCCCCGGAACCCTCAGGAGTTGTGCCGAGCCACCGGATGCGTTGCTTGCTGCGACGTAGGCCTCGGACTGGCTCGCCGGAACATCCTCATCATTCATGGCGTGAACGGCATATACGGGAACGTCGATCGGGAGGGACGTCATGGGGTCTGCGTATTTATGCCGTTTGGGGTATCTTGCCGAATCTCCGCCCATCAGGTTGCAGACCGCGCCGTTGCTGAGGTTCAGGCGTTCGGCCGCTGCAAGGTTCAGGAGACCGGACTGGCTCACGACGCCGGTCAGGTGCACGGCTTCTTCTTCCGGTCCGCGCTCCAGCTGCCGATCGGCGTCGGGCGTTCCGATGGAGGACAACCGGCCACGGCCGGCGGCCCATACCGCAAGGTGCCCGCCGGCGGAGTGGCCCAGTGCCACCACCTTGCCGAGCTGGAGGTCATGGTTGAAGGCGATCTGTGCCAGATAGTCGATGCCGGCAAGGATGTCTTCGAAGGTATGCGGCCAGCCGCCGCCGTTCCCGGCCCTCCGGTATTCAAGGTTCCAGGCGGTGATGCCATGGGCCGCGAGGTCGCGGGCAAGAGGTTCACCCAGCTCTGCGCCGTACTGGGAGCGCCAATAGCCGCCATGGATCACGACGGCGACACCTCCCGCCACGGCCGCCGGGCCCCGGTGGTTTCCGTTGTGTGGTTCAGGTATGAAGAGTTCGCCCCACTGACTGGGGTGTTCGCCGTAGCTGTACTTGTGCCGCAACATTGCGCCCTCCTTTGTATCGAGCCTATCGCGAGCGGCCGCCGGTTTGGCTAGCAGCAGTTCGACGGCGGGGCGTCCGGCTTCGCTGTCAGGGCCGCACCGTAAGCTGGAACCATGGCAAGCAACTGGGACAGCTTGGACCTCAATCAGCGCAAAGCGGTGGAGGCCAACGTCCAACTTTACGAGCGGGTGCGCCCTGCACTTAAGCGTGTTACCCGTGACGTTTTGCTGACCCTTAGGGACTTGCTCAACGACGCAGAGGTGACGCCGTTGTTCGTTACCGGCCGCACCAAGACCGTCGATTCGTTCCGCGAGAAGATCTCCCGGACGGAGGAACCCCTGGAACCGGGTGGCCCTCGCGTGCTCAAGTTCCCGGACCCGTTCCGGACGCTGAATGACATGGTCGGCATCCGGGTCATCACCAAACTGCCCGCAGAGAACGCCGCGGTAGCCAACATCATCAAGCGCCAACGCCAGCTCTTCGATTGCCGCGGGGACCGGGAAAAGGACATCGGCTCCATCGAGTCCGGAACGTACGGCTATTCCAGCAGGCACCTCATTTTGCGGACCATCCAGAACGAGACCGTGAAGGAGTACCAGCAGGTCTTCAATCCGGATCTGCCCGCCAACGGCAGCTACTTCTTCGAATGCCAGATCCGCACGGTGTTCGCCCATGCGTGGAGCGAGATCGAACACGACATCCGCTTCAAGGCGGAGGACCCCCGGGCCTGGACCCCGCACTTCGACCGTCAATTCACCGCCACGGCCGCCATGCTGGAAACCGTGGAGACCGCGTTCGCAGATCTCCACGAGCGGTATGAGGAAGTTCGTGGCTACTGGGACCTCGAAGGCGAGGGTGCCTCGCCGCTCACTCCCAACCGTGTACGTGACGTCTGGCGTACCCTGCTGCCGCACGTAGACCGTAAAGTAGATGACGACTGGGGATGGGCCGCCGAACTCCTTGCAGCCCACGGACTCACCAAGACCGTGGAACTCGCCGGGCTGCTCAGCGCCAACCGGATTACCGAGGTCCGCAAGGCCTTGGACCACCGCTACTCCCCCGGCCCGGACCGCCTCTTGGACGACCTTCTGCTGTGGCAGTACGGGACCGAACACATTGATCTCACCGCTGAGGCGCCCGACGTCGTTCCGCACCCGCGGCGCGACAGCCTCCTGCGGCGTCTTAAGCAGATTGAGCGCTACCGCCAGACTGCACTTTAAGGACTCATGACTCCGGAGCAACTCATGTCCCTGCGGGCGACTTTCCGCTCGCCCCGCCGTCTCTTGACCGAATCCTTGGCCGGGTTGGTCGTGGCATTGGCGCTCATTCCGGAAGCAATTGCGTTCTCGGTGATCGCCGGGGTGGACCCTCGAATCGGGTTGTTCGCGTCCTTCACCATGGGTGTGGTCACGGCAATCGTCGGTGGACGCCCGGCCATGATCTCGGCTGCGACCGGCGCCGTTGCACTGGTCATTGCACCGGTCATGAAGGAACACGGCCTCGACTACCTGATTGCCACCATCATCCTGGCGGGGGTCTTCCAGATCATTCTCGCTGCCCTGGGCGTCACGCGGCTCATGCGGTTCATCCCGCGATCCGTGATGATCGGCTTCGTCAACGCCTTGGCCATCCTGGTGTTCATGTCCCAGATGCCCGAACTCTTCGGGGTGCCTTGGATGGTCTATCCGATCGTCGCCGTCGGGTTGTTGATCGTGTTCGGCCTGCCACGCCTGACAACTGCAGTACCCGCGCCCTTGGTGGCCATCGTCCTCATTACGCTGGTCACGGCCCTCGGAAACATCGACGTTCCCACTGTGAGCGACAAGGGAGAATTGCCGGACAGCCTGCCGGGGTTCTTCCTGCCCAACGTGCCCTTGTCCATGGAGACCTTCCAAATCATCGCGCCGTTCTCCTTGTCCATGGCGCTGGTCGGTCTGCTTGAGTCGCTCATGACGGCCAAGCTGGTTGATGACATCACTGATACGCGGTCCAATAAGACCCGGGTCTCCTGGGGGCAGGGAGCAGCGAACATCGTAACGGGCTTCCTGGGTGGCCTGGGTGGTTGCGCCGTCATTGGGCAGACCATGATCAATGTCAAGGGATCCGGCGCCAGGACACGGCTGTCCACGTTCCTGGCCGGCGTCTTCCTGCTGGTCCTGGTGGTGGTCCTTGGCGACGTCGTGGGGATGATTCCCATGGCCGCGCTCGTGGCAGTGATGATCTTCGTTTCGCTGATTACCTTCGACTGGCACTCCATCCGCCCATCCACCTTGAGGCGCCTGCCCAAGTCTGAGACCGCCGTCATGCTCCTCACTGTTGCTGCCGTTGTGGCCACCCATAACCTGGCAGTGGGGGTCGGCGTCGGCGTCTTGACCGCCATGGTGCTGTTCGCCCGGCGGGTGGCCCACTTCGCAACGGTGGAGCGGACGGAACTGGAGCTCAACGGCGGGACTGTTGCGACCTACACAGTGGACGGTGAACTCTTCTTCGCCTCATCCAATGACCTGTACACCCAGTTCGACTACGCAAAAGATTCGGCAGAAGGCATAGATCGCGTGGTGATCGATCTGCACAACTCGCATCTGTGGGACGCATCCACCATTGCCGTGCTGGATTCCGTCACCGAAAAATACCGGAACCATGGTCGCGAGGTGGAGTTCATCGGCCTCAACGAAGCCAGCATCCGGATGCGCGAGCGTCTGGCCGGCAAGCTCAACGGCTAGTCCCGCCCAACTAAGTCGCAGCTGAGCGCGTTCTGACCCCTGTAAACGCGCACAAATGCGACCCACTTGGGAGCCGAGGGGGCCGTCCCACCGGAATGGACTCCCCTTGACGGCACCTTTGTGAGCGCAAACAATCGACGGAGTGAGTTCGCTAAAGCAGAGGAAGATCAAACCATGAAGAACTGGGCCGGAAACCTCCAGTACTCGTCCGCAGCCGTGCACCGCCCGTCTTCGGTAAGCGAGGTCCAAGAGCTCGTGGCCAATGCCTCGCGGGTCAAGGCACTTGGGTCCCGGCATTCGTTCAACACGGTGGCCGATACCAGTGGCACCCATATTCTGCTGGATGCGCTCCCCCAGGAGATCACGCTTTCCGAGGACCGGAAGACGGTCAAGGTGAGCGGCGGCATCAGCTACGGCGCCCTGTGCCGGGCGATTGAAGAGCAGGGCTATGCCATCCACAACCTTGCCTCCCTGCCCCACATCTCAGTAGCCGGAGCTATCCAGACGGGCACGCACGGCAGCGGCGTCAAGAACCCGTCCCTGGCTGAAGCGGTGGTGAGTTTGGACGTGGTCCGAGCTTCCGGCGAACTGGTGACGCTCACCCGGGATGACCCTGAATTCGCTGCAACAGTAGTCGGGCTGGGGGCGATGGGAATCGTCACGGGCCTTGAGTTGGCAGTCCGCCCGAGCTTCGGGATGCGGCAGCGCGTGCTCACGGGGCTGCCTTGGGACCGGGCGCTGACGGATTTCGAAACCATCGCATCAAGCGCCTACAGCGTCAGCTTCTTCACTGACTACAGCGGAGACTCGATCCCGCAGGTTTGGTTGAAGGCGCTGGGAACCGAAACTGCGCTGCCTGATCTTTTTGGCGCCACGGCTGCCCCGGCCGCGCTTCATCCCCTGCCGGGAATGTCCGCGGAGAACTGCACCATCCAGCTGGACGAGCCCGGCAAATGGCTGGACCGCTTGCCCCACTTCCGCCACGAGTTCACGCCAAGCAACGGGGAAGAACTGCAAAGCGAGTTCATCCTCCCGTTGACGGACGCCCCTGCGGCCCTCCAGGCCGTTCGTGCCCTGGCGGACAAGCTTGCTCCGCTCCTCTTTGTTTCCGAAATCCGTACCATTGCGGCGGACGAGTTCTGGCTCAGCCCCTTCTACCAACAGCAAAGCGTTGCCCTGCACTTCACGTGGAAGCCGCTCCAGGACGAAGTCGAAGCTTTCCTTCCCGAGCTCGAACGCAGCTTGCAGCCGTTCGGTTCCCGCCCCCACTGGGGCAAGCTCTTCACGCCGTCGCTTTACGACTTCGCTGCGCTGTACCCGAGGTTCGAGGACTTCCGCGCCCTGGTGGAGGCCAATGACCCTCAGGGCAAGTTCCGGAATGGCCTCTTGGACAGCGTGCTGGGCGTGGCCGCTCCCGCAGGCAAGTAGCCAACCGCGGGAACGAACTACTCGATGTGAGCCAGGACCGCACCCGTGGCGACTACTCCACCCGGAGCCGAGAGGACTTCGGTGAGTGTGCCTGCCCGGTGTGCGGAGACCTGGGTCTCCATCTTCATGGCTTCCAGCACCACCAGGGGATCGCCCTCGGCTACTTCGTCACCGGGTTCGGCCAACCACTTGACCACTGTGCCGGACATCGCAGCTACCAGTGCAGACCCGGCGGGTGCTTCCCCGGTGACAGAACCCGGCGTATCGGCCAGTCCCGATACCGGAGGCAGACCCTGTCCGGAACGGGCCCAGCCCTCAAGAAGGTCTGCCGGGAGGCCCACAGCGAGTCGCTTTCCGTCAACATCCACGGTGATGGTCCGACGCTCACCGTTGAAGGCAACCACGGAGTAATCCGGATCGTTGGGAATCCGGTCCGCGAAGTCGGTCTCAATCCAACGGGTGTGGACGCGCAGGGCATCCGCTGCAACAAAGTCTTCGGCTTCAAGGACTGCCCGGTGGAACGGCACAACGGTAGGGAGACCCACGATCTTCAGTTCCGCGAGGGCACGGCGAGCCCGGCGCAGGGCTTGCTGGCGGTCAGCACCCGTGACGATCAACTTGGCCAGGAGGGAATCGAACTGCGGAGCCACAACTGACCCTGCGCGCACGCCCGAGTCCCACCGGATCCCCGGCCCGGCCGGTACTTCAAGGGACGCGACGGTACCCGGCGACGGGAGGAATCCCCGGCCCACGTCTTCGGCGTTGATGCGGAACTCGAAGGAATGGCTGCGGGCGGAAGGGTCCTCAGTGATGCTTAGCGGCAAGCCTGAGGCAATACGGAACTGTTCCTGGACAAGGTCCACACCGGCGGTCTCCTCGGTGACAGGGTGCTCCACTTGCAGCCGGGTGTTTACTTCGAGGAAGGCCACAGCGCCTCCTGCGGACACCAGGAACTCCACGGTTCCGGCGCCGTAATACCCGGCCTCGCGGACGATCGCCTTTGAGGCCTCGTAGATTTGGTGCCGCTGTTCTCCGCTCAGGTACGGAGCGGGTGCCTCTTCAACCAGCTTCTGGTGCCGGCGCTGCAACGAACAATCCCGGGTTCCCGCCACAACCACGTTCCCGTGCTTGTCGGCGATGATCTGCGCCTCCACGTGCCGAGGCCGGTCGAGATACTGCTCCACAAAGCATTCGCCGCGACCGAACGCCACCACGGCTTCACGGACGGCAGAGTCGAACGCTTCCTCGACCTCGGCCAGCTCACGGACCACCTTCAGTCCGCGACCGCCACCACCAAAAGCAGCCTTGATGGCGATCGGCAGGCCATGCGCTTCGGCAAAGGCACGGGCCTCGGCAGCCGAAGCCACCGGGCCATCGCTTCCCGCAACCAGGGGCGCACCGGCCCGGACGGCGATCTCCCGGGCCGTGATCTTGTTGCCAAGCTGGCGGATGGACTCCGGCGAGGGTCCCACCCATTCAAGTCCCGCATCGATGACCGCCTGCGCGAAGTCGGCATTCTCGGACAGGAAGCCGTAGCCGGGATGGACGGCGTCCGCTCCCGACTTGGCGGCCACATCCAGCAGTTTGCCGATGTTGAGGTAGGTGTCGGCCGGGCTGTTCCCGCCCAAGCTGTACGCCTCATCAGCAAGGGCGACGTGCATCGCGTCGGCGTCAATGTCCGCATAGACGGCGACGGAAGAGATGCCTGCATCGTCACAGGCTCGGGCCACGCGGACGGCGATTTCGCCGCGGTTGGCAATCAGGACCTTACGCATTAAAAACTCACTTCTCCGGGGTTTGGAAGTCTGGTGAATCCGGGACCAGCCGGAAACGGATTTTCCCGCCGACCGGGACTTGGGCGGCGCGGTCAAGGTGCTCGTCGCGCACTACGCCGATCACCGGGTAGCCGCCCGTAATGGGATGATCCGCGAGGAACAGCACAGGCAGGCCTGCGGGAGGTATTTGGAGCGCTCCGGCCATGGTCCCTTCGCTGGGGAGTTCGCCGTCGCGGGTTCGCACCAAGGGCTGCCCGTCCAAGCGCATTCCCACACGGTTGGACTGCGGCGTGACCACCCAATCCTGGCTTGCCAGCGAGTCCAGGGCCGACTGGTCGAACCAATCTGCGCGGGGTCCGGGCACCACATCCAGCACGGTCACGGTCTCCGCACTTGGAAAGTCAGGCTGCAGTTCGGGACTGCCCACCGCGGTGGAAACAGTGTCACTGCCGGCCCGCAGTTCCTTGCCGACCGTCAAAGGCGCCGGCCCGATTCCGGACATCGTGTCAGCAGAGCGGCTGCCCAGGACCGCCGGAACATCTATGCCGCCACGGATCGCCACGTAGTTCCGGAATCCGGATTCAGGCACTCCAAGGCTGAGGACTTCACCATCGAGCAGTGCGAACGGTGCGGCCATGCCGACGGTTCGCGTCGCGCCTGGCTGTGGACCGCCGTCGTGATTCACTGAGTCAACCCACGACGGCGACTGGACGCTGAGCGTCGTCGGCGCACCGGTCACCGCAATCACCTGATCGCCGATGGCCTCGATGGAAAGTCCACCGCCCACTGACTCAATGGCGGCTGCCGTCGACGCGTTGCCTACCAGGCGATTGGCGCGACGGATGGAAGCGCGGTCCAGGGCTCCCGCAGCCGAAACTCCCAGAGGGCCATGGCCTCTGCGGCCCAGGTCCTCGATGAGGCTTTGGACTCCCGGGCTGACGATGCGCAGACAGGATTCAGTGTGGTGCTCCGAATCGGATTCGGGCTCATGGGCCGAGGCGGTGACAACTTCCCGGACAGCCCGGTACTGCACACGGTCGCCCGGGCGCACCAAGGCGGGCTTGGGACGTTCCAGATCCCACATGCGGGCTCCCGTGCGGCCGATCAGTTGCCACCCACCCGGGGAACGGCGGGGATAGACGGCGGAGTACTCCCCGCCGAGGGCCACTGACCCGGCCGGAACAGCCGTCCGGGGGGTGGCCCGTCGGGGAACCGTCAAGGCATTGTTCTCGCCCACCATGTAGCCGAATCCAGGCGCGAACCCGGCGAAGGCGACCGTCCAGGTCTGGCCTGTGTGCGCAGCCACCACACCGTCCACGCTCAGGCCGGTGAGTTCCGCGACGTCAGCCAGGTCCTCGCCGTCGTACACCGTCTCGATCACTACCAACCCGGAGTCGGTGACGTCCGGAGCTGTCAGTTCGAGCTGCAGGAGCCGGGCGCCGATGGCCCGTGTCGCGGAGGCTGACTCGCCAACCACCATGACCGTTTCCGCAGCTGCCAGCACGTCCACTTGGCCGGGAAGCGGCTTCCTGTTGAGCAGGTCCTGCAAGGCCAGTACCTCGGCAAGGCCGTCCAACTCCGCGAGCACGGCGCGCGTGCCTACCGGCCTCACGGCGCGGACCTTCTTGCTGGTTACGGTTTCCATCACGGTATCCATCATGTGCTTCGCAGCCGATTAGGCGTGCGAACCCTCCAGGAGGCGGGCTTCCTCTTCCGGCTTGGGATCACGGCCCAGGAGCATGCCGACGATCGTGACGATGGCTGTCAGCAGGAGGTAACCGGCAATCAGCCACCAGCCGCCGGACGCTGCCCCGTACAGGGCCGTGAAGATGAGCGGTGCGACGGCTCCACCGACGACCCCGGCCAGCGTGTAGGCCAGGGAGCTGCCGGCATAGCGCAGGCGGGCGGGGAACTGTTCGGTGATGAAGGCGGCCTGCGGACCGTACATGAAGGCGTGGAGTGCCAGGCCGATCACGACGCCGATAGTCAGCATCACTACCGACTTGCCTTGGATCATCAGGAAGAAAAGCGGAATGAAAACGGCGGTAGCTGCGGCCGTCACGCCGTAGACCAATCGACGGTTGATGCGGTCGGTCACTGCCCCGGCAAGCGGGATGAGGAACAACTGGAACGCAGAACCGATGAGAATGGCGGCGAGGACGTTGCCGGTGGTCATGCCCAGTTCTTTGGTTGCGTAAACAGCCACGAAGACGGTGAAGAGCGCATACAGAACGTCCGGGCATACGCGGGAAAGCGCTGCGGAGACCAAGGCCTTGGGCTCGGTGGTGAAGACTTCCTTGATGGGAGCCTTGGGACGCTCACCGTGGGCCTGGATTGCCTTGAAGACAGGGGTTTCTTCCAGCTTGAGGCGGATAATCAGGCCGAAGGCCACCAGAAGCGCCGACGCCAGGAAGGCTACGCGCCAGCCCCAGGACAGGAATGCCTCGTTGCTCAACGTTGCGGCCAGGACGGCAAGCACGCCGTTGGCCAGGAGGTTACCGGCCGGCGGACCGATCTGGGCGGCGGAGGACCAGAATCCGCGTTTGTTCGGGTCACCGAATTCGCTGGAAAGCAACACGGCGCCGCCCCACTCACCACCGACGCCGATGCCCTGGGCCAGGCGGAGGAGCACCAGAATAGTCGGTGCGGCCACGCCGATCACGGAGTAATCCGGCAGGGCGCCGATCAGGACAGTCGCGATGCCGATCAGCACCAGGGTGAAGACCAGGACGTATTTACGCCCGACCTTGTCCCCCAGGCGCCCGAAGACGACGCCGCCGATGGGGCGTGCCAGATAGCCCACGGCAAAGGCCGAGAAGGACAGGAGCAGTGCAACGAACTCATCCCCTGCCGGGAAGAAGATCTTGGGGAACACGAGTGCGGACGCTACCGAGTAGATCGCAAAGTCGTAGTACTCGAGCGACGTGCCGGTGAGGCTGGCGACGTACGCCTTGAGGGCACCGGCCGGCGGCTTCCTTGTCACGGCCTTGGCTGCCTTGTTGGTGCTGGTCATGGTTTCCTCCGGAGGGGATGAAGAGGGGCTTGATGGCTAGAGGAACGAGCCGATGCTGACACCGGCGTCGATCAGTGCGGACTTCACTTCAGTGGCCATGGCAACGGCCCCGGGTGAGTCTCCATGGACGCAGATGCTCTCTGCGCGGATGGTGAGGACGGAACCATCAATGGTCCGTACGGATTGTTCGGTGGCCATACGCAGGACGTGTTCGGCCACCTCTACGGGATCATGCAGCACGGCGCCGGGTTGCGAGCGGGAAACCAGCGTGCCGTCCGGGTTGTAAGCGCGGTCGGCGAAAGCTTCAGAGACGGCGCGCAGTCCGGCTTCCTCGGCCAGGCGCAGGACCTCCGATCCCGGCAGACCGAGTATCGGCAGGTTGGGGTCCACCGACTTGACGGCCTCCACTACGGCGCGGGCCTGCGCCGTGTGCTTCACGATGGTGTTGTAAAGCCCGCCATGCGGCTTCACGTATTCAACGCGACCGCCTGAGACAGCGGCCAGCGCCTGCAGCGCACCGATCTGGTACACGACGTCGTCCGCGAGTTCCTTGGGGTCGATGTCCAGGAAACGGCGGCCGAAACCTGCAAGGTCGCGGTAGCCCACGTGGGCGCCGATGACGACGCCGGCCTCCACCGCCTTCTCGCACGTGGCGCGAATGACGCCGGGGTCACCGGCGTGGAATCCACACGCAACGTTGGCACTGGAGACGGACCGGAAGATGGCTTCATCGTCACCAAGCGTCCAGCGTCCGAAGGCTTCTCCGACGTCGCTGTTCAGGTCAATGATTGCCATGCTGTGATCCCTGCCTCGTGATGTGCGTTACATCAAGAATGCACTAGATCGCCGGATTGTTCAACAATCCAGCGATCCTAATTTTCGGCAATCGTGTAATTTTGGTCTATGGCCGGAGCAGAGCAGCAAACGAATGAGCACCCCGGCCTGGACAGTGCCCGCGCACGGGTCCGGATGCGGGTACCGTCCGTCGCGGAGCGCGTGGCCGAAGAACTCCGCTACCAATTGGCTGAGGGCTTCCTGGTTCCGGGAGCGAAACTGACCGAGGCAACCGTTGCCGAAGACCTCGGCGTCTCCCGCAACACTGTCCGTGAGGCCTTCGCCGAACTGGCCAGTGAACGCCTGCTCATCCGGCAGCCCAACCGTGGGGTTTATGTGGCGACGCTGGAGCCTGGGGACATCCATGACGTTTACACAGTCCGCCGCGCGATCGAAGTCAGTTCAATCCGTGCGGGCGGTTCACCCGAGCGCATAGCTGCCGTCAGGGCCGCCGTCGAGGAGGGAAAGCGCGCGGCAGCTGCGAATGACAACGACGGCCTGGGGAGCGCCAACCAGCATTTCCACGGAGCGATCGTGGCCCTGGCCGAAAGCGCCCGCCTGAACGCGATCATGAAGCAGGTGCTCGCAGAGATGCGGCTGTACTTCCACAAGGCAACAGTCGACGCGAATTTCTACAGCGACTGGCTCGAGGAAAACGAGAAAATCTGTTCAGCCCTGGAGCACGGCGACCTGGAAAAAGCCGGCGATCTCCTGCTTGCCTACCTCAACCGCTCGGAACAGCAGCAGGCATCAGTCCACGGCCAGTAGATCAGCGCTTCCCCTTCTTGCGTGAACCCCTGCCCCGGCCCTTATCCGGATTGGGTGCGTAGCGCTGCGCAACGGCCGGTTTCTTCCCGGCCGAAGACCCGCGACGATCGGGCTTGGGAGCTTTCTTGGGCTTTTCCTTCTGCGCCGACGGCTGCCGCGAGCTTTGCGCCGTCCGGCCCCTCACGATGCCAATGAACTCCTCGACCTCTTCACTGTCAGTACCCGCAAGCCAGGCGAGACCGATCTGCGTGCCCGGAGCTCCGGAGAGCCGTCGACTCACCGTTTGCTTGTTGTTCAAGTGCCTGGCCACGGGCATGGGAAGGATCACCAAGCCGACCCCTGACGCCACCACCTGGAGGGCCATCTCCGGCCCGCCCATCTCAGCGACGTCGAGGAAGTTCTCCTCTGAAAGGTCCTCCAGCGCGACCTCCTCGAACACCGAGATTTCGTGGCCTTTCGGCGCCACTACCGCTTGCTGCTCCTCATACAGGGGAATGAGGTTCAGGCCTTCCCGGTCCACGGGCAGGCGAACAAAGCTCAGATCCGCTGAACCGTCACGCAGCACCGACAGCTGGGTTTCGTCGTCGGACATGAACGAGTGCAGCGGGACGTGCGGCATCCGCTCTTCCCACCGCCGGATCCACTTGCCCGGTGTCACTCCCGCCACATAGGCGAATCGGAGCTCTTTGGTTTCGGGGGACTCTTCTTCAGGGGCTGGCACACACTCACAGTACCGGCCAGATACCCTTGAAGCATGACTCCCAAGAACTCCCAGACCATGAAGCCGGCAACAGCTGCCAAGAAACTCGGCATCTACCTGCCCGCTGCACCCCAGGAGTTCCAGGACTCGCCCGTCACCCGCGAGGCATACGCCGAACTCCAGGCCAACCCGCCCGAGTGGCTTGCCGAACTCCGCCGCAACGGACCGCACCCGCGGCCGGTTGTTGCGCAGAAACTCAACGTCTCCATCAGCGGCCTCACCCGCGGCGGCATCACCGAACCGCTGACGACGGCGGAAATCGCCGAGCTGCTCCAGTCCCCGCCTCAGTGGCTGGTAGTCGAGCGTGCAACCCACGCCGCCGTGCGCGCCGAAACGCTGCGCGTCAAGGAAGAGAAGCGAAAGAAAGCGGCCACCAAGGAAGCCCGGGAGAATGCTGCCGCCAAACGCGAAGCTCCCAAGGGAACCAAGCGCAACTCGTAGCACCAAGCAATGGCCGGGACTCCAGCGTCCCGGCCATTGCTGTGCAACTAGTCCTGATGCAGCTGCACGAAGTTCCCGCAGCCGTCGTCGAACACTGCACTGATACCGGATGGATCCTCGGCAGGCTCGCCCTTGAACACCACGCCAGCGGCCAACAGACGCTCGTACTCGGCCCGGACGTCGGGCACCCCCAGCACCACAGCCGGCATCCCGGCGTCGTACACGGCATTCATGTAGTTGGCACCGATCGGGTTGTCGCTGGGTTCCAGCAGGAGGCCCGTTGCGGTGTCATCAGCGCCGGGGTTCTTGATGATGAACAGGTTGTATTCGGGCATCGCCATGAGGGTGTCGAAGCCGAGTGTCCCGGTGTAGAACGCGTGGGCAGTGGCGGGATCTTTGACGTGGATGCTGCACATTTTCAGTCTCATGGGCCAAGGCTACGCGCCAGGTCTGACACTAGGAACGGCGGCCCCGGGACTCGGGTCATTGCCCCCGCACCCGTACCCAAATTCCACGGCGCACCGCATACTGAAAACACAGCCTTTTGCGTCCGGGAGGTGCTCCGATGATGGTCATGTGGGGCTTGGCTTTGGTCCTTGCAACCGTGGCGACCACAATTGTCCTGCAACGAAAACTGACCCGTGGCCGCGGGCCGGAGCCGGACACCATCTTTTGGGATGCCTTCGCCGGGCTCGTTGTGGTGGTACCGGCGATTGTGGTTCCGGCCGTGCAGTGGGCACCGGCCGGGTTGGTGATGCTTGCCCTCACGGCCGCGACGGTGGCGGCAACGTTGGCGGCCATCCGCAAAGTCGAGCGTATCCGCGCTGCCGAGCCCCGCCGTCGTACGGGTTTCGCAGATGATGCCACCTGGCACCAGGCCCTCCTCACCAAGTGGCGCACCTACGAGTTGGACCCTGCTTTCGCCATTGACTTCCCGGCAATGTCCGACGTTCGGGTGCCCGAAACCGCCGCGCTTACCCAAGCCATGCGGGAGGCCGAGCACTGCAAGGTGACGGCCGGAACCGACTACCGTGCCGCCGTCGAACGCCTTGCCCATGCCCTTGCCGCCGCTGAACGCGCGGCAGGGGTACCCACCGGCACGGCGGGCACCCCCAGCGCCGGTTAGGTCAGAACAGACGCCAGTTTGTCCGCTTCCACGATGCGCGCGGCGGTTGCCCGGCCCATGCGCACGGCGCCGTCCACGTGCTGGTAGCCCTCGGCCGCGAGGTCGGATGAAGCCCAGTAGATCGGGCCCACGTTGGCGTGCTGGTCCTTGCCGTAGCGGTGCAGGCCGCCCAGATCGTAGCTGGAGGCGTACGCCCCACGGGTCCATTCTTCCGACCCCCAGTCGGACTCGTAGTAGACCTCGGGGGCCAGGGCCTTCTCTCCCAGGAACCCGGCGATCGACTCCAGGATGGCCTTCTTCCGATCTTCAGCGCTGAGTTCGAAGACTGCGTCGGCCTTTTCGTCGGAGACAAAGCCGACCAGGGTGCCGCGGGTGTCGCCGTGGTTGGTGTTGTCGTAAACCTCCTGGACCAGGGCACCGGCGCTGAAGCAGGTCCCCGACAATCCGTCTTCGCGCCAGAACGGCGTCTTGTACACAGCGTGGACCTTAATGACCAGGCCCAGCGACTGGTGCTGGTGCATCTGGTGCTGGCGGCGCGGCAGCGGCGGGTTGAACGAAACCCGGGAGTACAGGTTCGGCGGTACGGCCATGATCACGTAGCGCGCGTTGACGGTTGCCCGGTCCGATTCGACCGTCGCACGGTTTTCTTCCCAATTGATGGTGCGCACCGGGCTGCTAAGAACGACGTCGGCGCCCAGTTCCGCCGCCTGCAACAGGGAGACCTGCTGCATGCCGCCGATTACCCGCTTGTCCAGGATGAAGTCCTCATCCGTCAGGTGGGTGAAGGACCCGGCGGATGCGGCCATGAGCACCGCCTGCAGGGCGGAGAAAGCATGTGCGGGCTTGGTGAGCATGCCACCGGCAATGAAGAGGCCGATGTTGTTGCAGGCTTCCTCATCGTGGGAGTTCCGGCGGAGCCAGTGGTGGAAGGAGATGGTGTCCAGCTCACGGGCCTTCGGATGGGCCCAGGGTTCGGTCGGACCGATTTCCGCGGCGAGTTCGTCCAGGATCCTTACCAGCTTGTCCATCTCGGCTTTGGTCGTCTCGCTGACCGGGAAAGTGTCGCCGGTGTACTGGACCCGCTTTCCGTCCGCTCCGATGTAGACGGATTCTCCGTCACGGTAGCGCGGGTACATCTCCAGACCGAGCTCTTCGAGCAGTGCCATGAGTGCGGTCTGGTCCGGGGAAACCCACTGGCCGCCGATTTCCAGCATGGCTCCGTCGACGGTGTCGGTCCATGTGCGGCCACCTACGCGGTCGCGGGCTTCGAGTACCGCAACGCTAAGTCCTGCCTTTTTCAGTTCACGCGCGGCCGTCAACCCTGACGGACCGGCACCGACGATCACAACGTCGCGCTCAAGATTCTGCATGATGTCCTTTCCGTGGCCGCCGGGTGGTGGCTGGCCAATAAATGAATGCCATTCATTTATATTCATAGTAGCGCCGGCTTCAGCTGCTGGGAAGACCTGCAATGGAATAATGCTGGGGACAATGGCAGCAGAAAGGCTTCCGATGCCCGCACCCACCCCCGACGCCGCGCCTTCAACTGTCGGCGCCGCTCCCGCCGGTAAAACCCGGCGACGCGCCGGTCGTCCCGTAGCGCGGGTTTTGGACCAGAACGGCATCACGACGGCGGCACTCGAGTTGATCAGCGCCAAAGGCTACGACGGACTCACCATGGCGGCCCTCGCCAAATCGCTGGGCGTAGCGCCATCCGCCCTCTATAACCACGTTTCCTCCAAGGACGACGTACTGCTGCTTCTCGAGGATCACCTGGCTGCCATGGTGGATGTATCGGCGTTTGGCACCGAACCCTGGGACGTCGCCGTCCGCAAATGGGCATGGTCGTACCGGGACGTCTTTTCCAAGCACACGCCCCTCATCCCGGTCATCGCCGTCCTGCCCGTTGCCAACGCCCCCAAAACGCTGGCCATGTATGAGGCCGTCACGGCAGGATTCCGCGATGCCGGGTTCCCCGAGGAGCGGATCATCTCTGCGATCGTCGCCTTGGAGGCCTTCGTATTCGGGGCGGCCTACGACGTCAATGCGCCGGAGGACATCTTCGACGCCGGCAGCCTGGCGGACCAGGTACCCAACTTCACCGCCGCAGTGGACCGGCTTGCCGCCGAGGGCCACGCAATGCCCACGAACGTCGCCTTCAGCCTCGGGCTGGAGGCACTCATAGCCGGACTTGGAGCCCTGCGGCGATAGCCGGACCCCTTCAAAAGCCGCCCTCATGAGCGCGGCCATATTGTCGCGCCCCGGAGCCTGAATCCACGGCTTCTCTGCAATGCCGGGCTGCAAGCTCCGGTCATGAGGTAAGCGTGACTAAGGTCACATTCGTTTCGGCAACACAATTCGCCCTTTCAGCCGCCTTTAACAGCGATATCCGGTCCGATCGCATCGGACAGCCTCATGGCCCCTGGCGTGCGTCCACATCCAGCGGCCGCGCCAATTCCGGAAAGACGCTGAAGGGAAGACGTTGTCTAAGTCAACATCAAAGAAGGCGAGAGCCTTTATCGCCACGTTGGTGGTCCTCCTGGGGATACTCGCCAGCGCGATCCCGGGCGCCGTGACACCTGCGCGGGCTTATCAAGTAGCCATTAACAACGCCACCGTCAGCCCTGGGCAGGCGATCTTGACCATGCCCGGATCCAATTTGACCACCACCTATAACATTGGCGGGCTGACCGGGGTGGTAGGCGGGGCCAGGATGGACAGCCGCGGCTACGTTGCCTCCGACTACCAACAAGGGATCGCGACCAATACACCCGGCGTGGAAATCGTCACCGAACTCACCAACAACTGCCCCGCGTCCGGAACATGCAGCGGTTTGGGAACTCTCACCATGTCCTTCAACCAGCCTGTGCGGAACCCCGTGCTCAATATCGCCGGCTTGGGCGGCCACGTCTATTTTGATGAAAACGACAACAACACCATCGATGGGCAGTCGCAGCACCACGCCGTCCTCAATCTGGCCACGCCGGGGCTGAGCCTGACCAAACTTTCCGGCGGCAACCTCGCCGTTTCGGGGAACTCGATCACCAACACCAACCACAACTCGGGAGTCTCCTGCACTTCCGGCGTTCAGACTGGCACGCCGGATCCGTTAGATGCGCAGGCTTCGGCGGGATGTGGTTCTGTCCGCATCAACGGCGTTGTGACCAGCGTGACCTTCAATGTCACCGGCGTCTTCGTCCCGGTGAGCTCAACACTGCCGGGCTACACAGAGAACGACATCTCGAAGCAGGGGCACAACCAGGATAACTACGTCGTTACCATGACAGTGCCGCAGGACTTCGGAGACGCACCGGCGTCGTATGACCAAAGCAACGCTGCCCGGGCCATCCTCTCCGACGTCGCACTGGGACCGAACGTCACCGAGGACAACGCACTCGTGGCCAACGGCACCTCCTCGCCCAACGCCAGCGCCTCGGCCACCCTGGACCAAAACGATGACGGCGTGACCCTTGCACCGTTCACGGCCGGAACAAGCAGTTACTCCACCACGGTTGCCATCACCGGCGCCAGCAAAGCAGGCACGGTTTGCGGATGGATCGACTTCAACAAAAACGGCCGCTTCGACAACCCGGCGGAACGGGCCTGCGCAACCTTCGCAGCGGGGGCAACACAAGCAACGCTCAACTGGACCGGGCTGTCGACAGTAACGGCCGGAGACACCTACGCTCGCTTCCGCGTGGGGTACAACAGCACCCAAACGCAGGTCCCCATCGGAGCTTCCGATTCCGGTGAAGTTGAGGACTATACCTTCACCATCTCCCCGGCAATCGTTCCCGCCCCATCCATTTCGCTGGTGAAGTCCGTGAACAAGAGCACCATGGTTGCCGGGGAAACAGCCACGTATTCCTTCACCGCCCAGAACACAGGAAACGTCACGCTGACCGGAGTCGTCATCAACGAGACCCAGTTCTCCGGCACCGGCACCATGAGCGCCCTCTCCTACACCTGGCCCGGCCTCCCTGGAATATTGCTCCCGGGCCAAACCGTGACCGCCACTGCTACGTACGTCATTAGTGCCGTGGATGTCACCAGCGGCCTGCTGACGAACACCGCCATGGTCACCGGCAATCCGCCCCTCGGCAATCCAGTGACCGCCAGCGATGATGCCGAAGTCCCCGCCGACCCCGCCTGGACGATCAAGAAAACGGCCTCCGTCAATGGCAGCGGGACCGCCGTCGGGCAGTTCGTGAACCCGGGCGACACCATCACCTACACCGTTACCGCAACGAGCGTGGTGGGACAGATCAGCGGCATTGTCCTAACGGACAACCTCGCCGGGGTCCTCAACAAGGCCACCTTCGTGAATGGCTCTGCACTCCTGACCATCGGTTCGGGCGCTCCGACTCCTGTGGCGAATCCGGTTTCACCGTCCACCACGCTCAGCACTGCGCCCTTCACGCTTCCCGCCGGGAAGACTGCAACCTTGCAGTACAGCGTCACCGTCAACCAGGGTGCCTGGAACTCCACGCTGATCAACACGGTCACCGGCAGCGCAGCGATTCCCCCGCAGCAGTGCGCCACCGGATCCGGCACGCCCGGAGCCGATTGCACCACCACCCACCGGACACCGGCCAAGGTCCTCATTGAAAAGATCGGCGAATCATCCGCGTCCACCTGGGTTCCGATGGATGGGTCGAGCTGGGCCATCCACGACGATGCAAGCGGAACTCCCGGAGCGGTCAACACCGCTTACACCGTCGCGGCAATCGTAGGCCAGACCGGACAATTCCAGCTCGAAGGCATCCAGCCGGGCGTGTACTGGCTGGAAGAAACCGCAGCCCCGGTCGGCTTCAACCTGCTCGCGGAACCCGTGCAGTTCACCATCGCCGCCGACGGCTCCGTGAGTTTGGGCCAGGGCAGCGGAGGAGGCGTTGTCACGACCACTGACGCCAACGGAGACGGCATCTTCCTGCTCACCGTCAAGGACGTTCCCGCGCTCAAGCTCCCGGAATCGGGCGGAATCGGCTGGTGGCCGTTCACCATGGCCGGCTCAGCGCTCCTCCTGTTTGCCGTCGTCCTGGCAATGCCGGGCGTCCGGGGCAAGCGCAAGCAGCAACCCATCACCTAAAACCACCGGGCGGTTCGTTCCCTTGGGCCGCCCGGCCCTGAATGTTCACTTCCGAGCATCTGCACCATCAATAAACAGAAAGAGGAAAAGAGTGAGTAACCCAAGCTCCCGGCGGTTATTGAAGACCGCCGCTGCAACGCTTACCGGGGCGGTGCTGGCAATGACCTTCTCGGTCGCGCCGGCCACCGCCGCCCCCTTGGTGGACCCGGACCAGACAGGCTCCATCACTGTTCACAAGTTCGAACGTCCCGCCACTCCCACGGGCTTGCCCAACAACGGCACTCCCGTGGATACCTCGGGACTGACGCCGCTGAGCGGCATTGAGTTCACAGTCCAGCAGGTCAACACCATCGATCTGGGCTCCAACGCGGGATGGGACGCCGCACACAACCTGAGCAGCGTCTTCTCGCCCTCGGATCCCACAGGGTCCATCACCGGCGCCGGATACAGTCTCGGCGCGGGACAGGCACAGGCCACCGACAGCCAGGGTACTGCAGCCTTCACCAACCTCCCTGTAGGCCTGTACCTCGTCACGGAGACCAACTACCCCGCCGGTGTGACGCCGTCGGCACCGTTCCTGGTATCCATTCCCTTGACCGACCCGGACAACCAGGACAACTGGCTCTACGACGTCCATGTTTACCCGAAGAACTCGGTCAGCGGGGCGGAAAAGACCGTCACCGATGCTCCCGACGTCAAGCTGGGCGACCAGATCGACTTCACCATCACCGGCGACATCCCCAATGAGGAAGTCATCGACGGCTACAAGATCGTCGACCAGCTCGACGACAAGCTGACGTACGTCAGCACTACTCTCAGCCTGGTTGACGGCACGGTCCTCACCGAAGGTGTCGACTACACGGTGGTCTTCGATTCTGCGTCAAACACCGTCTCCGTAGTCTTCACTCCGGCCGGCCTGGACGTCCTGGAGGCCCACACGGACAGCCGCGTCAAGATGGTTGTTGGCACCACCGTGAACACCATTGGTGAGATCGAGAACGAAGCTTTGGTCTACCCGAACGCTGCCAGCGTCAACGCCACCCCGGGCCAGCCCGGCGGCCCGATCGTCACGCCTCCGGTTGTTACCAAGTGGGGTGAGATCACCCTTGAGAAGGTTGACGAGAACGGCGCAGCCCTGGCTGGAGCCTCCTTCTCCATCTACACCAACCAGGCTGACGCCGAGGCCGGCACCAACCCGATCAGCCTGAACGGCGAGACCGAGTTCACCGTTGCTGCTGATGGAACGCTGACCGTGTCCGGTCTGCGTTACTCCGATTGGGCCAACGGCGTTGCCGTTGCACAGGGCGATGCCAACTTCCGTACCTACTACCTGGTTGAAACCAAGGCGCCTGCCGGATACGAGTTGCTCGCCGAACCGATCTCCTTCCTGATCAATGCCACAACGACGCCTGTGGGAATCGACCTGCAGGTCAAGAACGTCCCGTCCAACTCGGGCTTTGAGTTGCCGTTCACCGGTGGCCCCGGAACGAGCGTCCTTTACATTGCCGGCGCCCTGATCCTTGGCGGCGCTGTCCTGCTGTTCGCGCGCTCCCGCAAGGCGAGCAACAACTAGCAGTCCCAGGAGCCCGTCTCCATCCAGAACAAAGTGGGGAAGAACAGCCAGCGCCGTTCTTCCCCACTTTGCTGCCATTAGTACGTCCCAGGAGAAACATGACCCAGCCCGAATCTTCTCCCCCACAACAACACAGCCGCCGACGCTGGAGCAGGCAGCGTCTGGTGGTTGTGTTGGCCGCCATTATTGGCGTTGGTGTGCTCCTGTACCCCACCGCGGCAGCGTGGTTTTCAGACCGCATCCACGCCACGGAAATCAGTGGCTATGTAGAAACGGTCGAGAGCCTTTCGCCTGCAGCGCAGGAGAGCCTGTTGAAGGAAGCACGGCAGTTTAATGCAGAGCTCCCATCAGGCCCGCTGCGTGACCCTTACACCTTGAACGAAGACGGCGGCCGGTCGCCCGTCAGCGCAGATTCGGAGACGTACCGCAAGCTGCTCGATGTGGGCCCGGGCGGCATGATGGCTCGTATCAGCATCCCGTCCATCCACACTGACCTCCCCATCTTCCATGACACGGATGAAGCGACCTTGGCCAAGGGAGCGGGCCACCTCGTCGGTTCCAGCTTGCCTGTAGGGGGTACAGGCAGCCACAGCGTGATCACAGCGCATTCAGGTTTCGTCAGCGCCAAGCTCTTCGATGACCTGGACAGGGTGAGCGTGGGCGATGCCTTCACCCTCAGCGTCCTGGGCGAAACCTTGTATTACAAGGTGGACCAAATCCTCACGGTCTTGCCGGAAAAGACGGACGACCTCCGGAAGGTCGATGGTAAGGACTACGTGACATTGGTGACCTGTACTCCCACCGGAGTCAACAGCCACAGGCTCCTTGTGCGTGGTGAACGCGTCGACGGACCGTCAACTGCAGGCGGAACAGCCCTGCCAAGCCAAGCGATGGATCCTGGTTTCCCTTGGTGGGCGGTGGTGTTGGTTCTGACGTCCGTTGGCGCTGTGGTGGCGACCAAACCCCGGGAAGCAGCCAAACGTCGTCGCACTCTTGTAACACAAGTGCACGACTTGTATCCTAAGTAGCAACTTGTCACTAAGGAGACCCATGAGCCCCGTCGACCTTGTCCGCCACGTCAAACTATCCACTGCACGGCTGCCCCTCGCGGTGCCCATCAGTGACGCCAAGGTCTTCACAGGCCGGCAAAAGCCCATGACAGAGGTGGTCTTCCTCTTCGCCGAAATCACCACGGAACAGGGCCATAGCGGCCTTGGCTTCAGCTATTCGAAGCGGGCCGGCGGCCCCGCGCAGTACGCCCATGCCAAGGAAGTTGCCCAGGGCCTGATCGGCGAGGACCCTAACGACATTGGCAAAATCTACGCCAAGCTCCTCTGGGCGGGCGCATCGGTGGGCCGTTCCGGCGTCGCCACCCAAGCGCTTGCCGCCGTCGACATTGCGCTGTACGACCTCAAAGCCAAACGTGCCGGACTCCCCTTGGCCAAGCTCCTCGGCTCCTACCGCGATTCCGTCCGGACCTACAACACCTCAGGCGGCTTCCTGAACGCCACGTTGGACGAGGTCAAAGCCCGTGCCACCCAGTCCATCGAGGAAGGCATCGGCGGCATCAAGATCAAGGTCGGCCTGCCCGACTCCAAGGAAGACCTCCGCAGGGTGGCCGGCGTCCGCGAACACATCGGCTGGGACGTTCCACTCATGGTGGATGCCAACCAACAGTGGGACAGGGCCACGGCCCTGCGCATGGGCCGCCAACTGGAGGAATTCAACCTCATCTGGATCGAAGAACCCCTGGACGCGTACGACTTCGAGGGCCACGCCCACCTTGCCCAGGTCCTGGACACGCCCATCGCCACCGGCGAAATGCTTGCCTCGGTGGCCGAACACAAGGGCCTCATCAACGCCAACGGCTGCGACATCATCCAACCGGACGCACCGCGCGTCGGCGGCATCACGCAGTTCCTGCGCCTGGCGACCCTCGCGGATGAGCGCGGCCTGGGCCTGGCGCCGCACTTCGCAATGGAAGTCCACCTCCACCTCGCAGCCGCCTATCCCACCGAGCCGTGGGTGGAGCACTTCGACTGGCTCGATCCGCTCTTCGAGGAACGGCTGGAGACGAAGGACGGCCGCATGATCGTCCCGGATCGCCCCGGCTTGGGCGTGACACTCAGCGGGCAGGCGCGTGCCTGGACCACCGAGTCCGTGGAGTTCGGCGCGTAATCTTGAAGCCATGAGCCGGAACCTGACCGCGGACCTCGCCGCCGATCTTCGCAACCGCATCGTCGACGGCGTCATCCAGCCAGGTGAGAAGCTTCCCAGCGAAAATACGCTCATCAGCGAATTCGGGGTGAGCAGGACCGTCGTCCGCTCTGCCTTGACGCGATTGCAGGCCGAGGGACTCGTGGAAACCGAACGGGGGCGGGGCAGCTTCGCGCTGACCCCGCCTGCCGACGCGCCCGCCCAAGCCCCGGGCGCCCGTGCCGTGTCCAGCCTCGAAGACCGGCTCCAGATGCTCGACTTCCGCATCGGCGTCGAAACTGAAGCCGCCGCCCTCGCTGCGCAACACCGCACGGACCGCCAACTCAAGGCCGTACACGGGGCCCTCGAGCAGTTCACTGCCGGTTCCGGCCATCCGGCCCAAGCCATGAAGGCCGACTACGAGTTCCACCGTGCGGTCGCGGCGGCGTCCGGCAATCCCTTTTACATGGACTGCATCGACGCGCTGGGGCAGACCATGATCACCATGCCGCGCCGCCGCCTGGTCTCAAGCGACGAACCTGACTCCCCCGAGCACTTCGCCCACGTGGTGCACGAGCACGCCTCCATCTATGCGGCCATCGCGGAGTCGGACCCGGCCGCTGCCGCGGCAGCCATGCGCATGCACCTGAGCAACTCACGACGCCGGCTCAGGACTTCGGCGCGCGGCTAACCTCCCGCCCCACCCCACCCAACTAGGTCGCATTTAAGCGCGTTTAGACCGCCCAGAACGCGCTTAACTGCTACCTAGTTGGGTGCGCACAGGACAAAGGTGGGCGCACAACAAAAGAGCCCCGGTCCAAAGACCGGGGCTCTTTCTGATTGCGTGCGCGAGGGGGGATTTGAACCCCCACACCCTTTCGGATACTGGCACCTGAAGCCAGCGCGTCTGCCGTTCCGCCACTCGCGCGCAACTTCTTTTTCCACAAGCTCACCGGCATTCCGGCTTCGCTTCCTTCAAAAGCAGCGAGATCAAGCATAACGGACACCGTGGGAAAAACACCAATCGGCCATCGCGGGCAGCCCGGAAGGATGATCAGCACCCCGGGTTCAGCCACCAAACACGGGCTTCAACGGCTTTTACAGAGAGGAAAATCAGATCCCTTCCTCCCCCGCCAGCACAGGCAAGGAGTGAACTTTTCCGGGCCGCACGGCGTTGTGGATTAAGGCCATTCCCAGTCACTCCAAGTAGTATCGGGAAAGAGAAGGGCCGTTTGGCGCTCACTTTGCTGTGTGCGCCTACAGTCTGCAAACCAGGCACAACGGGTGCCGCGATCAGGAAAGGAGAAGGACCATGGGCTTGCTGGACAAAGTCGAGCGGGGCATTGAAAAGGCTGTCCGCAACGTCTTCTCCACGGGGTCGCGGGCGCGTGTTGAGCCGGTGGAAATTGCCAGCAAATTGCGGCGGGAGCTGGACAACCAGTCCATCACCATTGCCGCCGGCAGGACACTCGCCCCCAACGTCTTCGATGTCCTCCTCAGCAATGACGACTTCGCCAGGGCGCAGGAGTGGGGCACTCCCCTTGCCGAAGAGCTGTGCGATGTAGTCATCCAACACGTTCGCAGCCAGGGCTACACGCTTCAGGGACCGGTAAGGATCTCCTTCCGCCGCAATGAAGAAGAACGTGCCGGCCATTTTGAAATCGCCTCAAGGACAGAAAAATCCGGAGGTGCCCAGCAGGCTCCCCGGCCGAATGTCCCCGCCGCTCCCGTGCGTCAGCCAACCCGCCTCCAGCCTGTCTTGGACATCGGTGGCCAGCGTTATTCCCTCAACGCCCAGTCCGTAATACTGGGCCGCTCTTCTGAAGCGGACATCCTGGTGGACGACACCGGTGTTTCCCGGAAGCACCTTGAGGTCCGCACCCAAAACGGCACCACTTGGGCCGTCGACCTTGGGTCCACCAACGGCAGCTATGTCAACGGGCACAAAGTGGACGGCAGCGTGGAACTCACTGACGGCTCAACCATCACGATGGGACGTACCAAGATTATTTTCCGCCTTCTCCCCCAGAACCCGGGTGGCAACGCGTGAACGACATCAGCGAACTGACAATCACGGCTCTTCGCTTCGGTTTCCTCCTGCTGCTCTGGGTCCTGATCTTCAGCATTGTGTCCACCATGCGGCGGGACTTCCAGATCGGCCGCAAAGCCGTGACCGGCGCTCCTACAGCCCGCGAGGTCCGTAAGCACCCCGAGCTGGCAGCTTCACCGCCGCCGGCCATCCAGCACGCCCGCAACCTCGTAGTCACCGAGGGCCCGTTGAAGGGCACCACGGTCCCGCTCGCTGCCAGCCCCATCCTGCTTGGCCGCGCCCAGGAAGCCACCCTGGTCCTCGAAGACGATTACGCCTCAGGCCGCCACGCGCGCTTGTTCCCGCAGGGCAGCCGCTGGTTCATTGAGGACCTCGGCTCCACCAATGGCACATACCTGGCCGATCAGCAGCTCACCCGCGCATTGCCGGTGGAGCTTGGCGTCCCCGTGCGAATCGGCAAGACGGTCATTGAATTGAGGCCGTAGTCCATGGCCTCTACCGAGACCACCGAAGGCAACGAAACACCGGCGGAGCGCCCCCTCATCATGCGTTACGCCGCGCGTTCCGACGTCGGACGGATCCGCTCCAAGAATGACGACTCCGCCTACGTGGGGCGTCATCTTGCCGTGGTTGCCGATGGCATGGGCGGTCACGCGGGAGGCGACGTCGCCTCTGCGTCTACGGTGCTGGACATGATCCACCTGGACCACGACGATTACCCGGACGGCGCCGATACCGTCCTCGCGGACGAGATCCAGACCGCCAACTCGCTGTTGTCCGAGCTGGTGCACCAGAATCCCAAACTGTCAGGCATGGGCACGACGGTCACTGCGCTCCTCCTCGAGGGACGCAAGCTGCACTTTGCGCACATCGGCGACTCCCGCGCGTACCGGCTCCGCAATAAGAAGTTCGAACAAATCAGCATCGACCACACGTTCGTTCAGCGCCTCATTGACGAAGGCAGGCTGCGCCCGGAAGAAGCGGAAACCCACCCGCACAAGAACGTGCTCATGCGCGTCCTCGGTGACGTCGATGCCAGCCCCGAACTGGACCTTGATGTCCTCGACGTCGAGCCCGGTGAGCGCTGGCTGCTCTGCTCCGACGGTTTGAACTACGTGGCCGGCCACGTCGTTGAGCGGATGGTCCGGGAGATCAAGGACCTCCGCGAATGCGTGGAAACCCTCGTTGACCTCACTCTCGAGGCCGGAGCACCGGACAACGTCACCGTGGTGATGCTCGAGATCGCGGAAGAAACGGACGACGACGTCGCAACGGCCGCCGTGGACATCGTCCCGGCCGCCGGGGCCACCCCGCGGGACGAACCGGACGCCGTTACAGCCAGCAAATCGGCGGAGGACGCCGAGGAGTCCGCGGCTTCCAAGAAGCAGGAAAAAGAGCCTTCCGTCGCGAAGACCGCCGGTGCCGGTTCCTCCTTCAGTTCGGGGACTCCGGGGTCGGCAGAAGAGCAGCCTGACCGGACCAGCCCCTCAACGAAGCCCGATGCTACGGAAACCGCGGAAGCCACAGAGGACTCCAAGGAACCTCCTGCCACCACCGACCCCAATCTCGGCGAGCACCTTTCGGCCGAAGTCCTTCGGGAGGAACTGGCCAGCCGCCCGCACCTGCTCGTGGGCGCAGCTGCTACTGCGGCCGAGACCGGCTCCATTCCAACTGTCGCTGGCCGTACGGTAGCCCGTCGGGCAGCAACCGTCCTGACCCACAAAGCGGAGCAGGACCGCCTGGAACTGCCGGAACCGCCCCGTCGCCGCTTCCGCTGGCTCATCCCGGCCGTCGCTGCGGTGGTCGTCCTGGGCGTTGTGGTGGGTCTTTGGCTGGGATACGCCTGGACCCAAACCCGCTACTACGTGGGGGAGTTCGACCAGCGCGTGGCCATCTTCAATGGCATTTCCCAACGTTTGGGACCCATCCAGCTCTCCCGCCTTGAAGCCGTCACGGACCTGCGCGTTGACTCGCTGCCCGAGTACGGCCAGCAGAGCGTGCGCCAGACCGTACCTGCGGGCGATCTGGACGATGCCCAGCGCATCGTGGAGAACTTGAAGAACTTCGGCAGCGCCTCGGCCAACTGCCCCAGTCCTTCTCCTTCTGCCACGGCCACGCCTTCGCCGACTGCAAGCGTCCCTGTCCCCAGCACGGCAGCAATTGCCACCCCAACGCCCTCGCCCGTCCCGACTCCATGTGAGGCGGCAAAATGAGCCAAACAGACATCACCCCCAAGCCCCGCCGGAACGTTGAGCTGGTTCTCATCGTCCTGGCTTTGGCGGTGGGTATCGGTGCCAGCGCCCTGGTCAGCATCAACTCTGAATCCGGCCTGGACAACGACTTTTGGTTCCAGTCGAGTCTTCTGGCTGTAGCTGCCTTCGCCTTCCACGTGGTCCTAAGGCTCCGGGCTAAATATGCCGACCCAGTAATACTTCCCATTGTCGTTGCACTCAACGGTTTGGGCCTGGCCCTCATCCACCGCATGGATGCCCCCGGCGACGACACGGGAAACAACCAGCTCCGATGGACCCTGATCGCCATGGCGGTCGCTATCGCGGTGATCTGGTTCCTCAAAGACCACCGGATCCTGCGTCGCTTCACCTACATTTCATTGGCAGTGAGCGCGTTCCTGCTGCTCCTTCCCCTGATTCCCGGCATCTCCGCCGGAGAAATCCTTGGTGCAAGGGTGTGGATCCGGGTAGGGCCCATGACCTTCCAGCCGGGCGAAATCGCAAAGATCACCCTCGCTATATTCTTCGCAGGGTATCTATCCTCCAACCGCGACCTCATCCTGTTGGCCGGCCGGAAGATCGGCCCCATGCAGTTCCCGCGTTTCAAGGATCTTGGCCCCATGATCACCGCGTGGCTGGTGAGCATCGGCGTCCTGGTCTTCCAGCGCGATCTTGGCTCCTCCATCCTCTTCTTCGGCTTGTTCATCGTGATGATCTACGTGGCCACGAGCCGAATCTCATGGGTGGTCATTGGTGTCACCCTCATACTCGGCGGCGGCTTCATCGCCTCGCGGATCTTCGCCCACGTAGCTTTCCGCATCGACAGCTGGATCAATGCCTTCACCCCGGAAGTCTTCGGACGTTCTCCCGGCGGCAGCGGCCAGATCGTGCAGGGCCTGTTCGGCATGGCCGACGGCGGCCTGGTGGGCACCGGCCTCGGCCAAGGCAGGCCGGACCTGGTCCCCTTTGCCAACAGCGACATGATCGTTGCGCTGATTGGCGAAGAACTGGGACTCATCGGCTTGTTTGCCGTGGTGATGCTTTATCTCCTGCTGTTCACGCGCGGTTTCCGCGCTGCCCTCGGAACCAGGGATGCCTTCGGAAAGCTGTTGGCCTGCGGACTGTCGTTCGCTATCGCCCTGCAGTGCTTCGTGGTGATCGGCGGCGTTACCCGGCTCATTCCGCTCACGGGCCTCACCACGCCGTTCCTTGCCGCCGGCGGATCCTCGCTGCTGGCCAACTGGATCATTGTCGGCCTGCTGCTGATGATCTCCAACACGGCGCGTGGCCCTGTGGATACCACCCCCATGGTCACTAAACCTCCAGCAACCAGCAGCACTCCGGCCGCACGCAGGCCGGCCACCGGACAGACACCCAGCGCACCAACAGAGGCGGTGAAGCAGCAATGAACCAGGCTATTAGGAGTTCATGGATGGCTGCCGTCGCCATGTTCGCGCTGATCTTCGGTGCCATCAGCTACGTGCAGGTCATCGGCGCTGACGAGCTCAACGCCAACCCGTGGAACCAGCGTGCCATCCTGGCGTCCTTCTGCAACGACCGCGGCGCCATCATCGTGGACGGGAAGCCCATTGCCGAGTCGGTGCCAGGGACGGAATCCTGTGCCTTCCAGCGGAAGTACACGGAGCCGGAACTCTATGCCGGTATCACCGGGTACTTCTCTAAGGGATTTGGCTCCACCGGCCTGGAACAGTCAATGGGCGACACCTTGGCCGGCAACTCGGACCAGCTCTTCCTGGACCGCGTCAGCCAAATGTTCCTTGGCAACGAGCCCAAGGGCGCGTCCGTTGAGTTGACCCTTGATCCGGACATCCAAAAGCTCGCATACGACCTCATCCCTGACGGCCAGCGCGGGTCCATTGTGGTGACGAACCCCAAGACCGGAGCGATCCTGGCGATGGTGTCCAAGCCTTCCTACGATCCCAACCTCATCGCCACTCATGACACCAAGGCAGCACAGGCCAACTACACCGAGCTGAACCAGATTCCCGGCATCAACCTGAACCAGAACGTCAGCGGCCCCACGGGCAACCTGCTGTCGCCGGGATCGGTCTTCAAGCTCGTCGACACCGCAGCAGCGCTGAACTCGGGCAAGTACAACAAGGACAGCGAACTGCCGAATCCGGCCAGCCTTCCGCTTCCGGGGTCCAGCGCAAGCCTCCCCAACTATGCCGGCGGTAACTGCAACGTCCGGGAGACGGCGTCGTTCTCTTTCGCCCTTGAGCAGTCCTGCAACACGCCTTTTGCCAGCATCGCCCTGGACCTCGGCCAGGATGCCATCAGGGAGCAGGCTGAGAAGTTCGGATTTGGTGACAACTTCGGCGATCAGCTCAAGCTCCAGATGGCCCAGAGCGTCTTCCCCAAGGACCTTGACCAGGCACAGCTTGCACAGTCCTCCGTGGGACAGCGCGACGTGAAGGCTACGCCGTTGCAGATCAACCTCATGACCGCGGCCATCGCCAACGGCGGAACGCAGATGAAGCCCAGCCTGGTGAAGACCGTCAGGGCGCCGGACCTTCGCGTCATCAGCGAAACCAAGCCCGAAACCCTCCGCAAGAGCACCACTGAACCCATCGCCAGCCAGATCACCGAATGGATGACCAGCGCCGTGGACAACGGCATCGCCAACGGCGCGTCCGTCCCGGGAGTCAAGGTGGCCGGTAAGACCGGCACCGCCGAACTCGGTGATTCAGGCCTGAACAATTCATGGTTCACCGGGTTTGCCCCGGCGAACGACCCGCAAGTGGCCGTCACCATCGTCATGGAAGGTGTGGATGTGCTCAGCGGCTCAAAGCTAACCAGTCCGAACGCAAAGAAGATTTTTGAGGCGGTGTTGAATAAGTGAGGCCTACTTCGGGAATCACACTCGGCGGCAGGTTCCAGCTGACCAGTCGCATTGCGATTGGCGGCATGGGCGAGGTCTGGAAGGCCAAGGACCAGATTCTGGGCCGGATCGTTGCCATTAAGGTGCTCAAGGAGGAATACACGGGCGACCCCGGGTTCCTCCAGCGTTTCCGCGCTGAAGCACGGCACACCGCGCTCCTCAACCACATCGGCATCGCCAACGTCTTCGATTACGGCGAGGAGGCCGGTTCGGCGTACCTGGTCATGGAACTCGTCCCCGGCCACCCGCTGAGCGCCATCCTGGAGCGCGAGCAGGTGCTGTCTCCGGACATGACGCTTTCCATCATTTCCCAGACGGCACGCGCCCTGGCGGTGGCACACGCACAAGGCCTGGTGCACCGCGACATCAAGCCGGGCAACCTCCTGATCACCCCGGACAACCGGGTCAAGGTCACGGACTTCGGCATCGCACGCTTGGCCGACCAAGTGCCGCTGACGCAGACCGGACAGGTCATGGGCACCGCCCAGTATCTGGCTCCGGAGCAGGCCACGGGGCAGACCGCCACGGGTTCCTCGGATATTTACTCCCTGGGCGTCATCGGTTACGAGTGCCTCACCGGGCACCGGCCGTTCTCCGGCGAATCCCAGATTGCGATCGCCCTTGCACAGGTCAACGACGCTCCACCGCCGCTTCCGGAGACGCTGCCGACGCCCGTGCGCGCACTCTTGATGTCCATGCTGGCCAAGGACCCCAAGAACCGTCCCGCCAACGCCATAAAACTGGCCGAAGCCGCGGAAGCGATCCGTAACGGAGACATCGCCACCGCCCACGCCGCGGTGCCCGGCATGCTCCTCTTCGAGGACTCAACCGGTCCCCTCACCGCACCCGTCAACACCGCCACGGCACCCACCGGCGTCGTCGCCTCACCATTCGGAAAAGAGCAATCGACGACGGCGACTTCCGCACTTCCGGTGGTCGGCGCAGCTGCCGCCGGGGCTGCTGCAGGCGCCGCAGGCGCTTCCGCAGCGTCATCGGACAACGCCTTGGCCCGGGCCAATGCGTTGGAGGCAGAGCGTCAGCTCAATGACGAAGAAGTGATCTACAGCGACGACGACAATTACGACGACGCTGAGCCCGACCGCAAGAAACGCAGTCCTTGGACCTGGCCTTTGGTGGCTTTGATCCTGCTGGTTCTCTTCGCCTTGGTTGGATTCCTGATTTCACAGTCCGGGTTCTTTTCACCGAGCCCTTCTCCGAGTGAATCCACATCGTCCAGCCCCAGCCGGACGTCGGCGCCGTCGTCAACTTCGGCAACGCCCACACCCACGCAAACCTCCCAGGCGCCGTCACCGACCCAGACCACACCTCAGAAGGTCAACGTCATTCCGGAAGAGTACCTGGGCCAGCCGTTTGAAACGGCCAGCGCGGCTCTTCGGGGCCTCGGCCTTGGCGTCAACGGCCAGGAGGTCTTCGACGACACCGCCGCCGTCGGAATTGTTGTGGACGTGAACCCGAGCGGTCCTGTCGACCCCGGCACCACCATCACCGTCAAGTACTCCAAGGGACCCGAGAAGCCCGCCACAGTCCAAGTTCCCAACATCGCTCCGGGTGCCACTGAGGCGCAGGTGCGGGCCACCCTCGAAGGTGCCGGCCTCCGCTGGATTCCAGGAGATCCCGTCAACGGTGCCGTCGGCCAGGCACCGAACACCTTCGTCAGGTCATCGCCCGCAGTTGGAACTGAAGTTGAGGAAGGCTCTACGGTCACGTACTTCCTCTCCCGCTCCGTTGTGCCCACCAGTCCGTCAACCTCCAGCGGTAGCCCCAGCGGCCGCCCGAGCAACTAAGTAGTCCTTGATGACATCGTCACGGCAGGGTCCTGCACACCGGGAGGAGGGCACATCTGTGTCTGAGCAACGCATCCTCAACGGCCGCTATGAGCTGGGTGAGCTGATCGGTCGTGGCGGGATGGCTGATGTCTACCGCGGGACGGACACCCTGCTGGGACGGACCATAGCGGTGAAGGTACTGCGCGCCGACCTCGCCCGGGACCCCCAGTTCCAGGCCAGGTTCAAGCGCGAAGCCCAGGCAGTCGCTGCCCTGAACCACGCCTCCATTGTGGCCATCTTCGATACAGGTGAATACTCCATCCCGGGCGGACCCGGCGAGGACGTGCGGGTTCCCTACATCGTCATGGAATTCGTGGCAGGACGCACCCTGCGGGACATGATCAAGGCCAAGGAACTGACGGTCGAGGGCTCCATCGGCTACACCTTGGGAGTCCTGTCGGCCTTGGAATACAGCCACAGGGCGGGGATCGTCCACCGCGACATCAAGCCTGCCAACGTGATGGTCTGCGCCGATACGGGCGAGGTCAAGGTCATGGACTTCGGCATCGCCAGGGCAATGGCTGATTCTTCCGCGACCATGACCCAAACCCAGGCCGTTGTGGGCACTGCCCAGTACCTTTCCCCGGAGCAGGCCCGCGGCGAAACAGTCGATGCGCGGAGCGACCTCTACTCGGCCGGCTGCCTGCTCTACGAATTGTTGACCGGCAGGCCGCCGTTCGTTGGTGACAGTCCCGTCTCCGTCGCGTACCAGCATGTTCGGGAAACCCCGGACAAGGCCAGCATCCACAACCCCGACGTGTCCGAGGCATTGGACTCCGTCCTGGCCAAGGCCCTGCAGAAAAACCGCGACGACCGGTTCCAGGACGCCGCTGCGTTCCGCCGTGCGTTGAGGGCGGCCAGCAACGGCGTCCCCGTACCTGCCGTTCCGGCCAGCGAGGCACCCACGGACCCCAACGACCTCGTGGACGACGACAATCCCTCCACACAGCTGCTCAGCGCCACCGCCGTCGGATTCCTCAACGTCGACCAGATCAATGACGATCCCGAGCACGCCGACTACGCGGAGCCACAGGGCTATGCCCTCAGGCAGGCGGATGACGACCTTCCTCTTGGCCTCCCGCCGGAACGCGAGCGTACAGCGCGGCAGAAGTCCCGCCGTCGTGCCTGGGCGGCAACCCTGGCAATCTTCACCATCCTGGTCCTTGCGGGGGCCGGGTTCTGGATCTACAGCGTGGTGAACGCGGCGCCGCCGGCACCCGCCAAAGTTGCCGTACCTGCGGTGGCCAATATGTCCGAATCACAGGCTCTCCAAGAGCTCTATGGTGCCAAGCTGGTTCCCAAGACCACGCGGGTAGCGAGCGACACCGTGGCGAAAGACATGGCCATAGGCACGTCCCCGGATGCGGGGGCAATGCTGGAACAGAACGCCGAAGTGGTGCTCAACATATCCAGCGGGCCCAGCTCGGTCACCATCCCCAAGGACATAGCCGGGCGGACAGAACCCGATGCCCGCGACTACCTGAAGCGCCTGGGCATTACCGGCGCCATTTCCACCGTCCGGACGCACAGCCCCACGGTGCCCTTCGGCCTGGTGATCACCACAGGACCGGCTCCGGGCGCACCCATTGCAGCCGGCTCCAACGTTGAGCTGCAGGTGTCTTCCGGACGCGTCCTGATGCCCCAGCTCGCAGGCCTCACCCAAGCCGAGGCGGAGGCTCTCCTGAAGGAAAACGGCCTGCTGATGGCCGTCGTCGAACAGGAGAATACACAGGTTGAACCGGGCAAGGTAACGGCCCAGAGCGATGCCGCCAACACCGAAGTGGAACAGGGGAAGACCATCACGGTAACGCTGGCCAAGGCGCCCGCCCCGGAGCCGACACCGACCCCCAAACCCACGGAAACGGACAAGCCGAAGCCGACTCCCACCAAGAAGGACTAGTTTCAGGCATGCCTGAGGGCTGGGGGCATCCGGCAGCCTGCGTCAAAGCGACGAAGGAGCAGCACGCAGAGGATGCCTCCAGCCCTCAGCAGAGCGGCTTCCTAGTGCTGGATCAGCGGGCTCAGTTTGGCCGCGCGTTCGGCTGCGCCGTGCATTCCCAGGGACTCGAGCCAGTTGCCGAGCATCTGGTAGCCGCCCTCGGTGAGCACGGATTCCGGGTGGAACTGGACTCCGCACAGAGGTGCCGTCTTGTGCTGCAGGCCCATCACTACACCGTTGGTGGTCTCGGCAGTGATCTCCAGGACGTCGGGAATGGAATCACGCACCGCGGCAAGCGAATGGTAGCGCGTTGCGGTGACGGGGGACGGCAGGCCCGCGAAGACGCTCTTGCCGTCGTGCCGGACCGGTGACGTCTTCCCGTGCATAAGCTCCGGGGCGTGCGTGACGACTCCGCCGTATGCTTCCGCAAGTGCCTGATGGCCGAGGCACACGCCGAACATGGGCTTGCCATTCTCGCCGCACCACTTGATGAGGTCGATGCACACGCCGGCTTCCGCCGGCGTGCCCGGGCCCGGTGAGATCAGGACGCCGTCGCGCGCTGCGGCGAGCTCCTTCGCTTCGGCAAGGGTTACGTCGTCGTTCCGGACGACCGTTGTCTCGGCCCCGAGCTCCTGAAGGTATCCAACAAGGGTGTAAACGAAGCTGTCGTAGTTATCCACGACCAGGATTTTTGCTGTGCTCATGGCTGCTGCACTGAACCAATCGTTGAGTCGGTCAAGGTGGTGAACTGGGAAACCCAGGGGAACAGGAACTCGATCATCAGGATCACGGCTACCGCCACGAGTACCACTGATGTCAGGATCCGGACCCACAAGGGGCCCGGAAGATTGCGGAATATCCATGCGTACACCGGTTACCCCTTTCCTTGGGCCTGGGCTACTTGAGCGGCAATTTCCGACGGCGGGCCGGCTGAGGAGGGCTGCCAACTGTCCAGGATGGAGTAGGCAATAATCCGTTCCTGGGACCCGAAGCGGGGATTGCAGCTGGTCATGGTCAGGAAGCTTTCCGTGGGAGTGGCCTCCGGCTGGGTGGGCACGGGCAGCAGCACGTCGGTTTGGCTCGGGAGGACGATCTGGTTATTGCGGAACACGTAGGTGTAGTAGCCCTCCTTGGTCTGGACGTAGACCTTGTCCCCGGGCACCAGGGTGTGGATGCTGTCCAGGACGGCTCCGTGGGTCTGGCGGTGGCCTGCCACCGCAAAGTTCCCCACAGCACCGGGCATACTGGTGCTTCCGTAGTGCCCCAGGCCCAGCGTGTCCAAAACATCGGAACCGGTTCCCTCGATGATGGGGCGCGTGTAACCCGGACCGAAGCGCGGGATGTACATGATGCCGATTGTTTGACCGTACCCCGGGGCTGCTGAAACCACCGGAGGGCCGTAGTCAGCAGGGGCGGGCGCCGGCTCCACGGGCCCGGAGAGTTCCTGCGCGAAGCTCTTTACCGCCTCTGACTGCTTGGCGTCTGCCTCGACGTTGGTCCACCACAGCTCCCAGGCAACGAAGAGAAGCAGGACGATTCCTGCGGTGATCAGGAGCTCGCCCAGAATTTGGATGATCTTGCGGATAACGTCCATCGGTCCGGTCTTCCGGCGCGGTGGTCTCTTTCGCAGGTCCTGGGCAGGGGGCGCTACAGCAGTGGTTGACGACTGCTGGTGCGCCACGGGATCTCCTCGTTTCAGGGGGCGCGGGCGGCGCGGGCGGCCCCTTGGTTGCGGCTAGACTTGACAGCTAGTACCACCCCGGAATGCCGCGTGGCCGTTGACCGCTGGAATTTTCCTTCCTGCAGGATACCAAGGCATGCCGTTACGGGTTTAGTTGCATCAGCCAAGGAGGATCCGTGCCCGAGTCCAAGCCCCGCAAGCGGCCTGCCCGTCAGGAGCAGCAGACTTCCGCAGCGCAGCAGTACAAGCCGAACCCCGTGTGGTTCAAGCCGGTGATGTTCGGCCTGATGATCCTCGGCCTGCTGTGGATCATCACGTTCTACATCACCGAAGGTCAGTTCCCGGTACGGGACTGGGCTTCGTGGAACATCGTGGCCGGCTTCGGCATCGCAATCGTGGGCTTTCTGATGACCACTCGCTGGCGGTCCTGACGCCGCCGGGAAAGTCCCACCTCACGTTTTCCTGCCCGTGAACGTCTACAGGGTATGAGCACCAGGCACACCACCATGGATTCCCCGCTGGGGCAGTTGACGCTGACTGCCAGCGGGCAGTTCCTCACGGGCATTTTCTACGAGGGCCATTGGCACCTGCCGCCTGCGGATTACTTCGGCTCATTGGCCGCTGGCGGGGATCCCGTTTTCTCACGGGCGGAAGCCGAATTGGCCGAGTACTTGGGCGGGAACCGAACACACTTCGAGGTGCCCTTCAAAGTGCGGGGAAACCAGCTCCAGGAAAAAGTCTGGCATCGCCTGCAGTTGATCCCCTACGGGGAAACGGTCACCTACGGGCAACTGGCAACCGAACTCGGCGATCCCCACCTTGCCCAGGCGGTGGGCTCCGCAGTGGGACGCAATCCGCTCAGCATCATTGTTCCGTGCCACCGCGTGGTGGGAAGCACGGGCCGCCTCACTGGTTACGCGGGCGGCTTGGACAATAAGAGATTCCTTTTGGAATTGGAGGAGCCTGCGGCTGTCAAAGAGAGCAAGCTCTTCTGATGGGGCCAATTCCCCCGGCACCCCCAAAGAGACCGTTCGAAACCGTGGTGCAGGAACACGGCGCCACGGTCCTGCGCGTGTGCCGGGCCATTGTTGGCATTCACGACGGCGAGGATGCTTGGTCCGAGACTTTCCTGTCAGCACTGAAGGCCTATGGAGACCTTCCGGCAGATGCCAATACGGAGGCATGGCTTGTGACCATTGCCCATCGGAAATGCATCGACATCCTGCGCGCGTCGGTTCGGAGGCCGGTGCCGGTACAGCAAACGCCCGATGTGCCCTCGAGCCTGGGTGTGCCGGATGAGGGGCAGGTGGAACTACTCGACGCCGTCGGTCAGCTGCCGCCGAAGCAACGTCAGGCGATCGCCTACCACTATCTTGTCGGGCTTCCTTACAAGGATGTTGCGGCCCTTGTGGGCGTAACTCCGGACGCTGCCCGCCGGGCAGCAGCGGACGGCGTCAAAGCTCTCCGGGCTGCGCTCGGCCGGCCTTCACCCACCGTTCTATTGCCGACTGCTTTGAGAGGAGTACCCGGATGACCTCCGTGGAACAGGAACCCGGCGATGTGGGCACCATGTTGAAGTCCTTGGACTCCGGGCTGGAAGCTTCACTGGTAGCCCTTCGTGCCCGCTTGGCCCGTGCGGCGTGGGAAGACCACTCCCTGGATATCGCCTACCGGGTGGTGGAGTCACCGGTCGGAAGGCTCCTCTTGGCCGCTACTGCACGGGGCATGCTCCGGGTAGCTTTCCAACTCGAAGACCACGCGTCAGTACTTCAACAGCTTTCCAACACCGTCAGCCCACGAATCCTTGAGGCCCCCGGGCTGCTGGACGAAGCCGCCCGCCAACTCGATGAATACTTCAGCGGCCAGCGCCGGACGTTCAACCTCCCCTTGGATTTCAGCCTCTCGCGCGGCTTCCGCCTGGACGTCCTCCATCATCTGCCGCACATTGCCTATGGAACCACGGAGAGCTACTCGCAGGTGGCCAGGGCAGCGGGCAGCCCCAACGCAGTCCGGGCGGTGGGCACAGCCTGCGCCACCAACCCTCTGCCGGTCATCGTGCCATGTCACCGGGTGGTCCGGACCGATGGAACCTACGGAGGGTATCTCGGCGGCACGGAAGCGAAACGAACTCTCCTGACCTTGGAGGCCGCGGCATGACCGAGGACGCCCTGTTCCCGGTCGAGCTCGGCCAACCGCAGGGGAGCCACTCCGGCCCGCGTCTGGTCGCACCCGGCGCAGTGCACGTTCCCGGTTGGCTCACCGATGAGCAACAGCGCTGGATCGTGGCCCGGTTTGGGGAGTGGACACAGGGTCCGGTGCCGCTGCGTGCGGCCACGTTGCCGGGCGGCCAGCAGATGTCCGTCAAGACCGTATGCCTGGGCTGGCACTGGCAGCCGTACAAGTACACGCGGGAAGCAACAGACGTCAATGGCCGCCCTGTCCTCGATTTCCCCGACTGGATGGTTCGGTTGGGCAAGAAGGCAGTCTCAGAGGCATATGCACCGGAGTTGGTCCAGGACGCCTCCCTGAGCGGCCTGGCCGACGGCTACGCACCGGACGCTGCACTGGTGAACTTCTACGGCGATGGCGCGGCCATGGGGATGCATCAGGACAAGGACGAACGGTCCAGTGCGCCTGTGGTGTCCATCAGCATTGGCGACTCCTGCGTATTTCGGTTCGGAAACACCCGGACCCGTACCAAACCCTACGAGGACGTGCAGTTGCGGTCGGGCGACCTGTTTGTGTTCGGCGGGCCATCGCGGTTTGCCTACCACGGCATCCCCAAGGTCCACCCCGGCACGGCACCCTCGGATTGCGGTCTTTCCCACGGCCGCATCAACATCACCATGCGCGTCACCGGGATGTCGTAGCCCGCGGGCACAATATCCCCAACGGGGAAATCCAATGCAGGGTTTTCCACACTTAGCCAAAAGGAGCTACGAATGAATCCCGCGGAGAACGGCACGGTCATTGGCGGGGACGGCCTGGCACGGCCTGCGTGGGCAGCTTCGGATCCCTTGATGCAGGCTTACTACGACCATGAATGGGGAATGCCTGTCCGGGACGAGCAGGGGCTATATGAACGCATCAGCCTGGAAGGCTTCCAAGCCGGGCTGTCCTGGGCCACCATCCTCCGAAAGAGGGAAGCGTTCAGGGAAGCCTTCCTTGATTTCCATCCGGAGAGCGTGGCCACCTTTACCGAGGCTGATGTGGAGCGGTTGATGCTGGATGCGGACATCGTACGGAACCGCCTCAAGATACGTGCAACGATCACCAACGCCAAAGCCACCATTGCCCTCCGTGAGGAAGGTGGGCTGGTTGACTTTGTCTGGTCATTTAAGCCCGACAAGACGCCCGCTCCCAAAACCCTCGCGGACATTCCCACGACGTCGCCCGAGTCCATAGCGCTGTCCAAAGCGCTCCGGAAGAAGGGCTTCGCTTTCGTTGGCCCCACCACCATGTACGCCCTCATGGAAGCTGTGGGAATCATCGACACCCACTTGGTGGACAGCCATCGACGCGGCTCCTCGGGCGTCTGGAACTGAGCGCTCCTCAGGCTTCGAACTAGCTCCGCGGGCTTTGGAGAACTCCGCCAAGGCCCACCGCAGTGCCTGACGGCGTGCTTGCCTTCCACAGAAAGTGCGTAACTTTATCCACAGCCGTGGATAACTTCTGTGGACATCCACGGAACTGGCGCCAAAAGCCCCGGACTGGTGCGTTCTCCGGGCTACCCGGCAGTAGCAACCGGGTTTTACCCACTGTGTACGAGGCTGTGGATATTGCAGGTTCATTCGGTCAAAGTTCATCCACCCGAGCTTGTGCTTGTTCGCCGACGTTCGAACAAGCACCTGGAAGACGTCCTCACAGAGTTACCCACTTAACAACAACGAGCCGCTCACAAGTTATCCACAGATGGGGAAAAGTTGTGGGTATAGCGGCGGAAACCCTTGTCATGGCAGGCTTCAGCGCCCGCAGGAGCTCCGAAACTACACGACTGTAAGTTATTAACAGTGTTGATAACTCTGTTGATAGGCGCTTATTAACAGGCGGATTAACAGCTTTTTCCACACCCCTGCCCTCAGGGCTTCTCTTGTCCACAAACAGCCTCCTGCAGGGGACAAAGTTATCCACAGATGTGGATCAACACATGCCAAACGGGGGATATCTGCCCCATTTCACGTGCCGGCTGGCCTTTAGCGTCCTAACTACACGTATGTAAGTTACTCACAGTGTGGATAACATCTGTGGATAACGCCGGAGCGGGGATGACCTGCATCGAGGAGGAGCGGTGGGCACACAGTCCAAGACCAAGGTCGACTTCAAGAAGGAGATCACAAGCTACAAGGCCACGGCAGGAACGTTCGCATTGGTCAAGGTACCGGAGCTGCAATTCCTCATGATCGACGGCCACGGCGATCCCAACACCGCCCAGGCTTACAGGGATGCCTTGGAAACGCTGTATCCGGTCGCGTACAAGCTGAAGTTCTTCAGCAAGCAGGAACTCGGCCGGGACTACGGCGTGATGCCGCTGGAAGGTCTGTGGTGGTCTGAGGACATGGCCAGCTTCACCACGGAACGGGATAAGTCCCGTTGGGACTGGACCATGATGATCATGACGCCTGACTGGATCACCCCGGGGCACGTAGACGCTGTAGTGGAGGCCGTACGGAGCAAGGGTGGAGCGCCGGCATTGGAGTCGCTGCGGCTGGCCTCGTTGAATGAGGGACTATGCGTCCAGACCCTGCACACAGGCCCGTACGACGCAGAGGGCCCGGTTCTGGAAGAGATGCACAAGGACTTCATCCCTTCGCACCGTCTTCGGCCCACAGGGAAACATCACGAGATTTATCTGTCCGACGCGAGGCGGACTGCTCCGGAGAAGCTCAAGACAATCCTGCGGCAGCCCGTAGCCCGGAACTAACCCTCCCAACTAGATCGCATTTGTGCGCCTTTTGCCCCCTCAAAACGTGCACAAATTCGATCTAGTTGGGCAGCACAGCAGCTAGCCTGAAGAAACGCGGAACCAGGTGACGATTGCCAGCAGCGCCCCCACCAGGACCAAGCCTCCCGCTTGGAGCAGCCCTTGGTTCTTACCGCGGGGGGCATAGGCGATGGCAGCGGCCGCAAGGCCGCCCGTGATCAATCCGCCGAGGTGCGCCTGCCAGGCAATGCCCTGGACGAAGAAACCGATTGCTCCATTGATGGCTATCAAGACCCACAGCTGGCGGGTTTCCCCACCGCGGTGCCTTTGGACCACCAACATTGCCCCGAAGAGACCGAAGATCGCCCCCGAGGCACCCACCACGCCTATGACGGGGCGGTCCGGGGTGAGGAGCAGGAATCCAATGGAACCGCCCACGGCGGACAGCAAGTAAACGGCCAGGAACCGGACCCGCCCGAGCAACGGCTCAAGGGCTTGTCCGAAGATCCACAAGGTGTACATGTTCAACACGATGTGGAGAAGGAAACTTTGGGAATGGAGGAACGCCGCCGTCAGCATCCTCCATGGCTCACGGTCTGCAAAAACGTTGGCAAAAGCGAACTGCTGGTAGACAGCCTCGCCGGGCAGCAGCCACTGCAGAACGTAAACCAGTACGCAGAGTGCGATGATCGCGTACGTCACCAAGGGCTTGCCGACGGCCAACGCGCCGCCGTAAGGGGCCCGGTAGGTCGGCGTCGTACGCTTCTGTTCGTTGACGCAGTCAACGCATTGGAACCCGACGGCGGCCGCCCGCTGGCACTCCGGACACGCAGGGCGCCCGCAACGCTGGCACCGTACGTATGAAGGCCGGTCCGGGTGCCTGGGGCACACCGGGATGTCAGCGGACGGCTCGGCCGACGGAATTCCGTAGCTCATGAAGGACTAGAGCTGTTCGATGTCGATGCTGTTGATGACGACGTCCTCAACAGGACGGTCGCCCATGCCGGTGCGTACGCCCTCGATTGCGTCAACAACCTTGCGGGACTCCTCGTCGGTGACCTCGCCGAAGATGCTGTGCTTGCCGAACAGCCAGTCGGTGTTCACCGTGGTGATGAAGAACTGGGAACCGTTGGTGCCCTTGCCCATCTGGACGCCCGCGTTGGCCATGGCCAGCTTGTACGGAGCGTTGAAGGTCAGCTCGGGGTGGATTTCGTCGTCGAACTTGTAGCCGGGTCCGCCGACGCCGCGGCCGAGGGGATCGCCGCCCTGGATCATGAAGTCCTTGATGATCCGGTGGAAGATGGTGCCGTTGTAAAGCGGTGTGCCGGTCTTGTCCTCGCCGGTCTCCGGGTGGGTCCAGGACTTTTCGCCAGTGGCCAGGCCAATGAAGTTGGCAACGGTCTTGGGGGCGTGGTTGCCGAAAAGGTCAACCTTGATGTCGCCCAGGCTCGTGTGAATTGTGGCTTTTGCTGTTGCAATGGTCATGCGTCCCATTCTTTCATGCAGGGTCAACGCCGCCACTGGCCGTGAAGCCGGTTCCGCGCTCGGTGAAATCGGGCAAGAATCTTGACGATGAATAGCCCATGAAGTTTGGGGCACGTAGGCTAGCAACAAACGAGCATGTGTATCGGGAGGTAGTTGTGAAGAAATCAGACCGTATTGCCCGCGACCTTGAGCACACAGTTGTGGCCAGCGTGGATAACGCCCGCGACTGGGCAGCGCCACGTGTAGAGGCAGCTGTCAACTGGGCTGTTCCGCGAATCCAGCACGGCATTGACACTGCTTCCCCCAAGATCCAGGAGGGACTGAAGTCGGCCGCACACAACCTCGCCGACGGCGTGGAGAAGGTCACGCCGCGGATCCAGGACGGGCTGGCCCAGCTGGCTCCCAAGATCCACGACGCTGTTGAGGATGCAACGCCCAAGATTCAGGAGACGCTCAACCGCGCCACGCCTGCCCTCGGCGTTGCCCGGGACAAGGTAGTGGAAGAGTACTTGCCCAAGCTTTCCGAACAGCTGGGCCACGCATCGGTTGCGGTCCACCATGTTCTGGAGAATGCACCGGCACAGGTCGATGCAGTCGCCCAGCGCCTGGTTGAGTCCGGCGTCGTCCATGGCGTCCAGGAACAGGCGCAGGCCACCAGCAAGCAGATCAAGGCTGTGGCGGAACAGACCAGCAAGGCAGTCAGCAAGCAGCTGGCTACCCAGCAGAAGCCCAAGAAGCGCGGCTGGTTGGTTGTCACGGTCATTGCCGCCGCGGTTGCCGCCGGCGTCGCTGCGTGGAAGGCCGCCAAGCCGGTGGAGGACCCGTGGAAGACACCTTCCCCGGTAACGCCGACCCCCGCTCCGGTTCCTGCGGACGCAGCAGCCTCCGCAACTGCAGCAGCTGCGGCCCCGGCTGAGTCCAAAACTTCCGACCTCACCCCGGAAGAAGCCAAGGCAGAAGTAGAGCAGGCCACCAAGGACGCGTTCGCGAAGACCGAGGACAACGCCTCCAACGTCGCCACGGACGCAAAGACGGCAGTGAAGAACATTGCTGCCGCCACCCACAAGGATGAGGACAAGGGCACGGACTCCAAGGATTCCGCTCTCTAGTTCAAGCCATCGGCGGCGTTCGATCAGCAAACCATGAAGGGACCCCGGTTAGCCGGGGTCCCTTCATTGTTTTCCAGGCCAGGCAAGGTCCCGGCGCCAGACAAGGTCCCGGCCGAGGCAACTTCCCGGCCCTGAATTCCCGCCAAGCGGCCTTCCCACGCCGAACAGTCCGCTGGGGCTCCGTGGCCGGGTGCTAGATTTGAAATGATGTCAGCTGATAGACCCTTCGAGGGTGAACTTAAGGAGCGCGCGGAACCTCCGGGCGTTTCAATTGTCATCCCGGCGTACAACGAGGAAAGCGTCATACGCCAGTGCCTCATCGCGGCCATTTATCAGTCTGTTCCTGCGAAGGAAATCATCGTGGTGGACAACCTGTCCAAGGACCGAACGGCAAAGATTGTTCGCCGGATGCAGCAGGAATATCCGGAGAGCCCGATCATCCTGCTGAAGCAAGCGGACGTCCAAGGCCTCATTCCCACGCGGAACTACGGCCTCAATAGCGCCACCGGCGACATCATCGGCAGGATCGATGCCGACTCGGTCCTGGAACCTGACTGGGTGGAGCAGGTCCAGAAGGCCTTCGCTGATCCCACCGTTCAGGCAGCAACGGGTCCGGTGGTGTACTACGACATGCCTATGCGCCGTTTCGGCCTTAAGGCAGACGACAAGATGCGCCAGCTCATGCTGCGCCTGGCGAAGCACCAGTACCACTTCCTGTTCGGCTCCAACATGGCGCTTCGCCGTTCGGCGTGGGAAACCATCAGGGATGAAGCCTGCCTGGATGAGAAGGACGAAATGCATGAGGACATCGATCTCTCACTGCACCTCGCCGAACACGACCTCCGGATCCAGTACTGGCCCCAGATGGTGTCCGGAATGTCAGCGCGCCGGCTTGAGGACTCGCCCCGGGATTACCGCTACTACGTGACGCGCTTTGACCGCACTTACAAGGCCCACAACGTCAAGAAGATGGCACTGAAGGCGCCGATGGTGGTGTTCTTCTCCGTGTACTTCCCGGCTAAGCTCCTCCGGGCAATCCACGCTGCCAACGCGGTTTCCGGCGGCGTCCGCCGCGGCGGTCTCTGACACCGCGTCAAGTACGACGGCGGCTGGTTCAGTCCGTTCCCAGCTCAGCTTCGCGCCGGTCTGCCCGCGCACGCCCCCTCCGCTGCCCGGACACCACCACGGCGAGTCCCACCAGGATCAAGGCCAGGCCGGCGTAGGTCCCGCCGGGCAGGGTCTCATTGAGGAAGATTGCCGCCAGGATGGCCGCTCCCGGAATCTCCAGCAGGATGATCATGGAAACCACCAGCGGACTCATGGTCGCCAGGAGATGGTTGAAGGCGGTGTGGCCTACCAGCTGCGCACACACGGTGATGGCAAGAATCCCAAGCCACCCTCCGGCGTCGAACCCTGCCAGCGGCTGCCCGCTGAACAACGCCATGACAGCCACCAAAGCCGCGCACATTCCGTAGCAAAGCGTGGTGTAGGTTCCGGTTCCCATCGACTGGCGCGCTTTGCCGCCCGCGAGCGTATAGAGCCCTGCCAAGGCGCCGCCGGCCAGGGCGAGGACGTCACCAATAAGCGCGTCCGTGGACGAGCCCATGTCGAATCCCGTGATGGCAACGACGCCGCCGAATGCGATGCCCAGGCCCAGCAGGACGGGCCAGCGGTGGCGGGTTCCCCTGAACAGCTGGAAGACAGCGATCCACGCGGACTGCAGGCACACCAACGCCGTAGCGGCGGCGACGGACGTGAGCTGCAACGCCGTAATGAAACAGGCAAAGTGGAAAGCCAATGCCACGGCAGCCACGGCGGACCAGCCGAACTCCCGGCGGGTGACTCCTGTGAACTGCCTCGGTTCACGGACCGCCACGGGAACGGCCATCACGACGGCAGCTATGGCGTTCCGCCAGAACGCGATCGCCAAGGCAGTTACCGAGGTAGCACCGAGCGTTCCGGCGATGAGTGGTCCGGATGAGGCTACGCCCAGTACACCCAGGGCCGAAATGAGGAGATTCACGGATCAACCTTAGTTCGGCGGGGACTGCGCATTACCCCTATCTGTGGAGGAAACAGTGTGATTGTCTTGACACATCATTCCAGCCGGCCGGAGACGGCGAATCCAAAGGGCTACCGATTGAATGCACCATCCGCTCGCGCAGGCTCCCGGCGACGCCGCTTCCTGCTGCTTTCCGTCGCCGGTTTGCTGGTTGCTGCGGTCATCGCCGGCTGGTTCATCAGCGCGCGGGAGGTGCCCGGCGGCGGGGACCGTTCAAGGGGGGATTTGCCCGCGGTTCATCCCGTACCGCAGCACGCAGTGTCGCAGTCCGGCGAATCAGTACCCCTCACCGGACGGGTCCACGTGGTCGCTGCCCCCGGAACCGACCAGCCGGCCCTGGACGCGCTACTGGACGTGATAGCCGCTGCCGGTGGCACCGCGGAGGTGGTCGCAGCCCTCGACAAGCCGTCGGAGGGTTCCTCAGCCGTCTATCTCGGCCTCGGCGGGGAAGCATCTCCGGCACGTTCCGCCCTGAGGGACTTGGGAACGGAGAGGCCCGAGGACGGGGAGGCCTTGGACCGGGCGGAAGGGTACGTCGTCGCCACTGGAAAGTTGGAGGGGATTCCGACGGCGGTCCTGGTCGGCCACGATGGCGACGGCGTCTTCCACAGCGTGCAAACGCTGCGGCAATTGCTCAAGGCCGGATCGGTCCCCGCGCTGCATGTCAGCGACTGGCCCCTGATGGAAACCCGGGGTGTGATCGAGGGGTTCTACGGCACGCCGTGGTCGCACCAAGCCCGCCTGGACGTCATCAGCTTCGCGGGGCGGCAGAAAATGAACACCTATATCTATTCACCCAAAGACGACCCCCTGCTCCGGGAGAAGTGGCGGGATCTCTATTCAGCTCAGGAACTCACGGAACTCCAGGAGCTCATAGAGGCGGCAGAGGCCAACCATCTCAGGTTTACGTACGCGCTCTCACCGGGCATCGATGTTTGCTACTCCCGGGATTCGGATCTTGAGGACGCCATCACCAAACTCGAGTCGCTGTACGGCCTTGGCGTCCGGTCCTTCGTCATTCCGCTGGATGACATTGCTACCAAGGTCCAATGTCCGGAGGACCTGGAGGAGTTCGGCTCGGGCCCATCCAATCTTGCCAAGGCCCAGGCCGGCTTCCTGAATTCCTTGCAGGAGCGTTTCACCGCCGGGAAGCAAGACCTCCAGCCGCTGGAAACAGTGCCCACCTTCTACACGGGTTCCGGAAGCAACCCGTACAAGAAACAGCTGGGGCGGCTGCTCGATCCCGCCATCGTGGTGCAGTGGACGGGTGAAGACGTGGTCTCGCACAGGATCACACGGGATTCGGCACAGGCTGCCCGGCGGAGCTACGGTCGTGAGGACGCAGGCCGGCCGATCGTCATTTGGGATAACTACCCCGTGAACGATTTTTCACAGGACCACTTGTTCATGGCGCCACTGATCGGCAGGGACGCCGACCTGTACCAGTCCGTGCAGGGCATCGTCACCAACCCCATGATCCAGCCCTACCTTTCGCTGCCCGCCATCTTCAATTACGCGGACTTTTCATGGAACGGTCCGGCGTACCGTCCACAGGAATCCATGGACGCCGCCCTCGCCCAGCTCGCCGGACCGGACCAGCAGGTCCAAGCTGCCGTGAGGGCATTCGTGGACCTGAACCAAGACTGGCAGGACGACGAACTCACGCCTTCGGCTCCCGCCCTCCGCCGGGACATCCGGCAGTTCTGGTCGGATTACGACGCCGGAAAGGCACCTTCGGGAGATTTGCTCCGGCGCGCTGAGCTGCTGCAGAAACTGCCTGAACTCCTGCCGCGGATGGCAGAGCCGGGCTTCGCTGCCGACGCTGAGCACTGGGCTGCTGCCGCTGCGGAATTCGGGCGCGGGGTAGAGGAGGCCATTGCCATGCTGGAAGCCGCACGGCGGGGCGACTCGGAGAGCGTGGCCGAAAGCCGCCGCAACGTGAACAGTGCCCTTACTGCAGCAGGGGCGAGAACCCAGCCGACGCTGGCACTCGGCGTGGTGACCCCCGTCTTTGGCGACGGCGAGTTGAAGACGTTTTTGGAGGATGCCCTACGGCGGGCGCCGGGTTCCTGACCCCATGACGCGCCCGGGGTTTACACACGTTTTGTCCTATAACCCCGAAAAGCAATCCGTTGGTTAGAAAGCAAAAGTCCCGGTCATTTCTGACCGGGACTTTCCTTATGGTGGAGGCAAGGGGACTCGAACCCCTAACCCCCTGCTTGCAAAGCAGGTGCGCTACCAATTGCGCCATGCCCCCATAAGAAGCAACCCGTCTATCATACCCTACGTTCAGACCCGTATTTACCGGGTCCCGCCGGGCTCTTCGGCTAGTCGACCTTGTCGGTTGACTTGCTCCAGACATCCTTCCGGGCTTCGGATTCCTGTGCCTTTTTGAAGACCAGGACACCTGCGATCGCCGCTGCAACTACAACCAGCAACTTCTTCACAAGTACCTCATTCCGGTTCAGTTTCCTGAACCTGGGTTCCGTGGGCGTACCAGGACTTGAACCTGGGACCTCTTCGTTATCAGCGAAGCGCTCTAACCGCCTGAGCTATACGCCCCGATGCCTCATCGGGCCGAGATATGACTGTACAGCACATCCCGGCCCGATCTCAAATCGAGGCCCGAATCCCCTTCTTTACGCCGTTTTTCCGCGTAATTCCGGGGGTTTTCACTAGTCGTCCGTCAGGGTCACACCGATGCCGCCAACCAGCGTTGCCGAAATGTTATACAAGACGGCGGAGAGCATGGAAAGGGCGGTCAACAAAACCACGTTGACGACGGCAATAATCGTGGCAAAGGATGCCACCTGACCCAGGGATGCAATCTTCTTCAGCTCAAAACCGCTGCCCTCGGAACCTGCAAGCGTCCCAAGCAGGCTATCCACCTGGTTGAAGATGCCGGTGAGATCCAGAACAGTCCACAGCACGATGGCGGCCACCACGGTGACGATGCCAAGGGCAACGGACAGGAGGAACGCCATCTTGAGCACCGACCATGGATCCACCTTGCTGACCAGTAGCCGTGCACGGCGAACCTTGGCCTTGGGGGCGGGCTTCACCAATCCGGGTCCGCCTTGGGCGGGGCGCTGGGCAGTTGCTGCCGGGCGTTGGCCCGGGGCTCCGGCGGGGCGCTGCCCACTCGAGGCGGGACGCTGGCCCGGGGCTCCGGCCGGTCGCTGCGGAGCGCCGGAGGAAGCAGGACGCGCCTCTGAAGCGGCGGGAGCTCCGCCCGGCCGCTGCTGGGGCCGGGCAGGCGTTCCTGATGGGGCGTTGCCTGATGGCTGCCGGAGTCCGCCGGGGACACCTGTGCTCGGCTTGGGATATGAGTCGGAATTACTCACTCGTTACCTCCGGTGTTGTCTTCATTCAGCGCCGCGCCGGCTTCGGTATCCGGATCTGCGTCGGTTTGCGTTTCTGACTCGACGAGCGCCTCGGCAGCGCTGTCTTCTGCAGCCAACGTTACGTCATCGTCCTGCCCGTCCTCGGACTCTTCGCCTTCCAATCCGCGTTCCGAGTTCCGGGCAACCTCGATGATGCGGTCGTTCTTGTCGGGCTTGGCGAAGATGACGCCCATGGTGTCGCGGCCCTTCGCAGGCACGCCGCTGACGGCGGAGCGGACCACCTTGCCGCCCTCCATGACCACCAGGACTTCGTCGTCTTCCTGCACGATCAGGGCACCCACCAGGTCCCCGCGGTCCTCTGCAAGCTTGGCCACCTTGATGCCCAAGCCACCGCGACCCTGCAGCCTGTATTCCTCGGCAGCGGTCCGCTTTGCATAGCCTCCCTCGGTGACCACGAAGACGAACGAATCGTCCTTGACAACATCCGCTGCCAACAATTCGTCATCTTCACGGAACTTCATGCCCGTCACGCCGGACGTTGCACGGCCCATGGGGCGCAGGGCGTCGTCCGTTGCCGTGAAACGGATGGACTGGCCCTTTCTGGATACCAGGAGGAGATCATCCGATTCGCTGACCAGCTGGGCGGAGACAAGTTCGTCGCCATCGCGCAGGTTGATCGCAATGACGCCCGCGGACCGGTTGGTGTCGTAGTCCTCCAGCCTGGTCTTCTTCACCAGGCCGTTCTTGGTGGCCAACACCAAGTAGGGCGCCTGCTGGTAGTCGCGGAGATCAAGGACCTGCGCAATGTGCTCGTCCGGCTGGAAGGCAAGCAGGTTCGCGACGTGCTGGCCCTTCGCGTCCCTTCCGGCTTCGGCGAGTTCGTATGCCTTTGCGCGGTAGACGCGGCCAAGGTTCGTGAAGAACAGCAGCCAGTGGTGGGTGGTGGTCACGAAGAAGTGTTCAACGACGTCGTCACCGCGCAACTGGGCGCCCTTGATGCCCTTGCCGCCACGCTGCTGCGAACGGTAGTTGTCACTACGGGTCCGCTTGACGTAGCCACCGCGGGTAATGGTGACCACCATTTCCTCTTCGGGAATGAGGTCTTCCACCGACATGTCGCCGTCGAACCCCATGAGGATCTGCGTCCGGCGGTCATCGCCGTGCTTGGCAACGATTTCGGCGAGTTCTTCGCTGATGATCCGGCGCTGGCGTTCCTCGGAAGCGAGGATCGCGTTGTACTCCTCGATCATGGCTTCGAGTTCGGCATGGCGGTCCTGGATCTTCTGGCGTTCCAGGGCTGCCAGGCGGCGCAACTGCATATCAAGGATGGCCCGGGCCTGGAGTTCGTCGATTTCCAGGAGCTCCATGAGGCCCTCACGGGCAGCCTCCGTGGTGCTGGACGCACGAATAAGGGCAATGACCTCATCGAGCATGTCCAGCGCCTTCAGGAGGGCACGCAGAATGTGTGCTTCTTCCTCGGCCTTGCGGAGGCGGTAACGCGTACGGCGTGCAATGACGTCCATCTGGTGCGCCACCCAGTGCCGGATGAAGGCATCCAGGCTGAGGGTGCGCGGAACGCCGTCGACGATCGCCAGCATGTTGGCGGAGAAGTTGTCCTGCAGTTGCGTGTGCTTGTAAAGGTTGTTCAGCACCACCTTGGCCACCGCATCACGCTTCAGCACGATCACAAGGCGCTGGCCCGTACGGCCGGAGGTCTCGTCGCGAAGATCGGCGATGCCTTGGATCTTGCCGTCCTTGACGAGCTCGGCAATCTTGATCGCAAGGTTGTCCGGGTTCGCCTGGTAAGGCAATTCCGTGACTACAAGGCAGGTACGGCCCTGGAGCTCTTCGACGTTGACCACGGCCCGCATGGTGATGGAACCACGGCCGGTGCGGTACGCCTCTTCGATGCCCTTGTGGCCGAGAATGGTGGCCCCTGTGGGGAAGTCCGGTCCCTTGATGCGCTTCATCAGGGCTTCCAGCAACTCTTCACGGGAGGCACCAGGGTTTTCCAGAGCCCACTGCACGCCGTCGGCGACTTCGCGCAGGTTGTGCGGCGGGATGTTGGTGGCCATGCCGACGGCGATGCCGGAAGAACCATTCACCAGCAGGTTCGGGAAACGCGCCGGCAGGATAGTGGGTTCCTGGTTCTTGCCGTCGTAGTTGTCCTGGAAGTCGACGGTCTCTTCGTCGATGTCCCGGACCATTTCCATGGCCAACTGGGCCATCTTGGTTTCCGTGTAACGCGGGGCAGCAGCTCCGTCGTTGCCGGGAGAACCGAAGTTTCCTTGGCCGAGCGCCAAGGGGTAGCGCATGGTCCAGTCCTGGATCAGGCGAACCAACGCATCGTAGATCGCCATGTCGCCGTGCGGGTGGTAGGTACCCATGACGTCGCCCACAACACGGGCACACTTGTTGAACGCGCGGTCAGGGCGGTAGCCGCCGTCGAACATCGCGTAAAGCACGCGGCGGTGGACGGGCTTCAGGCCGTCACGAACGTCGGGCAGGGCGCGGCCAACGATGACGGCCATTGCGTAGTCGAGGTAGGACCGTTGCATTTCGGTCTGCAGGTCCACCTGCTCAACTCGGTCCGTCAGCACGTCGCCTTCAAGTACGGCATCCGTACCCTCGGGGTTTTCCGCCGGGACTTCAGGAGTTTCGTCACTCATAATCTAAGATTTCCGTTTCAGGTATATGTCGATTCAGGAATATTCAGGCAGTGATGGCGGCTGCTAAATATCCAGGAACCTGACGTCCTTGGCGTTCTGCTGGATGAAGTTTCTGCGTGATTCAACGTCCTCGCCCATAAGGACGGAGAAGGTCTGATCGGCTGCAAGGGCGTCATCCATGGTGACTTGGAGGAGGGTCCGGCGATCGGGATCCATGGTGGTATCCCACAGTTCCGTGTAGTCCATCTCGCCAAGGCCCTTGTAGCGCTGGATGCCGTTCTCCTTGGGGAGCCGCTTGTTCATCGCAGCACCCTTGCGGATGGTTTCGTCCCGTTCGCGATCACTGAACACGTAGTCATGCGCGGCGTTGGACCACTTGATCCGGTACAGCGGCGGCTGGGCCAAATAGACGTAACCGTTTTCAATGAGGGGACGCATGTAGCGGAAGAGCAGCGTCATCAAGAGCGTGGTGATGTGCTGGCCGTCAACGTCGGCATCTGCCATGAGCACGATCTTGTGGTACCGGAGCTTCGAAATATCGAAGTCCTCGCCAATGCCCGTACCGAACGCCGTAATCATGGACTGCACTTCGGCGTTGCCCAGGGCTTTGTCCAAGCGTGCTCGCTCAACGTTGAGGATCTTGCCTCGCAGCGGAAGGATGGCCTGTGTCTCCGGGTTGCGGCCGCGCTTGGCCGAACCGCCTGCGGAGTCACCCTCCACCAGGTAGACCTCGCAACGCGAAGGATCCTTCGACGAGCAATCCGAGAGCTTGCCGGGCATGCCGAAGGACTCAAGCGGGCTCTTCCGCCGCGCATTGTCGCGGGCTTTGCGCGCGGCCATGCGTGCCTGCGCAGCCTGGATGGCTTTCCGGATGACATCGCGGGCGGGACCGGGGTTGCGCTCCAACCAGTCACCGAGCTGATCGGTCACAACGCGCTGGACGAAGCCCTTGACCTCGGAGTTGCCTAGTTTGGTCTTGGTCTGGCCTTCGAACTGGGGCTCGGAAAGCTTCACCGAGATGACGGCGGTCAGGCCCTCACGGATGTCATCACCCGTCAGGTTGTCTTCCTTCTCCTTGATGATGTTTTTCTCGCGTGCGTAGCGGTTGATGAGCGACGTCATCGCAGCGCGGAAGCCCTCTTCGTGCGTACCACCCTCATGGGTGTTGATGGTGTTCGCGTACGTGTGGACGCTCTCGGAATACGCGGTGGTCCACTGCATGGCGACTTCCACCGAGATGTGCCGTTCGGTGTCCTCGGTTTCGAAGGCGATGACGTCCTCGTGGACGATTTCCACCTTCTTGTTGGAGTTCAGGTGCTTGACGTAGTCCAGCAAGCCGTCCGGGTATTCATAGACAACAGTGCGGTGTTCGGCTGCTACCTCACCTTCGGTGGCAACGGCGTCGAGGTCGAGCTCGTCGTCACCGGCCCGGGCTGCCGGGCGCTCGTCCGTCAGGGTGATTTTCAGGCCCTTGTTGAGGAACGCCATCTGCTGGAAGCGGGCACGCAGAGTCTCGAAGTCGAACTCCGTGCTTTCAAAGATGCTGCCGTCCGGGTAGAACGTCTGGGACGTCCCTGTCTCTTCCGTGGCCTCGCCCTTGACGAGTTCGCCCTGCGGCTTGCCGCCGTCGGCGAAAGACATGCGCCAGACGTGGCCCTGCCTCCGGACTTCGGTCTCGACACGACGGGACAGCGCATTGACGACGGAAATACCCACGCCGTGAAGGCCGCCGGAAACGGCGTAACCGCCGCCGCCGAACTTGCCTCCGGCGTGCAGGATGGTCATGACCACTTCAACCGTGGGCTTGCCTTCGGAGGGGTGGATGTCAACGGGGATACCGCGGCCGTCGTCAACCACTTTCACTCCGCCGTCAGCCTGGAGCGTCACCTCGATGTGGCTGCAGTAGCCGGCCAAAGCTTCATCTACAGAGTTGTCCACCACTTCATAGACCAAGTGGTGCAAACCGCGCGGACCGGTGGAACCGATGTACATGCCGGGGCGTTTGCGTACGGCTTCGAGGCCCTCCAGCACGGTGATGTCGCTGGCACCGTATTCCCTTGGCGCTTGCGCCTCACTCTGCGTGGGAGCAGCCTCCTCTGCGGGCTCTACTGCCAAGGTCTCTGCATTGTCGTTAGCCACAGGCGCTTTCGACTCCTCTGTGTTCGATGACGGCCGTTCCCTTGACGGCTCACGGATGACCGCAAGCCGTCAAGGGCACGTGACTGATTGCGCCGATTACTCCGGCGTGAGGGGTCCTGGCTCCCGACTGGCGGATTCCAAAGCCCTGACGACGTTTCATCGGCGCTCAGTGATCTGTGCCAATTCTATCGTGGAAAAACGCTAATCCCTGCAAATAAGGGGGCGGCTCACAGCTGAATATGCCGATGAGAGGCCGTTGGCCCTATCGTGGACGGCCCTGCGGAGGTGGAGGTGGGGGCCTATACGCCCCGGGGTCCTTGAAACGCCCTGCACGGCGCTCAGCCGTATGTGTCCCGGGGTCCGCGACCGTTGACACTGCGGCCGCCTTTCCGCCAGCTCGGTGCCGAGGGTCCGAGGACCTGGATGCTGGTGACGACGCCTTCACCGAGTTCCTTCCGGAACAGCTCAAGCAAGCTCGAACTCAGCAGGCGCAGCTGCGTTGCCCACGCGGTTGAATCGCAGCGCACATGGAGGGTTGTGTCCGTGAAGCTCTCAGGCGTGCAGTGCGCCGAGATGTCCGGCCCCACAAGTGTGGCCCATTCAGCCATGACGGAGCCCACGGCAACGGGTGACGTCCAGCCGCGTTCGGCCACCAGGCGTCCAACCACTTTTCCCAATCCCAAGGGGTCGCGGCCGCTTCCATGGAATTGCGAGAACCCTTTGGTTCCCCGGAGCCCGGTTCGTTTTTGAGTCGTCCCCGGCCGGGGTGCCCGCTGACGCACTTCGCCTCGCGCCGCGGCCGCCTCGCGCATCCTGTTCAGGGCCGCCTGGGCAGCGTCGATCTGGTCGGGAACCCGGTCGGGTTGGAGTCCGTCAGCGTCACCCTTCACCATCGATGCCTCCCGGAACAACGGTTACGCGCCGTCCGGCCAGCTCCTCCGGAATATCGGCGTCGACTGCGGCCGTCACGAGCACCTGTTCGGCGCCGGCCACGATTGCTGCCAGTTTACGCCGTCGCTGGACGTCCAACTCGGCGAAGACGTCGTCAAGAATGAGAATGGGCGCGGTCCCGCCGGTGCGTGCGTCATCGAGCATGACGTAGTAGGAAGCCAAGCGCAGGGACAAACACATGGACCACGTCTCACCGTGCGAGGCGTACCCCTTGGCCGGTGCCTGGCCGAGCATCAGCTCGAGCTCGTCCCGATGCGGGCCAACCAGCGAGATCCCGCGTTCGAGTTCCTTCTTGCGGGCTACGGCAAACGCCTGGATATAGCGTTCGGTGAGTTCGTCCACGGACAACTGCCGGAGTTCCTCGCCCGACGGCGGGCCTTGCGTGGGCTGCTCGGCCGGACCGCCGTCGTCGTCGAGTACGCCCTGGATGGTTGAGCGGTAAACCGCGCCGGCGATCTTTGAACCGTCGGTGAGTTGCGCGTAGGCGCTGTTCAAGTGCGGACGGAGGCGTTCCACCAACTCGAGCCTTGCGTGCAGAAGCTGTGCACCGGCACGGGCCATATGCTGGTCCCAGACGTCAAGGGTGGCCTCATGGCCCGCGGTGAATTTTCCTGTTCGGGCAGATTTCAGGAGGGCGTTACGCTGCTTGAGGACGCGGTCGTAGTCACTGCGTGTGGCAGCATGCCGCGGGACCAGGCTGACCAGGAGCTCATCCAGGAAACGCCGCCGGTTGGAGGGGTCTCCCTTGACAAGAGCCAAGTCTTCCGGGGCAAAGAGCACTGTTTGGCAAATGCCAAGGATGTCCCTCGCCCGTACCGGATTTCCGCGGTTGATGCGTCCGCGGTTGGCCCTGCCGGCATTGATTTCGACTTCTATGATGCTTGACTGTTCGCCGCGGACCAGGCGGGCGCGGATCATGGCACGCTCGGTGCCGAACCTCAGCAGCGGGGCGTCGCTGCTCACACGGTGGGAGCTGAGGGTTGCCAAGTACCCGATGGCTTCCATGAGGTTGGTCTTGCCGATGCCGTTTGACCCTACCAGAACGGTGACACCCGGCCCGAGCTTGAGGTCTACCTGTGCATAGCTGCGGAAATCCGTGAGCGAGAGATGTTCCAAATACACGCTGTTCGTGTGGCTCCTGCGGCTAGTTGGCCGGACGGGTGGCGTGGCCGCCGAACTGGTGGCGCAGCGCCGAGACCATCTTCATGGCGGGTGAGGTGTCCTCGCGGGAAGCGAACCGGGCAAAAAGCGCCGCCGTGATTGCCGGAGCCGGGACCGCGTTTGCGATCGCTTCTTCCACTGTCCAGCGCCCTTCGCCTGAATCCTCGACGTAGTCATCGATGGAGGCGAGGCCCGGGTCCTCGTCCAGTGCCTTGACCATCAAGTCAAGCAACCAGGAGCGGACAACGGTGCCCTTCTGCCACGCCCGGAACGTACCGGGAAGGTCCTTCACGATGTCCTTGGCCGCCAGCAATTCGTAGCCTTCGGCATAGGCCTGCATCAGGCCGTATTCAATGCCGTTATGCACCATCTTTGCGTAGTGTCCTGCACCTACGCCGCCTACGTGCACAAAGCTGTCCGCCCTTTCGCCCTCGGGACGGAGGGCATCAAAGACCGGCATGGCAAGTGCGATGTCTTCTTCGGAACCGCCGGCCATCAGGCCATATCCGTTCTGAAGTCCCCAGACGCCACCGGAAACACCGCAGTCAGCGAAACGGATTCCCTTTTCGGCCAACGCGGCGGCGTGCTTTTGGTCTTCGGTGAAGCGGGAGTTCCCGCCGTCGATGACGAGGTCGCCCTCGCTCAACTTCCCGCGCAGCTCGTTCACAACCGCGTCAGTGATTTCGCCGGAAGGAACCATCACCCAGACCAACCTTGGCGTAGGCAGCGCGGCGATCAGTTCATCCACCGAAGCTACGTCCGTGACGTCCGGATTGCGGTCAAAGCCTGTTACCTCAATGCCACCGTTCCTCATGCGTTCCCGCATGTTGAACCCCATTTTTCCAAGGCCAATCAGTCCGATGTGCACGCTGTGAACTCTTTTCTGCGTAGGTGGCGGTAGTGGCTAGTTGGGAAGGCGGACAGGCATCACGAGGTAGCGGTAGTCGTCTTGGTCCTCGCCATCGGCCTCTGCCTGCGCCGTGATCATGGCGGGCTTGGGAGCTGACGTGAAGGAGAAGCGCACGTATTTCGTTTCGATGACGCTGAGGCCTTCAACCAGGTAGTGCGGGTTGAAGGCTACCGTGATGTCGTCGCCTGAAAGTTGTGCCTCGAGTTCTTCGGAGGCCTGGGCGTCTTCGCCGGTGCCGGCATCCAGGTTCAGCAGGCCTTGGGTGAAGGCGAGGCGCACCGGTGTGTTGCGTTCGGCAACCAAGGACACTCGGCGTACGGCTTCCACGAGTTCCTGGGTCTGGACCGTGGCATGGATCGGCGTTGAATCCGGGAAAAGCGAGCGGATCTTCGGGTAATCACCGTCAACCAACAAGGACGTGGTGGTGCGGCCGCCGCTTTCGAAGCCAATGAGGCGGCTGTCGTCATCGGCCAGGGCAACGTTGATGTCGCCGCTTCCGCCAAGGGTCTTTGCCACCTCGTTCAGGGTCTTGGACTTGACCAGGGCGCTGGTGGAAATGCCCGGAGTGACGGGTTTCCAGGGCACTTCGCGCATGGCGAGCCTGTAGCGGTCAGTGGCAAGAAGCGTGATCATGTCATCCTCGATCTCCATGCGGACACCGGTGAGGATGGGCAGGGTGTCGTCCTTGCTGGCAGCGATGATCACCTGGGAGACGGCCTGCGCGAACGAATCACCCGGCAAGGTGCCGCTGATCGCAGGGAGTGCAGGCAATGCCGGGTACTCGGACTCGGGCATCGTTGCCAGGTGGAAGCTGCTTCGACGGCACGTGAGGGTGACCTTGCTGCCGTCGGTTTCCACTTCCACCGGAGCTGAGGGGAGGCTTCGACAAATATCTGCCAAGAGTCGACCGGACACCAGGATGGTGCCCTCTGTGGTGATGTCAGCCGGAATCTCGAGGCGGGCCGAGGTTTCGTAGTCAAAGCTGGACAGGCTGACGGTTCCTGCCTCGGCTTTGAGGAGGAGGCCGGAGAGGACAGGCACCGGCGGCCGCGGAGACAACGACCGCGCGGTCCACGTAACGGCTTCTGCCAGGACGTCGCGGTCGACTCTGAACTTCACGGAGGGGTGCCGCCTTTCATTGCTGCCAAATAGTAGCTGCGGATTCCAGCCATGGAAGCCGCCAAAATTCCGCGTTCCAAGGTCCCGAGGTGCATGGTCCGCACACAACGGACTACAAAACCAACCCAGGGATGGGAGCGCTGGTGACAGCTTAGCCGCAAGATCGGGGATTAACCCATCCCCGGCCGGCGGGACCCCGGCTATGTGGACAGTCCCCGGCCGGCCTGTGGCCGGTTGGAGTTCTCTCTCAGTGGTGCCTTGGGGCGTGGAGGAACGAGATTGTTATTTGAGGGATTTCAATTTTTTGGGATTCGTAGTGTTAATAACTGCTGTGGAAACTGTGGATAAGTGGCTTTCGCCGCGCGGTTCCGCGGTTAAGCCCTGTTCACGGACTGTGCGTTAACTGGGTTTTAAACAGGGTGTGGATGGGGACAACCCGGAAGCCCGTTTTTAACGATCCACAGATGCCTTAAGGGTTTTAAGCCCATTAAGCGCGCTTGTCCCCTTAACAATCCACAGGGTTATCCACATGCGCCTGTTAATAAGGTATGTAGTGCGCGGAACGTCTGTGGATTCAGGAGTCGCGCTGCTGCTGCTTGATGCGGTTGGTCAGCTCGGTGACCTGGTTGTAAATCACACGGCGCTCGGCCATCAGTTCGCGAATCTTGCGATCGGCGTGGATGACGGTGGTGTGGTCGCGTCCGCCCAGTTCCTGTCCGATCTTGGGCAGGGACATGTCTGTCAGCTCACGGCAGAGGTACATGGCGATCTGCCGGGCCGTCACCAGTGTGCGGGTCCGGGACTTGCTGCAGAGCTCTTCCATGCTGAGTTTGAAGTAGTCAGCTGTCTGGTCGAGGATCTGCTTCGCAGTGATTTCCTGGGCGCCGTCGTCAGTGATCAGGTCCTTGAGGACCATCTCAGCCAATGCCACATCCACCGGCTGCCGGTTCAGGCTGGCGAAGGCGGTAACGCGGATGAGCGCACCTTCGAGCTCACGGATGTTGCTGGAAATCTTGGACGCGATGTACTCCAAGGCATCGTCCGGCGCTGAAAGACCCTCGCTCAGGCCCTTCTTGCGGAGGATGGCGATGCGTGTTTCGAGTTCAGGCGGCTGGATGTCCGTGAGGAGACCCCATTCAAACCGTGAAGTCATCCGGTCTTCGAACCCTGCCAGCATCTTGGGCGGCTGGTCCGAGGTGATGACCACCTGCTTGTTGGCGTTGTGCAGGGCGTTGAACGTGTGGAAGAACTCTTCCTGCGTACGGTCCTTGCCGGCCAGGAACTGGATGTCATCGATCAGCAGCACATCCACGTTCCGGTACGTGGTCTTGAAGCTGGTGCCTTCATCATCACGGATGGAGTTGATGAAGTCGTTGGTGAACTCTTCGGAGTTGACGTAGCGGACGCGGATGCCGCTGTAGAGGCGCCGGGCATAGTGGCCGATGGCGTGCAGCAGGTGGGTCTTGCCCAGGCCCGAGTCTCCATAGATGAAGAGCGGGTTATAGGCCTTCGCGGGCGCTTCGGCTACGGCAACGGCTGCCGCATGGGCAAAGCGGTTGGATGAACCGATCACGAAAGTATCGAAAATGTACTTCGGGTTCAGGCGTCCGAATTCATGGGAGGTGCTGGGAGGAGTCGGCTGCGGCTTCGGCTCCGCGGCCAGGTCCGGGACAGGGGAAAGCTCGACGGCGGGTTCCGGCTCCTCGTGGACCGGCACCAGATCGGTATCAACGTCGATCGCGCAGCGGATGTCATCGGAGAAGACATTGCGCAGGGCATCATCCAGAGCGTCCTTGACCTGCGTCTGAAGGACTTCGCGGGTGAGCTCGTTGGGAACGGCCACCAACAGGGTGGAACCGATCAGGCCCTGGGCCTGGGCGAGGATGACGAAACCGCGCTGTCGGGGAGATACCCGGTCATCTTGTTCCAGCAGGCTCAGCACCCGGCGCCAGGAACTTCCGACAGTATTGGCGTGGTTGGCTTCGTCTACTGTCATCAATGTGTTCCTAAATACTTGCTTGCCTGCGTTGCTGGCAGCCGAAGGGCATCCGGCTGGTACGTGTTCCATGGATTAATCCACAGAGTTATGCACAGCGGGTGGACAATGGGCTACTGAGCCACTCTAGGGGATGATTTCTCTAGAAGATAGCTGGGAAGTTGCTTGTGGATAATTACACCGTTGTTGTTCCCGATCGGTGGCTGTGAGCCAGTTCATCCACAGGCTGATGCCAGTCGTTTGCCACAGTTGTGGACAGCTTCAGGGCGGCCCTCCGGTTTGACTGGGGGTCTATTTTTGCCCTAACGTTGTGAAGTCCTTTGTGTCCGCTTTTGAGATCAGTTGCATCTCCGTACGTTTACCGTGCGAGAGGCAGCGGCGGCGGCCACATACAAAACTTAGCGTCGGCCAGTTCTTCCCCTTTTGATCGGGTGGGCGCACCTTTGATCCACTGGAGTAACTAACGTGAGCAAGCGGACTTTTCAGCCGAATAACCGCCGTCGGGCCAAGAAGCACGGCTTCCGCCTTCGTATGCGCACCCGTGCCGGCCGCGCCATCCTGGCTGCCCGTCGCGGCAAGGGCCGCGTCGAGCTGTCGGCTTAAATAACTGACTTGTCGGCCAGGGTCCTCTCGGGGGTTCGTCGGTGCTAGCCACCCCAAACCGCCTTCGGACGTCTACCGACTTTTCAACAACTGTACGTTCCGGCGTCCGTAATGGACGCCGGAACTTAGTGTTATATACGGCTCCTATCGGGGCCGGGGAGCCGAGTCGTATCGGCTTCATTGTCTCCAAAGCCGTCGGGAACGCCGTGACCAGGAACCTCGTTAAGAGGAGACTGAGAGAAGCAGGCGCGCTGTCCTTGCAAACGCATGGAACGGGCCTGGCGGTCGTAGTCCGTGCACTGCCGGCAGCTGCAACCGCCAGCTGGGAGCAGTTGCTGAATGATTACAACGCCGCATTGGCAGTGACGACGAAGCGATTGGGTGGCTCAGCTCCACGCAACGCTTCGCAGGACCGCAACGGCACCACTACGGAAGGGACACCGCGTGCATCACCATAGTGCCGCCGTCGTTCCTTCCTCCGGCGACCCCGGGAACGAGGTTCCCGCTCCAACCTGGTTGGCCACAGTCGGCCGGTTTGTTTGGGACCTGCCTCGGAACGTCCTCATTCTCCTGCTGAAGGCCTACCGCAAGGTGGTTTCGCCCCTGTACGGCCAGGTATGCCGTTTCTTCCCGTCGTGTTCGGCCTATGCGCTGGAGGCGGTCACGGTGCACGGCGCCGTGAAGGGCAGCTGGCTCGCAGCCAAAAGGCTCGCCAAATGCCACCCTTGGAATGCCGGTGGAGTGGACCATGTCCCCGCCGGCCACCGTCATTGGCCGGAAGGCCGGACGCCCACAATTGTTGTACTGAACAACCCGGACCAGTTCCTGGCTGCTCAGGCTGATGAAGAAGGCCGCCCGGCGGCCTGACGAATAGGGATATCGTATGGACTTCTTTGAAACAATCATGTTTCCGTTCAAGTGGCTGGTGTCAATCATCATGGTTGGCTTCCACGAGGGACTGAGCTTCCTTGGAATGCCCGCAGCGAACGGCTGGACCTGGACCCTGTCCATCATTGGTCTGGTGCTGGTTATCCGTGCCGCCCTGATCCCTGTTTTCGTCAAGCAGATCAAAGCCCAGCGCGGCATGCAGCTCCTGCAGCCCGACTTGAAGAAACTGCAGACCAAATACAAGGGCAAAACAGACCAGCTCAGCCGCCAGGCGATGGCGCAGGAGCAGATGGCCCTGTACAAGAAGCACGGCACAAACCCGTTCTCCGCGTGCTTGCCGATGCTGATCCAGATGCCGTTCTTCTTCGCCCTGTTCCAGGTGCTGTCCGGGATCTCCACCAACGCCAAGGCCGGCCAGGGCATTGGTGCCATGAGCCACGAGCAGGTAGTGCAGTTCGACCAGTCGAGCATCTTTGGTGCACCGCTGTCCGCTTCCCTGCTGCACGGCGACCCCAGCGGCAGCGGCAGCGCAGTTGCTGTGTGGGTGCTGTCCATCATCATGATCCTTGCCATGACTGCATCGCAGTTCATCACGCAGAAGCAGATCATGGCCAAGAACATGTCCGAGGAAGCACTCGCCAGCCCGTTCATGCGCCAGCAGAAGATGATGCTCTACATCCTGCCGCTCGTCTTCGGCATCGGTGGTATCAACTTCCCGATCGGTGTCCTCATTTACTGGACCACCACCAACCTCTGGACCATGGGCCAGCAGTTCTTCGTCATCCGCCGTATGCCCACCCCGGGTTCCCCCGCCGCCAAGGCGCTGGAGGAACGCCGCGCTGCCAAGGGCCTGCCGCCGCTGGCCGGCAAGAAGAACGACGACGCCGAGGCTGCCGCCGCCGCTGCTGCCGCCGAGGCACGGGCGCAGCGCGTCCAGCCGCAACGTAAGAACAGGAAGAAGAAGTAATGTCTGCTGAGAGCACCGAGGAAATAACCGACGCCGTGACTGAGGCCCAGGAAGAGACCCCGTCCAAGACGGCCAGCCGTTTGGAAGAGGAAGGCGATATTGCCGCCGACTACCTCGAGGAACTCCTCGACATCGCAGACATCGACGGTGACATCGACATCGAGGTCCGCAATGGCCGGACCTACATCTCCATTGCCGCGGAAGAGGAATCACCCGCGCTGGAAAGCCTTGTAGGCCGTGACGGTGAAGTACTCGAGGCCCTGCAGGAGCTGGCCCGCCTCTCCGTACTTTCCGCTACCGATAGCCGCTCCCGGTTGGTGCTGGACATCAACGGATACCGCAAGCACCGCGCCGGGGTCCTTCAGCAGATCGCAGAGGACGCAGTTGCCAAGGTGAAAGAGAACGGTGGAACCGTTGCGCTGGAACCGATGAGCGCGTACGAGCGCAAAATTGTCCACGACGCCGTCGCCGACCTCGGATTCGTTTCCGAATCCGAAGGCGAGGGCGCCGGACGTCACATCGTGGTTTCGGCTGACTAACGGCCCATGGTAGAAATCTCCGCGACAGAACTGCAGGCGGCCGAGAAGATCTTCGGGGAGCGCCTGGATCTTGCCAAGCGCTACGTTGAACATTTGGCCACCTCCGGCATTGAACGCGGCCTCATCGGTCCCCGGGAAGTTCCGCGTCTGTGGGGTCGGCATGTGCTGAACTGTGCCGTCATTGAGTCCGCGATCGCAAAAGACAGTCACGTGGCCGACGTCGGTTCCGGGGCTGGACTTCCCGGCCTGTGTCTGGCCATTGCACGTCCTGATCTCGAGCTCACCCTGATTGAGCCACTGGAACGCCGTGTGATTTGGCTCCAGGAAGTTGTTGACGATCTTGGACTCGACAACGTCACCGTGATGCGTACCCGTGCCGAGCTTGCAGTGGGTCTGGTTAACGCGGACGTTGTGACCGCCCGCGCCGTCTCTGCCCTGAGCAATTTGGCTGGCCTTACCATTCCGTTGCTCAACGGAAAGGGCGAGGTCGTGGCCATTAAGGGGCGCAGCGCAGCCGAGGAGATCGAGAAGGCCAAGAAGGTTATTCGTAAGCTTGGCGGCGTAGAAACGTCGGTTGTGGTGTGCGGACAGGAGCTTTTGGAGGAACCCACCACCGTGGTGAGGATCATCGTCAACAAGCCCGGAAAGACAGCTTAGCCACCGCTTGGTTTCCCGCGTGTCGGCGGCTGAGCAGTTAGGCTAGAGAACGGCAGCAAGCGCCGAATGAGAGTGAGAGTGTGACCAGTGGGCAGTAGCGAAACCTCCACGCAGCGGATCCCCCCTTTTATGTCGTTGGGGTCCGCGCGGTCTATTGCCACACCGCCGAGCACGCTGCAGCCTGCTTCCGCTCGCACGAATTCGGTTGATAAGACGGTTTCACGTGAAACTGTGGCCGATGATGGTCCCAACGTTATGGACTCGATCGACGATTCAAGCCCCATCGCACGCCAGTTGGCGAACGAGACCCGGCGGCGGGAACGTTTGATCGGACGGCAGTTGCCCAAACCTGAGCGCACCAGGATCTTCACGGTATCCAATCAAAAGGGTGGCGTCGGCAAGACCACCACCACGGTCAATATCGCTGCGGCCCTCGCGTCTGCCGGCCTGAATGTGCTGGTCATCGACATCGATCCCCAGGGCAACGCCTCGACCGCCCTCGGCATCGAGCACCATGCTGATGTAGACAGCATTTATGACGTCCTCATCAACGACCTTCCCCTGAAGGACGTAGTGGCACCGTGCCCGGACATCCCCAACCTGTTCTGCGCCCCGGCCACTATCCACCTTGCCGGCGCGGAGATCGAGCTTGTGTCCCTGGTGGCCCGCGAACAGCGCCTGCGCCGCGCGATCGACGTCTACGCGAAAGAACGCGAAAAGAACGGCGAAGGCCGCCTCGACTACATCTTCATTGATTGCCCTCCCAGCCTGGGCCTGCTGACAGTGAACGCATTCTGTGCAGCCAGCGAAGTACTGATTCCCATCCAGTGTGAGTACTACGCCCTGGAAGGTCTGAGTCAACTGCTGAAGAACATCGAAATGATTCAGAAGCACCTCAACGCTGATCTGGTGGTGTCCACCATCCTGCTGACCATGTATGACGGTCGGACGAACCTGGCGGCACAGGTCGCCTCCGAAGTGCGCCAGCACTTCCCTCAGCAGGTTCTCAGTGCGGTAGTTCCTCGGTCTGTGCGTATCTCCGAAGCGCCGAGCTACCAGCAAACAGTGATGACATACGATCCCTCGTCCAGCGGCGCGCTCTCCTACATGGAAGCCGCTGCTGAAATCGCAGAACGCTAGAATTCTTGAAACACTGCAAGAGCCTGGGCTACTCCACGCTCGGCTATTCCATCGGAGGGAAGAACTAATGAGCGAAAAGCGAAGAGGCCTTGGCAGGGGTCTTGGGGCTCTCATTCCCAGCTCGGCCTCCGCCGGCGTCCAAGGAGCTGGCGCTTCGCCGTCCCGTCCTGTGGATCTGTTCTTCCCTGATGCCCGGAAAGCTCCGGAGCCGGAATCTGTTTCCGCGCCGGCGGAAGCGGGCAACGATGCTTCAGAGGGTTCGGCCACACGAGCAGCAGTTTCGAAGACTGGCTCGTCCAAGTCGAGCGCCAAATCGGATGCCAAGGCTCCGACCAAGAAGACGGCTGCTGCGACAGGATCGTCTTCGACGGTCTCTTCCAAGCAGGCAGCTTCGGTGTCTGCTCCGGAAGCTTCAGACGAAAGCCCGACGACCGCCCTGCCGGAAGCAAGCGCTTCACCCGCATCCACTGAACCGCAGACCGACCTGGTGGAGGTTCCGGGAGCACGTTTCGCGGAAATCCCTGTCACGGACATTCACCCGAACCGAAAGCAGCCCCGTTCCGTCTTCGATGAGGACGACATGGCAGAGCTTGTGCACTCGGTCAAGGAAATCGGTGTCCTCCAGCCAATTGTTGTACGTACTTCAACCGAAAAGGGTGGAGAACCGTATGAGTTGGTCATGGGTGAGCGTCGGTGGCGTGCTGTGCAGGCCGCCGGTCTGGACACCATCCCTGCGATCGTCCGTGACACCACCGATGATGACCTCCTCCGGGACGCACTTCTGGAGAACCTCCACCGGAGCCAGCTGAATCCTTTGGAAGAAGCCGCCGCTTACCAGCAGCTCCTTGAGGACTTTGGAACGACGCACGAACAATTGGCTGACCGCATCGGCCGGTCCCGTCCGCAGGTCTCCAATACTCTTCGCTTGCTGAAGCTTCCACCCCTGGTGCAGCGCAGGGTTGCCGCCAACGTTTTGTCCGCAGGGCATGCGCGCGCATTGCTGTCCCTGCCGGACGCGGCCGCGATGGAAAGGCTCGCACAGAAGATTGTGGCTGAGGGCATGTCTGTGAGGGCCACAGAGGAAGCAGTGGCGCTTTACCAAGAGCCTGCCGCACCCACCAAGAATTCAATTCCCAAGCCCAACGCACGGCACGAACGGTTGGACTACTTGGCCTCGTCCTTGTCTGATCGCCTGGATACGAATGTGAAGATCACGCTTGGCGCCCGTAAGGGACGGGTGAGCATTGAGTTCGCCAGCGTGGAAGATCTCAACCGGATCATGGATGTGTTGAGTCCTGGGGCAGAAAGCTAGAAGTTCCTTATCATCGGAAAAAGGGTTCACTTCATTGGAGTGGGCCCTTTTGCTGTCTCCGAGCATCCCTGAACGAGGGGCCTAGTGTGTCCAGGCCGGGGGTCGCTTTTGAGTGATGTGGATTAACGGGTATATGCGGACGCCGTTTGTTGAATCCAAGGTGCCGTCGGTTTTTGACGTCAGGGCCAATCTGGGCGCTCGTCACGGAAGCTTCCGAGGAGACAGATTGTGTGTGTCCATGGAGGTCCCTAAACCGCCCCTCGGGTCCATCGGGCTGTCGGAGCGTCGCTGAATCCGCATAAGCCGCTCTGTGGGCGGCCAGGACCGCGTTCTAAGGCGTGGGTGAGGCGTCCATCCACCCTAGAGCCTCCATCCAGGTCGCCTGTGGCGGTTCCAAGTATTAGCTCCACGAGCTTCAGTGTGGTTGATGCCCTCACTCCTGCGAATGCACTGACTGAGTGCCCTAGCGTGAGGGCTCGAGATCCCTATTGGCGCGGATAGTGCACACTGCGCTCGGCTACTGCAGTTTTGATTCACCCATCGCGGGAGTTACTCTCGCCGAGGATGAGCGTTTCACGTGAAACCAAGGACGCCTTTTGCGCTCGTTTCACGTGAAACAACGATGATTTCTTATTGGATGGGACGGCTGTCTTGGTTGGGCTGGGTGGTCCCCTTGTTTATGCCGGCCCGTTTGCGTTGTTAACGCTGATCAGAGTAGGTCTGTCGTGAGGGCCGTCCTCTCCTTGTGTCAGTCTGGGTCAGCCTGTCGTGCGTGAACGTTGTTCATCGTGTGACATGAGGTCACTGGCATGCGCCTGGAGGTGCAATTATCCGCCCACATGCTGCCCAGGCATGTCCTACTGCCGTGTGTCGATTCCTTGCGTAATCTGGTACGCCCTGTTTTTGCTCATCCTTACTGTCACGGGCGGTTCGAGGTGAGGCCGAACTGCTGTGAGAGCGCACTGACTATCCTTTGCCACTACTCTGCAGATATATGTTTCACGTGAAGCAAGGATCATTTGCTCCGGATGCTTCACATCGACGTCGGTGGCTGGCTAGTTCAGAGAAGTGCACCGTAGGGCCAGGAGCGGGGCTTCTCGGAAGTCCGCATACGTCACGCTGCAAGCTTGCAAGTTACGTCGCCCTAGCCATCGCTGGGGTCTCCCCGAAGCGTGCTCCAGACGCCTATAGACGTTCCTGACCAACCTCACGGCGACCTACGCCGCCCACCTTTTAGGCGCCCCTAGGAAGAACCACTCCATACGCTGATCCCGGGGCCGGACGCGCCAGTGCAGGATGCTCGTACCAAGCAGGGTTCCTCGACGCTGTTTCACGTGAAACCTTCGCCCGAGGACTACCAGAGCTTAGATGATGAAGTGTATGACCACGCCTGCAACTTGCCTTCGACGTACTGCAGCCCCTGCTTGATGGTCCGCTGCAATGTCCGATCAGTGCAGCCCTGCCTATGTTTCACGTGAAACGTAGCCGGAGACAGTGGTTCTTGAGCTCGGGATTGAGATCCGCGATCAAGGGCTTGAAGGTAGCGGGATATTTGTTCTTTAGAAGAGGAGCGTTGGACCGTCTCTGAGGGGCTGCGGCCAGCCGTTCCACGACAGCGGAGGACTGGGTGAGGATACGAGATGCCGTTGGGCGTGGCAGGGATTCGCCGGTAAGAAGCACCATAGTTCGCTGGAGAATCCCTCGGGCTGTAGCCTTTGGACTCGATGCTCCGACTGAGCCAGCCCTCAGGCCCTGGAACGCAGGAGTGCTCCTTTGTGGATGGGGCCGACGAGGTCGGAAGAAGGCCGTGCAGTACGAGCCGACCGTGCAAAGGCCGCTCAGAGTCGCAAGGCAGGGCTCCGGGCGTAGCTGGGTCCTGGTCACAGGCCACGGCTCCCCCGAGCGTGACTGGTCTCTTCTTAGGGCGCCCCTGCAGGCGACTCCCCTAGGCGTGGCCGCGGCTGATGCGCAATCCTAAGGATTAGCTGCTGCGATACGCACGACCCGTTGAGTTGGCTGGGCGCAACCCAGAGAGCGCCTAGCCTGAACCATCCTCAGCAGCGCTACTAGCGATTAGCTGTCATTGCTATTTGAGGAACCGCAGCTTCGAGTTTCTCTGGAGCCTAGAGATGATGGGGTTTTGGTGAGTCGACCCCAGAATCGTCGGACGCTCTTACGCCTCTCAACGCGCGGAACAGTGATGGTACGCGGCGCGATACTGGGAGACTCTACGTCTGATGCGATATTGCATTGACCGTGCCCAGCCTCGGGTGGACGCTCCCCCGGAGGATGGCTGCGTAGGTACTCGGATGACCAGACGATATGTCCGGGAGTTGCGGAAAGCCGCCTGCTTGACGACTGCCCGTCTGCTTGACGTCCGCCTGGATGCCCTACATGTGTCTAGTTGCCTTACGTGTGCCCAGACGATGGCGGTGGGCGGGCTGGAGCTTGGCGGTGTCTCCTGCGCACCCGTCTGACGTCCTCCGCATAAGAGAGCTGCGGCATTGTGCCCACTTCTGTGGCTTGGTCCCAGAGCTCCTACCACCTTCCTTTGCCGACGGCGCAATCCTGACGGCTTGATGCGGGCCTGACGGCGTGACGCGAGTCCGTGAAAGATCTGATGTCGTGAGGTAGGTCTCAGTGATGAGGCAGAGATGATGCGAGCGTCCTGGCGTATCTACTAACGACCGTAGACGTGGACTAGCTTGCGTTCGGGACTGGGCGGTACATGCCGTCTGTACCGCAGCCCGCGGCCCTGCTTCCGATGTTTCACGTGAAACAGCATCTGGTGAAGAAGAGTAGAGACTCGTTCTTATCATTGAGCCCGGCAGGACTGCATGTGGATGGCGCCAGCTCATACCGTCCGGCCGTGGATAAGCCTGTGGATAACCTTGGGGATAAGACATGAGTCCATGTGAGCTCACCGGGCACGTCTTCACCGGGGTGCTATGACGGGAAGGGCTCAACGAACAGCCGTGGTTCAATGTCCACGTTTATCGAAGGCTGCGAGATTAGATCGCATCGCACTGCGTCGTCTGTGAAGGCGAAATCAGCTGTATTCTGAGAAAATTGTGGCACCTGAGGGCGAGTGCCGCGTCTGAGGGCCAGAGGCCAGCTCGATGCGGATATACAGCGGACCGAGGGCGGTGCTGACATGTGGGCAGGTGGATCTGTCGGATCGTCAAGACCGCGTGGATAAGCTTGTGGATAACCTTGTGAATAACTCGGGTCCGATGTGTGGATACTCATACGGTGTTTGCGGCCACCTAGGCCTCAGGGGACGGGTGAGCTCGGAGCGATCCGGCCTACTTGAATGACTGCAGGGACGACCACTGCCAAGTGGAACTCACCCTCGGGGCCGGGAAACTCCCCCGGCTAATGGATGGAGATGAAGCAGGACCGGGGGCGGAATGCACGACGGTACGACAACCCTAGGTGGCCCCAACCCGCGGTACCAGGAATGAGCAGGATAGTTGTTGTCCCGCATCACAATCATCGGATGTCTCATACGCGGCCTCGTCTGCGCTCATCCACGTACTTCATAACAGATCTCGACCTGAAGGAGGCAGTCTCGGCGAGCCAACGGTTGTGTGACCTCTTCAAGACCGGAACTGGGACTCCAAGGAAGGTACGGTCCGCTCCTAGGGGTGGCCCCCTCCGCGGATTCTCGATGTTTCACGTGAAACAAGGGTGGCAGGCAGTCACACGATTCGGATCTGAAGTGCCTAGCTGAGCAGGCTGCGGATCCCAGCCCACATCTCGACGCGACTTCAACGCGCTGGCACGTGGCTCCGGGTGATGCCACGTAATGTGTAGCCGTGGATGAAATGCCACGCCACAGGCGACATTCCACCATCAGGACCGGGCACACCCGGCCCTAGGGCGACTCTGGAGACAGAGGGATTCAACCGCCAATGCGACGAACGAGGCTATCGAGTTGTTCGCTGTTAGGGCTGTGGAGACCTTCGGTTTCTTTGACCTTGAGTTCGGCCAAGGCACCTCTGACATGTGCCCGCTCCGTGATGGGCCGGCCTATAGGTGTTGATGAAGGACTCGCGTCCAATTCGTCCTCGTAAGTGCTGGCGGTTGTCTCACCCTTGCCCAGCCGGTAGGAATGCAGCCGCACGGATCCTCCATCTCCGTTGTAAAGCCCCAGAATACGAAGGCCGAAACGCCGGTGTACTTTAGGCTCGAGCAAGCTGGAGCGGGGCAGCGCGGTGTCCCCCACTTCAGGGTTCGATCCGGAAAAGGTCACCGGGGACCGAGCGGCGCAACAAGTTTACTCTCGACAGTCTGCATACTGGGTCCACTTATGTTTCACGTGAAACAGGGATTGAGGTGGCGTGGTTCAAGGAAGTGCCGGTATTTCGTGCTCGTTCGTTGGTGGTGAGAGGGCCGGTTGGAACTCGGGAACCCACCTTGGGTAATACCTGGGTGGAATCGTCACATCACATGTGCCCCTTCGTTCCGCTAGCGTGCCCCTCAGGGCGGGGTGCGGGAAGGAGTGGTCGATTTGGCGCGCCCGTTGACCATCGGGCTGGCCGAGTTCCGTTTATCTGATCCCAGCCGCTCAGTAGAGCTGTCGTGATCCACTTCGAGCCGGGTGAAAACTCTTCGTAGTGGCATCAGCATGGCTAGCTGAGTCTCAGACACGAAGCAGATTCTGTTTCAGCTCGACACGAAACGCTGCAGTTGATGCTCTCCTGCCGGAGGAACCGACTCTCTAGGCGCTTGAACGGACCCGGAAACTGGGTTTGACGCAGCGCTACGACGAGAGCAACCTTCTCTCACGTTGCCTGCTGCGCACGTATCGAGGCGGTGTACGGAGGGTCGCCTTTCTATGCACGGCATTCGATGCAGAAGACACCGTACGGGCCGGGCCCGATGTGCGGCCAAGTAGAGGTTCTGCGGAATACCTGAAGGGAGGCTTAGCTTGTCCATGCGTAGTAGTTCTTGGCGTGGCTATGGCGGGCGCGGCCGCGGCAACGCGTGCGCTGGTGTGCATCTTGGTCAGGCGCGTTCCGATTTGTCTCACGTTCGGCACCGGTTTAGAGTCATCGGTTGCCCGTGGAGGTCAATTCCCCGCGTTCAGACGGGGTGCGCGTGACTCAGGGGACTCTCCTGAGATCGAGGTAGATCGCGCTGTTGTCAGCGCCAATTACTCGGTTTAGAAGCGTGCGCTCAAGCTTACACGGATAGTTGATGCAATGTTTCACGTGAAACGAGTCCCCCTCGTCTATCATTCTGGACGGTTTTAGAGCCTTTGGGGACTATTTCTAGGGGCAGGGATGAAATCCAGAGCAGTCACTCGGGCTCGAGTGCGGCGCGGGATGCTCTTTCTGCTGCGATCTGAAGCGATGCTGACGGCAGACAGAAGTATGTTTCACGTGAAACCGGATGTCGCAGCACATAGCTGGCTGGTACTGACTGACTAGTTCCTAACGTGATAACACGCTTCTCGTTGGTCGGGGATGTCCACGAGGAAGGGGTGAAGTGATTGCAGGAATGCCGTAGCAATTCCTGGAGTGCTTTTGGGAAGACGCATCACATAGAAGATTTAAGCACGGGGCACCTCTGTTAGAGCCCAGACGCATAGCGCGCATCCCACGATCCAGCCAGGAGATCTCCCATGAGACGAGCCACGCGGAGCGATTTGAATGGCGCGAGCTGAGCCACGAGGACGCGTTGGTGCCGGTCTTGACGGAAGAGTCGACGAGTCATGACTGTCCGCGGGCCCTGAAGCGCGGTTGGCATTGAAGCACCCTAGAACGTTCTCGGACCCCGGGAGGCGCTAAATGGCGTCGAAATGTCCCGCAGGAGCGCACCGGAAAATCACCACTCCCTGACTATCCTCTGCGGTCTACCTTTGCGAACCAGCGGCTGACCCAGGAACTCTGAACGAAGCTACTCTCATGAGCCGGCGAAAGACTGCGAAGCCCTCGACGTCCGCGGGGACCGTTTCACGTGAAACCACCCACCACGATTCAGCAGCACCGTGGCTGAGAAGCGCTCCGCCCTAAGCGTTTCACCGCCATACGGGTACCTCATACCCATCCAAACACCAGACCGCTCAGGGAAAGCTCGTCCACGGCATAGAGCACGCAAAATAAACCGAAGTGAATTTATTTCAAAGAAAAACATCAAAGACCGGCGGCTCCACTCCCGTAGGAGCGGAACCGCCGGCCTTCTGAGCCCGGAAGACTAGGACAGTACGTCCGCGAATTCCTTTTCAAAGAACTGCTTCGGCTTGGCGCCGATGACGGTGCTCTTCACTTCGCCTCCGCTGAACAGGTATACAGCGGGAATGGAAGTGATGCCGTACTCGGCGGCAATGGCGGGGTTGTCGTCTACGTTCAGTTTCACGACGTCCACCTTGTCGCCGTACTCGACAGAGATCTCATCGAGGATCGGGCCGAGCTTGCGGCAGGGACCGCACCACTCTGCCCAGAAGTCAACGATGACAGGCTTCTCGGAAGCCAGGACATCGGTGCTGAAGCTTGCGTCGGTAACGTCTTTAGCGTTGCTCATAACTCTTCCCTTCTTTTGGTTGCGATGAAGCTTAGGAGTTCAGGTCGGCCAGGTAGTGCTCTACATCCAAGGCAGCTACACAACCGGAGCCGGAGGCGGTGATTGCCTGGCGGTACGTGGGGTCGATGACGTCGCCGGCAGCGAAGACACCCTTGATGCTCGTGCGTGAACTACGGCCCTCAACAGCGATGGTGCCCTCAGGAGTCAGTCCCACCTTCCCCTTCACCAGGTCGGTGCGGGGATCGTTGCCGATAGCCACGAAGACACCGGTGACAGCGAGTTCGGACTCAGTACCGTCAACCACGTTCTTCAGCTTCAGCCCGGTGACCTTTTCGCCGCCGAGAACATCCTCGACTGCGGTGTTCCACAGGAAGTTGATCTTCTCGTGGGCAAGAGCACGGTCTGCCATGATCTTGGAAGCCTTGAGGGTGTCGCGACGGTGCACCACCGTGACGGACTTGGCGAACTTGGTCAGGAACAATGCTTCTTCCATTGCGGAGTCGCCACCACCAATAACAGCGATGTCCTGGTCCTTGAAGAAGAAACCGTCACAGGTTGCACACCAGCTGACTCCGTGGCCGGAGAGGCGCTTTTCGTTCTCCAAGCCCAGCTCGCGGTAGGCAGAACCGGTGGACAGGATAATGGCCTTGGCCTGGAAGGTCTCCCCCGTCCCGATCGTGACCTTCTTGATGTCGCCGTCGAGATCCAACGCGGTGACGTCCTCGAAGAGGATCTCGGTACCGAAACGTGCGGCCTGCTTCTCGAAGTTTTCCATGAGATCCGGGCCCATGATGCCCTCGGGGAAACCAGGGTAGTTCTCAACGTCAGTGGTGTTCATGAGTTCGCCGCCTGCGGTGACGGAACCGGCAATGAGCAGAGGCTTCATGTTGGCGCGAGCGGTGTATACGGCAGCTGTGTAGCCGGCCGGGCCTGAGCCTACGATGATGACGTCACGCACCTGCGATGCGTTGTTTTCTGCAATGCTCACGTGGCGTGAACCTCTTTCCTGATCGATGCTGCGGCTTTCGGGGCAGCCACCTGACTCAACCCCGGCAACTGTTCAAATATTCCGTTGCTTCAGGGGACGCGAAGGGACCCCAAAAGCCACCATCATTCAGGGTACCGGTTGAAGGGGCGCTGAATCGAAGCGGTGACGCCAATGTAGGTAGCAGTAGGGGCCGTTCTGACGAATCAAAACGGCCCCTACTGCGACTTAGTTGGGTGGAGCTACTGGACGGTGACCTCAGCCAACCGCAGTCCGTAGCCGAACCGGGTCTTGGGGGCAGCCAGCTTGGGCAGCGACTTGATGACCACAATGACGTACTGGGTCTGTGTCGGCGCCGCCAGTGGCATGGTCAACTCAGGCGACGTGAAGCTGTTGGTGCCCACCAGCTTGGCGCCATCCATCGCCGGACGGTCGTTGGTGAAGACGCTGATGCTGCCGCCGGATCCGCCCAGCTGGTTAAGGACAACCGACTTAACCTCTGCCGGTTCCTTGAGCTTGATGACGAGCGGCATCTCCCCCGAGAGTCCGCCCCAGTCCGGAGTAGCGAATTCCATGTCGGACCAGTAGCTGGCAGCGTTGCCGTCGAAGGCCTTGGGCAGATCCTTGTCGAACGTCGCTGCGAAGTCGAAAGTACCGAGGCGGGTGATCGAGTCAACGGCCGGCGGCGCCGAAGGGGCTGAGCTCTCGGTCGGTGTCGGTTCCTGGGACTGCGTGCCCGTAGCCGGCGGCTCGGTGGTGGTTTGGGCAGCCGTAGGCTGGGAGCTCGGCAGGAGGCTGCCCAGGTTCGTGACAGCCAGGACCAGACCAACAATGAGCACGGCAGCCAGGAGCCCACCTACCAGCCAGCGCAGCGACCGCGGCTCCTTGGCGGGCGCTTCGTCTTCGTAAACCTCGTCATCGTAGTCTTCGTCCACCACGGCGGCGGAAGCGGGGAAGCTACTTGCCGCACGGTCATATCCGGGGTCGGTGGTGTTTGAACCCGCAGCACCCCCCGCAGCACCATAGTCTTCCTCGGACCACAGTGACACCTTCGGTTCGGCAGCCGGTTCGCGGGGAGGCTGGGGTGCGGTCTGTGGCTTGCTCACAGGCGCAGGAGGCGGCGAAGAAACCGCCTGGGTCGGCGGCTCCACGTCGTTACCCGCGGCTCCGTTCCCGGCAGCGCCAGCGGCCACACCGGCGTCGTGGTTCTTGGTACCTGCCTGCTTCAGGGCAGCAGCGGCAGCGGCTCCTGCTGCTCCCGCTCCGGCAGCCGCGGCAGCGATCTTGGCCCCAAAACCCTTTGCGGACCCCGGGCTGGCCTCAGGCCTCGGCGGAACTGCGGGCGCGGCAGGAACTTCTGCGTCACCCTCCCGGTGGATGGGGTAGCCATCGCGGTCATATTGGATGTATTCGGCCTCGTGCTCGTCGTCCTCGTAGAGGCCGTCATAGGTTTCGGGCTCGTAGGTACGGGACTGGCCGAAGATTTCGCTGCCGAGGGTTTCGGTGAAGAACGGCTCAACGTACGGGGGGTTGGTGGCAACCACCAGGTCCAGGAGATCCGGAGCCGTACTGTGGTTGGTGATCAGGTAGGTGGTGTTGTCGCTGACGCCGAGGTCCAGGATCTGCACGTGGCCAGGACGTTCCCCCGTAGCCACTTCCCGTGCGCTCTGGGCTACCTGCTCTGCGTTTCCCGGCCCGGCAACAAGAATGCTCACGGGACGGTTGAGAACCTGGTCGACGCCGTCGAGCACCAGATCTTGGTCATGCGAGGTCAATACGGTGGCTGTGACTTTATAGCGGCCGCCAAGCACTGATCCGACGTCGATCGGGTGGGACACGTGTTCCTCCTAGGCTGTCCGGGAGCTGCGGGTCCTGCAGGCGGCACGCCCACTGAGCCGGGCCGAACCGCTTTTGCAACTACCAATATTCGTTTCTAGCCTAGCCGATAGCCACCCGGCGCCCGTGTTGACGGCACCGGTTTACTTGCTTCCTTGGTCCTCGGACGGGAAGTAGGGATTCTGCCCGGCCTCCCCTTGGTAAGTCCTGCGCCCCGGGAGCGGCACCTGCGGACGGAACCGTCCGCCCTTAGCGGTGCTGGGTACGTCCTCGTCCGGAAGATACTCGGAGGCCCCCGGCACTTCAGGGTGCTGTTCAGCCGACTGTTGTGGTTCCACAGCCGGCCCGGCGCGGAAGGATGCGGCGTCGAACTCGCCCGAGATGCGTGGAATCAGGCCGGTATCGTCGGAAACCGTGGCGCGTGCCGGCGTCGTGCTTTCTTGTTCCTGGTCCCGTCCACCAGCACTGACGGGCACGCCGCGGCCGAAGCGTCCCAGGAGCGGTCGCATGAGGTCGCGCAGTTCGGTGACCCGGAAGGCCTTCAACAGCAGGAGGTAGGCAACCAACATGACAGGCCCGACGACGACCACCGTCACCACTGCGGCGGGGCGGCTGCTCCACGCAAAACCGTCGGCACGGTAGCTGCCCAGGAGCCACAGGGCCAAAGCGCCTGCCAGGGCGGATCCCAATCCCGCGTAACCCATGCGGATATAGGAATTGGCAATGCGCGGACCGTCGAGGTGGCCCAGCATGCGGCGAAGGAAGACGACGCTGATCACGACGGAAAGTATGTTGCCCAAGGTATATAGGACGGCGATCGCGTAGATGATCTGGCCGACGGGCAGGAACTGGATGACGAAGGCCCCCACCACGTAGACCACGGCCAACAACAACTGGACGTAGAGGGGCGTGCGGGCGTCCTCGTTGGCATAGAAGACGCGCGACATCATGAAGTTCGCGCTCATGAACGGCGTGCTGAGTGCCAGGATAGTGAGGGTCTGCGCCAGCATGACGCCGTCCTGGGGTTCACCGCCGGAGAAGAACATGCCCAGTGGTCCGGCAAGCGCGAACAGCGCCAGCGCCCCGAAGACCGTAGCGACTGCCATGGTCCGAAGACCGTGGGAAAGGGCGTCACGCAGTTCGTCCTTGTTCCCGTCCTGGGACGCCCGGGTCATGCGGTTAAAGAGGACAGTGGCCAGGGACAGCGCGATGATGGAGTGCGGCAGCAGGTACAACTGGCTGGCGACTTCGAGGATGGCGTTACCGGGAAGCGTGGAGGCCGCGGTGGTCTCCCCCGCATTGGCAAGGCGCAAACGCTCGGCGCCGGGGATGGTGGCCACCTTCATGACGTACAGGAAGGCCAACTGCCCGACGGCGGCGGTCAGCAGCGTCCAGACGCTCAACTTGGCGGCCTGGCCAAGTCCCACGCCACGCCAACCGAAGCGGGGCCTGAGGCCAAGCTTCAAGCGAATGACAGGGATCATCAGGATGGCTGTTTGGGCCACGACGCCGATGGTGGAGAACCCTGCCACAAGGAAAGTCTGCGTGGGGCCCCAGTTGTCCAGGGTGTGCGGATTGGTGGCGTTGGCGCCGAGGAGCCAGATGAACATCCCCAAGCCGGCGATGGCTACGAGGTTGTTGAGGATCGGCGCCCACATGGCAGGTCCGAAGGCGCCGTGCGCGTTCAGTACCTGCGTCAGGAGTGCGTACAGGCCATAGAAGAAGATCTGCGGCAGGCACCAGAACGCAAAAGTGACAGCCAGTGCCTTTTGTTGTTCCGAGTAGCCCTGGGTAGTGAGTTCGATGACCAGCGGCGCAGCCAATGTGACGAGCGCCGTGAGGGCGAGCAGGAGCAGCACCGCGAGGGTCAGGAGCCGGCTGAGGTAGTCCGCTCCACGGTCGGGGGCTTTGCTGGCCTTGATGATCTGGGGAACCAGGACGGCGTTGAAGACACCGCCGGCTACCAGGAGGAAGATCAGGTTGGGCAGGTTGTTCGCGTTGATGAACGTGTCAGTGACCGTGGATCCGAGGCCCAGGGCGGCGGCCAGCATCCAGGTTTTGGCGAAGCCAAGGACCCGGGAGACCAAGGTTCCAGCCGCCATAATGGCGCTGGAACGGGCTTCACCGGATTGAACGGACTGGGTGGTTTTGGCTTCAGACATCGCCTTTATCGTCCCACGTCGAGGGGCTCAGAGGTGTTCCGGCAGCACTTCCCGTGCCAGATCGGCAATGCGGCGCTCATTGGGGAACGACAGTTTGCGTGCCAGTTCCTGAATAGGAACCCATGCTGCGTCCACCGCTTCCTGGTCCGGATCGTTCTCAATGGTCAGTTCCCCGCCCGTTGCCCGCAGGAGGAAGTGATGGACGGTCTTGTGGACGCGGTGGCCACTCACAGTGAACCAATAATCGATGCTTCCCAGCGGGGCCAGGATGCTGCCCTCGATGCCGGTCTCCTCCGCGATCTCGCGGACAGCGGCTTCCTCATTGTTCTCCCGGCCCTCAGGGTGTCCCTTCGGCAGGCACCATTCAAGCCGGCCACCCCTATTAAGGCGGGCGATAATCGCAACCCTCAGTTCGCCGTCGGACGTATCTACTACGACGCCACCGGCCGAGATTTCCTCAACGGTGGGAAGCGAGGCCTGGACCGGGTGCTGCGGGGCAGGCGCGACGTGCGCTCCGATTGCCGACGGCAACGGTGCGTTTGTCCTCCTGCCAGGAGCGCTCGGGATCGGGTTGGCCATGAAGTCCACTCTAACGACTCTTGCCCGGGAGTGATGACCGGGACATGGCCGCAAGATGGACTGGAAACGACGGCGGTTGCATTTGACGCCTGGTCTGGCCCAATGCGGCCCAAAAATCTGCCAAGCTTAAGGGACTATGGCGCACGTATTGGACAGCTCTTCTGTTAACTTCACCATCGATCCGGTGGTGCTCGACCTCGGGCAGCGCTTTGTCGATGCCGGATTCGAGCTGTCCTTGGTCGGTGGGCCTGTGCGTGACCTGTTCCTCGGCCGGACCTCCCCCGATCTCGACTTCACTACCGATGCAACACCGGACCAGACCATCTCGGTCATCAAGAAGTGGGCAGATAACTTCTGGGAGATCGGACGGGCGTTCGGCACGATCGGGATGAGGAAGGACGGCTTCCAGATCGAGGTCACCACCTACCGCGCGGAGGCCTACGATCCCGACTCCCGCAAGCCCGTGGTGGCGTTCGGCAACTCGCTGACCGATGACCTCCTGCGCCGGGACTTCACTATCAACGCCATGGCCCTGCGGCTCCCGAGCCTGGAACTCGTGGATCCCTTTGGCGGCGTACGCGACCTGCACGCTTCCGAACTCTCCACCCCGGGCGCGCCGGAGGCCTCCTTCTCGGATGATCCGCTGAGGATGATGCGCGCTGCCCGCTTTGCATCCCAGCTGGGGGTTTCCGTCCACGATGACGTCCGGCACGCCATGACCCACATGGCTGAACGGATCAAGATCATTTCCGCAGAACGCGTTCGCGACGAACTGGTCAAGCTCATCAACGGCGCCCATCCGCGGGTTGGCGTGGATTTGTTGGTGGACACGGGACTGGCCGAGTTCGTGCTCCCTGAGGTCTCCGCCTTGCGGCTTGAATCCGATGAGCACCACCGTCACAAGGACGTATACCAGCACTCGCTGCAAGTCCTGGAGCAAGCAGCGGCCCTGGAAACGGACCGGGACGGAGCCGTGCCCGGACCCGACTTCGTGCTGAGGTTTGCGGCCTTGATGCACGACGTCGGCAAGCCGGCTACGCGCCGCTTCGAACCCGGCGGCGCGGTGAGCTTCCGCCACCACGACGTAGTAGGTGCCAAGCTGACGGCCAAGCGGATGAAGGCCCTGCGGTTCGACAACGACACCATTAAAGCGGTGGCACGCCTGGTTGAACTCCATATGCGCTTCTACGGATACGGCGACGCCGGATGGACCGATTCCGCCGTCCGCCGCTACGTGACCGACGCCGGACCCCATTTGGAACGACTCCACCGGCTGACCCGATCCGACGTCACCACGCGCAACCAGCGCAAGGCCGACCGTCTGGCCTTCGCGTACGACGACCTCGAACAGCGGATAGCCGCCCTGTTGGAACAGGAATCCCTGGCTGCCATCCGTCCCGATCTTGACGGTGCACAAATCATGGCGCTCCTGGGACTCAAGCCCGGACCCGTGGTTGGGCGGGCTTACAAGTTCCTCCTTGAGGAACGCATGGAGCACGGGCCGCTCGCTCCCGAGGAAGCCGAGTCCAAGCTTCTGGCATGGTGGCAGGAACAGCCGGAGTCCGCCGTCGTCGAACCTTCAACCGAAACAGAGGAGTCCTAATTGAACGCGATCTCCCCGCGCCCGCAACTGTGGATCCTTCGCCATGGCGAGACTGAATGGTCCAAGAGCGGCCAGTACACCGGGTTGACGGACCTTCCCCTGACGGTGGAGGGCGAGCAGCAGGCCGTCGAGGCGCGCAAGGTGTTGGAAGGCATCGACTTCGACCTGGTGCTCACGTCACCGTTGCGCCGCGCCCGGCGTACCGCGGAGTTGGCCGGCTTTCCGGACGCAGTCCACGAGCCCTTGGCCGTGGAGTGGAATTATGGGGATTACGAGGGCATCAGCTCCGACCTCATCCGCAAGGACAACCCGGACTACCTCATCTGGACCGACGGCGTGCCCAACGGGGAAACCCTGGACGAGGTGGCTGCCCGGGCCGACAAAATCATCGGCAGGGTCCTTGAATCCGGAATGGACAATGTCCTGGTGGTTGCGCACGGCCACTTCTCCCGCATCCTGACCGCCCGTTGGCTGGAAATGGACGCCAAAGAAGGGCGGCATTTCCTGTTGGGAACCGCGAAGGTATGCACTCTTGGGTGGGACAAGCGGACACCGGCGATTATCCGCTGGGGCCTCTGAGGAAAGAATTTCCAAATAATTTTGGGAATTTCCCAATTCCTGCTGGTATTTATGTCGGTGCTGCTGTACCTTGAATCTTGTTCCCAGAGCGTCTTGCCGGGAACGCGGCGTGCTTTCCCGGGTTAGTCAGTCCGGTTGAAGGCCATGACAGGTCGGCAACGGCCAGAGAAGGAGGTTGGGAAAATGATTACTTTGACTAGCGGATGGAAGATGACTTTCATTGCTGCCCCGGCCTCTGCTGTTGTCGCGCGCCGTCTTCGGAATCACCGGCACTAAAGATCTACCGGACCGGCGTTGACGCCGGCGGAGATTGGATCCTGTCCCTGCATCCCGGGGGGACAGCAGTGCGTTGTTCCCATGAGCGGAGCCCGGAAGCCGGGTACGCAGTTTCCCCATAGTTCAGAACCAGCTTCTTGTTGGGTGATTGCCGGCCTTTGCATGCAATTCCTCCTCCGGCTCCTGAATTAGTCCGCTCTCCCTTTTAATCCATTTGGGATATTTTCTGCCCAATGATGCCCGGATTCTTTTGTGAATTCAAAGGCTCTAATTGGCATGCCCAAATACTGAACAAACAATGAAAGGAGGTGAATCTGATGGCAAAACGCCCCGAAGACCTGCGAGTTCACAAGAGCAGCGATGCTCCCAAGAACCGCACCCTGTTTAACGGTCAGTTGCTGGATCAACACCGCGAAGACGTTTACGTGGTCCTGCACCAGATGGGACTCATCCGCTGACATCGTTCAGCCACTGCAAAGGAGCTCCCATGGCGTACGCTCATGCCGAACCCCGGGAAGCCCACGCGGCTACGCGTGGGCTTCCCCCTTTTAAGGAAGCCTGTCCAGGAAGTGCATTCCGGGCGCGGGGAAGTGACTGACGGACCGGCGTCGACCGATCGAAGCGTGGTCCACGCGGTGACGCCCCCGCCCGGCCGGACTGTAAGCTCGACTCATGCAGGAGACGAAGCCGCACCAGCAGCGAAAACGTGCCCGCTTTGTGGTTCCCAGCCGCAACGATTCCCTGCTCCGCAACTTCACCGAAGTAGTTGGTGGACCCATGGGCCGCCACTCTGCCCCCGGCGAGGTCTCCCCCGGGCCGTTCACCGTTGAGCGGGTCCTTGTCATCCTGACCGTGGTCGCCGCCTTGATCGCTGTGCTGGCCAAAGACTATTGCCGCGTCAACGGCTGGGAAACACCGTCACAGTTCTACGCCACCTGCTACTCCGACTTCCCCGAACTGTTCAAGAACCGCGGCCTCGGAGACGGCGTTTTTCCCTTCTTTACCCAGGGAAGCTTGTTTGAGTATCCGGTCCTGATGGGAATCATCGCGGGGCTCACTGCCCTGGTGGTTCCGGGCAATGGTCCAGGGCCGGAACGCATCCTGGGGTACTTCGATGTCAACGCCACGCTGATCGTAGCCATCTGGATCGTCACCGTGTTGCTGACAGCGCGCATGAACAAACGGCGGCCTTGGGACGCCGCCATGGTGGCCGTGGCGCCCGGCATCATCCTGGCCGGGTTCATTAACTGGGATATGTGGGCGGTCGGACTACTTGCCTTGGCCATGTTCCTGTTCTCGCGGAACAAACCCGTCCTGGCAGGCATCTGCATCGGCTTGGGGACCGCCACCAAGCTCTATCCGGTCCTGATTCTCGGGGCGGTTTTGGTGCTCGCCATCCGGAGCGGGAAGCTGCGGACATTCTTCACCACCGCGGGTGCGGCGCTTGCCGCCTGGCTTGCGGTCAACCTTCCCATTGCCGCGATGAACCCGTCCGGGTGGCAGTACTTCTTCGAATTCACGCAGGACCGGCCGGCCGGCTATAGCTCTCCCTGGTTCGCCTACAACCTGGCGGCGGAGAGGCTGCAATGGACCCAGCTCACCGCCTCCACCATTAATTCCCTGGCGTTGAACCTGTTCATTGTTGCGTGTGTCCTGGTCGGCATGCTGGCGTTGACAGCCACCCGGAGGCCAAGGCTCGCCCAGCTGGCCTTCCTGATCGTGGGTGCCTTCATCCTGACCAACAAGGTTTACTCCCCGCAGTTCGTCATCTGGCTTATTCCCCTCTTGGCACTGGCCAGGCCCCGCTGGCGTGACTTCCTGATCTGGCAGGCAGCAGAAGCCCTGCACTGGGGGGCCATCTGGATGTACCTCGGGCAGGCAACCAGTGGCGGCGCAGCCCAGCACAATATCGATATGTCCGCGTACGTCCTGGCCGTCATCCTGCACATGGCCGTGACTGCGTACCTGATGGCACGGGTCGTCATGGACGTCCTGGACCCGTCGCAGGATCCCCTGCGGAGCCACGGAGACGACGATCCCCACGGTGGTCCGTTCAACGGCGCCAAGGACTGGTTGAGGGTCAACCTCCGGCATCCATCGCTATCGGTACGTCCGTGGTCCCGCAAAGAACCCCGATCAGTGGAGGTGGGCAGCGATGGTTGATGTCGCCGTCGTAGGTTCCGGTCCCAACGGTCTTGCTGCTGCTGTGGTGATGGCCCGGGCCGGTTTGGACGTACACGTCTACGAAGCGGGTGCCACGATCGGGGGTGGCACAAGGACCTCCGAGCTGATCGAGCCGGGGCATTTCCATGATGTCTGCTCGGCGGTGCATCCGATGGCTGTTGCATCGCCGTTCTTCAAGGACTTCGAGCTTGCCAAACGCGTTGAGCTGGTGGTCCCTGAAGTGCAGCATGGTACGCCGCTGGATTCAGGAGGTGCCGCGGTGGCGTACCAATCGCTGGAGCGTACTGCGTTGGAACTCGGCAACGACGGTGCGGCCTACCGGCGCCTGCTTGAGCCGCTGCTGAACCGCGTGGACGGAATAGTGGACTTTACGTCCTACCAGCTGCTGCGTGTGCCGCGCGATCCCCTGGCAGCTGTGCAGTTGGGACTCGCAACCCTGGATCAGGGTTCGCCGCTCTGGAACCGGCGCTTCCGCGAGGACGCAGCACCGGCCCTGCTGACGGGCGTCATGGCGCATGCAGTCTCGGCATTGCCCGCCCTGACCGCTACCGGTGCCGGCCTGATGCTGGCTGTGTTGGCCCACGCCGGTGGTTGGGTCATTCCGACGGGAGGGTCGGCCTCCATCGCACAGGCCATGGCCGATGACGTGGTGGCGCACGGCGGAACCATCCATACGGGACAGGCTGTGGAGTCACTGGACCAGGTGCGTCCGGCCCAGGCCATCCTGCTTGATGTGGCGGCGCCTGCGCTGCTTCGCCTGGGTGGATCCGAGGTGCCGGACAGGTACCGGCGTGCCTTGGAAGCATTCCGTTTCGGAAATGCCGCCTGCAAAGTGGACTTCATTCTTTCCGCACCCGTTCCTTGGCGCGATGCTGCCCTGGCGAAGGCAGGAACGGTCCACGTGGGCGGATCCAGGACCGCAATGGCTGAATCCGAGAACCTCGTGGCCATGGGAAAGCATCCCGGCGAACCCTACGTCCTGGCCTCCCAGCCATCGCTGTTCGATTCATCGCGGGCACCCCGGGGAAAGCACATCCTGTGGACCTACTGCCACGTGCCCAAGGGTTCCACCGTGGACATGGGTGAGGCCGTCATCTCCCGCATCGAACGCTACGCCCCCGGCTTCCGGGATGTGGTGGTGGCATCAAAGACCACGACGGCGGTGGAACTGGCCGACTACAACCGCAACTACGTGGGTGGGGACTTCAGTGCGGGGCAGATGGACCTGCTGGGACTCCTTCGAAGGCCCGTAGTCTCCCCCGTCCCGTGGCGCACTCCCCTTCCCGGGGTGTACCTGTGTTCCTCCTCCACGTCCCCGGGACCGGGCGTCACCGGCATGCCCGGATACAACGCCGCCAAATATGCCCTTAAGGACATATTCAATAAACGCGTACCCGGGCTTGGCCTGGTGTCCTGACGGTTAGTTTGCTGCGGTGAACCGGGTGCGGCGGTGGCTCGGAGACTCGATCTCGTCCAGCATCGCGACTGCGTAATCCTGCGAGGAGATGGACGCTCCGGCCGGTGTATCCCTGGCCACCTTGTATGCGCCTGTGCGTTCTCCCGGCTGGATCACCGGGGCGGGAGCAAGGACAGTCCAGTCGAGTTCTTCCGGTGCCTCACGGACTACCTCCAGTGCTTTCGCTGCGGTAGTGGCCTCGGCTTTGTAAGCTTCGGGGAACTCAGGTGAGTCGAGCAGGCGGACCCCGTCCACCTCGAGCGTGCCGGCACCGCCAACGATCATCAGGCGGGTGCCCGCGGCGTTGCTGTAGGCCGTGGACATGGCCTCGAGCCACTCGGCGTGGTCGCCGCCGGTGCGGCTGGGGCCCGTCGCCAGCACAACGACGTCGTGGTCCCTGGCCACTGTGGAAAACGCCTGGCTGTCAGCTTGGTCGGCGGCCTTCGAGGTGGCTCCGGGGACTTCGGTGCCACTGCGGGAGATGGCCGTGACGTCATGACCACGGCTGAGGGACTCCTTGACGATCTCGCTGCCGACCATTCCGCTTGCGCCATATACTGCGATTTTCATAGCTCTCCTCGGTTGCTAAGCTGGTGATGAACCAAAAGTATCTTTCTGATACTGATAGCTTCAAAGGAACCTAGTTACCTCGTGGATACCTCCAAACTGCCGGCAAACGTCTTCGATCCCAACTGCCCGTCCCGGGTGATCCTCCAACGGATCGGGGACAAATGGGCTTCGCTGGTCATTCAGGTCCTGGGCGACGGCCCGGTCCGTTTCTCCGAGTTGCGGAAGATGGTCAACGTGGTGACGCCCAAGGTGCTGACCCAGACGCTTCGGACTTTGGAGAGGGACGGGCTGATCACCCGGACCATCCACGCCCAAGTGCCACCACGCGTGGATTACGAACTCACCGAGATGGGCGCCTCCCTCCTGGAACCGCTGAGGATGTTGCGGGAGTGGGCCGAGAGTCACGTTCCCGCCATCCTCGAAGCACGCGATGCCTATGAAGAGGAGCAGGACAAGGCGGTGCTGGGCCCCGCAGGAGGCTAACTCATCTGCGTGGAAGGGATGCTTTCGCGGCTGAGGCGCCCGTCCCGCATCACGGCCACCGCATCGGTCAGCGGAAGGAACTCGGTGTCGTGGGTGACCATCACGGTCGCTGTTGCGAACTCGTCCGTAATTCTTCTGAGCAACCGGACGATCGACTCACTCCGCTGGTGGTCCAGCGCGGCGGTGGGTTCGTCGACAAGGAGGACGGAGGGGTTCCGCATGAGCGCCCGGGCAATGTTGACCCGTTGACGCTGCCCGCCGGAGAGCTGATGGGGACGCTTGTCCAGGACTGAACCGAGGCCAACCGTGTCCAGGAGCTCCCGCGCTTTGCGCTGTTCTCCTGCCCCGGCCTTCCCCCGCAGATGCTCCCGCATCAGCAACTGCTCGACGGCGGTCAACGACGGCAGGAGGTTGGGTTGCTGGAAGACGATGCCAACCTTTTCACGCCGCAGCACGGTGCGTTGGGCCGGCGTGATTGCGGTGACGTCTTCGCCGTCGATGATGACGACGCCATGTGTCGGCACGATGAGCGTGGAAGCGACGGCAAGCAGCGATGACTTCCCTGAGCCGGAAGGCCCGACCACGGAGAGGAACTCACCCTGGGCAACAGTGAGGTCCACGTGGTCGAGTGCTTTAAGGGTGGAAGAACCGTCCGCGTACTCCAGCGAGACGTTGACAAGGCCAAGGGCTGACATTGGACATATACCTTTCGTGGAATGAATTAGTTGCCGCCGAGGGCAAGCAATGGATCGACCTTGGTGACGCGTCCAACGGCCAGGACCGCTCCGGCCAATCCCAGGACCACAATGCCCATTACGGGAAGCAGAGTGGTCAACGGGGTGATCAGGAAGGGTGCAGCTTGTGCGGCAGCCGTACCGCCGATCAACCCCAGCAGTCCGCCCGCACCAGCCCCGGCACACAGCACGATTGCCGCCTGGGCCAACGCATCACGCAGGACGTAACCCGTTGATCCCCCAAGAGCCCGGAGAACGGCAATGTCCCGGGTCCGCTGTACGGTCCACACAGTCAGGAAAGCCATGATTACCAAGGCCGATATGCCGTAAAGAAATGCCTGCATCAGCATGAGTGAGCCGTTTTCGCTCTTGTAGGAACCGAGGGCCTGGAAAGATCCCTGGACGTCGCTGCTGACCGTCCCGGCCGCCGCGTTGGCGGCTTGGATATCCAAGGAGGTTCCGGCGTCGGACTTCACGCCCAGGACGGTTGCCGTATCAGGTGCGGAGTGCGAAATGGAGCGCCAGTCGGACAGCGTGGTCCAGACGACCGGAGTGTGTGAGTACCACTGGTCCCTCACAACGTCCGAGACCACGAACGTGTTGCCGGCGAGGCGCACGCGGCTCCCCGGCTGTACGTCCAGTTCCTTGGCCACACTCTCACTGACAACCGCTGATCCGTCATCCACATCCACCAGGTCTCCGCCGAAAACTGCCACGTTGGCTGTGCCACTAGCCTCCCCGTTTCCGTTGACCGACTGGAAGCGGGTTTGGCTGATGCCGAGTTCATGGACCGAGGCGACGCCAGGCCTTCCGCGCCACGACTGGAGCTGGTCCCTGGACACTTCGGATTCCGTATAGGACAACGTGGGTTGGCTGCCTGCGGGCGCGCCGAACACGATCTGTTGCACAGGCAACGCGGCAATGGCCGACGTGGATTGGTTGCCCAGGCCGGCAGTCAACCCGGACAACATGACGAGCAGGAGCGTTATGAGGGCCACCACGCCTCCCATGAGAGCGAAGCGGCCTTTCGCGAAACGGATGTCGCGGATGGCAAGAAACATTTGATTCCTTCGTATTGGTCCGGGCCTGTCCCGGCACTCCCAACTTTTCCGTTACACGCCCGCCATTCCATCGGGAACAGGGATGAACGACGGGAATCGTTGGGTTGAAGGGCGAATCAACCGAAAGGTTGATTCGGGTGCGGATCCGCCACATTCCCCCGTTCCCGCCACGGCCCGAAGATACGCTGGAAGACGTGCAGCTCCAGGAACGCGATACCCCGACTACGGCGATTCTCCGCGTGCTTCGGGTGAGCCTTCACGTGGGCTTCGCGGTTCTGCTGCTGGTCGCAGTGGTCCGGCTGCTGGCAGGACCCGGCGTGCCGCAACTTGCCCTCACAGCCGGCTTGGCACTTTCCACTGTGCTTGTAGTCGTCTACTTGACCGGGACGGTCCTGGAAAAGCGCCACGCCAACTCAGCCGAAGCTTTTGATCCCTCGCCCTACGCAGGGTGGTGGCTTGGTGCCGTCATGCTTCTGTGGCTCCTGCTCCTGCTGGTCAGCGGCGACTTCGCCTGGGTTGCCTTCCCGCTGTTCTTCCTGCAGTTGCACCTCTTGCCTCGTTCCGCCGCGCTGCTCTCGATTGCGGCTACTACCGCGCTGTTGGTGGGTGCCCTCTGGTTCCACGGCCAGGGGACGGCCGACGGCGGGCTGCAGCCGGCCATGGTTCTGGGGCCGGTGTTCGGGGCCGGCTTCGCCGTGGTCACCGGGATGGCGTATCGGGCCCTGTTCCACGAGGCAGAAAGCCAACGGCGCGTGGCGGAAGAACTCAGGCGGACCCGCGCCGAACTCGCCCGGACCCAGCACGAGGCCGGCATGGTCGGTGAGAGGGAACGCTTGGCACGCGAAATTCACGACACTTTGGCGCAGGGCTTCTCCAGCATTGTCCTCATGGGCCGATCCGCAGAGAAGGCCTTGGCTGAGGGCAATGTAGACGTTGCCCGGGAGCGGCTCAGGACGGTTCAAGAGACGGCTTCCGCCAACTTGGCCGAAGCCCGCAACTTCGTGCGGGGCCTTCGCTCCCCGGACCTCGCGGAGTCGGGGTTGGTGGACACTCTCCGGCGACTTTGCATGAAGACGGAGACTGAAGCCGCTGCCCGCGGGGCGGATCTTCGGTGCCGGTTCGAGTTGGTGGGTACGCCGGTAGAACTGCCCAACGCCTATCAAACCACCCTGCTCCGGGCCGCCCAGGCTTCCCTCGCAAACGTGTGGGCACACGCCCACGCGCGCTCCGCCGTCGTCACCTTGTCCTTTCTCGACGCGGATCCGGGCACGGAGGTGACACTGGACGTTTTCGACGACGGCGTAGGTTTCGATCCCACGACGGCGGCCGGTACGGCGCGCGGTGACGGAACCGGCGTCGGGCTTTCCGGCCTGCGGGAGCGGGTAACCGCACTCAACGGCAGCTTGGACGTTGAGTCGTCGCCGGGAGAAGGGACGGTGGTGGCCATCCGGCTGCCACTTCGAGGGAAGGATCCGGCATGAAGGACATAAGGGTCTTGTTGGTGGATGACCACCCGGTTGTCAGGGCAGGATTGCGCGCCATGTTGGCCGACTTCCCCGGGGTCGCCGTGGTGGCCGAAGCGGCTGATGGCGCCGCCGCGCTGGCTGAGTTGACCAGATTGAACACCCTGGGCGAACCCGTGCAGCTGGTGCTCATGGACCTGCAAATGGGTTCGGGAATGGACGGCGTCACCGCAACGGGAAAAATCAGGGCCGGCGAAGGCGGCAGTCCGCCGCCGCCTGTCCTCATCCTCACCACCTACGACACCGATGCGGACATCCTCGCCGCAGTGGAGGCGGGCGCAAGCGGCTACATGCTGAAGGACGCGCCACCCGAACAGATCCGGCAAGCCGTGCTGGCTGCCGCGTCGGGCGAAACCGCCTTGGCCCCGGAGGTTGCCGCCCGGCTCATGGGCCGCATCCGGAACCCATCGCCGGCGCTGAGCGGCAGGGAAGTCGAACTGCTTGAACTGCTGGCCACAGGTATGAGCAACCGTGCCCTGGCGAAGCAATTGTTTATCTCCGAGGCCACCGTAAAAACCCATCTGGTGCATATCTACGCCAAGCTCGGAGTGGACAACCGGACAGCCGCAATCGCCGCCGCAACCAAGCAAAGGATCATCAGGGGCCAGTAGGCACGCGCGACCGTCCGATGTGTGGTCGGGACGGGAAACTGTCAGTGGAACCCGGCATAATGACGCAAATGGGGAAACTTAGGAATCTGGTCTTGGGACTCGCTGCGCTGATGATGGCCGGCTCTTTGACAGCCTGCGGCGATGGCCGTGAGGGTGCCGAGAACGCCGCCAAGCAGCTGGCCTCGTCGCTGGAAGCGCTCGACGTCGGTCAGCTCGCCGTTCAGGGCAAGGACGCCGCGGCGGCGAATGACGAACTTAAGGCGGTGTTCCAGGGACTCGGTGCGAAACCTTCGGTCCAGTCCGGAGAGGTGAAGCTCGACGGAGACACCGCAACCGTCCCTTTGAATTACAGCTGGAACATCGGGTCCGCCCAATGGGAGTACAGCCTGGAGGCCTCCCTTAAGAAGGACGGGGACAAGTGGGCCGTTCAGTGGAACCCCGGGCTCCTGGCGCCTGAACTGACAGACGGAGAGACGTTGTCCGCCAAGACGGTTCCGGCCCAACGCGGCGGGATTCTTGGTGCCGGTGACACGCCGATCGTTGAGGACCGGCCGGTTTTCCGTGTGGGGATCGACAAAACCAAGGTTTCCGAGGATCAATCCGATGCCTCGGCCCGCGCCATGGCTGCCTTGCTCGGCTTGGACGTTGAAGAATACGCGAAGCAGGTTGCCGCTTCCGGACCGCAGGCGTTCGTTGAAGGAATTGTGCTCCGGGCCTACACGGCAGACATCACCGAGGCGAAGATCAAGGCAATCCCCGGCGGTGCGAGCATCGCCGATTCCATGGCGCTGGCACCGACGCGTACCTTCGCGCGGGCCCTGCTGGGCTCCGTGGGACAGGCCAGTGCCGAACAGATCGAGAAGTCGAACGGTGCCTTGCGGGCAGGCGACAGCACCGGGACCGGTGGCCTGCAGCAGAAGTACGACTCCCTTTTGCGCGGCAAGGACGGCGTGGAAGTGGTTGCTACCGCCAAGCCCGCAGCGGAAGGCGGGACCCCGGACACCAAAGTGCTCTTCTCGACCCCGGCTGAAGCGGGTACCACCCTCAAGACCACGCTGGACCTGAAACTCCAACAGCTGGCTGAAGAAACCCTCGCCAACATTGAACCGGCGTCCGCGATCGTTGCCCTCAGGCCGTCCACGGGGGCTGTGCTCGCGGCAGCGTCGGGTCCCGGCAGCAACGGTTACAACACGGCTTTCCTGGGCCAGTACGCGCCGGGTTCAACCTTTAAGATCGTGGACTCGCTGGCCATGTTCCGCAATGGTGCTACGCCGGATTCCAAGGTCGACTGCCCGCCGACAGTCACCGTGGACGGCCGCACTTTCAAGAATGCCGAGGGTTACCCGGAAGGTTCCCTGGGATCGGTCGCCCTCCGGGATGCCTTTGCACACTCCTGCAACACCGCATTCATCAATGCCCGGGATACCGTCACCCAAGCCCAGTTGGAGTCGGCGGCAACGGCACTTGGTGTGGCGGTTGAGGCCCCCAAGCTGGGTGCGGACGCATTCCTTGGGTCCGTGCCCGGCGAAGCTGAAGGCACCGAGCACGCGGCGTCCATGATCGGCCAGGGCAAGGTCCTGTTCTCACCCTTGGCCGCAGCGGTGATGGCCGCTTCCGTGGGCAACGGAGCTCCGGTCTCACCCCAGTTGGTGTTGAATGCAGACGCCGCTGATGCGGAAACCCGGAACCCCGACGCCGGTGCTGCGCCAGCGGAAGGCGGCACCGCGTCGCCGTCGTCGGCTTCCGCCACGGCAACCACAACGCCGTCCCCGGCGTCCACCAACCCGATCACCAAGGAAGAAGCCGCTGGGCTCTCGGACATGATGCGGGCCGTGGTGACATCCGGGCACGCCGGGTTCCTGGCCCAGGTTCCGGGGGCGCCTGTGGGCGCGAAGACCGGAACGGCTGAGTTCGGCAACGAGGATCCGCCAAAAACCCATGCATGGATTGTTGCTGTTCACGGAGACCTTGCGGTGGCAGTATTTGTCGAGGACGGCGGCTTGGGCGCAACCACCAGCGGACCCTTGCTGAAGTCATTCCTGACTGCGGCAGGCTAACGGGAGGCTGGCATGGAGAAACCCACTCAGTGCGCTGTGGTCGGCGGAGGTCCGGCCGGCATTGTGTTGGGTTTGCTCCTTGCAAGGGCCGGAGTCCACGTCACCGTGTTGGAGAAACACGCCGATTTCCTCCGGGACTTCCGCGGTGACACGGTGCACGCCTCCACCCTCCGTTTGCTCGATGAGTTGGGGCTGGGTGACGGGTTCCGGCAACTCCCGCAAAGCAGGATGGACAACTTCCGGCTCCCCGCCGGCTCCGGGGAGTTTGTGTTGGCGGATTTTGGGCTGCTGAAGGAGCCATACAACTACGTGGCCATGGTGCCGCAATGGGACCTTTTGAACTTCCTGGTGGACGCCGCCCGGCAGGAACCCTGCTTCACGCTCATCATGAATGCCGAGGCGACGGACCTGCTGACGGATGGCTCCGGGGCGGTCGCCGGCGTGCGCTACCGCATCAAGGATCCAATCACCGGTGGAACTTTGGAGACCCATGACCTGCAGGCTCCCCTGACGGTTGCCTGCGACGGCCGGGGATCGGTGCTGCGCGCAAAGTCGGGCCTGACCCCCAAGGAGTTCCCGGTCCCCTTCGATGTGTGGTGGTTCAGGCTCTCCCGCGACCCGGAAGAAATAGAACGGGTGGCCTCCATTTCCCCGCGCTTTGGCGACTCGGATGTCCTGCTCAGCCTGACCCGCAGGGATTACCACCAGATCGCCTACCTGGCAGCCAAGGGCTCGGACCCGGAGTTGCGGGCCGAAGGAGTGGACGCCTTCCGAAACCGGATCGCGCGGTTGCGCCCCGATCTCTCCGACCGTGTGGGTGAGATCCTGTCCATGGACAATCTTCACCTGCTCGATGTGAAACTCAACCGGCTTGCCACCTGGCACAAGCCCGGTCTCCTCCTGATCGGCGACGCAGCCCATGCGATGTCCCCCGCGGGCGGGGTGGGAATCAACCTGGCGGTCCAGGATGCGGTGGCTGCCGCCAGGATCCTGGCGCCGGCACTGTTGGATGGCAGTTTGGATGACCACACCCTCGCTGCGGTCCAGAAGAGGCGCTGGCTGCCCACAGTCATCGTGCAAACGTTCCAGCGACTCATGCACCGGGCCATCTTCAACCAGGTCATGGCGGGCAAGCAGCCGAAACCACCCAGAGCGCTGGTCTTCCTGAGCCGCAAGTTTCCGCTCTTCCGTAAGGTCCCTGCGCGGATGCTGGCTTTTGGTCCGCTGCCCGAACACGCACCCGGCTTTGCGCGACGGAAGCCGGACGCATAGCCAAACCTTCCGGAGCTGGTGCGCCGACGGTGCGGTGCGCCGCGTAGCCGGGCACCGCCGTCGAGCATTAACCCGTGCCGTGGGAAGATTGGGCGGTGGCCCATATTGACGTTTCCGGCATCGACTACTTCCTCTCCGACGGCACCCAGCTCCTGAACGGTGTGGCCTTCAAGGTCCCTGACGGCACCAAAACGGCTCTGATCGGTCCGAATGGAACCGGCAAAACGACGCTCTTCAAGATCATCTCCGGCGATCTCACTCCCGACGAGGGCGTGGTGGGACGCTCCGGAAACATGGGCATCATGCGCCAGTTTGTGGGACAGGTGCGCGACGAGTCCACCGTCCGCGACCTCCTTGTCTCCACGGCCCAACCCAACCTCGCCGCAGCTGCCAAAGCGGTTGAGGAAGCCGAACTGGCGATGATGGAGCGGGACGACGAGCCCACCCAGATGAAGTACGCGCAGGCCATTGTGGATTGGGGCGACGCCGGTGGTTACGACGTCGAGACCGTGTGGGACGAAGTTTGCATGGCTGCTTTGGGGATCTCCTTCGACAAAGCACAGTTCCGCCGCGCCTCAACACTGTCCGGCGGCGAGCAGAAGCGGCTGGTGCTGGAGGCGTTGTTCGCCGGACCGGATGAACTCCTGCTGCTTGACGAACCGGACAACTACCTGGACGTTCCGGGGAAGCGCTGGCTTGAGTCCAAGCTCAACGAATCCAAGAAGACTGTGCTCTTCATCAGCCACGACCGCGAGCTGCTCAACAACGCTGCCGGACGCATTGTGACGCTGGAACCAGGCATCAACGGTGCCAGCGCGTGGATCCACGGCGGCGGTTTCGCCTCCTACGTGGAAGCCCGGGCCGATCGGAACGCCCGGTTCGAAGAACTGCGCAAGCGGTGGGACGAGGAGCACGTCAAGCTCAAGGAACTCGTCAACATGTACAAGAACAAGGCTGCCTTCCGCTCGGATATGGCCAATCGCTACCAGGCTGCGCAGACGCGCCTGGCCAAGTTCCTTGAGGCCGGACCACCGGAAGCGTTGCCCATTGAGCAGAATGTGCGGATGCGGCTGAAAGGTGGACGAACCGCCAAACGTGCAGTGGTTGCGGAGAACCTGGAGTTGACCGGCCTCATGAAGCCGTTCTCCACGGAGATCTGGTTTGGCGATCGTGTCGGCGTGCTTGGCTCCAACGGATCAGGCAAGAGCCATTTCCTTCGTTTGCTTGCCACCGGCGGCACCGACCCGGAGCGCGAGCATTTGCCGGTGTCCGACGTCGTCATCGCCGAAGTTCCGCACGAGGGGACCGTGAAGCTGGGCGCCCGCATCCGCCCCGGGTTCTTCGCACAAACCCATGTCCGGCCGGACCTCCTTGGCCGCACCCTGCTGGAGATCCTGCACCGTGGCGACGAGCACCGTTCGGGACTGCCCCGCGAAGCAGCCGCCGGTGCGCTGGATTCCTACGGCTTGGCCGGCCAGTCCGAACAGAAGTATGAGTCGCTCTCCGGTGGCCAGCAGGCACGGTTCCAGATCCTGCTGCTGCAACTCTCCGGGGCTACCCTGCTGCTCCTCGACGAGCCGACCGACAACTTGGACCTGCACTCGGGCGAGGCCCTCGAGCGGGCTATTGACGCTTTCGAGGGGACTGTCCTGGCCGTGACCCACGACCGGTGGTTCGCGAAGTCGTTCGACCGCTTCCTGGTGTTCGGGTCCGATGGCAAGGTGTACGAATCCGAGGAACCGGTCTGGGACGAGAAGCGCGTGGACCGCGCCCGCTAGTCCGGTTCCTCTCCCACATCCCACCCCCTTTTGACCGACGCTCTTGCAGATACTGCGAGAGCATCGGCGGTTGAGGGGCGGGATGTGAGAGGAGGATGGTGGGAACGTGTCGGGATGTGATAGAGCAACGGTGAGCAAATGATCACACTTGGTGATCATTTGCTCAAGAGCTGATAGCCTGAAGACATGGGAACAGCCGACCGCCACCGCTTAATCGGTGAATTGCTGCGAACCCGCGAGGCTGTGACAGTCGATGAGCTGATGGCCGAATGCGGTGCTTCCGGTGCCACCATCCGGCGCGACTTGGAGATCCTCGCCGCCAACGGAGTGCTTAAGCGCGTCCACGGAGGCGCGCGGAGCCTCCTCTTCAAGGGCGATAACCCCGGCTACGGCCAGCGGGAGTTGGAAGACCACCAGGGCAAAGTCAGGATCGCGGCAGCCGTGGACGCCCTGCTCCAGGACCGCGAACACGTCTGGTTGGACAGCGGTTCGACGGCAACGGAAATTGCCCGCAGCATCGGAAAGCGCCAACTGACCGTCATGCCCATGTCCCTGCACAGTGTGGATGCTTTGGCAGGGGGACGTCCTGAGCTGATCCTGCCCGGAGGACGGCTGGTCCCCGGCGAGCTCTCCTTCCGCGGACCCATGGCTGAAGCCAACGTGCGGTCACTGCGTTTTGATACGGCCGTCATCACGCCGTGCGCGTTCAACCTCAAAGACGGACTCCTTGCCCACGACCTCGATGATGCGGCAGTGAAGCGGGCCGGCCTGGAATCAGCGTCGAGGGTGATAGTGGCAGGCTCCGGCAGCAAATGGAGGGCCAGCGCCCTTGCCTTGGTGGCTGCGATGGACGCAGCCGACGTACTGGTTACCGATGTGGAACCGGCCCCCAAAGATCTTTCCTTGCTCGACGAACTCTCTGTGGAAGTTGTGATTGCATGACCACCAGCACCCGAACCGTCCCCAACGTGAACGCGGCCGCAATAGCCACGTTTTTCGTCTTCGGCATGAACGGGCTGGTCTTTGCCAGTTGGGCTGCCCGCATTCCCGCCGTTACCGAAGCGCTCAGCCTCACGTCCGGACAGATGGGCAGCCTCCTGCTCTGCACCGCGGTGGGCTCCCTCCTGGCGCTGCCAACGGCGGGCTGGGTCGTAGGACGGATCGGGACCGCCAACACGGTCCGGACGGCCGGGGCGGTGGCAGCGGCAGCCGGGGTAGGGATCGCCGTTGCCCTCATGGCGGCCTCTGTTCCCGTGATGGCCGTCTCGCTGTTCTTCTTCGGCATTGGCATCGGCCTGTGGGACGTCGCCCAAAACATCGAGGGCGCCGACGTCGAACACCGGCTCAGGCGCACCATCATGCCGCAGTTCCATGCCGCCTTCAGCGGCGGCGCGTTCGTTGGCGCGCTCATCGGTGCGGGCCTTTCACACCTTGGCGTGGGCCTGCCTGAGCATCTGCTGGTCATTGCAGGCATCGCATTGGTACTGGCGCTGACGGCGCCGCGCTACTTCCTGCCGCACGCGCCAGTTGTTGAAGCGTCCGACGGCGGCACTGACGTCAAGCGCGGACCTTCTGCCTGGCGGGACGGCAGGACGCTGCTCATCGGCGTCGTGGTCCTGGGGGCGACCCTGACGGAAGGCGCGGGCAACGACTGGATTGCCAAGGCAGCGGTCGATGGCCTGGGAACGTCGGAAGGGGGAGGCGCCCTGCTCTTTGCCCTGTTCGTTGCCGGCATGACCCTCATGCGTTTCCTCGGTGGCAAGGTGATCGACAAGTTCGGTCGGGTGGCCGTACTCCGGGCAAGCATGGCTGCCGCTGCGGTCGGCTTGGTCCTGTTCGTCCTGGCGGACAATGTGGTTCTGGCTGGAGCCGGCGCAACCCTTTGGGGCGTCGGAGCCGCCCTGGCCTTCCCCATGGGGATGTCCGCTGCCGCCGACGACCCCAAACATGCTGCAGTCAGGGTTTCCGTGGTGTCGACTATCGGGTACGTAGCTTTCCTTGCGGGTCCTCCCCTGCTGGGTTACCTGGGCGACCACACAGGTATCCACAATGCGCTCCTGGCCATTGGAGCACCTATTCTGGTTGCCCTTCTGCTGGCTGGCGTCGCGAAGCCCTTGCCTGCCACACAGGAGAAGTAACCGCAGATAGATTCTCCTGGATGCATATCTTCATGAAAGGGACCCACAGCAGCAGCGTCACGCCCACTCCCACGCATGCACCACCAAGGACATCGCTGAGCCAGTGGGCGGAGAGATAGGTTCGGCTGGCCATCGTGACGAGGATTCCCGCGATGGCCAGAAGCTTGAACCACAGCTTGCCTGTGAGCAGTACGAGGGTCATGAGAAAGACGGCCGTTGCGGATACATGCCCTGAAGGGTATGAACCAGTGTCCGTCAGGACCTTTGCGCCTTCAGGACGATCGCGCCCAACCACTGCTTTGGCAAGCTGGGTCACTCCCAACGCAATCAACGCCGCGAGGGCGGAGAAGAGGGCCATCTTCGGCCTGCGCCAGAGGAGCAACACCGCCACCAAGAGGACTTCCAGAATGAGCACGCCCACATAACCGAGCCAGTTCAGGAAGGCATTGACCTGGTCCCAGAACGGCGAATGAAGCGTAAAGATCAAGGCCTGCCACTGGGTGTCTACCCCGTTGAACGCCGGTTCGCCCTGCCCGGCGAGGATCAAAAGTCCGGGCACGAGGAATGCCGTCAACAACAGCGCGGCAGGTGCGACGAGCAGCGAGCTTGGCCGGTGGCGGGGTTCCAATATGCGTGGCATGCCTTCATGGTAGCCAGAGCTTCCTGGGCATTCGGGGGAAGGGACCTCCGCCGAACTACGGAGCGGGGCGATACTGTGGGTTGATGCGAGGCTTCCCGGGCATAGGTCCCCACAACGTGACGAAATTCGATCACTTCCTCGTGCGGGCCGTATCCCGCCAGCGCCAGGGCAACCACGACGACTTCTTCCGTTACCTGTCCGCTGCCGCCACCAAGGGCAAGCTGTGGTTCGGCATCGCGGGGGTCATGGCGACCGTTCCGGGCAGGCCGCGCCGGGCCGCGCTGCACGGTTTGCTCGCCTTGGGCGTCGCGTCCGCCGTCACGAACCTGGTTTTCAAGACCGTCCTGCCGCGCACCAGGCCCTCGCCCGATCACCTTCCTGTTTTCAGGTTCGTGAATCCTCAGCCCACCAGCTCATCGATGCCGTCGGGACATTCCGCCTCGGCAGTGGCCTTCGCGGTGGGAGCCGGGATCGTTTCACCGGCAATCGGCCTCGCTTTGGCTCCCGTGGCTGCCGGTGTGGCCTACTCGAGGGTCCACACGGGCGCCCATTGGCCCTCGGATGTTGTCTTCGGTTCGGCCCTCGGCGCCGGAGCCGCCTTATTGACGCGCAAGTGGTGGCCGGCCCGTCCGCCGGAGCCTACGCCCCGGCGGACTCCGGCGGACGTACCGGCAATCGCCGACGGCGACGGGCTGGTGATCGCCGTCAACGCCATGGGAGGGTCTTATACGCCAGAGACCGGCGAGCTGCTCAAGAAACTATTCCCCAAGGCGCATATACACGAGATCGCTGAGGGAGAAGACGTCGAGGCAGCTGTCCGCACTGTGGCGTCAAGACCCGAGGCCGTCGCTCTGGGGGTATGGGGCGGTGACGGAACGGTAGGCACTGCGGCGGCTGCCGCCGTCGAACATTCCCTTCCACTACTGGTCCTGCCGGGCGGAACGCTCAACCACTTTGCCCGCGACCTGGGCAGCAACTCCATGGACGATGCCGTGGAAGCGCTCACCAAGGGCTGGGGCGCCTCTGTGGACCTGGGCTGGGTGGTGGTGCAGCGCGGTCTGCCGGAGATGCCGGAAACCATCGAGCTGGCCATGCTCAATACGGCCAGCGTGGGTGTTTACCCCAACCTGGTGAGACGGCGTGAACGTTTGCAGCCGGCACTCGGTAAGCCGCTGGCGAGCCTGGTGGCATCGCTGCGGACCTTCGCGGTGAACTCCCCCACCACGCTCAGAGTGGACGGCGTCAGGCACAAGCTGTGGATCATGTACATGGGCCGTGGACGCTACTACCCCGCTGACCATGCGCCCATTCGCCGCCCGGTGCTGGACGACGGCGTCCTGGACTTGCGGATGATTTCGGCGGACGAGCCGTTCGCCCGTGCCCGGTTGCTGTGGGCAGTGGTGACCGGCACTGTAGCCTCCTCCAAGGTGACGCACCTGTCCGAGGCCGGCAGCATCACGATTGAGGCCGCGGACCAGCCCCTGGCCCTGGCCGTCGACGGTGAGGCGAAGGCCAACGTCCGGAGTGCCGAATTCTCGATCCGGACAGGCGGACTGCGCGTGTACTCGCCGCTTCCCCCGGTGGGATAACCGGCCGGATATCCGGGCGGATATCCGGGCGGGTCATCCGGTAGGACTACCCTGACCGGACCCTGAATCATCCCTGGGACAGGCGATTTCCTTCTCTTCCCTGACTAGCGTTTAAGTACATTCACAACTCATCTGCACGTACACGTGTCTAGGGAGGGAACGCTTCCATGATCGAAGCAAAAGGCCTGACGAAGGTCTACGGCGAAAAAACAGCCGTAGGTGGCGTCAGTTTTACGGTCCAGGCCGGCCGGGTAACGGGCTTCCTCGGCCCGAACGGTGCCGGCAAGTCCACCACAATGCGCATGATTATGGGACTGGACACGCCCACGTCCGGCTCCGTGACCGTGAACGGCGTGCCATTCGAAAAGCATGTGGCTCCCCTGCGTGAGATTGGCGCCCTGCTGGATGCCAAGGCAGTCCACACCAGCCGCACGGCTTACAACCACCTGCTGGCCATGGCAGCAACGCACAGCATCCCCAAGAGCCGTGTGCGTGAAGTGATTGAGATGACCGGCCTGGGCGATGTTGCCAAGAAGAAGGTCAAGGGATTCTCGCTCGGCATGGGACAACGCCTGGGCATCGCCGCCGCGCTTCTGGGGGATCCCCAGACAATCATCCTGGACGAGCCGGTGAACGGCTTGGACCCTGAAGGCGTCGTGTGGGTCAGGAACCTGGTCAAGTACCTGGCGTCCGAGGGCCGCACGGTCTTCCTGTCCAGCCACCTCATGAGCGAAATGGCACTCACGGCAGACCACCTGATAGTGATCGGCCGCGGCAAGATCATCGCCGATGCTCCCATCGCCGACATCATCACCGGCAAGGGCCAGGCCCGCACCCGCGTCCGCACCGATCAGCCTGAACACCTCATGCAGCTGCTGGCCGGGCAAGGCGTTTCGGTGGAGGTCCACGAACGCGAGCTTCTGGAGGTAAGTGGACTTGATCCACGCGCCATCGCACGCACCGCGTTGGACAACCAGGTCATGGTCTACGAACTCACGCCTCTCCAAGCGAGCCTCGAGGAGGCCTACATGGAGCTGACCAAGGACGAGGTGGAGTACCACTCGCACATCAACACCGGGACGTCGGTTCCCGCTTCGGCCGGAGGGAAGAACTAGTGAGCACCGCAATCACGGACAGCAAACCCACACGCACCCCGGTGGGCCCAGGACCGGCTTTCCACCGGGTTCTGAACTCCGAATTCATCAAATTCCGCACTCTGCTTTCGACCCTCATCCTCCTGGCCTCCACGGCTGTGGTCATGGTCGGCTTCGCGGCCTTGGCTGCATGGGGAACAGGACAGTTCGCCGACCAGGCAGCCCGCGATCCTGAAGCGGCCGCCGCGATGGCAGCCCAGGGCGGAGACCTGGCCGTCAGCATTCCGACGTCCGGAATCTCGTTCGCCCAGCTCATCCTTGGCTCCCTGGGCGTGCTGCTCATGAGCTCGGAATTCACCACCGGCATGGCACGTTCCACCTTCGCCGCCGTGCCCAAGCGCCTCTCCCCGTTCCTGGCGAAGCTCATTGTGGTGGTGGTGAGCGCGTTCCTTCTGACCGCTGTTGCCACGTACGTAGCAGGGCTCGTTTCATTGCCGATCGTGGATAACTACAACCTCAAGCTGGACCTTGGCAGCTCGCAGTCCATCAAGCTCCTGCTGGTGAACAGCATCTATGTGGCCGCCGTGGCTGCGATCGGCATGGCCCTGGGAACGATCGTCCGGAACTCGGCCGGTGGCATCATGAGCCTCGTCGGCCTGTTGTTCGTGGCTCCCATCGCATTCCAGCTCATCCCCGGCGATTTCTTCAAGGAAGCCAACAAGTACCTCCCCACCAGCACCATCAACCCGATGACCGCCGTCGAGCACGTCCCGGACACGCTGGAAGCGTGGCAGGCCGCGCTGGTGCTGACCGCCTGGGTTGTTGTGCCGGTGGCAATTGCCATGGTTCTGCTCAAGAAGCGGGACGTCTAGGGCGTTTAGGCTCTCTTCATGATCGAAGTCCCACAAAGGAAGGACGCGTTGGCCGGTCCGGCTGACGCGTCCTTCGCGGAAATCACCCAGCGCCGCCGCGGACGCGTGCGGCGCTATTTCTACGAGCACCCGCTGGCCATGGATGCCGTGGTGGTCTCTTGCTATGTGCTTCTGGCGCTGCCCACCATCATCTCTTCGGTCATCGAGGGCAAGTGGCTGGTCACGTCATTCCTTTTGCTCATCGCCCTGGCACTGTGGTTCCGGCGGCAGAGCCCGATTCATGTGGCGGCCGCCGTTGCCCTCCTGGAAATCGCCGCTACCATCCTCAACCCTTGGGGATCGAACGTCTCGGCGGGTCTTTGGTTCGCCCTTTACGCCGTAGCATCCGCCAGAAAGCGTCCCGTTGCCTTCGTGGTGCTGGGCGCGGCCAGCCTCCCCCTGAGCTTGCTCTATCTCTTCATGTGGACTAGCCCCAGCAACATGGACACGCTCCGGGAGGTTCCGGAGAACTTCCACCTCATCAACAACATCGCCACGGCCGTGACCATCATGCTGTCCAACCTCCTGGCCACGGGAATCGGCATTTCGGTCCGGGAGCGCCGGGAGCATGAGGCGGAGATCGCCGCCTGGGTGGCTCGCACGACCCAGCTGGGCAAGGTCACCGAGCGCAACAGGATCGCCCGCGAGATGCACGACGTCGTGGCACACTCGCTCACGGTCATGGTGAGCCTTTCCGACGGTGCGGCAGTGGTAGTGAAGAAGGATCCCGAACGCGCCGGCGAGGTGCTTGGTGAACTATCCAGGACGGGGCGGAACGCCTTGGCTGACATGCGCAGGGTATTGGGCGTCCTAAGGGACGATTCCGGCCGTCCGGCGCCGCTCACACCGTTGGAATCGGGACACAACCTTTCCAAGCTGCTGGATGGATTCCGGACGGCAGGGCTTCCGCTTCACTATGCTCATACGGGACCCGCGCTCCCGGCCGATCCTGCGTTCGAACTGACGGTCTATCGGATTGTCCAGGAATCGCTGACCAACGTCCTGAGGTACGGAAGGTCGCTGAGCCGGGTGGACGTGCAGGTGGCGCGCAACGGCGACCTGGTCACCATCGACGTGCTCGACGACGGCCGCGGAACCAGGGACGGCAACGGGAAGGGAAGCCTGGGCACCGGCCAAGGAATTGCAGGCATGCGGGAGCGGGCCGGAATCTACGCCGGAAAAATCGGGGCCGGACCTGGCAGGAACGGCGGCTGGGCGGTACACGCCGAGCTGAACTGGAACGGCGACAAGGGGGAGTAATGAGGGACTACGAACTGACAGGTCAAGGGACCATCAAGATCCTGTTGGTGGATGACCAACCACTTCTGAGGATGGGCTTTCGGCTGATCCTTGAGGGCGAAGATGACCTGACGGTGGTGGGCGAAGCATCGGATGGCGCAGAGGCCGTCCGCCTGGTGGAAGAGCTGCAGCCGGACGTCGTCCTCATGGACGTCCGTATGCCCGCCATGGACGGCATCGAAGCCACCCGACGCATATCGGCCGCGGGTGCTGATGCGAGGGTCATCATTCTTACCACCTTCGACCTCGATGAATATGCTTTCTCCGGTCTGCAGGCCGGGGCGTCCGCCTTCCTCCTGAAGGACGTTGCTCCCGCTGAGCTGGTCCACGCGGTTCGGGTGGTGGCCAGCGGGGACGCAGTGGTGGCACCGAGGATCACCCAACGTCTGCTGGAGACTTACGTCCGCGGGGGACACACGCCAGGGATCACGCCGGCCCGCCGTGACCCTCTGCTGGATGAACTGACTCCGCGCGAAACGGAGATCCTCACCACCATCGCCGAAGGCCTGTCCAACGCCGAGATTGCCCACAAATTCTTCTTGTCCGAGGCAACAGTGAAGACCCACGTGCGCCGTATCCTGAGCAAGCTGCAGTTGCGGGACCGCGTGCAGGTGGTGGTCTACGCCTACGAAACCGGGCTCGTGGTGCCCAGCAACCCGGACTACTGATCCGGATAGACTCGGGAGCATGCCTACGAACGCCTCCGCAGCAGAGCACATCAAGGACCTTGGCGAGTACGTTTCGGCGTCGCCGTCGAGCTTCCATGCCGTCGATGAAGCGGCCCGCCGCTTAGATGCAGCCGGCTTTACGGGGCTGAATGAGCTGGAGCCGTGGTCCGGGGGCGCGGGCGGCTATTACGTCATCCGGGACGGCGCCCTGATTGCTTGGGTATCGCCGGAGAACGCAGGTCCCGCCACGGGGTTCAACATCCTTGGCGCTCACACCGATTCCCCGTCCTTCAAGCTCAAGCCGAAGCCCACAACGGGGAAGTTCGGTTGGCTGCAGGCGGGCGTGGAGGTCTACGGCGGCCCGCTGCTCAATTCCTGGCTGGACCGGGAACTGCAGCTTGCCGGCCGCCTGGTGATGCGTGACGGTACCCAGCACCTGACGGCCACTGGCCCCCTCCTGCGGTTCCCGCAGCTCGCCATCCATCTGGACCGGGCAGTCAACGAAGGCCTGACGTTGTCCAAACAGCAGCACATGAACCCGATTTTCGGGCTGGGAGATCCCGCAGGGGAGGATCTTTTGGGCCTGCTCGCCTCGCGCGTGCAGGACGCCTCGGTGGATGCTGCGGAGATCGGCGGGTACGACGTCGTCGTGGCAGACACGCAAGCGCCTGCGGTTTTCGGGGTCAATAGTGAGTTCTTCGCCTCCGGACGCCTGGACAACCTGTCGTCGACCCATGCGGGCTTGGTGGCGCTCATCGCCCACGCGGGGTCGGCGCGTGACGACGGACCCATCGCAGTCCTTGCCGCCTTCGACCATGAGGAAATCGGCTCAAACTCCCGGTCGGGCGCTTGCGGGCCGATCCTGGAGGACATCCTCACCCGGATCTCAGACGGTTTCGGGGCTTCGGTGAGCCAGCGGCGGCAGGCGTTGTCGGCGTCGTTCTGTGTTTCTGCCGATGCCGGCCACGCTGTCCACCCGAACTACGCCGAGCGCCATGACCCCGCCAACCGTCCGCTGCTCAACCGGGGCCCGTTGCTGAAGATCAATGCCAACCAGCGCTACGCAACAGATGCCACAGGCGCAGCTTTTTGGGCCCGGTTGTGCGCAGAGTCGGGTGTTCCGTACCAGGAGTTTGTTTCCAACAACGACATCCCCTGCGGTTCCACCATTGGTCCGTTGACGGCCACGCGCCTCGGCATCCGCACGGTTGATGTCGGAGTTCCGCTGCTTTCGATGCACTCCGCGCGTGAGCTGTGTGGCGTGGAGGATCCCTACTCCTTGGCCAGGGTGACGGAACTGTTCTTCGCCACTGCCATGTGACCCCCGCCACGGCCCAAAGCCTCAAGGGGTCGTTTCAGGACGGTTTCAAAAGTTCTCAATAAGAAACATTTGATGCTTTAAGCGATACATTTTGTGCATACTCCCGGTTTGGCTGACGTCAAAATGTTTGTCTGCACAGCATCAGCCCCGGTATGGGGTGGCTAGTGTGGGAAAGCCAAGTGGCCCACTGCACACCTCCGTGGGCCTTCCAAGTACTCAAAGGACGGCGACGTTCCATGCACGCTGACCAACAACTTTCCAAATCGCTTAAGCCCCGGCACCTGTCCATGATCGCCATTGCGGGCGTCATCGGCGCAGGCCTCTTCGTGGGCTCGGGCGCAGCTATCCAACAGGCGGGACCAGGAATCCTCGGGGCCTACCTCGCCGCGGGCCTGGTAGTCATCCTGGTGATGCGCATGCTGGGCGAAATGGCTGCAGCCAATCCGGAGACCGGCTCGTTCTCCACCTATGCCGACAAAGCGCTTGGCCGATGGGCCGGGTTCAGCATCGGTTGGCTCTACGCCTGGTTCTGGATCATCGTGCTGGGCATCGAAGCCACTGCCGGTGCCGCCATCATGCACCGCTGGGTGCCCGGCGTCGATCAGTGGATCTGGGCCCTGATACTCATGGTGCTCCTCACCCTCACCAACCTCGGTTCAGTGAAGTCCTACGGTGAGTTCGAGTTCTGGTTCGCGTCCATCAAAGTCGCGGCAATCGTCATCTTCCTGCTTGCAGGAATCGTCGCCATCCTCGGTTTCATGCCGGGCGTTCCTGCACCGGGAGTGACCAACCTCCTGGACCAGGGCGGCTTCATGCCCAGTGGGCCGGGCGCGGTCCTCGCCGGCATCCTCGTGGTCGTCTTCTCCTTCTTTGGCGCGGAGATCGCAACCATTGCTGCCGGGGAATCCGAGAATCCGGTGGACGCCGTCAAGAAGGCCGTGAAGTCGACCGTGTGGCGCATCCTGATCTTCTACATCGGCTCCATCGCCATCGTGGTCACCTTGCTCCCGTGGAACAGCGCCTCCGTTGCCAAGAGCCCGTACGTTGCAGTGATCGAGCTCTATGGCATCCCGGGAGCCGGCACCATCATGGACATCGTTGTCCTCACGTCGGTGCTTTCCTGCCTCAACTCGGGCCTCTACACCGCCAGCCGCATGCTGTTCTCGCTGTCCCGCCGCGGAGATGCACCGAAGTCCTGGACGCGTATTTCCAAGCGCGGTGTGCCTGCGGCGGCCGTGCTTGCGTCCACAGTGGTCGGATTTATCACTGTGGGACTGAACTACATTGCCCCGGATACGGTGTTCCTGTTCCTCGTCAACACCTCCGGCGCCATCGCACTGTTCGTGTGGTTGGTCATTGCAGCCTCCCAGTTGGTTCTCCGCCGCCGCATGGGGGCCGCCGCGAAGGACCTCCAGCTCAAGATGTGGTTCTTCCCCTACCTCACGTGGATTGCCATTGCGAGCATCGTGGCACTCATCATCGGCATGGTCATCCTGGAATCCACCCGCGAATCGCTGTTCCTGTCGCTGGCCTTGGCGGTAATCGTCGTAGGCATCGGCGTCTGGCGCTACCGCAAGGGCGGAGCTGCGCCCGCCCAAGCGACCAGTGGCGAAGAGGAGCCTGCAAGCGTCGGTGCCGGTCCGGCGTCGTAAGCGTCTGTTTTGCTGCGGGGCAGCTGCCGTCAATAACGACGGCGGCTGCCCCGTTCGCGTTAAAGCTTGGCAACTCACAGCCCAAAAAAAGTAGTTGACATTGGACTCCAGTTAGCATATTTTCATGTTTGTAAAATTACATAATTTTGCTACTACGAAACTGGGGGGTTTCACTATGCATCGACCTTTCATGCAGTTATCAACCGCGACCCGCGGCCTCATCCTCTGCCTCATCCCTCCTCTGATCTGGGGCGGCATGTTCCCGATCGCCAACGATCTTGCTACGACCGTCAACGCTTTTCACATGACTTTGATCAGGTATGTCATTGCTGCGGCCCTCCTCGTTTTAATGCTCTGGCGGGCCGAGGGTCTTCGCGCGCTCCGCGTCGATGGTCGCTTGGGCAGGTTGTTCCTGCTGGGCAGCGCCGGGTTCGCTGGATTTGGCCTGCTGGCATTTACGGCTTTGCGATATACGAGCTCGCCCAACGTCAGCCTCATTATGGCGATGATGCCCGCCATTGGGGCGGTTGTAGGTGCGATGGCTACGAGGAAACTGCCTGCCAGCTACACTGTCGCATCAATCCTGGTGGCGTTTGCCGGAGTCTCGCTTGTCATCACCGACGGCGACTATGGCCGACTGTTCAGTGGCCAACTCGGACTGGGTGAACTGCTCGCCCTCCTAGGAGCCGTCTGCTGGGTGACGTACACCCGGGGTGCCATCGGGTTCCAAGGGTGGTCCGCCCTGCGGTACACCACGGTTACCACGGTGCTCGGCTGCATCAGCATTATGGGTGGAGTCCTCATCGCTACAGGGGTTGGCTACGTCACTGCACCTGACCTTGAAGCTATTCTGGGCGGCTGGTTACACCTTGCCTACGTCATAATCTTCGCTGCAGTGGTTGCTGTCCTCTCATGGAACAAAGGCATCGGCTTGCTGGGACCGCTCAATGGAACCCTGTTCATGAACCTCGTCCCCGTGGTTACCTTCGCCATTGCGATGATCCGCGGATATCAACCGACTGTGACTGCTCTTGTCGGGGCTGGTCTGGTTATTGCGGCGCTGCTCACGAACAACTACTTCTCCAGGCGGTCTGCACGCGCCGTCCGGGCGCAGCAGGTGCCGGCCAGTGCTGAGGCGGCCAGCGAATCAGAGGGGGTCCGCGCACGCTAATCCGAGCATGCTAGGATCAATCTTCCATAATTATGAAAATAGCAGTGTATAAGCCTTTTCGTGGAAGAGAAGATCATGGCCACCCAGCTCCATCACCCGGACCTGAACGGTATCAGCGTCGTTAGCATGCTCCGAGCAGTAGCTGACCCTGTAAGGCTCCGCGTGGTCGAGCTCCTCAGGGATGGACCGGAACGGACCTGCTCCTGGCTCGCCGAAGAAGTCCAAATTCCGCTCCCCACCATGAGTCACCATCTCAAGACCCTGCGTGAGGCTGGTGTTACGTTGTCCCGCAAGGAAGGGACCACCCGGTGGACGGGCCTGCGTACTGAGGAGCTTGAAGCGCACTTCCCGGGATTTGTCGAACAACTGGCCCAGCTTGCCCGGGCAGAGCATAGGCGGGAAACGCAGCGGCGGGAGGGGTAGTCCTGAGCGTGCAACGGTGGCTGCCCCGCTGGCTTCAACGCGACGGCAGTGAGCTTTGACTCGGTGGTCCACGCCCGTAGCCAGGCGTGCGCAGGCAAGGTGCCGCCGTCGTTCTCCAATCACGCCGACGGCTGCGCCTGACGGTCGGTCTTGACTACTGTGAAGAGCACCGCTGAGTCCTCTTCCGCTTCGAGGCTGTGGCGGCCGTCCGGCACGATTAACAGGTCTCCCGTTTTCCCCTGCCACGAGTCTTCGCCTGCCTTGAGCCAGACATTTCCCTTCAGCACGAAGACGGTAGCCTCGCCGGGGTTCTGATGTTCGCTGAGCCGCGTGCCTGCGCGGAAAGCCATGACTGTTTGCCGGAGGGTCTTCTCATGCCCGCCGAATGCTGTGTCTGCAGCGCGTCCGCTGGGTGCGGCAACTGCGGCTTCGATTTGCTGGCGGGCGAGAGCCTCGATCGATATTTTCTGCATGAGGTCACCGTACCCACGTTTCCTTGTTCTGCCGAGGGGTGTTGCCGTAGGTCCCGAATCAACAGAATGGCCAATGACGTGTTAGTGTTTTTGACGCTGTTGAGGAGAAAAAGGAAACTGGTTCTCCGAATCACCCTGCGCGGGTGGCGGAATGGCAGACGCGCTAGCTTGAGGTGCTAGTCCTCGAAAGGGGGTGGGGGTTCAAGTCCCCCTCCGCGCACACAATGAGCCCTGGAAGGTCAATGATCTTCCAGGGCTCACATGTTTAAGCTCCCATGTTCCAGCCGGTAAGCCGCCGGCCGTCACGCGCCCGTGCGCGGCGCGAACATGATGACGCCGACGCCCACTATGCAGATGACGGCTCCAATGATGTCCCAGCGGTCCGGGCGGAATCCGTCAACCAGCATGCCCCAGGCAAGTGAGCCGGCTATGAAAACGCCCCCGTACGCCGCGAGAACCCTTCCGAAATGGGCGTCGGGCTGGAACGCCGCGAAGAAGCCATAGATTCCCAAGGCAACGACTCCCAGCCCGGCCCACCACCAGGCCTTGCCCTCCCGGACTGCCTGCCAAATGAGCCAGGCGCCTCCGATTTCGGCTGCCGCGGCCAGAACGAAGAGGACTGTGGACTTGAGGATGGTCATGGCTCAAGTATTCATTGGCCCGTTTTCCACATAGGCCTTCCCGGTGCTTTCGGCCACGACACACCGCCGAATAGCTTTGGATGCAGGAGATGCACTAAGATATTGAAGTCTGTGCTGCGCCCTCCTTCCGAATCTTTGGCGGGGGAGCGAGGCACAGCAATCGCAAATGAACCTCCTGTTACGGAGATACCGTAACCGCTTAGCCCAAAGGAGGTGGGTTCACATATGCGTCCTTACGAATTGATGGTAATCATCGACCCCGAGGTCGAAGAGCGTACCGTAGAGCCGTCGCTTCAGAAGTTCCTGAATGTCATCACCACCGATGGTGGAACCATCGAAAAGGTAGACATCTGGGGCCGTCGCCGCCTGGCATACGACATCAAGAAGAAGTCCGAAGGTATCTACGCAGTGGTGAACTTCACCGCTGAGCCTGCTACCGCCAAGGAACTTGATCGCCAGCTGTCTCTGAACGAGACGATCATGCGCACCAAGATCATCCGCCCCGAAGACCAGAAGGTTGTTGCTGAGTAATCAGCCCCTTCCGGATCTTTACCCCGCAGGAACGAACAAGGAGGCAGTAGATGGCAGGCGAAACCACTATTACGGTCATCGGTAATCTCACCAATGATCCGGAGCTGCGGTTCACCCCGTCTGGCTCAGCAGTAGCGAACTTCACCATCGCTTCTACTCCCCGGACCTTTGACCGCCAGTCGAATGAATGGAAGGACGGGGAAACCCTGTTCCTCCGCGCGTCCGTATGGCGGGAAGCAGCCGAGAACGTTGCCGAGTCCCTCACAAAGGGAACACGCGTCATTGTTTCCGGCCGTTTGAAGAGCCGTTCTTACGAAACCAAAGAAGGCGAGAAGCGCACCGTTATTGAGCTTGAGGTCGACGAGATCGGCCCGAGCTTGCGTTACGCGAATGCCAAAGTCAACCGCACCCAGCGCTCCGGCGGCGGGTTCGGCGCCGGCAACGGTGGCCAAGGTGGCTTCGGTGGCGGCAACGCAGGTGGCTTCGGAGGTGGCCCCGCTGGTGGAAACCAGGGCGGCAACTCCGGTGGAAACTGGGGCGGCAACCAGCCCGCACAGCAGGATGACCCTTGGGCTACGCCCGGTGTCAGCAACGCTGGTGGCTGGGGCAACGGCCCGGACTCCGAACCTCCCTTCTAAACAAAAAAACACCACCATCCCGTGGATCAATATCCACGGGCTCCATAGAAAAGGAGCTCCACGATGGCTAAGGCTGAACTCCGTAAGCCCAAACCAAAGTCCAACCCCTTGAAGGCCGCTGACATCACTGTCATCGACTACAAGGACGTAGCATTGCTGCGCAAGTTCATCTCCGACCGCGGAAAGATCCGCGCTCGTCGCGTCACTGGCGTTACCGTTCAGGAACAGCGCAAAATCGCCCAGGCAATCAAGAACGCCCGCGAAGTTGCTCTGCTGCCCTACTCCGGCGCTGGCCGCGGCTAAGGGAAGGGATTAACTAACATGGCAAAGCTCATTCTGACCCACGAAGTAACCGGTCTCGGTGCTGCTGGCGACGTTGTCGAGGTAAAGAACGGTTACGCACGTAACTACCTTCTGCCCCGCGGCTTCGCTCTGACCTGGACCCGTGGTGGCGAGAAGCAGGTTGAGAGCATCAAGGCAGCACGTGCTGCCCGTGCCCACGCAACTGTTGAAGCTGCACAGGCACAGGCTCAGGCATTGTCCTCCAAGAAGGTCAAGCTCGAGGTGAAGGCCGGTCAGTCCGGTCGTCTCTTCGGCACCGTCAAGCCTGCTGACGTCGCTGCTGCTGTTGAGGCTGCCGGCCTCGGCGCCATCGACAAGCGCAACGTTGAACTGCCGAACCACATCAAGTCTGTCGGTTCGTACCAGGCCAACGTTCGCCTGCACGAGGATGTTTCCGCTGTCATCGACCTTGAGGTCGTTGCCGGCAAGTAGTCTCTGACTAAACCTGAAGGACCCCGCTCCCGGATTCCGGGAACGGGGTCCTTTTGCATGCCCCGAGTTGGCATTTGATGACAATGTTGGAGCCCCGGATTGCCATTAAATGCCAACTCGCGGAGGGCTCGCGCGGGGTTAGGGCCTATGGATCTCCGTCATGGTGTGGTTGTAGCCGGTGCGGATCAGCTCGGCCAGCACATCCCTGTCCACGTCGTCCAGCTTGTTGACGTACAGGCAGGACGCGCCGGTTTTGTGCTTACCCAGTTCTGGAAGCAGACGGTCCGCCTCCGGCCCCATGGTCAGTCCGTAGAGGGCCAGGTTGGTCTTCCGGGATGAAAAACCGACGGCCGCGGAATCACCCTCACGGCCGCTCGCATACTTGTAGTGGTACTTGCCGAAGCCGACGATCGTGGGACCCCACATCACGGCTTCCTGGCCGGTGAGCTCCCGCATCATGTTCAGCAATTCAAAGCCGTCCGCACGCCGCGTCGGGTGCTCCACGGCACCGAGGAACTCCTCTACGGACGCGTCGGTGGGCTGCGTCTTGTTCTCTGCCATGCAGGTAGTCTTGCAGACACGCCACAGGCTCACCAGCACCAGTGATAGCCTGCACCGGTGAGTCCACTTTCCCCCCGAAACCGCCCATTCCACCAAGTAGACGTCTTCTCCGACCGTCCCTATTTCGGCAACCCGCTCGCCGTCGTCGTAGATGCCGAAGGGCTCAACAGCGAAACCATGCAGCGGTTCGCCAACTGGACCAATCTCTCCGAAACCACCTTCCTGATCCCGCCCACGCATCCGGACGCGGACTACAAGGTGCGCATCTTCACGGGCAGTGAGGAATTCCCGTTTGCAGGGCACCCCACTCTCGGTTCGGCGCACACGTGGCTGCAGGCAGGGGGAGTGCCCAAGTCTGTCGGCGTCGTGGTCCAGGAGTGCGGAGCAGGTTTGGTACGCGTCAAGCACGACGGCGGACGGCTGGCTTTCGCGGCCCCGCCACTGACCCGGTTCGGTCCGGTGGAGGACGCTGTGCGGAAGCAGTTGGCCGCGGGTCTTCGACTTTCGGAAGATGACATCCTGGATGCCTCGTGGCTGGTGAATGGGCCGGCGTGGATTGGCGTCCTGCTCGAATCCGCTGACCAGGTCCTTGGCCTGGAACCGGACATGCTTGCCTTGGGGGACTTGAAGGTGGGCGTCATCGGGCCGTATCCGGCAGGCTCCGACGTGGACTTTGAGGTTCGTACGTTTTTCCCGGGCGACGCCATGATCGAGGACCCGGTGACGGGTAGCTTCAACGCGGGGGCAGCTCAATGGCTGATAGGGAGCGGGCGTGCGCCGGAGGCATACGTGGCCGCCCAAGGCACGGTGTTGGGGAGGGCAGGGCGCATCCACATCAAGGCTGAAGGGGACCAGGTCTGGGTGGGCGGTGATTCGACTACCTGCATCCAGGGGACAGTACTGTTATAGGCCTGGGTAACTAAAGGAGAACACATGGGTTCCGCACGGACATTTGAGTCGATCGTCATCATCTTCAACCCCAACAGCACGGGGAATGCCCCGGAGCTTGCGGAAGAGCTGCACGGGAAGCTCATCAAGATGCTGCCGTACTCGCCGGAGATCGTCCTTGAACCAACCCAGCACGCGGGGCACGCGGTCGATCTGGCCCGCGATGCCGCCGGTAAGGGCGGCGACGTCCTGGTGGTCTCGGTCAGCGGCGACGGCGGCTACAACGAGGTTGTCAACGGTGTGATGCAGGCGGAGAACCCCAAGGCAGTGGCCGCAGTCATGGCTGCCGGCAACGCGAACGACCACCGGCGGACGGTTGGAACCAAGCCTTTGGAGGAGGCCATCGCGGAGGGCAACGTCCACAACATCGACCTGCTCCGGATCCACACCGGCCAGAAAGAGAATGAGCCGCTGGAATACGCTCACTCGTACATCGGGTTCGGCCTGACTCCGGTTGTGGCGACGGAGTTGGAAAAGGGAAGCAAGGGCGCCCTGACGGAGATGGTGTCCGTGATCAAGACGTTCTCTGAGTTCAAGCCGTTCGAAATCCGGTTGGACAACGGCAAGCGCCAGAAGGTGGACAGCCTCGTTTTTGCGAACATCCCCGAAATGGCAAAGTACGCCACCCTCAGCGAGGCGGAGGAGACGCCCCGTGACGGCAAGTTTGAGGTCATCTTCTTCCCCCACATGCCCAAATGGCGGGTGGTCTTGAACGCTTTGCGGGCCACCACCCAGGGCCTGGGCGATCAGCCGAGCGTCAGCAGCTACGAATTCACCACGCTGAAGCCCCTGCCGTACCAAATGGACGGGGAAGTAAAGAACGTGGAAGCCGGGATCAAGGTCCGCGTGGAGAGCGCACCGGCGGCGCTGCCCACCATCGGCTGAGTTCAGCCCGCGCTGCAGGCAGCGGTGACAAAGTCATGGATGCGTCCGCGCAGATCTGCAGGAGCCGGCACCTTCAGGGCACCCTGACGGTTGCCGATGGCCACATTCAATGGAACCAGTGTTCCCACCTTGTCTTCAGCGACGGCATGGGGGTCGCAGCGGGCAGGGCGTACGCGCAGGGACAGCACCCGGGCGTCCGCTGCGGCCGCAATGGCGACGTCGCGGGGCCACGGGTCCGACGGCTGCTCCGCCAGTAACGTGGTGCCACCGATCGACTCGATGACCAGGGTCTGGTTGGGCGTAGCGGTTCTGGTTGGGGTGATAATCAGGCGCACGACGGCGGTTCTTCCGTCCGGCGCTACGTCCAGTTCCGGGGCCAAGGCGATGGATGCCACCGCCGCGGCCTCCTTGGCGAGGCAGAGTTCGTCCGAGTTGCGCTGCAGGACGCCGAAGGGATCTTGGCCTTCGGCGTTGATTTGTTGTTGCTCATTATTGGTGCGGGCGTACTGGATAGTGGCTGCCGGGGGTTCGCCCGTATGGCTCCCGCAGCGTGGCTCCGTAAGGTTGACGGGGAGGCTTTTGGGTTGGTTCGGCGGGAGTTCCAGTGGACCGTTCTCCGGCCTCCATGTGATGTCCTGCTGAAACAAGCCTGAGCGGAGGTCCACGCCGCTGACCGTGACGGGCGACCCGGAGGTGTTGGTCAGTTGGATGAGGATGGCTTGCTTTCCGTACTGGTCGCGGGACTGGTTGATGTTCACCACGATCTCTGCGGCCGGCTCACTGGTGCCCGATTCCGGAGCGGTCACGGGCTGGCAGGAAGAGACCGCACCCGCGGTGCACAGCAAAAGAATGGGTGCCTTCCAGGAATGCCGCTGCCGGGCCATGCGATCAATCTAGGCCTGGCGTTGGGAACCTGTACGGGTTCCTCTGGCGATAGCTTCGTAAGCATGCTTAGCTTAATTCCCAATACTGGTGCGCCACCGGAAAGGAAGTCATGTCCACTGTTACCCGGCCCTTCAAGTCTTCAGCAGCCGACGTCTGGAAAGTGATCGCCGACGGCTGGCTTTACCCTGGCTGGGTGGTGGGTGCCTCACGGATCCGCGCTGTGGATGATCAGTGGCCCCAGGTCGGTGCGAAGCTTCATCACTCCGTAGGCGTATGGCCCTTCCTGATCGATGACAGCACCAGCGTGGCTGCGGTCCAGGCCGGACGCTCCCTTGAGCTCCTTGCCCGTGGATGGCCGATGGGTGAGGCCAAGGTGCTGATCACGGTGGAAGAGGCCGGTCCGGACGAATGCCGCGTCTCCATCTCCGAGGACGCAGTGCGAGGTCCCGGCAAGTTGGTTCCCAAAGTCCTGCGGGATCCTGTGATCGACGTTAGGAACAACGAGACCCTGCGGCGACTGGAACTGATGGCAGTCGGCGGGGCTGGGCGGCAGAGGTAGTCTTTTCTGCAAGATCCTTCGCCCAGGGCCTCTTCCGTCCTAGCATGGTCCGCAGGTGCGCACACGGACGGTGCACAGGCGGGGGATGGGTTCATGGGGTCATCGGAAGCGGCAGAAGCCAGGGTGGCGGCAGCGGCCAGTGCAGGGCCCCCCAAGACGGAGAATGAGCCGGGCAGGCGCAGGCGTCCGCGGAGAATCCGAAGGCTGGAGCTCGCCGTCGTGCTGGTCCTGGCTGTACTCCTGGCCCTTTCTGCCACCCCGTGGCCATCGGCGATGGTGATCCGTGGGGTGGGACTCTGCGGGTGCACAGCTGGCCAGCCAAATAGCCACCCTGACAGTCAATCCTGCCTACGCCAACCTGCTTGGCGTAGAGCCGGCGTTGCGCAAGGAGGATCTGGCTGCCACCATTCTTCACTGCGGTGTTTACGATCTGGACGCCATGAGCAAGCTCAACGGTCTGGTGGAGTGGGGTCTCAAGACGTCTTTGTGGTCCTATACGGGCACCAAGGACTGGTCCGCCACCTATGCCGGGGCAACCATGTCTACCATCGGGTTCGTCACCGGTGACTTGCCCCCTACGTTCATCAGCGGCGGCAACGGAGACGGGTTGACCTGGTTGCAGTCCGTTCCCTACAGCAATCGCTTGAAAGCAGCCGGAGTTCCCGTGACAGAGCTTTTCTGGCCAGCCGACCACACTCCGGCACTTCCTCATGAGTACCAGTTCCAGTTGAATTTCTCCGAAGCCAAGGATGCCAAGGACAGGACCCTGGACTTTCTGGCCGCTCACGTGCGCCCGGGCCGGTAGAAGCGTCCGGGAATACTTCCGGAGCCCGCCCGGTTCAACCACATAGATGCATATGCATGTAAGCTGAGTTGAATCGAGCAACAGGAGAACGCCATGGAAACCCGCCGCATAACCGTCCTTTCAGCAGGGCTTGGCGTGCCGTCGTCGAGCCGTCTGCTGGCCGACCAATTGGCTGCCTCCACGGAACGGCAGCTGCAGGCAGCCGGGTACCAGGCGAAGATCGACATCGTTGAACTAAGGGACTTGGCGGTGGACATCGCCAACAACTTCGTCACCGGATACGCAGCTCCCCGCCTCGCGGAGGTGATCGCCGGCGTCGAAGGCTCCGACGGCATTATCGCCGTCAGCCCCGTTTTCAGCGCCTCCTACAGCGGCCTCTTCAAGTCCTTCATCGACGTTCTGGATCCCAAGTCGCTGGACGGCAAGGCGGTCCTCATTGGCGCCACGGGCGGCACCGACCGCCACCAGATGGTTCTGGACCACGCCATGCGGCCGCTCTTCAGCTACCTGCGGACCAGGATGGCGGCGACTGCCATCTTCGCCGGGCCCCAGGACTGGGGTAATGACGACGGCGGCTCACCGCTTTCCGCGCGCGTGGACCGGGCGGCCGGTGAGCTCGTGCAACTGCTGAGCGGCCCCCAGCCCGGGCGGAAGTCGCCCGCCTTGGAGTCGTTGCCGTTCGAGCAATTGCTGGCAGGAATCTCTGCTGCGCAGTAGGCCGAACTAATCGCCGTGCCGGGTCGTTGGGCAAGGCATGAAATGTCCTGTGGATTCTGTAGACCTGGTGATGAGCGAACGCAGCGGGGTTGAGATTGATTACTGCCCGCAATGCAGGGGTGTGTGGCTGGACCGCGGTGAGCTGGACAAAATCATCGATCGGGTGGCCGCCGACCCCCCACCCGCTCCGGCGCCGCACGTTCCAAGCCAACCTCCCATAGCCCCGCCACCGCTCTACAACCCTTTCGAATCTAGGCCCGGGCAGCCGCGGTACGACGACCGGGGTGGGCGCCGGGATTATGAGCGGAGGGACGCTGATCGGCGGGACTACGACCGTCGCGATGACTATGGCCGCAAGCGGAAGAAGAAGGAAGGCTGGCTCGGAGACCTGTTCGACTTCTAGTCGTCCAGCAGCTCGATGAATTCGCGCGCCTGCTTGATGGTGATGTCCGAGTGGCGGGTCAGGGCCAGCGCTGCGCCCTCCACGTCCCCGCTTTTGGCGAGGGTCCTGATCCGCCCGTAGATCTCGTCATTGAGCATATTGCTGCTCACCTCGCGGGTCACATCGCCCTTGCTGACGATTGCACGGTACCGGTAAGGGAACCGCTCGGGCTCGTCGTCATCGTCCGCCAGCAGGTCCTTGGCGGGAGCTTCCGGCCGGTAGGGCTGTGGATGGGCGGCGAGGGCTCCGACGGCGTCGCGAGAGGCCCGCAGACCTTCTCCGGTGGCCTGCAAGTAGAGCTTGATGGCCGCCATCCCTTGGCCCTGCGCTATGAGGGAGTACAGGCGACGGTGCTGTTCCTCATTTAGTTTGGCTGCCGACTCCTTGGCGAGGGTGACTGCATCCTTGGGCACGTTCAAGGCCGCGGCGTCGGCACGGGTCTCGGCAGATCGCTTGGTGTAGGAGCGAATGAGCAGCAGCACGCCCGCAATGACCGCAATGAGGATCACGAGCGGGATGAGAAGCGAATCCATGGCGTTTATCAGAGCCGATCTATGTAGTTCTTGGCGGTCATGAGATCTGAGTGTGTTGCCTGCCGCAGTACCTTGATGGCTTGGATCTTTTGGCCGCTGCGGACAAGGTTTTGGAGCTCAAATGCCAACTGTGGGTTGAGCTGGCCGTTGGGAAGTATTGCGGGTTGCTGACCCCGGGCAGGGGAATTCGGGGACTGCTGGCCAGGGGCCGGGCGCGAAGTGTGGGAACGGTTCTGGCTGGGCTGCGCGGAAGCTTCTATGCGTGCCCGCTGGGCCAGTGCCGCCTGGATTTGCGAGGCTTGGTGCGCGGCGGAGCGTGACGCCAGTTCACGTTGGTAGCGCTCCGCCTCGGACACTCCGGTATCACGGGGCCGAAGCGCCGTGGACACGGCCCATAACAGGCCAATAAGGATCACCAAAGGGAGGGCTGTCAGGAGCAGGTCGCCAAGGTTGTTCCCCATGCTTAGAGCTTATGCCAGATTGAGGTTATCCACAGCACATTCCATGAGCGGCATAAGCTTCCGAGAGGGAAGTGTCAAATGCGGCATGAACTTGTTGAATGCATCACATTCCGGGCATGTTTGTGCCTCGTCGAGGCGTGATGGGCTTCCCTCCTTGTGAATGTATCTGTGGATGGTTATCCACTAAAAAATCTTTTGCTCCACAAGCTGTGAGGGACGTTTTCCCATTTCAAAAGCGGTTTTGAGCGAAAAGAATTTTTGTATCCACAGGTTCACGCACAGTCTGTGCACAACCAATGAGGCTTATTCCACAGGTTATCCACAGATGTGCAAGACGGCCGGCTTTGTGCTTCCCAAGAGCGCGGATACCGTGGCTCAGGTACCTGTTTCAGGATGGAAATAACCCTCCCGAATACCCTCAGCCGACGGCGCGCAAATCAGCTTGGGGATACTTCTGTGGATAAGTTGTGGGTAACGGGGACGGCCCTAAGAATGTCGGTCCCGGACGATATAACAGGAGCACTCGGCTGGTCCGGATGCCAGGGTTATCCATTCCAGGTCCACCCGCGCTTTACGCACCGCCGAGGGACGGAATCTCTGCAGCGGTACACATATGGAGGACGGCTTTGTCAGTAACGCACTTGGACTCACTCGAGGGCACCCGGGCTTCGGATTCGAGCCGCAAACCTCCGCAGGACATCGCGGCTGAACAATCAGTCCTCGGTGGCATGATGCTCTCCAAGGACGCCATTGCCGACGTCGTGGAGATCGTTCGCGGGCACGATTTTTACCGCCCGGCGCACGAGACCATCTACGAATCCATCATTGACCTGTACGGACGCGGAGAACCCGCTGACGCAGTGACCGTCTCGGACGAACTGACCAAACGCGGCGAGATCAACAGGATCGGCGGGCCGGCCTATCTCCATGAACTGATCCAGACTGTCCCCACCGCCGCAAACGCCGGCTACTACGCGGAAATCGTCGCAGAACGTGCTGTCCTGCGCCGCTTGGTCAATGCCGGAACCAAGATCGTGCAAATGGGCTACGGGCAGGACGGAGAGGTCGAAGACCTCGTCAACCAGGCCCAGGCCGAGGTCTACGCTGTTGCTGAAAAGCGTACGGCTGAAGACTACGTGGCGTTGAAAGACGTCTTGGAGTCCACGGTGGACGAGATCGAGGCGTCCGGGCACCGTGGAGAGGGCATGGTGGGTGTTCCCACCGGCTTCTATGAACTGGACGAACTCACCCACGGCCTCCACCCGGGTCAGATGATCGTGATTGCAGCACGCCCCGCCGTTGGTAAGTCCACGTTTGCGCTGGACTTCGCCCGTTCGGCAGCCATCAAGAACAACATGGCCACTGTGATGTTCTCCTTGGAAATGGGCCGGAACGAGATCGCCATGCGCTTGCTCTCCGCGGAGGCCACCATCAGCCTCCAGGATCTCCGCAAGGGGACCATCAAGGACGAGCAATGGTCCAAGATCGCCACCACCATGGGCCGGATGAATGATGCGCCCCTGTTCATCGACGACAGCCCCAATATGTCCCTCATGGAAATCCGGGCCAAGTGCCGCCGCCTCAAGCAGCAACATGACCTGAAGCTCGTGGTGCTCGACTACCTGCAGCTGATGAGCTCGGGCAAGAAGGTCGAGTCCCGCCAGCAGGAAGTGTCCGAGTTCTCGCGTGCGCTGAAGCTGCTCGCCAAGGAACTCCAGGTCCCCGTGATCGCCCTCTCGCAGCTGAACCGTGGTTCAGAACAGCGTCAGGACAAGCGGCCCATGGTTTCCGACCTCCGTGAATCCGGCTCTATCGAGCAGGACGCGGACATGGTCATCCTCCTCCACCGTGAGGATGTCTACGACAAGGAGTCCCCCCGCGCAGGTGAAGCGGACATCCTGATCGCCAAACACCGTAACGGCCCTACCAAGGACATCGTCGTGGCATTCCAGGGCCACTACTCCCGGTTCGCCAACATGGCCGGCGATTCCGGCGGAGGCGGCGGTTTCTAGCACCCGCTAGGCAGCGTCCTCAAGCTGCTTCCGCAGCAGGCAGAACTCGTTGCCTTCGGGGTCTTGCAGCACATGCCATTGTTCCTCGCCCGTTTGCCCGACGTCGGCTGGCCGGGCTCCGAGGGCAAGCAGGCGCTCCAGCTCAGCAGCTTGGTCCCGGTCCACGGGATTTACATCGATATGGAGCGGCAGGCGGCCCGTCCGCGGGTTGCTGCTGGGGGCTCAGGATGATGGTGGGCTGCAGGCCGCCGAAGCCGGCATCGGATGGCCCGATCTCAATCGAGCCCTCATCCCTGTCGAGTTCGACGTATCCGAGAACGTCACACCAGAACTTGGCGAGCAGTTCGGGATCTTTGCAGTTCAGGACCAGTTCGCTGATTCGGCAAGACATGGACGCCAGTGTAGTTGGGCTTCAGCCCAGTAAGAGATAGAACACGATTGCCAATCCGGGGATGAGGGCCTGTCCTATCGCACTCGTCCACAAGCGTTTCTCCGTCACCCAGAGCCAAAAGCTCAGGAACACGTGGCTTGCGCAGCAAAAAAGGACGATTGACGTTCCACCAGCCGCGTTGCCTGTGTTCACTATCAACAAACCCACGGCCAATCCAAATGCGAAGGCAAAGTTGTAGGCACCTACGTTCATGGCCCACATCCTGACGGCCCTCACGTCGTCCGGTTGGATCAGTAAGATCAGGTGGAAGCGTTGATTGCCGTGGAAGAAAATCTCAAGAATGCCGACGCTGCCCAGCGTCAAGAGTGCAGGGCCGCAGATCCTCCGAGACAGCTAGCAGCCTTCGAAGTCGCTGAGGACTTTCACCTTCTCTGCGGAAGCGGACGTGGGATCGAAGGCGTAGCCAACCCACTCCTTGGCCAGCCGCCGGGCGAGTTCCACGCCCACCACGCGCTGTCCCATGGTGAGGACCTGGCAGTCGTTGGAGAGGATGGAGCGCTCCACGGAAAACGAATCGTGCGCCGCGGTGGCACGGATGCCGGGCACCTTGTTGGCGGCGATGGCCACGCCGATGCCGGTACCGCAGAAGAGGATGGCCCGATCAGCCTTGCCGTCACGGATCATCTCACCGGCGGCGATGCCCACGTACGGGTACGGCCTGGTGAAGTCCGCATCGGCACGGTTCACTCCGATGTCAATCACTTCGGTGATCCGGTGGTCTGCCTCCAGATCCGCGAGGATCCGGTCCTTGTAGTCAACGCCGGCTTCGTCGGCGCCCACGATGATGCGCATGGTTACTCTCCTAGTTGGTGGCTGCAGCTACGGGAACTGCCGTGAAGTGGGGTCCGACGGCGGTGAACACCATGGCGAGCGACGTCGCCCCGGGGTCGGGGGTGCCGATGCTCTTCTCGGCGAGGGGACGGGCGCGGCCTTTGAGCGGGCGAAGATCAGCGGTGGCGGCTGCTGCCGACGTTGCTGTTGCAGCCGCGGCAGCCCACGCCTCCTCTGCGGGGGATCCTGCAGTCACGGCGTGAGTGAAGGATGAAGCAAACGGCAGCAGGGAGTCCACCATGGTCTTGTCGCCAATTTCGGCTTTGCCCAGGCCGGTGATGCGCTCGGCGAAAGCGCGCACAGCGTCTGCGAGGAGGTCCGCCGTCGGGCTTTCCGCGTCGCCCAGCCGCTCGCCAAAGGCGCGCAGCCCGGCACCCCAGAGGACACCCGACGTTCCGCCGGCTTTGTCAGCCCACGCGTCGCCGCCGGCGATCAGCACGGAGCCCGCCCCGGCGCCGGCCGAGTAAGCGGCGGCAGCAGCCTCGAGGGCGGCGGCGGATCCACGGACCATGCCGCGGCCGTGATCACCGTCACCGGCGATCGCGTCCATGTCTCCGAGCATCGCCTCCGATTCGCGGAGCAGCTCCGCGGTGGTTTCCAGCGCGGCAAGGCACTTGCCGGCGTAGGCCCGCGATTCCTCTGTGGAGGAGTAGTTGGCGGAGTCCGAGGCAACGACTTCTTCCACAGCGTCGCCTGCCGCGGTGACATCGAACCCAACCGAACCCCGGCGATAGGCGGGAGTCAGGGCAGGAGCCGTCCAGTACTCCTCCAGTTCCTCGTCCAGCCACGTCAGCGTCAAGGAAACACCCGCCATGTCCAGGCTGGTCACCAGTTCTCCGACCTCGGGCATGACCAGGGTGTATCCCGCTTCGCGGAGGAGCGGGGCAACCGTGCGCCACAGGACAAACAGTTCCTCGTTCTTGGTGGAGCCAAGCCCGTTGAGGATGACGGCAACACGTCCGGGCACGGCTGCGGGCGCTTCCGCCAGGACGCGTCGCACCAGTTCGTGGCCAAGTTCGACGGCGGTAGGCAGTTCAGTATCGAACAGTCCCGGTTCGCCGTGGATGCCCAGGCCCAGGCCCATGTGACCCTCGGGAAGGCGGAAGAGGGGTTGCTCCGCTCCCGGGAAGGTGCAGCCGCTGAACGCCGTTCCGATGGTGCGGGTGCGGTCATTGGCCTTGCGTCCCAAGCGCACCACCGAATCCAGGTCCAGCCCGGCTTCGGCGGCTGCACCCATGACCTTGAAGACCACGAAGTCCCCGGCAATGCCACGGCGCTTTTCGACCTCGGACAGTGGGGCGCTGGCGATGTCGTCCGTGACCAGTACGTTTTCCGCCCGGATTCCCTCGGCATTCAACCGTTCGCTGGCCATGCCGAAGTTGAGGACGTCGCCGGCATAGTTGCCATAGGTGAAGACGACGCCGGCACCCGAGTTCGCGGCCTTTGCCACGGAGTAGGCCTGTTGGGTGGACGGTGAGGTGAAGATGTTTCCCACCACGGCCCCGTCAGCAAAGCCCGGGCCGATGATGCCGGCGAACGCGGGGTAATGCCCCGAACCGCCGCCCGTAATAACTGCCACCTTGGGAGCGGAGGGCCGGTTGCGGCGAACGGCGCCACCGTCTACCTGGCGTACGAGGTCCGAGTGGGCGTCGCAGAAGCCGGCGAGGGCTTCATCGGCGAAGTCGGCGGGATCGTTGAAGATTCTGGTCATGGTGGGTCCTGTTGTTCCTCGGAAATGCGGGCGACTAGTGAATGTGGCTGCCGCCGTTGATGTCGATGGTGGTGCCGGTGAGGTACGCGGAATCCTCGGAGGACAGGAACGTGATGACGGCGGCAACTTCCTCGGTGGTGGCGTTGCGGCCCAGCGGGATGCCGGCGTTGATGGCGTCTTCCTGCTCCTGGGTGCTGCCTACGCGGATGTTCGTGTCCACCGCGCCGGGGGTGATGGCGTTAACGGTCACGCCGGTTTCGCCGATTTCACGGGCCAGGGCTTTGGTGAAGCCGAGGATGGCTGCCTTGGCTGCGGAGTAGGGAACCTTGCCGAACACGCCGCCACCACGCTGGGCGGAAACGGATGACATGTTCACGATGCGACCCCAGCCGTTGGCGATCATGTCCGGGAGGAATGCCTTGGTCACCAGGTAGGTGCCAGTGGCGTTGACGTCCATGACCTTATGCCACAGCTCAAGGGTGGTTTCGAGGAACGGAACGGGCGAGGTGATGCCGGCGATGTTCGCCAAAGCGCCGACCACCGGGAGGTTTCCGGCCGACACTTCAGCCGCGACGGCAGCCTGGGCCCTGGCAACGGAGGCTTCGTCGGCCACGTTGATTTCGTAACCGAACGCGGGGACGTTGAATTCGTTGCCGATCTCGGCAGCGACTTTCGCCGACTTCTCGCCGTCGAGGTCGAGGATGACGACTCCCCAGCCCTGGGCGGCGTAGCGGCGGGCTGTGGTGAGGCCGATTCCACGCTCGGATGTGGCTCCGGTGAGGACTGCGGTGCGCTGGATGGTGGTCATGATGCTCCTTGAATGGTGTGCAGGGGGTACTGGATGAGGTCTGTGATGAAGCTGCCGGCCTTGGCTGCGGCAGAGGGCCGCTCGTCATGGGTGACGTCGCGGGTTTCGAGTTCCAGGGAGAAGTGGCCCGTGTAGCCGATGTCCCGCAGGGCGGAGAAACCGGCTGCGAAGTCCGCCTGGCCGTTGCCGATGCTGAGGTTGATGTTCCCGGGCCCGGTTTCGGTGGCGGGCACCGCATCGCGCAGGTGCACGTGGGTGATGCGGTCGCCAAACCGTTCGACGAAGTCCACCGGGTTGCCCCCGGAGGCCACGATGTGGCTGAAGTCCATGACGATTCCAACGTTTGAACCGGTGAGCTGGTCGGCAAGGAGCTGGGCCCGCTCTGTGTTCCAACACAGCCGGAAGTAGTGCAGGGATTCGGTCCACAGCTCCACGCCGAACTCTTTGGCCCGTTCGGACGCGTGGATGAGTTGGGCGGCAACCGTTTCGATATCTCCCTCGAGGCTGCCCACGGGTTCGTGGTCGATCGCACCGCACGGCAGGACCAGTGCTTTCGCCCCGGTTTTGGCGGCGAGGCTGAGCAGCATCTCAAGGTGACGTTCGCGCTCCAGCCGGGCGTCGGCGTCGAGCGTTGCATTCAGGTCCCCGACGTCGCCGTTGACGCTGCGGACACGCAGTCCGGACTCACGCACGACGGCGGCAACCGCCTCCACTGCCTCGGCGTCCAGCACGTAGGGCACGTGGTCGCAGACGCCGGGGAGTGCTCCGAGGTCGATCTCTTCGAAGCCGAGACCGCTGATGGTGTGCAGGGCTGTTGCCAGGTCCTGGTGCCGGAAGCTGATGGAAGAACAGCCCAGTCTTTGATGGAACATCGTCGTTGATCCTCAGGTTGCGGCTCTCGACGGAGAGAGCCTTTAGTGATGCGGACCACGTTATCGGAGTTAACTGTTAACAGTCAACCCTCAAAGTTGACTGTTGACATTGCTGGTGGTCTCGGTCACAGTTGAGGTATTATGTTGACTGTCGACAGTGGTGTTGCGGAATGCAGCCCACTCTTCGAAAGGGAATAAGCAATGAGCAATGATGCTCTGACCATGCGTGGTCCGGTTCATGGAACCAAGGAAGCCAAGCGAGTCGCCGTCGGTTCGGGCGTCGGCGCAGTCATCGAAACCTACGACTTCATCGGGTTCGGCACCGCTGCCGCACTGTACTTTGGTACGGCATTCTTCCCCGGCGCCGATCCGGTGACCGGTACGTTGGCGTCCTTCGCGACACTCGGTGTTGGCTTCGCTGCCCGTCCTTTGGGCGGCATCATTGGCGGCCACCTCGGCGACAAGCTTGGCCGTAAGCCCGTCCTCGTTGCCTCCCTCATCCTGATGGGCCTGGCGACCTTCGCTATTGGCCTCCTCCCGACCTATCAGCAGGTCGGCCTGCTGGCTCCCGCACTGCTCGTGATCGTGCGCATCATCCAGGGCCTGGCATTCGGCGCCGAATGGGGCGGTGCCATCCTGATGAGCTACGAGCACGCACCGTGGAAAAAGAAGGGCCAGTTCACCGGCATCGTGCAGGCAGGCTTCCCCGTAGGACTGCTGCTGGCAAACCTCGTCTTCCTCTTCAGCGTCGGCCTCGGCAGCGAATGGGCCTGGCGTGTACCGTTCCTCGCCAGCATCCTGCTGGTCGCCGTAGGACTCATCATCCGTTCCAAGGTGCCCGAGTCCCCGGTCTTCGAAGACGTCAAGACCAAGGGCGACATTGTTAAGTCCCCGATCGTCGAGGTCATCAAGACCGACTGGCGCAACATCGTCCGCGGCATCGGCCTCCGCATCGCCGAAACCGCCGGCTACGCCGTCTCCGTGACGTACATGATCTCCTACCTCCACAGCACCAAGCTGGCCGACAAGACCCAGACCCTGGTGGCCCTCTGCATCGCAGCCGCCATCGGCATCTTCGCCACCTACGCCTGGGGCAAGCTGACCGACAAGGTCGGCCGCCGTCCCGTGTACATCTGGTCAACGGCCTTCGCCGTGGCCTTCGGCATCCCGATGTTCCTCCTGGTCAACACCGGCATGTTCATCTTTATCATCGCCACCATCGTGATCGCCTACGCCGTATGCCAGAACTCGCTCGCCGGCGCCCAGGGTGCCTGGTTCCCCGAGCTGTTCCAAGCCAAGACCCGCTCATCCGGCGCATCCCTCGCCTACCAGATCTCCGCCATGGTCTCCGGGTTCACCCCGTTCATCACCACCCTGCTGTTCGTCAGCTTCGGCTGGATGGGCCCCGCAGCCCTCTTCAGCATCTACGGAGCCATCGGTCTCTGGGCCGCCCTGGTCACCAAGGAAACCTGGGGCAAGCGTGAGCGCCGGCTCGCCGAAGAAGCCGCCAGCAAAAATCCCCAGACGGTAACCGCCTAAGCAACCACTCGACGTCGGGCGTGTTCTCCCCATCGGTCCACGCCCGACCCCGGAAGGATTCCCGTGACTATTCCATCAGTCGAAGCAGCGCCCGCTTTGCCGGCCGCCGACCGCGTGGAGCGCATCCGCGCTGCCGCCTACCGCATCCGCCACCACGCCCTGAACATGGGTGAGGTCCAAGGCCAGGGCTACGTCGGCCAGGCCTTGGGTGCAGCGGACATGTTCGCCGCCGTTTACGCCGACCAGCTTACGTACCGTGCCGAAGATCCGCACTGGGAGGGCCGTGACAGGTTCCTGCTCTCCACCGGGCACTACGCGATTGGGCACTACGCGGCCTTGGCCGAAGCCGGGATCGTTCCCGTGGCTGAACTCGAAACCTACGGCTCTGACGATTCCCGCCTCCCGATGTCCGGGATGTCCACCTACACCCCGGGCATGGAAATCTCCGGTGGTTCGCTGGGACACGGTCTGACCATCGCCGTCGGGATGGCTCTTGGCCTCCGGGCGCAGGGTTCCTCCAACCGCGTCATCAACTTCCTTTCCGACGGTGAACTGGATGAGGGCTCAACCTGGGAAGCTGCCATGGGCGCACACCACCACCAGCTGGGCAACCTGACAGCCATGGTGGACATCAACGCCCTCCAGGCCGACGGCGCCACCAATACGGTGCTGCGCACCGAACCGGTCACCGAAAAGTGGGAATCGTTCGGCTGGTACACCCAGCGCGTGGACGGGAACGACGTCGGTGCGCTGCTGGCAGCGTTCGACAACATCGCCGCAGTTTCGGCACCGGTCGGGCAGCCGTCCGTGATCCTCTGCGACACCAAGGTTGGGCGCGGGGTGCCGCTGCTGGAGACGCGCGAGAAGGCGCACTTCATGCGCATCGAAGAACACGAATGGCAGATCTGCCGCGAGCAGCTGACCGCAGGATACGAAGGGACGGCATCAGCATGAGCACAGTCACCGCAGCGGCTTCGGCCGCAATGCCCAAGTTGAAGACGTCGGCGATGATCGCTTCCTTCGCTGACCCGGGCCAGAAGACCACCTCCGCCCCGTTCGGTCACGCGTTGGTTGCCGCCGCCGAGGCTGATAAGCGGATTGTGGGCCTGACGGCAGACCTCGGCAAGTACACGGACATGCATATCTTCGCGAAGGCTTTCCCTGAGCGGTTCTTCCAGATGGGCATGGCCGAGCAGCTCCTCCTTGGAGCCGCCGCAGGCATGGCCGAGACCGGCATGATCCCCTTCGCCTCCACCTACTCCGTGTTCGCAGCCCGCCGTGCCTACGACTTCCTCTGCCTGGACATCGCCGAGCCGAACCTGAACGTCAACATCGTCGGTGGGTTGCCGGGGTTGACCACCGGCTACGGTCCCAGCCACCAAGCAACCGAGGACATGGCGATCTTCCGCGGCATGCCCAACCTCACCATCGTGGACCCTTGCGACTCGGTCGACATTGAGCAGGCCGTTCCCCAGCTGGCAGCCTCGGAAGGGCCCACCTACCTCCGCCTGCTGCGGGGCAACGTTCCCACGGTGCTGGATGAGTACGACTACACATTCGAACTCGGCAAAGCCAAAGTGCTGCGCGGCGGCAACGACGTTGTGTTCGTTTCCTCCGGTCTGATGACCATGCGGGCCCTGCAAGCGGCAGACGCCCTGGCCAAGCACAACGTTGACGTTGCCGTGGTTCATACCCCCACCATCAAGCCGTTCGACTCCGCGACTGTCCTCGCCGAACTGAACACGGACCGACTCGCCGTCACCTTGGAAAACCACACCGTTGTTGGCGGTCTGTTCGAAACCGTCGCCTCCGCCGTCGTAACCGCCGGTCTGGGCAAGCGCGTGGTGCCCATCGCGCTTCCGGACCAGTTCCTCGACGCCGGCGCGCTGCCGACGCTTCATGAGCGTTACGGACTCTCCGTCGACAGGATCGTTGCCAAGGTCCTGGCCGAACTGGGCTAAGAACCTACCCGCAAGAGGGGGCGCAGGACTGCCGGTCCTGTGCCCCTGCCCGTAGTATCAACTGTTAACACCGGACTGTTGGCAGTCGCCCGTACACATTGAGGACACATCATGGCCCTAACCGCATCCCTGCTGGGACTGGAAAAGAAGAGCTTGCGCGAACAGGCGCTCATCGCTCTGCGGAGTGCCATCACCAGCGGGGAACTGGAGCCCGGCCGCCACCTCGTAGAGACCGAACTCTCCGAGATGCTCCAGATCAGCCGCGGAACCCTCCGTGAAGCGCTGCGGCAGTTGGAGCAGGAAGGGCTGGTCTCTGCCGGGGCGCGCGGCCGGCTCTCCGTTCGCCACCTGGACGTCAAGGAAATCCGGGACATCTTCGCGGTCCGGGGCGTCCTCGAATCGCTCGCTGCCCGTACCCTGAGCGACATGCCGGACAAGGAGGCCGCCCTCGCTGAACTGCGTGCCGCCGTCGAGAACATGGGTAACGCCGCAAAGCTCTCACTCGAGGAACAGATCGAAGCCGACCTCGAGTTCCACCGGACGCTGTGCCGGCTTTCCGGGAACGAAACGCTGCTCCATCAGTGGGAATCGCTGGAAGGCTCCATCCGGATGTCCATTATGTTCGCCGGTTTGGAGCGTGCCACCAGGAACATGAGCGTCGGACGGCATCACGATATTGTGGCCGCCATCGAAACCGGAGACGCTGCCAAGGCGCGCGAGACCATCATCGGACACATGGACGGTGCCGCCGAAAACCTGGTGGGCTAGGTAGGCTCGGTGAATCCGTGAGTTGATGGATTACTGAGGAGGGCGCGGATTTGCCGATGTGGATGCAGGCCCTGATGTGGGGCACGATCGCCGGCGGCGCGTTGGTGCTCGGCTCGGCGTTGTCATGGAAATGGTCCATCCCGCCCAAAATCGTCTCATCCGTCATGTCCTTTGGGGCAGGCGTCCTCATCTCCGCGTTAGCCTTTGACCTGGTGGACGAAGCCGTCAGTGGCGGGGGTCTATGGCCGACCGTCTTCGGGTTCCTGGCTGGCGCGGTCGTCTATGTGGGAGCAAACTTCCTGCTGGCCCGCCGGGGAGCCAAGCACCGGAAACGCTCGGGTGGCCACCAGCCCAGCGAAGCAGAGTCGCCGGGCAGCGGGACCGCGATCGCCGTCGGTGCCCTCCTGGACGGCATCCCGGAATCCGTGGTTCTGGGCCTGGGGCTGATCACCGGGGGAGGCGTCAGCCCGGCAATGCTCGCAGCTGTCTTTATCTCCAATGTCCCGGAAGGTCTTTCCAGTACCGCGGGCATGAAGAAATCCGGACGCAGCGCCGCCTACGTCTTCGGAGTCTGGGGTGGTATCGCCGTGCTGTGCGGTATTGCCTCACTGATCGGCTACTCGGCACTGGAGAACGCACCGGCAGGAGTCATTGCCTTCATCACGGCCACCGCAGCCGGTGCCATCCTGGCAATGCTCGCGGACACCATGATTCCGGAAGCCTTCGAGGAACATCACCTGCTGAGCGGCTTGATTGCTTCGCTGGGCTTCCTGACAGCCTTCACGATCAGCGAACTCGGGGGCTAGCCTCTTTCGCAGTCGATCAGTTCGCTGGTCACTGGCCCCCCGCGTTCAACAGATGGTCCGGCAGCCGATTTCCAGGTGCCCTGCCCCGGATTTCCAGCAGTTCGCGCGCGTGGGCGTGCAGCTTCTTGTCCTCCTCGGAGACCGGAACCCAAGCAGGGATGGGAACTGCGGTACCGGCCTCGTCCCGGGCCACCATGACGGTCAGGCAGTACGTGGTCAGATTCATCTCCCGGGTCTTTGGATCGCCCGAACGTACATGTACCGCAATGTGCATACCTTTGGCGCCCGTGTAGACCAAACGGGCTTCCACTTCCACCACATGGCCAATGAGGAGAGGCCTGTAGAAGCGGACACCTCCGGAGAACACAGCAACCGTGTCCTTTCCGCAGTACCGCGACGCGCAGACATAAGCGGCTTCATCGATCCACTTCATCACGATGCCACCGTGGACTTTTCCGCCCCAGTTCACGTCCGTGGGGGACGCCATGAACCGCAGGGTCACACGCTCCGCGGTTCCGGCGTCGGTATATTCCTGGGCGTTCATTGCGTTCACGATCTGTTCGCGAACATCTATGCGGGCAAGGGCATGTTCGCGTGCTTCGATTTCGGCGGGTGTGGATGGCTCGAACTGCGGAACGGGGATCGGCTTTCCGTCGGGCCCCACCGCAACAAAGATCACCATGCATTGGCTGTGCATTGTCTCCGGGCCGCCCTTGGGATCCCGGGAGCTCACGGTCGTGTGGATGTGCATGGACGAGCGGCCGGTGTAGACGATCGTGGAGGTGACCTCAACCATGTCGCCGCTGTTGACGGGATCTGCGAAGTGGATGTTTCCCACGTACGCCGTGACGCAATAGGACTTTGCCCAGCCGACAGCTGCTGCGTACGCCGCCTTATCCACCCACTCAAGGACGGTGCCGGCATCGACTGAGCCGCTGTGGCCCACGTCCATGGGGGCTGCGAGGAAGCGGAGGGTCACGGAATTCGCGGGGGACTCGCTCATGGTTCGAAGTTTACTGTTGGCGTGTTTCTGTTACGTGGCTGAGTCGTTCCTCTATCAATTCCCGCCCCCCTTTCTGCCGTTCCTCTATCGTCTCCCGCCGTCTCCCCGCCGTTGCTCTATCGTCTCCCGGCGCCTTTTCGCGGTTCCTCTATCTCTCTCTTGAAGGCAGTGATAGAGGAACCGGGAGATCGATGGGTTTAGTGATAGAGGAACCGGGGGATTGGGGGGTGGCTGGGGTGTCGGGCAGTAGGTGACACTGCAGTTGCGATGCAATTGAGAATCATTAATATTAACGCATGTCATCAATCACACCCTCCTTCGACCTGCCCTCGAGAACCACGCGCCGCCGTCTGCGGGCGGTTGCCGCCGTCGGGCTTTCCGCCACTTTGCTTGGCGCCTGCGCGGCGCCCGGCAACCAAGCAGGTGCGGCGCCGGAACCAAGCCCGTCCACAGCCTCCACCAAGGAGGCGCCCGGTCCCGCTCCTCGCCTCGTTTACACCCACGACGGCGGCGTGGCCGTTCTGGACGCAAAGACCCTGAAGCCGGTCGGCGGCGTGGAGCTGGAAGGCTTCAATAGGCTGAACGCGGCGGGTGACGGCAGGCATGTGCTCATCTCAACGGGGGACGCTTTCCGTGTCTTGGACTCCGGTGCCTGGTCCGAGGCGCACGGCGACCATAGCCACCACTACGTCTCCGACCCCGCCTTGACCGGGCTCTCCTTCGACGCCGACGAAGCAGGGCACGTGGTTACCCACGCCGGCAGGACCGTCCTTTTCAGCGACGGTTCCGGGAAAGTGGAGAGCTTCGCTTCTGCCGACCTCACAAAAGAGAGCGAACTGCCTGCCACCGACCAGTACACGACGCCCGAGCCTCACCATGGTGTCGCCGTCGAGCTTGAGGACGGCAAGATGCTGGTGACGCTCGGCAATGAGGAAAGTCGGAAGGGGATCGCCATTTTGTCGGCGGGCAAGGGCCAGGATCGCCGGGAAATTGCGCGCAATGAGGATTGCCCGGGCGTGCATGGCGAAGCGATGGCTGGCGGTGAAGCCGTGACGGTGGGGTGCACCGACGGCATGCTGATCTACAAGGACGGCGTCATCACCAAGGTGCCCAGCCCGGATGCCTACGGCCGGATGGGAAACCAGGCGGGCTCGGAGAAATCTGCCGTGATCCTCGGTGACTACAAGGTGGATAAGGGTGCGAAGCTGGAGCGTCCTACCAGGATCTCGTTGGTCAATACCGACTCCGCATCGCTGCGACTCGTGGACATCGGGACCAGCTATTCGTTCCGCTCGCTGGGCCGGGGACCCGCAGGCGAAGCGCTGGTTTTGGGAACAGACGGCGGTTTGCGCGTCATCAACCCGCTGACGGGCGCTGTGGAAAAGAACATCCCTGTGGTGGCTGCATGGGAAGAGTCGGAAACCTGGCAGGACCCGCGGCCCACCCTGTTCGTTCAAGGTTCGACGGCGTTCGTCACAGAGCCTGCGACGCGAACCATCCGCGCTGTGAACCTTTCCAGCGGGAAGGTTGCGGGATCGGCCCAGCTTGAGCACGTGCCGAATGAGCTCACGGGCGTCACGGGCTGATCTCTCCCCTTTCCACCCTCACCCGATGCTCTTCCACATCCTGCCTCCTTCAGCCCGACGCTCTATCACTCCCCTAAAGAGAGTGATAGAGCGCCGGGGGTTTGGGGGTGGGATGTGATAGAGCGTCGGGGCAATCAGGGTGGGATGTGATAGAGCGTCGGGGGTTTGGGGGAGCATCTACCCTTGATGAGTGCCTGAAACCACAACCGCCCCCAGCCGTTCCAATGCCCGGGAAATTCTCCGGCTAGCCGTGCCCGCTTTCGGCGCCCTGATCGCCGAGCCCCTGTTCCTCTTGGCCGACTCGGCGATCGTAGGGCACTTGGGCGTCGACCAGTTGGCCGGTGTGGGACTCGCCTCCACGGTTCTGCACACCGCGGTTGGGCTCATGGTTTTCCTGGCATATTCGACGACGCCGGCAGTCGCCCGCGCGATCGGCGACGGAAAGCTCGGCAGGGCTTTGGCGGCAGGGCGCGACGGCGTATGGCTGGCTCTTCTGCTTGGCGTGGCGCTCGCGGTGCTCGGCTTCATCTTCGCCGAGCCGCTGGTTGGTCTCATGGGCGCGAGCGGAGACGTGCAGGGATTCGCCGTCGACTATCTCCGCTGGTCCATGCCGGGCCTGGCCGCGATGCTCCTGGTTTTTGCCGGAACAGGTGTGCTGAGGGGATTACAGGACACCCGTACTCCGCTGGTGGTGGCCACTGCCGGGTTCGCGCTGAACATCGCCCTGAACTGGTTCCTGGTGTATGGGCTGAACCTTTCCGTGGCTGGTTCCGCGATCGGAACCAGCATCGCGCAGTGGGCTATGGCCGCGGTTTACCTGGTGTTTGTCGGACGCAATGCCCAGCGTTGCAACGTTTCCCTCAAGCCCGATTGGCACGGCATCCGCGCCATGACCAAAGTGGGCTCGTGGCTCATGCTCCGCACCCTCAGCCTCCGCGTGGCCATCCTCGCCACCGTTGTGGTTGTCACGGCACAGGGCGCGGTCAACCTTGCAGCCCACCAGTTGGCCATGACCATCTTCTCTTTCCTGGCGTTTGCGCTGGATGCCCTGGCGATTGCAGCCCAGGCCCTGATCGGCAAGGAGCTGGGAGCCCGGAACGCCCGGCGGGCCCGTGAACTGACACGGACCATGGTTCGCTGGGGCTTGGGCTTCGGCGTGATCACCGGGGTGTTGCTGGCCTTGGTGGCGCCGTTTGCCGGCTATCTGTTCACCTCGGACGCGGGAGTCCGGTCTGCGCTCACTCTTGCCTTGTGGGTGCTGGCCGTCGGCCAACCCCTCGCCGGTTACGTCTTCGTCCTTGACGGCGTGCTGATCGGTGCCGGCGACGCCCGCTATCTGGCGATTGCCGGCGTCGTAAATCTTGCTGTCTATCTGCCGCTCCTGGCGGCGGTGTACCTGACAAGGCCCGACGGCGCGGCGGGGCTGGTCTGGTTGTGGCTCGCCTTCGCGCTGGGCTACATGCTGGCGCGCGGGGTGACTCTTGGCCTTCGGGCGCGGACGGATCGGTGGATGGTCCTCGGTTCGCACTAAACTGGACGCGTGACTCTCCCAGCGAATGCCGCCCAGCCCCGTTCTGCCTCCAGGCCCACGCCTTGGAAGCCCGTGCTGCTCCGCGCCGCAATCGGTTTGGCGTTCGGTTTGGCCACGGCGTTCTGGAGCAACCCTTCCGGCGAGGGGCTTGCCTGGGCGATGGGCCTGTATCTGCTGGCGACGGCGGGGGCAGTGTGGATGTTCCGGACCCTGCCCGTGTTCGTTCCGGCGGTTATCGCCCTGGGCGGCATCGGCGCGATGGTTACCCGGTCCGACGTCGGCGTAGCACTCTCCGCCGTCGTTGCATTGCTGGTTCTGGGGGTTTCCGAACTGACTCGCGGCGTCCGGAAGCGCGACGACCTCGCCCGGGACTGGCTGATTTCCGGCGTAGTCTCCGTGGGTACGGCCGTGGTGCTGCCGTTCTTCATTTCCATGGGCGCCCATGCGCTCCTGGGTGTGGCCGGTGGCGGTGCCATCATCTGCGGGGTCTTGTGGATTCTCTCGGGGCTTACCTTGCGTCACGAAGCCAAGACGTCCTCCGGACCCTCTGCACCCGGCTCGTCACCCGAGGCCGTAAACTAGTAGCTGGACGTTCTACTGATCGTAGAACTTTGCAGACCGGCGGCAGCTCTTAGAAGCCGCCATTATTGGAGGAATGACCGTGGCTGACCAGACACCAGGAGAACCGCGCAAGATGCGGACTTCGGTCAAGGGACCGCTTGTCTTCTCCGCATTCTTTGCCGTTTTGGCGTTCGTCGCCGTACTGATCTTCGCCTCGGGCGGCAGCGCAAAGGCTCCGAGGTTCGACCTCGCCTTCACCGGCGCCGGCATCGCCTTCATTGTGAGCCTCGTGGTGGCTGCGATGCTGTCCATGAGCTACAAGGAGAATGCCGAACACCTCGGCAAGGGTTCGGGCGTCAACCTCAGTTCCAAGCGGCCGCAGGGCCGTCCGGGTTCGCCGGACTCGCCTGATACGCCGGAAACGCACGACGGCGGACACTAGGTTCCAGCGCTCCTCCCGTTTGATGGGGGAGCGCTTTTTTGTTGCGGTGGGGTGAAGGCTAGTCGCCCTCGGCGGCTTTCCGGGCCCGGTACGCTGCGACGTGGGTCCGGTTGGCGCAATTTCCGGTGTCGCAGTAGAGCTTTGAACGGTTGCGGCTGAGGTCCAGGACCACGGCGTCGCCGTCTTCCGCTGCGCAGAGGCGCATCCGCTCCATCTCCTTGCTCCGGATCACATCGACGATTGCCATGGCGGCTTCCGTGCCCATGCGATCCGCCAGCGGAGCTTCCGGGGTGGTGGCGTGGAGGTGCCAGTCCCACTGATCGTGCTTGACGAGCTGGGGGAGGGCCTTGGCATCGGCGAGGAGTTTGTTGATGGCTTTGGCAGCGGTGTCCTCATCGGCGCTCCAGAGTGCTGCGAGCTCACCCCGGAGGCGTTTTACGCTGCGCAACTCAGCTGCCGTTCTGGTGCGCGAACCGGAGAAGCCTTCGGCATCCAGGAAAGCGTCAAGGTCCTCGACGGTGGCCAGCGAGTCCTCTCCATTGGCGGCGGTGTTGATCAGGTTGACGACACTACGGAGGGCAACCTCGGTGTCAGGCGCAAAAAGCACTTTGACTCCTTACATGCTGGGGGAGTACTGTCATGACCATAAGCCCACTTTACTCCTGACAGGAGGCTGCTGTGTCAGCAACAAGGACCATGGCTGATGCAAAAGGATTCCTGGCATCCGGACTTGGCATCGCCATCATTTCCTCGGCAGTGTTCGGCACTTCCGGATCCTTCGCCAAGTCGATGCTGGAGACCGGCTGGTCTCCCGGGGCCGCCGTTGCCGTGCGGCTCAGTGGCGCTGCCCTCATCCTGCTGATTCCCGCCGTCGTGGTTCTTCGCGACCGTTGGCACCAACTCAAGGACAACTGGCTCACCATCCTGCTTTTCGGCCTGATCGGCGTTGCCGGCTGCCAGCTCTTCTACTTCAACGCAGTGGCACGTCTGTCTGTGGGCGTTGCGCTCCTGCTGGAGTACCTGGCGCCGGTGATGATCGTCCTGTGGCTCTGGATTTCCAGCCGACGCCGGCCACGCGCCCTCACTTCTGCCGGAGCCTTGCTCTCCCTGGCGGGGCTGGTGCTGGTGCTGGACTTGACCGGTTCCGTGAAGGTGGACTTCATCGGTGTCTTGTGGGGCATGGCCGCAGCCGTGTGCCTTGTCATCTATTTCTTCATCACTGCCAAGGAGAATGACACCTTGCCGCCGCTGGTGCTGGCTTCGGGTGGCCTGGTTGTGGGCGCGGTGGTCATGTGGCTGGTGGGAGCCGTGGGCCTGCTGCCCATGACGTTCAGCACGGCCAACACCTCGCTCGGACCCTGGGAGACCCCGTGGTGGGTTTCGGTGGGCGGCTTGGTGATCCTGGCAACCGTGCTCGCATACGTCTCCGGCATCATGGCTGCCCGTAGCCTCGGATCCAAGGTGGCGTCGTTCGTGTCCCTGACGGAAGTACTTTTCGCCGTGCTGTGGGCTTGGCTGCTGCTGGGCGAACTGCCCGGATCCATCCAGTTGCTGGGCGGCCTGCTGATTGTGGGCGGTGTGGTGTTGGTCCGGGTGGATGAACTGCGGGGCGACAAGCGGGCTGCCCGAGTAGACCCGGTGGCGGAGCGCGTCCTTGACCACGCGAACGACGTCGAGCCGGTCCCTGGTCCTTGAAAGGCGAAGGCCCGGACGCTGTGGCGTCCGGGCCTTTCCCAACTGTCTTAGTTGGAAGCCTGCTGCTGCTGCTCGGCGTTCTTCTGAGCGCGTGCGCCGGCGTCGCGAAGTGCGTCGGCAACCTTCTTGAGGCTGGAAGCGTGCTGGCTGTCCCACTCGCCGCGGAACTTGTCAGCGTCCGGGCCCTTCCAGTCGGTGCCGTCCAGTGCGCCCTTCAGCTGTGAGCGCTGCTGCTCGATGGTCTCTGCGCCGGCCTTCAGCTTGTTACCGAGCTGGCGAAGCTGATCAACGTCTGCACCCCAAATAGCCATGAGATATCTCCTTCATTCTTTTCGGACCCGAGCTCTTCGGCATCCCCAGCGGCCTCCGGCTCATCCGGAAGATCCAATGAATAAAACCTATCCCGGGAATCGCGGGACGGTCGATGGGCACCCCTCCCCATAGAGCCCTGCCCATGGCTAGCATGGGTTTATGTGCCGAAATATCCGGACCCTGCATAACTTTGAACCGCGTGCCACGTCGGCCGAAGTTGAGGCTGCTGCCCTTCAATATGTGCGCAAGATCAGTGGCTCCACCAAGCCGTCCAAGGCCAACGAGGAGGCCTTCGCGGAGGCTGTCCACCAGATCGCACACATCACGCAGCACCTGCTTGATTCGATGGTGAGCCACGGCCCCGCGAAGAACCGCGAAGAGGAAGCGGCCAAGGCCAAGGCCCGGGCCGCCGTCCGCTTTGGAACGACCTAGCCCGGGCCAGCTACTGGGTGGCGTTACTTCCCGAAGGAACGCAGCCTGAGCGAGTTCGCGACAACCAGGACGGAGCTGGCTGCCATGGCCGCGCCGGCGATCATCGGGTTCAGCAAGCCAAGGGCAGCCACCGGGATGCCGATCGCGTTGTAGAAGAACGCCCAGAACAGGTTGGTCTTGATGGTGGACAAGGTCCTCCGTGAAAGCTCTATGGCCTGCACCAACTGGTTCAAGTCGCTCCCCATGACGGTCAGGTCTGATGCTTCAATGGCGACATCGGTACCGGACCCCATGGCTATGCCCAAATCAGACTGGGCCAATGCGGCAGCGTCGTTCACGCCGTCTCCTGCCATCGCAACGGTGGCACCGGCATCTTGGAGCTTCCTGACGGCTTCGACCTTGCCTTCCGGCAAGACACCGGCAAAGACGTCATCCGGTGCGATCCCGACGGCGTCGGCAACCTGAGCGGCCACGGCCGCGTTGTCTCCGGTCAGGAGCATGGGACGGATCCCAAGCTCCTTGAGTTTGCGGATGGCGTCCGCTGAACCGGGCTTGATGGTGTCAGTCAGGCTCACGATTCCCGCAGCTTGACCATCCAACGCGACCCAGATGGCCGTTGCTCCGGCACGTTCCTGCTCCGCGAAGGTTTCTTGCTGGGCTGGCGTGGGCTTCACGCCGTTCTCCTCAAGCCAGCCGGTGCGGCCAACAAGAACCGACTTGCGGGCGCCGTTCAACGCAACGGTGCCCTTGACTCCACCTCCGGGAGCGGAAGTGAAGCCTTCCACGCCTGGCATGAGGCCGGCGTCGGGCATTGCTTCATTGGCGGCGGCAGCTATGGCGTGGGCGATGGGATGTTCCGACGCGGCCTCAACGGCGCCGGCAAGCAGCAGCACGTCCTCTTCGGCCTGGCCGTTGAGCGTAATAGTATGGTCCACGGCAAGCTTGCCGCTGGTCACGGTGCCCGTCTTGTCCAGGAGGATGGTGTCCACATGGCGGGTGTCTTCAAGGACTTGGGGGCCCTTGATGAGGATGCCCAGCTGGGCGCCGCGGCCGGTTCCGGTCAGCAGGCCCACCGGAGTGGCCAAGCCGAGGGCGCAGGGGCAGGCAATTACGAGAACTGCCACAGCGGCAGTAAACGACGCGTTGAGGTCTCCGCTGAAAACCACCCACAGTACAAACGTCAGAACGGCAATGATCAGGACGATCGGCACGAACACGGAACTGATGCGGTCTGCGAGCCTGGCGATGGGCGCCTTGCCCGTTTGCGCCTGGCTGACCAAGCGGCCCATCTGCGCGAGGGTGGTATCCGACCCCACCCGGGTGGCCCGGACCAGCAACCGCCCGGATGCGTTGATGGTGGCGCCGGTGACGGGACTTCCCGGTCCGACTTCGACAGGAACCGATTCGCCGGTCACCAAGGATGCATCGACGGCGGAAGAACCCTCCGCTACGACGCCGTCAGTGGCGACTTTCTCACCAGGGCGAACCACAAAGATGTCCCCCACTTGGAGCTGGTCCGCCGGAACTTTCTGTTCCCTGCCGTCCACGAGGATGGTTGCGTCCTTGGCGCCGAGGTTCAGCAGGGCCTTGAGGGCATTTCCTGCCTTCGCCTTGGCGTTGGCCTCCAGGTAGCGGCCGAGGAGCAGGAACGTGGTGACGACTGCGGCGACCTCGAAGTACAGCCCGCCGGACATGCCCTCCATGCCCGGATGCTCGGTGATCCGCGGGTCTGCGAACAACTGCCAGGCGGAGTAGAAGTAGGCCGCAATCACACCCATGGAGACAAGGGTGTCCATGGTGGACGCGAAGTGCCGGGCATTGATGGCTGCGGCACGGTGGAACGGCCACGCAGCCCAGCTCACCACCGGGAGTGCCAACACGGCCACAACCCAGCCCCAGTTGGGGAACTGGAAGGCCGGAATCATGGAAATCGCGAAAACGGGGACCGTGAGGATGGCTGCCAGGATCAAACGGGGAAACAGGGTTGATGCAGCCGGGCCATGCTCCATGTGGTTCTTGTGAGGAGCCTCGCCATGTGCGGCGTGGGCCCCCTGTGCGCCGAAGTCGTCGCTGTGGGCGACATGCTCTGCATGCTCGCCCGTACCTCGCTTGGACGCATGCTGCTGCATGTCCCCCACTTCGACGGAGTGGCGAGGTTGTTGGGTTGGTACTTGGCGGATGGTGGCCTTGTAGCCCGTGGCGTTGACCGTGTCTACGAGTTGCTGGTCCGTGACGGTCGACGGGACGGTGACGTGGGCTGACTCCAGGGGAAGGTTGACGGTGGCCTCGACGCCTTCGATCTTGCCGAGCTTCCGTTCTACGCGATTGACGCACGACGCGCACGTCATGCCCTCAATGTCCAGTTCAACTACCCGGGTATCGGGCTTGTGGAACGTCTCCTGGTTGGTCAAGGGAACTCCTATGCCTGGTTGGCTACCACCACGTAGCCGGCTTCTGCGACCGCTTCACCGATTTCAGCCGGTGAAAGCTCGCTTGTGGAGGTGATGGTCACGGTGGACAGTCCACCGGGGTTCAGGTCAACGGAGACTTCCTCGACCCCGTTGAGTGCTTCAAGTTCTTCGCTCACGCTCGAAACACAGTGCCCGCAGGTCATGCCGGAAACGTTGACGTTGGTTTGGATTGTCTGGCTCATGAAGTGCTCCTTGGTGGTGGGTTGAATGGGGTAGTGCGGATTTGACCGGCTACCGCAGCAGGCGGCCGATGGCATCGGTGGCTTCCTTGACTTTGGCGTCGATCTGCTCCGCCCGGGCTTGGGGATCGGGCTCGGAAGCGGCCCCCACAACACAATGGCCGATGTGCTCTTCAACGAGCCCCAGGCTCACTGCGTGAAGGGCCTTGGTTGCGGCGGCCACTTGGGTGAGGATGTCGATACAGTATTTGTCCTCTTCGACCATCCTCGCGATGCCGCGGACTTGGCCTTCAATACGTTTCAGGCGCCTCAGATAAGCATCCTTGTTGCCCGTGTACCCATGGGTGGTGGGCCCAAGATCAACCTCCAGTGCAGGGAGGTCTGATCCCGGGTAGTTCAGGTCTGCCGTGTTCATGGGATCAAACGTATACCCCTCAGGGGTATAAAGCAAGTACCCCCAGGGGGTATCTTCCCCAAAGGGCCAACCCATCCTTAAGGATGGGCAGAACCGTCAAAAAATAGCGTTACCCTACCCCTTTTGATTCGGAAACATGGTTGTCAGCAGGCAAGCATTCCGCAGACTCCCGGAGCCGGGACCGAATCGAAGGGAAAACCCGTGAACCCGCCAGCAAGCGCCAGCACGACCGCTGCATCAACGACTTCGTCCGATATCGTGCGGAACCTCTCCCTCATCACTGACGAGATGACGGGGACCGCGGCCAAGATCGACGAACTTCAGCTGGCCCGGGTAGCCAGCCACCTGGCACACCCCGGGCGGATCTTTGTGGCAGGAGCCGGTCGCAGCGGGCTGGTCCTCAGAATGGCCGCCATGCGGCTGATGCATCTTGGCCTCACCGTCCACGTTGCCGGAGACACCACTACTCCTGCCATCGCTTCCGGCGATCTCCTCCTGGTGGCGTCCGGCTCCGGAACGACCTCCGGCGTCGTAAAGGCCGCGGAGACTGCTGCACGGGCGGGTGCCCGGATCGCAGCGTTCACCACCAACCCGGACTCCCCGTTGGCGGGTCTGGCTGATTCCGTGGTGGTCATCCCGGCGGCCCAGAAGACCGACCACGGATCCGCCGTCACCCGCCAGTACTCCGGCTCATTGTTCGAGCAGGCACTTTTCCTGGCCACTGAAACCATCTTCCAATCCCTCTGGGACAACGACGCGCAACCCGCTGAAGAGCTGTGGTTGCGTCACGCGAACCTTGAGTAAAGCCACCCCGATTTCCCTCCAGCAGAACCACAACAGAAAGTAGTCCCTTCCCATGAAGCTCCAAGTTGCCATCGACCTCCTGACCACCGAAGCCGCCCTCGAACTGGCCGGCCAGGTAGCCGAGTACGTAGACATCATTGAACTCGGCACGCCGCTGATCAAGGCCGAAGGCCTGCCGGTCATCACTGCCGTCAAGAACGCCCACCCGGACAAGATCGTGTTCGCCGACCTCAAGACCATGGACGCCGGCGAACTCGAAGCCGACATCGCTTTCAAGGCAGGAGCCGACCTGGTCACCGTCCTTGGCGCAGCGGACGATTCCACCATCGCCGGTGCCGTGAAGGCCGCCAAGGCCCACAACAAGGGCGTTGTGGTTGACCTCATTGGCATCGAGGACAAGGTCACCCGTGCACGGGAAGTCCGTGCCCTCGGCGCGAAGTTCGTTGAAATGCACGCCGGCCTGGACGAGCAGGCCAAGCCCGGCTTCGACCTCAACGGCCTGCTGCGCGCCGGCTCTGAAGCACGCGTTCCGTTCTCCGTCGCCGGCGGCGTGAAGCTGGAGACCATCGCCGACGTGCAGAAGGCGGGAGCCGACGTCGCCGTCGCCGGTGGCGCCATCTACTCCGCCGAGGATCCTGCGCTGGCCGCAAAGCAGCTGCGCGCAGCCATCGCCTGATTCCTTCCGCACCAAGGTGGCGCCCCGCAGCTGGACTGCGGGGCGCCACCTTTCGCATATCGGACGAACCTGGAGAAGGCCATGATCGTAGATCTTCCCGATACAACCACCTCGAAGATTTCCAAGAAGATCACCTCGTTGCGTGAGCAGGGCGGGGTGATCGCGCTGGGGCGGGTGCTGACGCTGGTGGTGGTGACCAAGTCCGGGCAGGAAGAAGAAGCCATCGAGGCCGCGAACGAAGCCTCCCGGGAACACCCCTGCCGGATCATCGTGCTGGCCGACGCCGGAGCGCAGGCCCCGAACCGGTTGGACGCGCAGATCCGGGTCGGTGGCGATGCAGGCGCGTCGGAGGTGATCGTGTTGCGCGGGTACGGGCAGATGGCGCACGAAAGCGAATCCCTGGTTGCTGCGCTGCTGCTCCCGGACGCCCCGATCGTGGCCTGGTGGCCGAACGGGGCACCCGAATCCGCGTGCGAGACCTCCATCGGAGCGATCGCGCACCGCCGGATCACTGACTCGGCCAACGAACCGGACCCTGCCCAGGCCCTGGAGAACATCCGCCGAACCTACAAAGCCGGCGATACCGACCTCGCCTGGACCCGACTGACAAACTGGCGCATCCAACTCGCTGCGGCTTTGGAGCAGTCCGACGACGTTGAGGTCACCGCAGTGACGGTGGAAGGCGACGGCGATTCCCCAAGCACCCTGCTGCTCGGAAGCTGGTTGGGACGCGCCCTTCGGGTTCCCGTGGCGATCGTTTCCAGCCAGGCAGGAACGGGCATCGTTGGGGTCCACCTTGCCACGCCATCCGGGACCATCAGCCTGACCAGGGAACGGGGTTCGATCGTCGAACTCGTCCAGCCAGGCCAGCCCGCACAACGCATCGCCCTCCCACGCCGCAGCCTGAGGGACTGCCTCGCAGAAGAACTCCGCCGGCTCGACCCCGACGAAGTCTTCGGGGACACGGTGCGCAGCTTCGAGGCGTTCACTAACGTCCAGGCCAGCGCCGAGGATGTCCTTCTCAGCGGGGCGGACAGGCGGGATGACGCTTTGGTGAGGGTCGGTTAGCCTTACCGCATGCCCCGGCTGTGGGCCAGTGCGATCGCCTCGGTGCGCGAACCGACGTCGAGCTTCTTGAAAAGGTTCCGTACATGGAACTTCACGGTATTCTCGCTGATCCCCATGGACGACGCGATGGTGCGGTTGCGGTGCCCTGCTGCCAGCAGTTGGAGCACCTCCAGTTCGCGCGCGGCAAGGTTCCACGCGGCAACGTCTCCGGGCGGCCGCGTCGGCAGGTCCAGCGGGAGCGAAACGAAGACGTCCGCGCCCCAGCCGGACATGACATCCATCCGCATCTGACCCGTGAGGGCCTGGACCCGGCGGTCCAGCCTCGCAATGCCGGGGTCGTCAGTGGTCAGTGCGCCACCGCCGTCGTCGCGTACGTTGATCAGCAGGTTCTCGCCGTCACAATCCCATTGCGTGCGGACGCGGCGCACCTCCGGCTGTTCCATCATTGCCAGCACCAGCCCGCGGACAATGGCCCGGGCCGCATGCGCGACCTCGCCCGGCAGCGCCCTTCCATTGAGCGGCGGTTCGATGAACTGGACTTCGATTCCGCTGAAACTCGTCAACGGGCGCAGGTCCTCGCGCAGGCGTTCGAAAGCCCTGACAACCGGTTCTTCCACCAGATCGGTGGTGCGGTCGCTGTATGAACGGAGCGCCACCAAGGCCTTCGCTGCGAGGTTCGTGGCAGTCGTTCGGGCGGTTGCATCGTCCAAAGCGTTCGACCGCAAGGCCGCGAGCAAGGTCTCCAGAGTGGTCGAGTGGAGGTCCGTCAGTTCCGCCGTGACCCGGACCCGCTCGGCCGAGGCCGCCCGTGATTCAAGCAAGTACGACGGCGGTGCATCCGCGACTTTTTCGCGTATGCGCTTGGCCGTGAGGTCCCACAGGTACTCCAACAGTCCGAATCCGGGTTCCGGTTCTGCAGGCTTGGGATCCGTCAACACAAGAAGGGCATTGCTGGGCCCATGCCGTAGGGCGAGTACCTGCCGGGCTTGCCCTGCGATATCGGCTTCCCCGAGCCAGGGTGCCTCGTCGGGCAGCGCACCACGGAGAACGTCAAGCTCTGCAATGGACACGCGGGAAGTGATCTCCTCGGCGCCCGCCTTCTTCTGCGGCCGGCCGGTGCAATCCTCGGTAAAGATCACCAAGGCGCTGCAGCCGAACGTTGGAAGAAGGGCATCCCGCAGCCGCTCGGCAATCTCCGCCAAGGGCGCATCGGCCAGTGCAGCCACAGCGCGCAGCAACGGCCACGGAAGTTCGGGCTCAGGCATGAAATGTCCTTGTTGTTTCGTCAGTCGGACAGGCGACCGGGTACTGACACATCCTGCCCGAAAGTGTAGCCAAACTTGGCGTCGGCACCTAGACGCGTTCCGCCGTCGTGCCCTGTGCGTGGGCGACTACCGCAAGGTGTACCGTCACGACCCACTTTGGCCTGAACTTGGGCAGACACGCCGTGAAAGCTGGCAAGTGGGCGGGGTGCGCAACTCAAAGTAGGTGGTGACGGCACACGGGATCCCGTGCCCTTCAGCAAAACTGGTTACATTCTTCTGACTGCCGGACATTAACCGGCTATGAGCGTTGAGACGGATCAAGGGGGTCGTGTGGAGCCGACCCGGGAAAAGCAGTTCCTGGCGGCCCACGTTGCCTGCCACGACCAGGTCTACCGGTACTTTCGGCGCCGGACGGAGGAAGCGTCCACCGCAGAGGATCTCTCCGCGGAGGTGTTCAGGATCGCGTGGGAGAAATGCAGTCGTGACCAGGAATTATCCGTGCCGGTGGTGTTCGGCATAGCCCGGAACGTCCTCCGCAACCACTACAGGGCAAACCTTCGCTCCCACAACCTCACGAAGCTGCTGGAGATGCAGCGGACACACATGCCGGACACCCACGATCCGGGCGTCCGTGAGGCCTTGGACATGCTCAAGCCAGAGGAACGCGAGGTTCTTCTCCTGACGTACTGGGATGGCTTCAGCTCTACCGAAATCTCCAAACTGCTTCGGCTGACTCCCGCGGCCGTCCGGATGCGACTGCACCGGGCCCGTAAAGAACTCAGCCGGATGCTTTTGACCGACCATGCTGCAGAGGAATCCACACAATGAGTACCAAGCAGGACCTGGAACGACTGGTCGCGGCCGACCCGGCCCTGGCGGTGACGGAGGCGGAGTTGGCCAAGAGCCGGGAGAGGAGCCTCGCAGTCATCCTCTCTGACGCGGAGCAACTCACTGCGGGAGGTTCCGTTGAAGATTTCCACAATCAGTCGTCCTCTCGGCGGTTCCGACTGGTGGCGGGAGTTGGCCTGGTGGCGGCGACGGCGGCCGTGATTGCCGGCGTTGCTGTTTCCGGAGTGTTTGTGGCGGCAGCGGAGCAGCCGGCTCCCGCGGCCACCCAGACTGTCGCAACCGAGGAGACCGGATCTCCGTTGCCGGAGATCACGGGCCGCATGCCGACTTTCGACAACCACATCGTCACGGGCGGCAATGGCAATAAAGCCGCGGTCGCCAATGACCCGGAAGCTGACTTCCACATGGACGCCGCCAATCCGGGAAAGCTCGGCATTAACGCGGCCGGGTGTTTTGTGAGCACCTATACCGACGGCAGCGAGGGCAGCCTCATTTTCCCTTCGGGGACCAGGATCATCGACTCTGGAGTGGTCTTCCCCGACGGCGCGACCTTGACCATTGGCGACGATTTCGTGTTCGGAGGCGGTTCCGCCGAGGTAGATGAGGGGCAGTGCGCCCCCCGTGGTTCGGCTTTCCTGGTTCAGAGCTGGGACTCCACCCGCTGACTCCCGGAGGTGCGCCTTCCAGAGTGGCCGCAGGAAACCGCGACGGCGGCGCCTGGAAACCGCCGCCGCCCACCGCCGTCGTGCCCTTACTCTGCCTGTTCCTCCTCGGCAGGTTCCGGTTCCCGCAGTACCAGCGCGGTGCCTTGGTACGGGCCGAGCTCCAGGAAGAAGCTGTGGAGGTCGTCCACATGGCCGACGTCCTCGCTGCTGAAGAGGTCATGGACCACTGAACCGGGGACCAAATGCGGGGACTGGATGCTGCCCGCGATTTCCTGGTCGGAGAAGTTCAGGACCGTGACCTCGAGGCTGCCGTCGCCGAGTTGGTTGACCAGCACCAGGAGGGCGCGGTTGGAGACCTCCGGCACATCCAGGAGTACGCTCGTGGCGATGCCGGAGCTCTCGCGCACCCGCAGGATCTCCTGGAGGCGGCGCGCATAGGAGTTGGGATCCTTGAGCTGCTCCGGCAATGAACCATAGAGGCTCCGGGCGCGGGGCATCCCTGCCGCGGACTTGGCCGCATCCGGGCGGGTGCCCATGAGGTCGTGGGCGCCGCGGTTGATCCAACGGGTGTCGCCCTGCGCGGTCAGTTCGCCTACGACGTCGCGCGGCAGGGCGATGATGCCCGTGAGGTCCCACCCGGACAGGGCAAAGACGCCCGGCTGGAGCGCGTTGTACATGGACATGAGCACGTGGACGTCCCGAACCTGTGCCTCCTGCTCGGGCGTCATGGCCTCGGGGTCCGGGATGCCGAGGGTTGCCATGATGAAGCTCGCGGTGGTGCATGCGATGCCGTTGGTGGTGAAGAGCGCGTTGTAGGGGCCACTCTCACCGGTGAGGCGATCGCGGAGGGTCTGCTGAACTTTCTCCGCCACCTCTGCGCCGGTCAGTTCCTCGCCGCCGAGCTCGAACACATCCTCACGGTGGCCGGCAGCGAAGTGCAGAAGCTCGTACGTCAATTCATCGTGGTTCTGGAGGGCATGGACCAATGAAGCCTGGTCAACCCCGATCTCCATGGCCAGCCGCAGGGTGAGGCGGAGGAACTCGGTGTCCGCCGTGACCAGGGAGTAATGGTAGGCCGGGCGGGTGATGAAGTCGTAGGACAGATCGGCGCCGGCCTCGGACTGGGCCTTGATGTCGTCGATGGTGAGGTTGAGTTCCTGGAACGAAAACCCGCCTACTTTGCGGATCATGGAACCGATGAGTTGGTTGGCGGCCTCGGACAACGGGTGGCCCTCAGACCAGCCCGGTTGCTCTTCGGCGCTCTTTTCAACGCCCAGGAATCCGTTGGCATCAAGGCGGAGCGCGCCCGTGCCGAGGTCAAGCAGCGAGTGAAGGGCATCGCCCACAACCAAACGCATTCCTGCGAACGTCGGGTCCAGCCAGTTGATCGAGGGCTGCCCGGCTTTGAAGTAGTGCAGGTACACCCAGCGCCTGATTTTGCCCGTGGTGTCTGCCACCGGACGCGTGGCGCTCCAGTTGGTCTCCTTGACGCCCGGTTCGTAGAAGATCACACGCTGCAGGCGGCCAATGATGTAGCCGGCTTTCTGCAGCGCCTGTTCAGCCTCGGGGCTGATGTTGACCGAGTCCTTGCCCTCAGGAACATCAGGCAGCAGGTGCCAGTCCTCTTCGGGAATATCCACCATGTGGTAGATGCCGGGGTAGTCCCGGAAGTTCATCTCGGCGAGACGGAAATCGGCGCCCTTTCCGGTGTGGCCCGGAACGATGTCGTCAATGACAGTGCCATCGTGGTCCGCTGCCACCTCGCACATCCGGCGGAATTCCTCTTCCGTCCCGAAGGCGGGATCGATTGCCATGCTGATGCGGTCGAAGTGCCCATCAACGCTGGGCGTCTGGGACCAGCCACTGATGCCGCCGGCCAGTTTCACGGGTCCGGTGTGCAGGCCCCGAATGCCGATCTCGCGGAATGCCTCCCACAGTTCGGGGTCCCCCAGGGCGGCGAGGAAGGACTGCTTTTCCTTGGTGATGAAGGAAAGCGGATAGGCCGTGAACCAGACCGGGGCCTTCTCCACGGCAGCCCGCGGGTTCGGCCGGGCATAGGCGTTCTGCCACATGCTCGCCTGGCCTGACAACTGCCGCGCCATGGTGTTGGCATCTCCCAGCATCGACTGGTTGCGAAGCCAATCAACGTATGTCTTGTTCAGCCCGTCGAACTCAAGGGAGGGGCGCGCGGCGAAAAACTGGCGACGGCGGGCTACGGGCCGCAGCGCTTTGGGCCGCGCAGGGTAGAACTGCTCGTCGAAGGAGACTTCCGGGACTTCGGTTTCTTCTACCGTCTCTTCCCCGCTTGTGCCGTTCGATGACTCATTCAGCTCTGTGGAATCTCCGGCAGCATCCTTCATGCCGGACACATCGTCGCTGACTTTCGGCTCCTGCACAGTCTTCTCCTTTACGCGGCCCACGCACTTGGCGCCGGCCTTCCGAGGGCTTGCTCAAGAGGACACGTACCCGGGCAGCCCGGGAGTATTCATGCTAGTCGGAGCACCTCAACGTTTGTCGAACCCGTGCCGAATACTGGCTGATTGTGTACAGATAAGGCATCGCGGACCAAGCTTAAGGGGCGTGACATGAGCACGAACCGGATGTGTGATATTTCGGAGGGGGCCGATGTACAAGGCAATGGAGCAACAGCCTGGTGACAGCTGGATAGATCACGCCTTCTTTGTCCTGGCCGGGGCATCGGCGGTGTGGTTGGCCTTCCTGCTGGCGGGGGAGAGCTTCCAGCTTGGCTGGGGACAACTGTGGTCCTGGTTCCTCTTCTGGGCCTTTTTGGCATACCTGTTACTTCCCCGACTCCACCGGATCCTGACCACGATCTACGTTCCGGGCTACTTCATCGGCCGGGCCCGCACCAGTGACGGACTCCTCGGGGACCCCGTGAACGTTGCCCTCCTCGGTGCCGAACGCCAGATCCATGCCATCATGCACCGCGCGGGCTGGACCATCGCGGACGATGTCACCTTTGCCAGCAGCCGCCGCATCATCAGTTCAACCATCCTTCGCCAGAGCTACACCCAGGCACCGGTTAGTCCCCTCTACCTCTTCGACCGCCAGCAGGACTTCGCCTACCAGCAGGAGGTGGACAATAATCCCGGCAAACGGCATCACGTCCGCTTTTGGCGCTGCCCCGACGGGTGGATGCTCCCCGGCGGCCACACAGTGGATTGGCTTGCCGCCGGAACCTACGACCGCAGCGTGGGTTTTTCCCTGTTCACGCTTCAGATCACCCACAAGATTGAACAGAATACCGACGTCGAACGTGACCACATCGTCCGGACAGTCTCCGAAGCCGAACCCGCCGTCCGCGTCCACGTGATCAAGGACTTTTCAACGGGGTACCACTCGCGCAATGGTGGCGGCGATTCCATTTCCACGGACGGCGACCTTCCCGTCGTCGACGCCCGTGGGGTTCCCGTCGAGGAAGCCGACGGACCGAAGAACACGGACAGCCGCGACCGCCGTCCGGCACCAACCATTGTGGGCGCTGCCCTTGTGGTGGTCAGGGCGGTTGCGGCGCTCGCGCTCGCCGTCGCGTTGTTGACGTCTTCAGGCGATTTCTCGGATGTCACCCTTGATGACGGTGCGGCCGATCCGGAAACCACGACGGCGGTGCTCACGTTCCTGGGGATCGTTGTGTTGGTCTTCGGGCTGGGGGAGGTTTTCCTGGCCTGGCGGATTTTCCTGGGCAGCAATGCGGCCCGGGTGATCGCGATGGGCCTGAGTTCACTATCGATTCTGGTGCAGGCCATCGATGCTTCTACGGGCAGCACCAGCATCACGCTCGAAGCCGGGCTTCCGGGCCTTGCCACCGACATCCTGGTGCTCCTGGCCCTGTCCAGCCAGCGCGCCCGGGTCTATGCGAAGCGGCAGAGAGTCCCCGCGGTCCCGCCGGGATTGGCCCCGAAGCGCCTGACCCCCTGACCCGCCAGGCGTTGCTCGTTACCTTTTTCGTAGCCCGTTTCCTGGTGCAGGATGTGGGTGTGTTGGCCTGTTGGTTCCGGCATGATTGGGTTGCTCTGTTGATCGATGATCTTGAGAGTGTTGTCACCGGGGCTGGCGGGTGTTGGGAGACCGCTGATAGGGGCAGGGCAGTTTGGTAGATGTCGTGCGTAACGTGGGTGCCGGGTTCTGACACCGTTGCAGGCCAGCAGGGAAGGCCATCAACGACCAGCACTGCTTCATGGCCTACCCCGCAAACGTCACGGTCACACCCGGGGACGTCGTACGACTGGGCCTCTCACATCCTTGCACCGCCTTCGACAAGTGGACCGTCATTCCGGTCTTGGCGGATAACGGCAGCAGCGGCAACGGCAGCAGCGGCACCGGCAGCAGCGCCGACGCTGGCAGCCCGGCCGACCTGACCGTCGTCGACCTTATCCATACCTTCTTCTAGGAATCCCATGAAGACCCTCATCAGCAACGCCACGGTGGTGGATGGAAGCGGAGCGGAGCGCCGTGCAGCGGACGTCCTGCTGGACGGTTCCGTGATCGCGGAGGTGGCCGACGCCGGCAGCCTCACCGCTGCCGGAGCGGATCGCGTCATCGATGCGCACGGCCTGGTCCTGAGCCCCGGTTTCATTGACATGCACGCCCACTCCGACCTCCAGCTGCTGGTCAACCGGGACCACTACGCCAAACTCAGCCAAGGCGTCACCACTGAACTGCTGGGCCAGGACGGGCTCTCCTACGCACCCGTGGACGACGCAACATTGGCAGGCGTCCGGGAGAAGATCGCCGGCTGGTACGGCAACCCGGCGGATTTCGACTGGAACTGGCGCAGCGTCGGCGAGTACCTGGACCGCCTGGACGCTGAAGATTCCGGCGGCAGGATCGCCACCAACGCCGCCTACCTCGTACCGCAAGGAACCGTGCGGGCCATGGTGATGGGCTTCGACGAAGGTGATCCCACGCCGGAACAACAGCAGCGGATGCAGGACGTTGTCCGCGCCGCGATGGAGGAAGGCGCCGTGGGGATGTCCTCCGGGCTCACCTACACCCGGGCATGTACGCAACAACGGAAGAGCTGGCCGGACTGTGCCGGGTTGTCGGTGAATTGGGAGGGTTCTACGCCCCGCACCACCGCTCCTACGGCAAGAATGCCCTGGGCGCCTATGCCGAGATGATCGACCTGAGCCGGCACAGCGGATGTGCCCTGCATCTGTCCCACGCAACCATGAACTTTGCCGAAAACAAAGGCCGTGCCGGGGAACTCCTGGACCTGATCGACTCCGCGCTTGATGACGGTGCGGACATCACGCTGGACACCTACCCCTACCTTCCCGGCGCCACCACGCTGAGCGCGATCCTCCCCGGGTGGGCATCCGCGGGAGGAACCGAAGCAACCCTGGCACGCCTGTCCGACCCCGCCACGAGGGCACGCATCCGCGAAACCGTGGAGATCTATGGCTCGGACGGCTGCCACGGGGTTGTGGCCGAATGGGACACCTTGGAAATCAGCGGCGTCCAAAACCCTGCGCTCGCAGGCTTCGTGGGCCGGACCATCAAGGACATCGCCGCGGAAACAGGAGAGGAAGCGTTCGATGTGTTCGCCCGCATCCTCACCGATGACCGCCTGGGCACCGGCATCCTGCAGCACGTGGGCCACGAAGAAAATGTCCAAACCATCATGAAGCACCGCACGCACACCGGCGGCAGCGACGGGTTGTTGGTCGGCGCCAAGCCCCACCCGCGGGCGTGGGGCACATTCCCGCGCTACCTCGGCCACTACTCACGCGACCTCGGACTGCTGAGCGTGGAGGACATGGTCCACCACCTGACGGGCCGGCCTGCCGCACGACTCAAGCTCCGCAACAGGGGACTGATCCGCGAAGGGTTCGCCGCCGACGTCGTACTTTTCGATCCGGAAACCATCCGCGACGAAGCCACTTTCGACAATACCCGCCAAGCCGCCAGCGGCATCCACTACGTGTTCGTCAACGGAACGGCTGCGATCGACGGCGGCCGGCCCACCGGCGCACGTTCCGGCCGAGCCCTCCGTCGGCACCGTGACGGCCTCACCCGGGAAGCCGGATTCAACCGAGAAGGAATGCAATGACCCCCGAAGAATTCATCCATCAGCTCGAGGTCGACCGCACCCTGGCGGTGGTCCGCGCGCCGTCCATCACGGACGCTGCCGAGCTGTGCCGGGCGCTGGCCGACGGCGGCATCCGCAGCGTCGAACTGACCTTCACCACGCCTGATGTGCTCAAACACGTCCAGCGCGCGGCGGAAACGGCAGCGGACCATGGTGCCGCCGTCGGGATCGGCACGGTCATGACCGGTGACCAAGCGCGCGCTGCGATCGACGCCGGTGCGAAGTTCCTGGTGACGCCCGGGCTTCGGCCCGAGGTAGCCGCCGTCGCAACCGCCGCCGGTGTCCCGTTCAGCCTCGGCGCCATGACCCCCACCGAGGTGGCCCAGGCTCTCGATTTGGGATCGGCCGCCGTCAAGATTTTCCCTGCCCGCCAGCTCGGACCCGCGTACCTGAAGGACCTGCAAGGACCCTTCCCGGGAATCCGGCTGCTGCCCTCCGGGGGCATCGACGCCTCCAACGCCAAGAGCTACCTCGACGCCGGTGCTGCCGCAGTCTGCTGCGGCACCAGCGTGGTACCGCCCGCGGCAGTTGCTGCCGGCGACTGGGCAGACATCGGGGCCCGTGCCGCCGCCTTCACAGGCACCCTCAAGTAGGACTACCCGGAAAGACACGTCCATGAATGAATTCCTCGACTGGCTGCGGAACGATACCGCCGGCCTGCTCCTCCTGGCAGGCGCCGGCATTGCGCTCCTGCTGTTCCTGATCATCAAGGTCAAACTCGAACCGTTCATCGCCTTGGTGGGAACCGGCGTGCTGGTGGCCCTGGTGGGCTCGGTGGAGGCCCTGGTGGGATCGGCCACCAAGAGCAGCGACGCCCTCATTGAGAAGGGCTTCGCCGGCATCCTCGGGCACATCACGGTGATCATCGGCCTGGGTACTGTCCTTGGCGCGATCCTCGAACGGTCCGGCGGTGCCGAGGTGCTCCTTGGCCGGCTGGTGAAGATTTTCGGCGAGAAGGGAACGCCGCTCGCCATGGGTATCACCGGCTTTGTGCTGGGCATCCCGTGTTCTTCGACATCGGCATCTTCGTGCTCGCACCGCTGGTGTACGTTGCGGCGATCCGCGGCGGCAAGTCCCTCGCGCTGTATGCCCTGCCGCTGCTGGCCGGCCTCTCCGTGACCCACGCCTTCCTTCCCCCGCACCCCGGACCCGTTGCTGCGGCCGGCTTGTTCCACGTGGACCTCGGCTGGATCATCCTCATGGGCCTCATCTGCGGCATCCCCGCTTGGTTCGCCTCCGGTATTCTGTGGGGCACGTGGATCGGGAAGCGTGTGATGGTCCACGTTCCCGAGGACCGCATCATCGAGGAGGCGGACACTGCCCGCGGACACGAACCCTCCATTGGCCTGGTTCTCCTGGCCATCGGCCTGCCCATGATCCTCATCCTCGGCGGCACCTTCGGCAACATTTTCGTCCCGGCCGGCGCCTTCCGCGACACCCTCCAGTTCTTCGGCAACCCGGCCATTGCGCTGACCGTTGCCGTGCTCCTGGCCATGTGGCTCCTGGGCATCCGCCGCGGCATGACCGCCACCGAACTAAGCGAGATCACCGGTTCCTCACTGCGGCCCGTGGGCATGATCCTGCTGGTGGTCGGTGCCGGCGCGTTCTTCGGGGCCGTCCTCTCAGCCACCGGCGTCGGCAAGGCTGTTGCGGACACATTGTCCCAGGCGGGCCTTCCCATCATCCTTTCGGCCTTCGTGATCAGCGCCGGCATGCGCATCGCACAGGGATCGGCCACGGTGGCGATCGTGACCACCGGTGGCATCCTCGCGCCGAGCCTCGCCTCCGGATACAGCCAGCCGCAGCTCGCCCTGATTGTTGTGGCCATCTCCTCGGGATCCATCATCGCCAGCCACGTCAACGACGGCGGGTTCTGGATCATCTCCAAGTACTTCAACATGTCAGTGAAGGACACCCTGAAGACCTGGACCGTCCTGGAAACAGTCCTGTCCATTGTGGGCTTCGGCATGGCGGCCCTGCTGTACACGTTCGTGAGGTAAGCCGCCCGGGTTGGTGGGTGCCGCCGTCGTGCTTTTCGCCCGTACCTTCACCACCCACTTTGAAAGCAGAATGGCCCCGACACGCCGTGAGAGCGGCAGTCGGGGCCATTTTCACGCCCAAAGCAGGTGGTGGCGGCACGCGGATCCGGAAGGCACCCGGCACAAATTGGCTTAAACAAAAGCTCCGGAGTGCGTTATTGGGGGATACGCACTCCGGAGCAGCCTTGTGGCAGGCGCTTACGCTGACCTGCAGTAACAACTCTACGTTGGGTGTGACAGCATTGCCACCACTTGGAATTAGTACTTTCGCTTTAGTTTCCCGAGGTGTTTTCCGGCCGCTTTTTCTGCGGCACGATCAACACCGGCCGGCGCTGGTGGTGGCTCAACCACGCGGCCACCGAACCGTTCAATGCCTCGGAGATCCGGTGCCCAAGTCCGGGCTCGGGAGTGCCGACGATGATCATTGATGCTTTGATGTCCTCGGCGAGCCGACCCAGCGCCCGGGCCGGATCACCCGCCAGCAGTCGCAACGTCCAGTCTGCCGAGCCGCCGTCCATGGCTTCTGCGATTGCCTTGCCGAGTCCCTTCCGGATGGCGGCCACGTCCTCGTCGTCCTTCTCCGGGTGCAAAGACATCCTGTGGGTCTCCCGCGACGGATCCCATTCCACGAGGTAACTTGCCTCGTCCACATATGCGCAGACCAAGGGCACGCCGAGCTGCTCAGCCAATGCCCGGGCGGTCTGCAGGACCTCCACGTGCTGATCCGGCAACACGCCTACAACCAAAGGAATGCGTCCG